>NZ_JAXADV010000070.1:0-711 GCF_033901115.1 Providencia sp. CIM-Carb-044
TTTTTTGGCTTAAAGATCTGCATTCAACGCCTTAACGCGGTGCTAGTGATAATGTTAATAAATATTTCGTTTTTTATTTTCCTTTAATTTCAATACGTTAATTTAATATATTTCGTTACATTCTACCGGCGAAATACATACTTTAGCGATATCTGATTACTCATTTTATGGATATTATTTGTTTCGTTCTTCACAACAGATAAAAATTTTTAATTAAATGACTTAATATAAGGTAGATAACATGAATAAGACTTTAATTGCATTATGCTTAGCGTTAACGACAACTTCTATTTCTGCAATGGCTGCGGATGCCGGCTCAGGTAAAATTACGTTTAAAGGCACAATTAATAGCGGTGCATGTACAATTGCACCGACTGATGTGAATAAAGAAGTTCAATTAGGTAATATTGCCGCGGTTAATTTAGATGCTGCGGGTAAAAAAGGCCCACTCAATTCATTTGAATTAAAATTACAAGATTGCCAATTAGACCCAAGTGCTTCAGGTACTCCTTATTCTAAAGTAAAAATTACGTTTAATGGCCAACCTGATGCCACAAACGCATCTTTATGGTCAAGCACTGGTAGCGCAAATAACGTTGCAGTTTCATTCTTAGACAATGCAGGTAAAGCCATTAAACCCGGTGATACTTTAGAGCAAACACTGAAAGCGTCTGACACCACAATTATTTTGTCTGCTCAAGCAGAAGCAAC
>NZ_JAXADV010000071.1:0-672 GCF_033901115.1 Providencia sp. CIM-Carb-044
GGTGATCGCCGAAGTATCGACTCAACTATCAGAGGTAGTTGGCGTCATCGAGCGCCATCTCGAACCGACGTTGCTGGCCGTACATTTGTACGGCTCCGCAGTGGATGGCGGCCTGAAGCCACACAGTGATATTGATTTGCTGGTTACGGTGACCGTAAGGCTTGATGAAACAACGCGGCGAGCTTTGATCAACGACCTTTTGGAAACTTCGGCTTCCCCTGGAGAGAGCGAGATTCTCCGCGCTGTAGAAGTCACCATTGTTGTGCACGACGACATCATTCCGTGGCGTTATCCAGCTAAGCGCGAACTGCAATTTGGAGAATGGCAGCGCAATGACATTCTTGCAGGTATCTTCGAGCCAGCCACGATCGACATTGATCTGGCTATCTTGCTGACAAAAGCAAGAGAACATAGCGTTGCCTTGGTAGGTCCAGCGGCGGAGGAACTCTTTGATCCGGTTCCTGAACAGGATCTATTTGAGGCGCTAAATGAAACCTTAACGCTATGGAACTCGCCGCCCGACTGGGCTGGCGATGAGCGAAATGTAGTGCTTACGTTGTCCCGCATTTGGTACAGCGCAGTAACCGGCAAAATCGCGCCGAAGGATGTCGCTGCCGACTGGGCAATGGAGCGCCTGCCGGCCCAGTATCAGCCCGTCATACTTGAAGCTAG
>NZ_JAXADV010000072.1:0-642 GCF_033901115.1 Providencia sp. CIM-Carb-044
AACTGCTTATCAAATTTGATGTGAGACTCGCTTAATAGCGTCTCAAGAATGTTCGGCACCGTCATATTTTGGAAAATGCGGCTGTCTTGCTTAAGCGTCATCACCCACATTTCAGGGCGTATCACAAAGTGATACCAGGTTTTAACCCCATCGGTATTCCCTTGCTCTGCCCCGGCTAAAATGCCTTGTACTGTGCGAAGAATTTTTCCATCTCGTTTTACGGTCAGCGAGGAGGCCACACCCAATACTGTTTGAAAATCAATCTCGGGTAACGGGCTGACCGCCTGAATCGACAGTGAAAAGAGTTGGGAAAGCCCTTCTTGTAAATCAAATTGCGTGACTTGAAAGGTATTTTCAGGTAGCCCACCAATCGTACAAGTGAATACTAATCCTGTCCCCATTTCGCCATTCATAATACGCTCTAGCAGTTGCCCATGGGCTTCTTGCAAGGCTTGGTCTTGTGCATAGGTTCTGCCACCCGCATACCCACCACCGTGAATAAGTGGGTTATTTTCGGGGCTGCCAAGTCGTTTGTTTTTATTGGGGTCTTTCCAAGACATGGGAGTTTCCTCTACGGAAGAAAAAGCTAAAAACGCAAACGAGCCTCGAAAGGCTCGCTAAATTCGAACTTACGCTTCGAGC
>NZ_JAXADV010000073.1:0-609 GCF_033901115.1 Providencia sp. CIM-Carb-044
GACGAGTCACTACGGTGATGAAGTAGCTCATGCCCCGCTTCCAGGAAAAGCCTCTAAGCTCTAGATTATCATTAATCGTACCCCAAACCGACACAGGTGGTCAGGTAGAGAATACTCAGGCGCTTGAGAGAACTCGGGTGAAGGAACTAGGCAAAATGGTGCCGTAACTTCGGGAGAAGGCACGCTGGCATTAGGTGAAGTGATTTACTCATGGAGCTGAAGCCAGTCGCAGATACCAGCTGGCTGCAACTGTTTATTAAAAACACAGCACTGTGCAAACACGAAAGTGGACGTATACGGTGTGACGCCTGCCCGGTGCTGGAAGGTTAATTGATGGGGTTATCCGTAAGGAGAAGCTCTTGATCGAAGCCCCAGTAAACGGCGGCCGTAACTATAACGGTCCTAAGGTAGCGAAATTCCTTGTCGGGTAAGTTCCGACCTGCACGAATGGCGTAATGATGGCCAGGCTGTCTCCACCCGAGACTCAGTGAAATTGAACTCGCTGTGAAGATGCAGTGTACCCGCGGCAAGACGGAAAGACCCCGTGAACCTTTACTATAGCTTGACACTGAACATTGAGCCTTGATGTGTAGGATAGGTGGGAGGCTT
>NZ_JAXADV010000074.1:0-555 GCF_033901115.1 Providencia sp. CIM-Carb-044
ACAGCATCGTGACCAACAGCAACGATTCCGTCACACTGCGCCTCATGACTGAGCATGACCTTGCGATGCTCTATGAGTGGCTAAATCGATCTCATATCGTCGAGTGGTGGGGCGGAGAAGAAGCACGCCCGACACTTGCTGACGTACAGGAACAGTACTTGCCAAGCGTTTTAGCGCAAGAGTCCGTCACTCCATACATTGCAATGCTGAATGGAGAGCCGATTGGGTATGCCCAGTCGTACGTTGCTCTTGGAAGCGGGGACGGATGGTGGGAAGAAGAAACCGATCCAGGAGTACGCGGAATAGACCAGTTACTGGCGAATGCATCACAACTGGGCAAAGGCTTGGGAACCAAGCTGGTTCGAGCTCTGGTTGAGTTGCTGTTCAATGATCCCGAGGTCACCAAGATCCAAACGGACCCGTCGCCGAGCAACTTGCGAGCGATCCGATGCTACGAGAAAGCGGGGTTTGAGAGGCAAGGTACCGTAACCACCCCAGATGGTCCAGCCGTGTACATGGTTCAAACACGCCAGGCATTCGAGCGAACACGCAGTG
>NZ_JAXADV010000075.1:0-520 GCF_033901115.1 Providencia sp. CIM-Carb-044
GGAAATGTTGAATACTCATACTCTTCCTTTTTCAATATTATTGAAGCATTTATCAGGGTTATTGTCTCATGAGCGGATACATATTTGAATGTATTTAGAAAAATAAACAAATAGGGGTTCCGCGCACATTTCCCCGAAAAGTGCCACCTGACGTCTAAGAAACCATTATTATCATGACATTAACCTATAAAAATAGGCGTATCACGAGGCCCTTTCGTCTTCAAGAATTTTATAAACCGTGGAGCGGGCAATACTGAGCTGATGAGCAATTTCCGTTGCACCAGTGCCCTTCTGATGAAGCGTCAGCACGACGTTCCTGTCCACGGTACGCCTGCGGCCAAATTTGATTCCTTTCAGCTTTGCTTCCTGTCGGCCCTCATTCGTGCGCTCTAGGATCCTCCGGCGTTCAGCCTGTGCCACAGCCGACAGGATGGTGACCACCATTTGCCCCATATCACCGTCGGTACTGATCCCGTCGTCAATAAACCGAACCGCTACACCCTGAGCATCAAACTCTTTT
>NZ_JAXADV010000076.1:0-519 GCF_033901115.1 Providencia sp. CIM-Carb-044
TGGCACGCAACCTTGATGACCTGCGCCGCATCGTCCAAGGGCTGACACAACGGGGCGTGCGCATGGAGTTCGTCAAAGAAGGGCTGAAGTTCACCGGCGAGGACTCACCGATGGCCAATCTGATGCTGTCGGTCATGGGAGCCTTCGCTGAGTTCGAGCGCGCCCTGATCCGCGAACGTCAGCGCGAGGGAATCGTGCTGGCCAAGCAGCGCGGTGCCTACCGGGGACGAAAGAAATCGCTGAACAGCGAACAAATTGCCGAGTTGAAACGGCGAGTTGCGGCAGGCGACCAAAAAACCTTGGTGGCCCGTGACTTCGGCATCAGCCGCGAAACCTTGTACCAGTACCTGCGGGAAGACTGACCATGCCACGCCGCTCAATCCTGTCCGCCACCGAGCGCGAAAGCCTGCTGGCACTGCCAGATGCCAAAGACGAACTGATACGGCACTACACGTTCAACGAAACCGACCTGTCGGTGATCCGTCAGCGTCGCGGCGCCGCGAATCGATTGGGCTTCGC
>NZ_JAXADV010000077.1:0-515 GCF_033901115.1 Providencia sp. CIM-Carb-044
AGGATGCGAACCACTTCATCCGGGGTCAGCACCACCGGCAAGCGCCGCGACGGCCGAGGTCTTCCGATCTCCTGAAGCCAGGGCAGATCCGTGCACAGCACCTTGCCGTAGAAGAACAGCAAGGCCGCCAATGCCTGACGATGCGTGGAGACCGAAACCTTGCGCTCGTTCGCCAGCCAGGACAGAAATGCCTCGACTTCGCTGCTGCCCAAGGTTGCCGGGTGACGCACACCGTGGAAACGGATGAAGGCACGAACCCAGTGGACATAAGCCTGTTCGGTTGGTAAGCTGTAATGCAAGTAGCGTATGCGCTCACGCAACTGGTCCAGAACCTTGACCGAACGCAGCGGTGGTAACGGCGCAGTGGCGGTTTTCATGGCTTGTTATGACTGTTTTTTTGTACAGTCTATGCCTCGGGCATCCAAGCAGCAAGCGCGTTACGCCGTGGGTCGATGTTTGATGTTATGGAGCAGCAACGATGTTACGCAGCAGGGCAGTCGCCCTAAAACAAAGTT
>NZ_JAXADV010000078.1:0-393 GCF_033901115.1 Providencia sp. CIM-Carb-044
ATGGCTGGGGTACCAGGATTCGAACCTGGGAATGCCAGGATCAAAACCTGGTGCCTTACCGCTTGGCGATACCCCAACAAAAGAAATGGTAGCTACGACGGGATTCGAACCTGTGACCCCAACATTATGAGTGTTGTGCTCTAACCAACTGAGCTACATAGCCATATATAATTTCTTTGAAATGAATTGTGCAACTCTAGGTAGGATAGTAGATGGCTGGGGTACCAGGATTCGAACCTGGGAATGCCAGGATCAAAACCTGGTGCCTTACCGCTTGGCGATACCCCATCCGGGAATTCTACTATTGATTGTTTTAAGATGGCTGGGGTACCAGGATTCGAACCTGGGAATGCCAGGATCAAAACCTGGTGCCTTACCGCTTGGCGATACCCC
>NZ_JAXADV010000079.1:0-486 GCF_033901115.1 Providencia sp. CIM-Carb-044
TCACTGATAACACGAATTAAGCTGGCTAATGGTCAATACCCACCATTAGGCTCAGTGGTGAAAAATAACGTAACGGGTAAAGTTTCAGGCATTATTGCTGAATCCGGTATCGTCTACTTAACCGGGTTGAACATGGGCGACCAACTTAGCGTTAACTGGGGAGATGCACAAGCGTGTACGTTCTTAGCGGACAGTCTCCTGGCTAAAAGTAGCGATTCAATTGCTTGTCGTCACTAATGTGATTTCAATGGGTGAAAAAATGACATTATTTAAAAAAGTACTTTCCGTTGTTTTACTCTCAAGCGTCATGAGCCAAGCGTATGCCGTTCTTGGGTTAGATAGAACCCGTGTTATTTTTAATGAAGCCGATGGCGGAACCAGTATCGTTGTTGAAAACCAAGATACCGCCTCTTCGTTTTTAGCGCAGACATGGATAGAAAACCAAAAAGGTGAAAAGCTGACTAACTCACTAGTGGCATTACCTTT
>NZ_JAXADV010000007.1:0-213389 GCF_033901115.1 Providencia sp. CIM-Carb-044
CGGCACTACACGTTCAACGAAACCGACCTGTCGGTGATCCGTCAGCGTCGCGGCGCCGCGAATCGATTGGGCTTCGCTGTGCAGCTTTGCTACTTGCGATTCCCTGGCACCTTTTTGGGCGTCGATGAGCCTCCGTTTCCGCCCCTGTTGCGCATGGTGGCCGCGCAACTCAAGATGCCAGTGGAAAGTTGGAGCGAGTACGGCCAGCGCGAACAGACACGGCGGGAGCACTTGGTCGAGCTGCAAACGGTTTTTGGGTTCAAGCCCTTCACCATGAGCCACTATCGGCAAGCCGTGCATACATTGACCGAGCTGGCCTTGCAGACCGACAAAGGCATCGTGCTGGCGAGCGCACTTGTCGAGAATCTGCGGCGGCAGAGCATTATCCTGCCCGCCATGAATGCCATCGAGCGCGCAAGCGCCGAGGCCATCACCCGTGCCAACCGACGCATTTACGCGGCGCTGACCGATTCTTTGTTATCACCCCACCGTCAGCGCCTGGACGAACTTCTCAAGCGCAAGGACGGCAGTAAAGTGACGTGGCTGGCATGGCTGCGCCAGTCGCCTGCCAAACCGAACTCTCGCCACATGCTCGAACATATTGAGCGCCTGAAATCCTGGCAAGCACTTGATCTGCCCGCAGGCATCGAGCGGCAGGTTCACCAGAACCGCCTGCTCAAAATCGCTCGTGAAGGTGGCCAGATGACGCCTGCTGATCTGGCAAAGTTCGAGGTGCAACGACGCTATGCCACGCTGGTAGCGCTGGCCATCGAAGGCATGGCCACCGTCACCGATGAAATCATCGACCTTCACGATCGCATCATCGGCAAGCTGTTCAACGCGGCCAAGAACAAGCATCAGCAGCAGTTCCAGGCTTCCGGCAAGGCGATCAACGACAAGGTGCGGATGTATGGGCGCATCGGTCAAGCGTTGATTGAGGCCAAGCAAAGCGGCAGCGATCCGTTCGCCGCCATCGAGGCCGTTATGCCCTGGGACACCTTCGCCGCCAGCGTCACCGAAGCGCAAACATTGGCGCGGCCTGCCGACTTTGATTTCCTGCACCACATCGGTGAAAGCTATGCCACGCTACGCCGCTACGCGCCGCAGTTCCTGGGCGTGCTCAAATTGCGGGCTGCGCCCGCCGCCAAGGGTGTGCTCGATGCCATCGACATGCTGCGCGGCATGAACAGCGACAGCGCGCGCAAGGTGCCCGCCGATGCGCCAACCGCATTCATCAAGCCGCGCTGGGCAAAGCTGGTTCTGACCGACGACGGCATCGACCGGCGTTACTACGAGTTATGCGCCCTGTCGGAGCTGAAGAACGCGCTGCGCTCCGGTGATGTCTGGGTGCAGGGTTCTCGCCAGTTCAAGGACTTCGACGAATACCTGGTGCCGGTCGAGAAGTTCGCCACTTTGAAGCTGGCCAGCGAATTGCCGCTGGCAGTGGCCACCGACTGCGACCAATACCTGCATGACCGGTTGGAATTGTTGGAGGCGCAACTCGCCACAGTCAACCGCATGGCTGCGGCCAACGACTTACCGGATGCCATCATCACCACCGCGTCAGGCCTGAAGATCACGCCGCTGGACGCGGCAGTACCAGACGCCGCGCAAGCCATGATCGACCAGACAGCTATGCTGCTGCCGCACCTCAAAATCACCGAGTTGCTGATGGAGGTCGATGAATGGACGGGCTTCACCCGCCACTTCACACACCTGAAGACCAGCGACACGGCCAAGGACAAAACCTTGCTGTTGACGACGATCCTGGCCGACGCGATCAACCTGGGTCTGACCAAAATGGCCGAGTCCTGCCCTGGCACCACCTACGCCAAGCTGTCTTGGCTGCAAGCCTGGCACATCCGCGATGAAACCTATTCGACGGCGCTGGCCGAGCTGGTGAATGCGCAGTTTCGGCAACCCTTCGCCGGCAACTGGGGTGACGGCACCACGTCATCGTCGGACGGCCAGAACTTCAGAACCGGCAGCAAAGCAGAAAGCACTGGTCATATCAACCCGAAGTATGGAAGCAGTCCAGGACGGACTTTCTACACCCATATCTCCGACCAGTACGCGCCCTTCAGTGCCAAGGTGGTCAACGTGGGCATTCGTGATTCAACTTACGTGCTTGATGGCCTGCTGTACCACGAGTCGGACTTGCGCATCGAGGAACACTACACCGACACGGCAGGCTTCACCGATCACGTGTTTGGCTTGATGCATTTGCTGGGATTTCGCTTCGCGCCGCGTATCCGTGACTTGGGCGAAACCAAGCTATTCATCCCCAAGGGCGATGCCGCCTATGACGCGCTCAAGCCGATGATTAGCAGCGACAGGCTGAACATCAAGCAAATACGCGCCCATTGGGATGAAATTCTGCGGCTGGCCACCTCCATCAAGCAAGGCACGGTAACGGCTTCGCTGATGCTGCGCAAACTCGGCAGCTACCCGCGCCAGAACGGCTTGGCCGTGGCGTTGCGCGAGCTGGGGCGCATCGAGCGCACGCTGTTCATTTTGGATTGGCTGCAAAGCGTGGAGCTGCGCCGCCGCGTCCATGCGGGGCTGAATAAGGGCGAGGCGCGCAACGCGCTGGCCAGGGCGGTCTTCTTCTACCGATTGGGTGAAATCCGCGACCGCAGTTTTGAGCAGCAGCGCTACCGGGCCAGCGGCCTCAATCTGGTGACGGCGGCCATCGTGTTGTGGAACACGGTATATCTGGAGCGTGCCAGCAGTGCTTTGCGTGGCAACGGCACGGCGCTGGACGACACATTGTTGCAATATCTGTCGCCGCTGGGGTGGGAGCACATCAACCTGACCGGCGATTACCTATGGCGCAGCAGCGCCAAGGTCGGTGCGGGGAAGTTTAGGCCATTGCGACCGCTGCCACCGGCTTAGCGTGCTTTATTTTCCGTTTTCTGAGACGACCCCTAATAGCATGATCGGTCATATTTCATTTTGTAAAAGTCGCCATGAAATATGCCAACATACAAAAGATGGTGTAGTTACATGGGCGTTCCACCCTGAACAGCCGCGTCTAGAGAAAAGGGGGAGAAAAAAAGAGAAAAAGAGAGAAAAAAGAGCGAGTCAGGGGCGCAGATGTGTAAGTTTTGCTCCTGTATTTGTTAGACACCTATTTGTATGTTGGCATATTTGGTTATGATTCTTTCTTTCTAAGAACAGGAGTTTCATGTGATGCTTGATAGCTATATTGGTTCATTGCTGAAGTACCTCCACCAGCTTGACTCTCTTTTTCGAGATACAAAGGTAATTTCAGCTCTTACCTGTGTCATTCCACCGGTAGAAAATGGTTGTGATGATATCGGTAAATGCATTGAGCCGGTTGTGAATTGGGGTCCTCATGCCTATACATCGGTTATTATTATCATCAATACTTTGACCGGTGAGCCTCATTCCGCAATACATAGCCACAGTGACGATATATTGCCCGACTGTAAAAACTATGCATATGGGATAGGGTATGAGTCTGCTACTGTTTTGTTTGTGGTGATTGCGGGGATTGAGAGTTACTATCTCGCGCTTAAAGCAAAAGCATATCTGAAGAACCAGAATTATTTACCGTTACTAATAAAATTAAACGGTTTAAATAAACATGCAGGTCGTTCAAACTTCCACTATTAATTATGTAAAAATCATTATGAAAGGCAAGGTTACTATTCCTTTAGATGAGGTAGTTGGCAAGATGCTGGATGCGAAAAATGCTCATTAGATCCCATTGAGCTTACCTCATAAAAAGGTATACACCTCAGAGTTTATCGGCAATTCAAGCCCTATTTTCAGCTTTCTCTTCCCCAAAAAATTTCATACAATTCAAATTGTAACCTCACATAAAAGTGGGGTTTGTAACCAACTTTGGTATGTAGAGGGTTAATATGAGTAGACAACGGGTATCAAAAGGCAGTGTTATACCAAAAAAAGAATTCAAAATAGCAACGGTGCTGTCTCTCCTTGCTGTTGATTGTGATTTTGATTCCTTCTTTTCTGAGTTTAAACGTATCTATCCAAAGGATTGGGAAAGAGTTAATAAGCGTTACCAAGAGCATGAGAGATTAACAAAGCCGGGTAAATCACATCCTATGGCAGAGCCTTTGCAATACATGAAGACTGCTTTCAATAGTTTTAAAAGAAAGCTATTAAAAGAATCTATTACCGCTAAGGATTTCTTATTATCTCTTGAGGAGCCAAAAGAGAAATATAGTGAGTCAGAACCATCAGAAAAAGTATGGAAAGATATTAAAAGAAATATAAGTGTTGTTTACTCCTTTGAGAAAAGGCTACTGGCGATTCACTTACTTGGTAAATATAAGTGTACAGAATGTATAGATATGCTAGTTAATACTATGAACAACGATCATATCTTTGAAGTACAAAAGTTGGCTCATGATAAACTTGTTCGTTTCGGACTCGATGTCGGTGCTCAACCGAAAAGACCACCACACCACACCGACCCTCAAATTACACAAAAAATTGCTTCACTAGGTTTTTCATCAGAACAAGTAAAAGATAAAAAAACATGCGAACGAGCTATCAGCGAGTTCCGTAAAAAGTATCCTATTGATTACGACCTGTACACTCACTCAAAACGCAATCAGTTCAAGGCTTGGTTTAGAAAACAGATCAGTTAATTAGAAATAGCCTCTATTTTCGTTCTCGAAATCATCTCATGAAAACGCTGGTAGTCTGGCTGAAATATCGTAACGGGCATCTCGCATAGTTTCGTCTTAGACTCAATTATGATTGGGGGAAAATGTGCTCTCCCCCATCGCGCATTCAGTTCAATAATAGGCTTACAGTACAATAATTATCTATATCGTGATTTGTGAGCAGCTAAACAGTAAATGCCGTTATCCAGTCATTTTAATATCTAATACATAGCTTGCAATTTCCTAACTCGGATGTATACAATACTGTGTTTTTATACAGTATTGAGATTCGTATGAAATTAATCCCATGTACCGTAGATGAAGCCCTTCCATTACCTTTTTTCGCAGAGCAGATCCCTGCGGGGTTTCCTTCTCCTGCGAGTGATTACTTAGAGGATCGTATCGATTTAAACTCTTTGCTGATCAAGCACCCTTCAGGCACATACTTTTTACGAGTATCTGGTACTTCTATGATGGACGCACAGATTCTAGATGGAGATATCGTCATAGTAGATAGTTCGATTGATGCAAAACATGGAGATAACCACGGAAGCTGGCTGGAAAGCATTCCATATACTGAATGCTATTAATACGCCCTATCGCAACAGATTTGCAAAGAAATATAATCATCGAATGTTTGCAAACTTGAAGGATATCGCTTTTCCCTACCCTATAGGAAAGAGCGCATTGCACACAGTAATTAATACGAAGTTTAACCGCGATAAATTTAATTTTACACTTACAGCAGAAGATATGGGGTATTTACAGACTTCAGACCCAACCCAAACATCTTTTAATCAGGGCGATAAATTTCACTTCTCTCCACATCAGACACGGCGCTCCCTCGCATACTACTTAATTGGTTATGAATTGTGTTCTTTCCCCGCCTTGAAGCAACAGTTTTCGCATTTGTCGATGGCGATGACGCGATGGTATGCCCGAAATGCCTATTCATTTGAAAAACTATACAGCGAAATACAAAAAGAGCGTGTCACACAACAAGCTGAGATATTTGCTCGCATATATCAAAAAATGGCGAATGGTGAGCGTATCGCGGGCGGTAAAGGTCAAGCAGCCGTTGCTGAAATTAGTCGCCAAGGTGAAAGTTATTTTGAAGATGGGGTAAGCAAACGCAAGCTATCAATTGACTACTGGATAGATCGGTTGACCAACGGGAAAGAACACTTACACGCTATTGCTCCTTCGATGTATTGTACTAACACTCAATGTTCAATGCGTATCAACATTGATTTAAGTGAATGTGTAGACTGCGAATATGACTTTATTGAAAATGCTGCTTATGCTGAATCCTCCCGTATGGACGCAATGCGCAACATTGAGTTTTTAAAAGAAAACAATGAATTAAATTCCAGTTCTGCAACCAAATACATGATGCAGGTAAAAGCTGCGGAAGCGATCATGGATGATCTAGGGTTTAAATATGAAAAGTATGAATTTGCAGAAGATGTGCTGAATTTAGTGATCGAAACGACAATGGGGACGTAAGGCATGGCAGACAAGTTTGGATTAAACTCAACAGAAAGGCAGTTAAGAGACGCATTGGCGCGACTTGTTGATCAAAAGCCGATTAACCGGGAGTTGAAACAAAAGCTTAAAGCTAACAAGCTTAAAATTGTTGTTTCTAATGTTGAAAAAGAAGCTGGGTTATCAAATGGATCGGCCAGACGCTATCCAGAAATAAAAGCGCTGATCGAAGGCGCTGAAGCAACGCGTGTTCATGGTGCAAGCAATGTGTCCGATAATGTGATTCGCAGTCACCCTCTCCACATAAAGGCTAAGGAAGACTTAGACAAAGCCAAAAAAGAAATCAAAAAGCTCAAGGGCGAAATTAAAAAGAAAGAACAAAAGCTTGGAGATTATAAAAAACGCTTAAAGTCTCAAGCCGTGAGAATGCACGAAGTCACCGTTGCCATGTGGAAACATATACCTGAAGAATGCAAGCATATTGAGTTAATGATCAAAATGGAAAAAACGGGGTCAACAAACAACGTTCTAGAATTCAAAAAACGAGAGAAGCTAGATTAGTTTTAGCCTCAACCTTTCGTATCGGAATACGGTTAAGTTATTGATGGCTTCTATTTATAATATATTTACAACTACTAAGGACAGATATGAGTGAAAATGAATTGCGATTAGCCTATTTCAAAAAGAAGCTTTTAGCCATGGAACGAGAGTTATTCGATGAGTTATCTGTAGGGATACAAACTGGCGGACATGCAACAGTACAGCTTGATCAACAAAGTGTCGGGCGTTTATCAAGAATGGATGCGATGCAAAGCCAACAAATGGCTTTAGAACACCAAAGAAGACGAGAAATGCAACTGGTTGCTATTCGAGGTGCATTACATAGGATAAAAGAAGATGATTATGGCTATTGTGTTCAATGTGGTGAAGATATCAACCCCAAACGCTTAGACGTTAATCCTTGTGTTATTAAGTGTATAAACTGTGCAACCTAATGACATGTAAAGGATTTGTTAAAAGCAAGCTTTACTTTGATAACAGTCATTGATACTATCAAGGAAACTTTTTTTAGAGCAGGCCAATGTAACAATTATCCATATCAACTATAACTCAGAAAATTTATCTGTTTTTAGTTTTCTTATTTCAAACTAATGAAATAAGTGATGTGGATTAAGTATGGTTTGCAATATTCCATTCACTTATCTTCATTAGATTCTATATAAATTATTTTATAATAAGGGTTTTAATGAACGAGCAAGATGTAGAACTTTATCACCACATGTTAAATGTTGAGTTAAAGTTCGTTTTTAATAATAAACTCCGAACAAATTATGATGAATTTAATTTCCCTAAGTTTGTAATTAAAGAATTTAAAGATCTTAAACGGAAAAAGAAAATATCATTATCATTATTTAAGTTTTTTAATAATGCTTTTATCCCTAATCAAAGCGGATTCTTAAACCGTTGGTTTAAAAGGTTCAAGCGATATGGTGATATATATAAAGTTAATGAGAGATTAAATGGTTGCACGGTCGAAGAACGGCTAGAGATGCTATTTTCTAAGTTGAACGACTATCAATTTGTCATAAAAAAACCACATAATGATAACATTGAGTTTTATGAAAACGAATCCCCTCACATATTATCATTTGGTTTTGTAGGTATACATAGCAATGAATTAGTAAATATAAAATCTGGCAGTAATGAAATTATGCTGACTTATTATATTGGTACTAGTGGGATTGCAGCAGAAACACTACTTATTTACCAACTGCAAAATTATGGCTTTAACATTTCACTTGAACTTCAAAGATCACAAACTCGATTAGCTCATAATGAATTTTCATATTTATTTATCGAACCATTCTATGAAAAATTAAGCTTGTGTTCTAAGGAGATAGAAAAATGATAAAAAATAAAGCACTTGTGGTTGAAGGCGGAGCGATGAGAGGAATATTTGCAGCTGGAGTACTAGACGCACTAATGGCTCATAATTATTATGATTTTAATTTTTTTGTAGGTGTTTCTGCTGGTTCTACAAATCTTGTTGGTTATTTATCAAAGCAAGTTGGCCGTAGTGAAAAAATCATCAAAAAATATGCTACTAGCTCTGAATTCATTAATCTGAAACGTTATATTAAGGGGGGGCACTTGTGCGATGTCGGGTGGCTGTGGAGAAGCTCATATGACAATGAGCCGTTACATAGACCATTTTTCATGCCGCTTTGGGTAGTGACAACAAATATTACTACGGGGGAGCCCTGCTATTATCAAACTTCGAGTGATAATATTAACCATTCTGCGATCATGGCTTCTTGTGCTATTCCGTTAGTTTATCGTTATTATCCCATGGTTGATGGTATACCAATGACTGATGGAGGGATCGCTGATGCTATTCCTGTCAAGTTTGCTTATCAGCAAGGCGCAAGAGATATTACGGTGATATTATCTCAGCCCTTAGGCTATAGAAAAAAGAAGCCATATATTTTAAAGTGGATGAAATCATTAGAAAAAGAGTATCCTCAATTATATACTGCGATGCTTAAGCGTCATGAAATGTATAATCAAGCGTTAGACTTTATTCAAGCTCCTCCTAAAGATTGCAAAATTAATGTGATTGCCCCCCCACCTTCATTCCCTGTTTCTCGTTTTACTCGATCTAAAGGAAAACTAGAATTAGGGTATCGACAGGGATTGGAAAAAGGTATCTTATTTCTAGAAAACGTATGATTGTTGTTTTCCAATCAATTGATTATTGGAGTGATTTTTGAGTAGTTATTTTCGTTTTATGAGCCAAGAATGGCCGCTTTTAAGCTTTGGCTTTATTACTGTTTTTATCGGTAATATTGGCCAATCATTTTTTTTGAGTTGGTATGGCGCAGATATTCAACAATCACTTAACATTTCTGCTGAGGACTATGGTTTCATTTATGCCATTGCCACGTTGTGCAGTAGTGCCGTCATTTTTATGGTTGGCGGCCTTGTTGACCGTTGGGCTTTGCATAAAGTGGTTATTGTCGTGTCATTTTTACTTTGTGTTTCCTGTTTATTAATGGCGAACATTCAAACTGTGTGGATGTTATTTTTTGCATTTTGGGGACTGAGGCTCGCTGGACAAGGACTCTTTCCACATACCGCGCAAACAACCATGCTTCGAGTTTACACTCACCAAAGGGGGAAAGCGCTTAGCCTTTCTGCTAGCGGAGTTGCCTTCGGTGAAATGGTGCTTCCCATAATTTTAATGACGACTATCGCTTTGCTTGGTTGGAGGTGGAGTTGGTTGATGTTGGCATTGATAGTCATGATTATTTATTTACCAATGGCTTTAACTTTATTAAAAAAGTCGAATACATCTGATAAGAAAAAACCTTTGGAACCCAAAAGCACAAAAACACAAGAGCAAGGGCGTAGAGATGTCGTGAAAGATTGGCGATTTTGGTCGATTATTCCTGCCGTTTTATCCGCTCCATTTATTGTGACGGCCGTATTTATTCAACAAAATTACTTACTGGAACAAAAGGGATGGCCTGCAAGTTTATTAGCGAGTAGTTTCGTTGCATATGGTTTTTTACATTGGGCAAGTTCTATGGTCTCTGGCTCTTTGATTGATCGTTTTCAAGCTAAATCTTTATTACCATTTCTTCCATTACCTTTAATTGCCGGTTTATTAGTCTTAACGTTATTGGATAATTACTGGGCTGCACCTCTATTTATGTCCTTATTTGGTCTAGGCATTGGTAGTTCCAGTCCTGTTATTAGTGCATTATGGGTAGAGATTTATGGGACTCAGCATATTGGAGCAATCCGCTCTATGGTGACCTCAATGATGATCTTTTCTACAGCAGCTGCCCCATGGATATTTGGGATATTTATTGAAAAAGGCTGGACAGCTTCCACTCTATTTGGTTTGTTTAGCGGCCTAACTATGATCGGATTATTACTTCTTATACCTGCTTATCAGTCCTTTAAAGATAAACAGTGTCATAGTGACTAAAAGAGTGTTAAAGATTAATTCATCTAATGATGAAGTGAAAAACCGTTTCTTTTTTGTTCTTACCATATAGACCTTTTGTGATATTCGTGTAACAATTCACACATTATTAATTTTAAAAGGATTGTAAGTTGCATATTACGCCGCCTTAGGCTACCCACCTCTTTCTTCAAAATTGTCACCATTTTGCGTGACTATTATGCCGTTTGCCGGCAGGTACCTTAGTACCATTTATTCTATTAATTTCATTAAATACAATTTCAAAGCAGCATAGTGCGTTCACTAAATTATCTTAGGCTAAATCTGCCTATAGGATCTTGTGTGCATCGATGTCGCTTTCTTTTATGATAGGATTTTCATGTTAGAAAAAATAAAACTTGAATGGTTTTCGAATGTTCGTGGCGATTTGCTCGCGGGTATTGTTGTGGCTTTAGCTCTGATCCCAGAAGCTATTGCTTTTTCTATTATTGCAGGTGTTGACCCTAAAGTTGGTCTTTACGCTTCTTTTTGTATCACTTTCATTATCTCTATTGTGGGTGGCCGCCCCGGAATGATTTCGGCTGCAACGGGTGCGATGGCGTTACTTATGGTCACTTTGGTTAAAGACCACGGTTTAGAGTATTTGTTAGCGGCAACTATGTTAACAGGGGTATTCCAAATCATAGCCGGATATTTAAAACTCGGCAGCTTAATGCGTTTTGTATCACGCTCTGTCGTGACGGGGTTTGTTAATGCATTAGCAATTCTTATCTTTATGGCTCAATTGCCCGAGTTAACCAATGTAACTTGGCATGTTTACGCGATGACAGCAGCAGGGTTAGGAATTGTTTATTTATTCCCATATGTTCCTGCTATCGGTAAAGCGATCCCATCTCCTTTGATTTGCATCATCGTTTTGACAATTGTAGCAAGCGTCTCTGGAATGGATATACGAACTGTTGGTGATATGGGGCAACTTCCCGATACGCTGCCTATTTTCTTATGGCCAGAAGTTCCACTTAATCTTGAAACTTTATTCATTATTTTACCTTATTCATTGGGCCTCGCTATGGTTGGTCTGTTGGAATCAATGATGACCGCCACGATTGTGGATGACCTTACGGATACCAAAAGTAATCGTAATCAAGAGTGTAAGGGACAAGGTATTGCTAACATTGGTGCAGGCTTAATGGGCGGTATGGCTGGTTGTGCCATGATTGGCCAGTCAATTATTAATATTAAATCTGGCGGACGTGGACGATTATCCACCTTAAGCTCCGGTATTTATCTTATCATCATGGTAGTTTTTCTAGATGAATGGCTTAAGCAAATCCCGATGGCAGCGTTAGTTGCAGTAATGATTATGGTAGCAATTGGTACCTTTTCTTGGAGTTCAATTAGAGATCTTAAAAAGCACCCATTATCAACAAATATTGTGATGATAACGACCGTTGTTGTGGTTGTGGCAACGCATAACTTAGCAATTGGTGTTTTTGTCGGGGTGTTATTAGCGACGTTATTCTTTGCCAATAAAATTGGTCGTTTTATGGTGGTAAAAACAGAGTCACCAGTAGATGCAAGCCGAACTTATCAAGTTATGGGACAAGTCTTTTTTGCATCATCAGAGCAATTTATTGAATCATTTGATTTTAAAGAGGTGGTGAATAAAGTTGTGATTGATCTCACTCATGCTCACTTTTGGGATATTACTTCAGTATCATCACTTGATAAGGTGGTGATTAAATTCCGACGCGAAGGAACAGATGTTGAAATTATTGGGATGAGTGAAGCAACAGAAACCATCGTTGATAAGTTTGGTGTGCATAATGATCCTAAAGAAGTCGAAAAGCTCATGGCAGGCCACTAAGGAGAAAGTAATGAATAACGTAATTACCTGTATTGATGGCTCAATCTATGCTGATTCCACTTGCCGTGCTGGCATTTGGGCATCGAATAAATTGAATAAAAAATTGTTGTTGTTACACGCAATTGAGAAAACACCATCAACCCAAGCCGAAGATCTTAGTGGTGCTATTGGCTTAGGCGCTCGTTCATCTTTATTAACTGAAATGGCCAGTTTAGATGAACAAAAAAGCAAATTAGCCTTGGAGTTAGGTAAAGAGATGCTGGAACATGCTTCTCAATTAGCGCAAGCACAAGGTTGTCACACAATTGAAAAAATGCAACGACATAGCGGTATCGTTGAAGCCATTTATGATCTGGAAGAAGAGGCTCGTTTAATTGTGATTGGACGCTCTGGTGAAAGCCATGGTGATAATTTCAATGTGGTGGGCTCTCACATTGAGCAAATTATTCGTCAAGTTCATACTCCTGTTGTTATTGCCAATAAAGAGTTTGCAGCCCCTAAAAGTTTTATGTTGGCTTATGATGGGCGTGAAACCGCAGATAAAGCGGTGAAAACTATTATTGAAGGAGGCTTACTTCATGGTTTGACATGTCATCTTGTCAGTGTGAAAAACAATCAACCTAAACAACAAGAAAAGTTTCAGCAAACCGAAGCTATGCTGAAAGAGAATGGATTTGAAGTATGTTCGAGTTTATTGGAAGGCAATGTATTTAATTCATTGATGGAATATAAATCGAGTCATGATGTTGAAATGCTTGTGATGGGCGCATTTTCACGCTCTAAGCTGGCACAGGTTTTCCTTGGCAGTAATACACTTAAAATGATGGAAAGTACTCAACTACCAATGGTAATTCTTCGCTAAGAAATTTTATTGGTTGTACTATTAGTCCAGCACAATTGAGTGCTGGTCTTTTTTGTCAAATTAAGTGTGATATACCTTATCCCTCCTTAATTCTGGTTCAGAAAATCTTTCCACAGAAGTTTCTGTGCGTTTATTGATGACTCAAGTATCAATGAACAACATGTAAAAATCCGAAGTGCAGTGACACTATTTGCCCCTCAATATCAAGAGTACTTGGTTAAAACGAAAAGGCTAACTCGCAACTCTTGGAATGATCCTGTAATGGCTGCTCTATAAGTTACTGGGTATCAAATGTTTGAGTCTAGTACAGTGAAAGTTGCACGCAGGGTTCTCAAGAAGACGGCTTTTAATAACAAATGTCGTCCACCCGACAAAGTGAATTGTGTTGGTGCTGAGTGAAGATTGTACATTCGATCCCTCGGTACTAAACTTAGTACATCTTAGTAATCCAATTGGTAAAAATTAGACATGTTGATGAATACTTACTATTAAAAATAGACAGCTGATTAAGCTCGGTGATTTTTTTAATATTAGATACTATCAACCTATGAAAGGTAATGGTTAATCGCTTACTTATCTATCTTTGACAGGAATTCTTAGCCAACTGTACGCGCTTTATGCTGACATCAGCAACCGCGTAATGGACACACTATCAGGTTTTGCCCCACGAGTAGAAACATATAGTATTGACGAACAATTCCTTGATATGACCGGTATGCTTAGAAATTTCCCGTTAGAAGATTACGGTCGCAAGATACAACAACGAATTTTGCAGATTGCTCATGTACCTGTCGGTGTTGGTTTTGCTCAAACTAAAACACTGGCTAAACTGGCAAACCATGCTGCTAAAACATGGACCAAAACAGGCGGTGTAGTCGATTTGAGTGCTACTTCACGTCAGAAAAGGCTCATGTCCCTTGTGCCTGTTAATGAAGTATGGGGTGTGGGTAGAAAAATAAGTAACCGGCTAAATGCTATGGGAATAGTTACAGCGCTTGATTTGGCTAGGGCTGAAACAACCATGATCCGTAAAACATTCGGTGTGGTTGTAGAACGCACTGTGAGAGAGCTGAACGGTGAATCTTGCATCGAGCTTGAAGAAGTAGCAAAAACTAAAGAGCAAATCATTTGTTCACGTTCATTTGGAAAAAAAATTGAGCTCTATGAGCATATGCATCAGGCTATCTGCGAGTATTCAGTGTAGTGGTCAACTAAAATTGGCCACGGTTTTAGAGTTTTTCCGGTATTGGTTTTCTGATTCGTTTGGTGGTAATCCACCGTTATATTCATGCGGCCTGACCTCGCTGTAATACCCGACGATATAATCCGTTATTGCATGGGCTGCTTCACTGAAGCTGATGTAGCCGGTCACCGGCACCCACTCATTTTTCAGACTTCTGAAGAAGCGCTCCATCGGACTGTTATCCCAGCAGTTACCACGCCTACTCATACTTTGTTTTATCCGGTATCGCCACAGTAACTGTCGGAACTGCCTGCTTGTATAGTGGCTACCCTGATCACTGTGGAACATGAGCCCGGATGGCTTATTTCGTATTTCCCATGCCATTTTCAGCGCTTTGGTGGTCAGTTTGCTGTCCGGTGAAAATGACATTGCCCAGCCCACGGGTTTCCTTGCGAACAGGTCGAGTACAACGGCCAGGTATGCCCAGCATTTACCGGTCCAGATATACGTTACGTCGCCGCACCATACCTGATTGGGCTCTGTCACTGCGAACTGTCGCTCAAGGTGGTTCGGGATAGCAATGTGTTCATGACCGCCACGTTTATACCGGTGAACAGGCTGCTGACAGCTCACCAGCCCCATCTCCTTCATTAGCCGTCCGGCAAGCCATCGTCCCATCCGGAAGCCCCTGTGTGTTGCCATTACAGCGATACTTCTTGCTCCTGCTGAGCCATGACTGAGGCCGTGCAGCTCCTGAACCTGACTACGTAATACGGCTCTCCTGCCGTCCGGATTGTCAGGCCGGTTTTCCCGGTATCTATAGCTGCTGCGGTGAACTCCGAACACGCAGCAAAGAGTGGCCACAGGATAATGCGCTCTGAGTTTCCCGATCACCGAGACCTGTTCAGGGAGTCTGACATCAAGAGCGCGGTAGCCTTTTTTAATATTTCGTTTTCCATTTCAATACGTTGAATTTTTTTCTTCAGCTCACGTATCTCAATTTGTTCCGGCGTGATAGGGGATGCTTTCGGTGTTTTGCCTGCCCGTTCGTCCCGTAATTGCTTTACCCACCGCGTCAAGGTGGAAAGCCCGACATTCATGGCTTTCGCGGCATCTGCAACTGTATAGTTCTGATCCACAACCAGCTGAGCTGATTCACGTCTGAATTCTGCACTGAAATTTCGTTTTTTCATTAAGGCACCTGTGTTGTTCTGAGGTAAGCATATCACCTCTGTTCAGGTGGCCAAATTTATTAAACCACTACAATCCTATGTGGTTCGAAAAAGCCGAACGTTCCCACGGAGGGCCGGGCTCGAAACACTGGCCATTGCACTTGCAATCAGCCCACCCCGATTTTCGTTTGCATTCCCAGCTATGTGAGTCGCCCGTATTACGTCAATATTATGCCGTCAGTGGAAAAGAACCAGTATTTATCAGCCCTCAAGATGCTAGAGCAAGAGGTATTCACAACGGAGATATTGTCAGAGTATTCAATGAACGTGGACAAGTATTAGCTGGCGCGGTGGTTTCTGACCTATATACCCCCGGTGTAGTACGTATTCATGAAGGGGCTTGGTATGATCCCACTAAAGGTGGCGAAATCAATGCGCTATGTAAATACGGTAACCCAAATGTATTAACACTAGATATTGGTACATCTCAGTTGGCACAAGCCACCAGCGCTCACACTGCTTTAGTTGAAATTGAAAAATATACAGGGCAAATAGATAACGTCAATGCATTTAATGGGCCAATTGAAATGGTAGCTCAATGTGAATATGTCCCCGCACAGCAGGTAAAATAAATGACCAAGTCAACCGCCTTAACGCCGGAACAGATAGCCTGTGTTTATGCATGGCTAGCACAACTATTCTCTCATGAATTAGATACGCAGAAACTCGCTCAAATCCAATCCGCTGAAATGGCGGATTGGTTTTCAACCCTCAAAAGTGAAGCCGCATTATGCACTGAGGTTCAATTATTAGAATCGAAGATAGCTACTTTACATGTCAGACACGATGCACAACTTGAATTGGCTGCTGATTTTTGTAGTTTGTTTTTAATGTCAGATAAACAGTCCGCTTTACCTTATGCTTCTGTTTATCCCCACATGAAGCAAGCAAACGAACACGTTAAATGCTTATTACTGGAGGCTGGGTTACAAAGTCATGACGCATTTAACGAACCGATAGACCATTTATCTATCATTCTTGAACTATTGAGTCATCTGCATTTTTCATCGGGCGAATTGCATTTATCCCTTGAAAAGATTGAAATATTACGCCAAAAGACCTTAGATATGCTACTCCAGTGGCTGCCTGAATTTAACGCTCAGTGTATGCGCTATGATGAATTTGGTTTCTATAGTGCATTAAGCCAATTGTTATACGCGTTAGTTCAATTAGATCAGTGCCCACTTAATTTTGTTAAACCTCGTTGAATACATAATAAATTCAGGATAGTTGAAAGGTAAATATCAACTATCCTGATAAATTTATTGTAATGAAATTAATTCTTCACGACTTAACCCTGTACTTTCCATAATAATTTCCAGGCTAACGCCATTTCTAAGAAAGTTACGTGCCAAGGTAATTCTAGCGTCTTGTATGCCTTCTTTTCGACCTTCTTCTCGACCTTCTTTTCGACCTTCTTTTAGCCCCTCTTCTCTACCTTCTTCTCGGCCTTCAAGAAGCCCTTCTTGGCGACCTTTATTATGTAAGCGTTGCGCTATATTCATGACTGTTTCCTTGTGTTTTTCTGTTTGTTCCTCTAACTTTTGTAAGCCACGTTAAATGCATAATAAATTCAGGATAGTTGAAAGATAACTATCAACTATCCTGATAAATTTATTGTAATGAAATTAATTCTTCACGACTTAACCCTGTACTTTCCATAATAATTTCCAGGCTAACGCCATTTCTAAGAAAGTTACGTGCCAAGGTAATTCTGGCGTCTTGTATGCCTTCTTTTCGACCTTCTTCTCGACCTTCTTCTCGACCTTCTTTTAGCCCCTCTTCTCTACCTTCTTCTCGGCCTTCTTCTCGGCCTTCAAGAAGCCCTTCTTGGCGACCTTTATTATGTAAGCGTTGCGCTATATTCATGACTGTTTCCTTGTGTTGTTCTGTTTGTTCCTCTAACACTTGAATAACGTGTTCAAAGTCAGTCGTATCCCAAGTAGCAAACAGATAATTGAGGATAGTAATCACATCATTGCTGCTATTATAGTGCTTATTAATCGCCTGCGCCAAGAGTGGGAGTACCCGTTGGATCTCATCACGGATATGTTTATGTTTCATTGCCAATTCCATCACAGCAACCTTTCGGTGATTAACCAGTTCATCATCATCAATCACCGTGACATCAACTAATGGAAATGGCTGGGTATATAAATCATTAGCAATATCAGGAAACGGGAAACAGTCAGTCCACAGCTGTGTATAGGGATACGGTGAACGCCCTCCATGATAAAAAAGGACAGGGATCACCGTCGGTAATGAAGTATTCCCTTGCTGCATATGTTGATTCATGGCTAAAAAAGCATAGTGCATTAAGCGCCAAGCCATGAGTTTATCAGGAGTTGATTGGTGCTCGACTAATAAGTAAATATACCCTTGACCTTGTGTTGTTTGCACGGAATACAGCACATCAGATAAACGAGAACGTAATTGTTTATCTATGAATGATGAATTAGTCAGCGACAACGTGTCAAAATCGCATAAAGAGCGGAGATGCTCAGGCAGGTGGATCTCAAAAAAATCCCGAGCATTTTCTATTTGCGCCATAAATCCTTTAAAGGCCGCATCATGTGCAGCAGCGATATTTTTTTCCATCATCCCACCAGCTCCTGTGAACAGATGCCAGTCACAATAAGATAAAATCTCCACTACGTCATTTCAGAATTTATTGCTGAAAATCATCGACTTTAAAGATTAAATGATTTTTAAAGGTGATGAGTTACCGATAAAAAAACAAAAAACATTCAATTTTACAGCCCCATATTTTTCAAATTTAAGTTATCAATAAGCACTCTAGACATCATAGATACCCGTTATATGTAATACAATTCGCACTCATAAACTTGGAAAATGAATTTAACGTAACGAAGCCCCCTGCGTTTGGACTTATCATTAAAAGTGAGATTTTTTCTATGCCTATAGATTTTCATGATGAAAAAAACAAATCGACTTACGCTACTCGTTCAGTAGCTAAAGAATGGATGGATTTCATTGAGAAACAAGTGGATATAAAGAATAAAATCGTTGCAGATATTGGCTGTGGTGGTGGAATATACAGCCGAGCGTGGGCTGAATTAGGCGCAAAAAATGTCATTGGTATTGATTTTTCTGAACATATGGTTAAAACCGCTAGAGAAAAATCGATAGATTATCCACAAACCACGTTCCAACAAGGTAATGCTGAAAAAACAGGTTTAGCCTCTTCAAGTATTGATTTAGTTTTTGAACGGGCGTTGATCCATCATTTAGTAGATTACAATAATAATTTTCAAGAAATTCATCGAGTTCTCTCCGATAAAGGCTACTTTATTATTCAAGATAGAACCATGGAGAATGTTACCCTCCCGGGTGGAGAACAACACTTACGTGGTTTCTTCTTTGAATGCTTTCCCAAACTGATTGACGTTGAAGCTAAACGCAGACCCACTCAGAAACAAGTCGAAACTGAATTACAGCAAAATGGCTTCAAACTTGTTTCCTCTCAGGTTTTTTGTGAGACTCGACGTATTTATGATAATTTTTCTTCACTAGAACAAGATATTAGCGCGCGTACAGGGCGTTCCATTTTGCATGAGTTAGATGATAATCAAATTACCTTTTTAGTGAATACATTACGTCATCATCTATCCCATTTATCCCCAATTATTGAACAAGATTATTGGCATATTTGGGTCGCCCAGAAAAACCGTTGATTCTATTTACTTTTATTTCTAACGTTTTAAGAGACGCTATGACTATCCAATATTTCGGTCGCCATACATCGCAGTTATCGAATGACCAAAAAGAGACTATCTACACTTTGTTATACCAAAGCTTTGACAGTGATTTTTCTCGAGATGACTTTCAGCACGCTTTAGGTGGCATGCATATTTTAGCTTATGACCAACAACATATTGTTGGCCACGTTTCCATTGTTCAGCGCAATATGGCATTAGGTCATCAGCCCGTCACAGTAGGCTATGTCGAAGCTATGGCGGTCTTAGATAACTACCGCCGCCAAGGTATTGGTCGACAACTCATGTTAGAAACTAATGAGATAATCGCTAATTGTTATCAACTCGGGCTGTTATCTGCTTCTGAAGAAGGCCGCCATTTATATCAATCGGTTGGATGGCATGTTTGGGAAGGGAAGCTCTATGAGCTCAAACAAGGCTCTTACATTCATTCCATTGATGAAGAAGGCGGTGTTTTTGGATGGACAAAAGATAAAACAATTGATTTTTCCCAACCACTCTATTGTGACTTTCGCAGTGGTGATCAGTGGTAATAGATTGAAGATAATTGATAACGATGCAGAGACTCCCCATGAAAGAACAAAATATTTATGATGACCCCATTTTCTTTAAAAATTATCAAGCATTAAGAGTCAATGATACAGGTCTTAATGGCATCATGGAAGAGCCGGCACTAAGGGCGCTATTACCTGATTTAAAAGGTAAAATCGTTCTCGACTTGGGATCTGGCTTTGGTGATTTTGCACGGTATGCGCACAGTAAAGGGGCGAAAAAAGTTTACGGTATTGAGCTTTCAAGTAACATGATAGAACAAGCCAAAAAGCTGACCCATACTGATGATATTGAGTATATTCATGCGTCAATGACTGATCCTATGACATTCGTTGAACATTTTGACTTTATTATTTCCTCTCTTGCAATCCACTATATCGAAAACTTTAATCAGCTTGCAAGCGAGGTCTATTCTCACCTCAAAGAGGGCGGGAAATTTATATTTTCGGTTGAACATCCAATGTGTACGGCTCATGCATCTTCATTTATGAAAAATGAGTCTGGTGAGTTTATCTGTATGCCTGTCGATAATTATCAGGATGAATCTATACGTCATACCTCATGGTTTGTTGATAACGTCATTAAATATCACCGAACTGTCGAAAGTTATATTATGGGGTTACTCAACGCAGGATTTGTTATCGATGCACTTAAAGAGCCCAAAGTCATTAATGAAGCCCTATTGGCAAAACCAGAAGCTGAAATTTTTAATCGCTATTCACCTTTTTTAATTATTAGCGCACACCGCTAGCACATTCTTAACAATGGGTAAAATGTTGCACCTTTGCTATCTCGGTGATTGCGTTATACTCGTCGCGGGCAAAAAATAAGAAATGTCGCGTTTTGAATGGATATGCCCCAACAACAGGACATATCCACCAAAAAAAAATAAAAGTTAACTCAAAGGGTTACGTTGTTTATCCACCTCTTCGATTAAGCGATTAACGTGCTGACTGGCAAACATCTCTTCTAAAGTATTCGTGAGCTTACGGCGCCAGTTAGGGTATTCATAACTGGTTCCGGGGATATTTACGGGCTCCTTTATTCCTAACCAATCTTCCGGTTGTAACCCCAATAATGCACTGCTTGAGCCCGCGACAAAACGATGTAATTGCTCGACAAGATCTTGTGATACTTCATCTGCCGATAAATGCCCGTTCGCAAGTGGATTATCCGTGTTTCTCGACCTTAACGCGGTTAACAAGCCCTGTTTTACCGCCTCGCGATCCTGTCTTAGGTGAGCTAACATGTTGGCATCGGGATAAAGACCTAATTGCTCACCCAATACAAAGTCATGCCCTTCCCAATATCCTTTTAGTGTTGCCATATCATGTGTCGATATGACAGCCATCGCTTGCTCCGCCCACATTTCAGGAGGTCGGGCTTGACGTTGGTCGTCATGCTCAAACCACAACACTTTGTATGAAAACACACCATAGTCATGCAGTTTACTGACGATTTCCTCAGGGACGATACCAAGATCTTCGCCAATAACCATGCACTTCATACGCTGACTTTCTAATGCCAAGATAGCCAGAAGATCATCCACGGGATAACGCACATAGGCGCCACGCGCTGCGCTTTCTCCTTCGGGCACCCACCAAAGACGTAATAATGACATCACATGATCAATACGCAATGCCCCGCAATTTTCCATATTTGCACGTATTAAGTCGATAAAAGGCGCATAAGCACGTTCTACTAAGGTGTATGGGTTAAAAGGCGCCACTCCCCAATTTTGCCCTAGCGGCCCTAAGATATCAGGCGGAGCACCAGTAGAGGCTTGAGTACAATATAACTTGCTGTCGAACCACGTCTCAGCCCCTCCTTGGGTAACACCAACGGCTAAATCTCGGTATAAACCTATTGGCATATTGGCATCACGGCAACGTTGCCAACAGTCAGAAAATTGCTGCCATGCCAACCATTGCAACCACGACCAAAATGCGATTTCATCTTGATGTTCTGTGCAAAATTGTTTTACTGATGGAGAGTCTGCATGGCGATACTCCTCAGGCCAAACAGGCCATCCCCAATAAGCTTCGTTTTGCGCCATCAAGGTCGCATGTAGTGCATCAAAGGCGGCTTGCCAATATAAACTCTCACCACGTTCATCGACAAACTGTTCAAAAGCTAAACGTAATGAGTCTGCTTTCTCTCGTAATGAAAATTGTTGCCAAGCAAAGGTTAATGCCGTTAGTTTTAATTCAGTAACCGTCGAATAGTCAACAAGATCACTCGTTCTAGCGGAGTGTAAACGAGCCTGCGTTTCCGCTAAATCCCACCAGCGCTTTCCTTGCTCACTTAATTGAAAGTCAGCAACCGAATCCACATCAATATAGATAATATTGAGCCAACTACGTGAAGATGGGCTGTATGGGCTGGCACTTTCTGGGTTTGCTGGAAATAATGAGTGAATGGGGTTTAAGCCCACAAAGCTACCGCCTCGAGTCGCTATTTCCCCGACTAAATGCTGAAGATCACCAAAGTCACCAATCCCCCAATTACGGTTTGATCGTAATGTATAGAGCTGAATATTCGCGCCCCACAGCTTTTTGCCCTTCTCAATTTCAGCCGGTATATAACAACGCTTTGGTGCCACAATCACCGTACAATGCCATTGCTTTTCTTGCTGCTTAAGGAGCAAACTGTGGTAACCCACAGTAAGATTTGCAGGCAACACTAGCGGATGCCCAGCCAACACATTTCCTTGGTGTTGGCATTGCTGATTTTCCGTTTCAAACACCCATTGAAACTCGCCACTCCCTTGAATGGCGATACTGATTTCATCATTCTCACGAATGACTTTTACGGTTGGCAAAGGCAGACTTTGTTGTTTTAAATGGGGGGCCTCCCCCCCCATAGCATCAAACAACTTTTGCTGGATATCTAATTCAATATCCTGCAACTGACCATAGGCATTAATATAGTTTGCAGCGATGTCTGGCGAGAGCCTTTCAACATTCTTTCTTTCACACTGCATATTCTCTCCTATGCCTCACGCTTTGCTTGCCAAATACGCGCTTGATAATCAGCAATGGTACGGTCTGAACTGAACATGCCGCAGCGTGCTGTATTTAAGATGGCTGTTCGTGTCCATGCATCTTGATCTTGATATAACGTTGCCGCTTTTTGTTGTGCATCAACGTAGCTCGCAAAATCAGCCATCAATAAATAAGGGTCTCCGCCTTCTTTGCCCAGACTCTGTACCAACTGTGCAAAGGCTTGCGTATCACCGTCACTGTAGGTGCCATCTTCTAATTCAGTGAGAACCGCATCCAGTACAGGATTATTTTTACGCCATGTGAGTGGGTCATACCCGTTCGCTTTCAGTTGCTTAACTTCATCAACAGTCAGTCCAAAAATAAATATATTTTCTGCGCCCACTTGTTCTGCAATTTCCACCGTTGCACCATCCAGTGTTCCCATCGTCAATGCCCCATTTAACGCTAACTTCATATTACCCGTTCCTGAAGCTTCTTTGCCCGCCGTTGAGATTTGTTCAGAAATATCCGCTGCTGGGATAAGTTTTTCGGCAACAGAAACACAGTAATCAGGTAAAAAGACGACTTTAAGTTGATCCCCCACAATTGGGTCATTGTTTATCGCTTCAGCAACTTTATTGATGGCATAAATAATATTCTTAGCCAAATAATAGCCAGGTGCCGCTTTAGCGCCAAACAAGAATACGCGAGGTACGCGTGGTGTTGTTGGGTTCTCACGAATATCTTTATACAGAGCAAGTATATGTAATAAATTAAGGTGCTGACGCTTATACTCATGCAACCGCTTGATTTGAATATCAAACATGGCTTGCGGATTGATCACGATACCTGTACGCGCTTTGACAAACTCTGCTAATCGTTGCTTATTACGTTGCTTAATTGCACGGTATTTTTGCTGGAATTGGCGGTCGTCAACATGTTCTTCCAAGACGTTGATCGCTTCAAGGTCATTAGCCCATTCATGCTTAACCGTCTCATCAATTAACGCTGCTAACTCAGGGTTACACTGTTTAATCCAACGACGTGGTGTGACGCCATTGGTGATGTTCAGAAATTTCTCAGGCCATAACTGATTATATTCAGGGAATAAATCTGTCGTGATTAACTTAGAGTGCAACGCGGCAACACCATTAATCGCGAAGCAAGATACGACGCACAAGTTTGCCATGCGTACCTGCCCTTCATAAACCACAGCAACTTTAGGCCAAACCGTCTGGTCAGTTGGCCATTTTTGTTCGACCAATTTTTTAAACCGCTGATTAATTTCATGAATGATCTGCATATGACGAGGTAACAACGGCTGCATAATGCTTTCATCCCAGCACTCAAGCCCTTCTTGCAACAGAGTGTGATTAGTATAAGCAAATGTTTGGCTCGTGATTTTCCATGCGGTATCCCAATCGAGCAGGTGTTCATCCAGCAATACACGCATCATTTCAGGAATAGCAATCGTTGGGTGCGTATCATTCAATTGAATCACTTCGTATTCAGGTAATGACGCTATCGCTCTGCCTTCACGATGGTGACGGCGTAAAATATCCGCAACAGAGCAAGCACATTGAAAATATTGCTGCATTAAACGTAATTGTTTTCCTGCTAAGTGATTGTCATTTGGGTATAAAACTTGGGTCAGTTTCTGCGCGTCTACCCCTGTTTTTTCTGCCTCTAAAAAGTGTCCTTCATTGAATAATTCGAAATTAAATGGTTGAGCATGTGACGCTTGCCATAAACGTAAAGGCTGCGTTTCATTATTCAAATAACCGACAACCGGTAAATCCCACGCTTCACCCTGTATGATAAAAGCAGGTTCCCAACGTGAAACATGACCATCTTGTGTGACGTTGCCACCAATACCTACTTGTACATTTAACTCAGCATTATGTCTAAACCATGGATAGCTATCACGCTGCCAATTATCAGGGGCTTCCACTTGCTTACCATCCACAAATGACTGTTTAAACAAGCCATATTGATAATTCAAGCCGTAACCAATCGCAGGTTGACCAACAGTGACCATTGAGTCTAAGAAGCAAGCTGCAAGCCGCCCTAATCCGCCATTCCCTAATGCCGGATCAACTTCTTCTTCAAGTAAATCACTTAACTCAATATGGTATTCTTTTAATATATCTGCAATTTCCTGGTACCAACCTAGGTTTAACAAGTTATTTCCTGTTAAGCGCCCAATCAGAAACTCCATTGAAATATAATTCACATGACGAAGTGTGGAGGATGTGGATTTTTTAGGATTCGCTGCCAATAACTCAGCAACAGCATGACTAATTGCCTGCCACCATTGGTGGGAAGTCATTTCCTGTTCTGACTCCAGCCCTAAAAATTGCCATTGACGTTTTAGTGCTGCCTGAAATTGTGTTTTGTTGAAGGTAAGATGCGACATAAATAACCAGACCTCATTATTAGTAAGAATGTATTGGCCTAGTATGCAGAGCGCTTTAACCCCCTTCCTCATCCCAGACAAAATTCTATCGGGAGTAGGTAGGAGGAGGAGAAAAATAAAACAAAAAATAAATTAAAATCAAAAAGTTAATTTAAATCTTTATCATTCCTCCTATCCCATCTAACCGTTATCTCAATATTCTTGATCGCCTCATCCCCCCATAAAAGCTTTTCGATATTGTTCTATTGCCTCACGCTAAAAATGCGTTCTAACGAAATCAGAGTAAATTGTGATACTGCGCACCTTTGTCATGATCAATGATCTAACATGCTTGCATAAATCTAGAATCTGATAGAAGTTATATAAAGAACTTTGATATATCACGAGCGAGTACTTCTTCCGTATGGTTACCCCACTGAGTATGTTAATTCCGTCTAAGTTAAGCCGTCCTGTCCGCCATCAAAATACGGTGGTGCGCGAGCGACTTTTAACTTTATTAGGGTCAACAACACATTACCGCCTTATTTTAGTCACTAGCCCTGCGGGGTACGGAAAAACGACGTTACTTTCCCATTGGGCAACCGAGAAACAACATATCGGTTGGTACACACTCGATGATGGAGACAACCAATCGGAACGTTTTGCCCATTATTTAATTGCGGCAATCCAACAAGCCACCCAAGGTTGTTGCCCAAATAGCGAATCAATGGCACAAAAACGCCAATACGCTAATTTAAACTCATTGTTTTCATTGCTTTTTATCGAATTAACACAATGGCAGCACCCCATTTGGCTAATCATTGATGACTATCATCTGATCAATAACCCAGCCATTCATGATGCTATGCGTTTTTTTTTGAAACACCAACCTGATAACCTGACACTTGTTATCTCCTCCCGCAATGTCCCTCAGTTAGGTGTTGCTAATTTACGAGTGCAAGAGCAGCTTCTTGAAATCGACAGTCAGCATTTAGCCTTCACCCATCCAGAAGCCAAACAATTTTTTGATAATCGCCTTGAAATCCCACTGGAAACAAGCGAATGCCAACGGTTATGTGATGATGTTGCGGGTTGGGTTACGGCATTGCAGTTAATCGCCCTATCAGCTAAGCAAGACTCCCATGCAGCAAAACACTCCGCACGTCGATTATCAGGGATTAATTCCAGTCACCTAAATGAATATTTAGTGGATGAGGTTCTCGACAATGTAAATGGGGAAATGCGCCGTTTACTTCTGACCAGTTCATTATTGCGCTCAATGAATGATGCATTAATTGCGCGTATTTCTGGTACGGAAAATGGCCAAATGCAATTGGAAGATATCGAACGCCAAGGGCTATTTTTACAACGAATGGATAGCTACGGTGATTGGTTTAATTACCATCCCTTATTTAGTAGTTTCTTGAGGCAGCGTTGCCAATGGGAACTCGCCAGCGAACTTCCTCAACTGCATCACGCTGCCGCAGAAGGCTGGATGGCACTGGGTTTCCCGAGCGAAGCTATCCACCACGCTCTCGCCGCTGAAAATCCATTAATGTTACGGGACATCCTACTACAGCATGCATGGGAGCTATTCCATCAAAGTGAATTATCATTACTCGAAAGCTCATTACAGGCTATACCGTGGGAAATGCTATTGGATAATCCTAAGCTTATTTTATTACAAGCTTGGTTAATGCAAAGCCAGCATCGCTATGGTGAAGTGAATACTTTATTGGATAGCGCCGAGCGAGAAATGACCAAAGAACTCGACCATGCGCTACGGGGTGAATTTGACGCGCTACGCGCCCAAGTTGCTATCAATAAGGGTAACCCAAATGAAGCAGAGAAACTGGCACACTCCGCGCTCAATTTGCTTCCTGAAACCAACTATTATGGGCATATCATTGCAACATCTGTACTCGGTGAAGTTCATCATTGCACGGGGAATTTACAGCGTTCCCTTAGCATGATGCAAGAAATCGAAGCCATGGCCCATCGCCATTCAACTTGGCACTATGTTCTATGGAGCATGCTGCAACAAAGTGAGATTTTATTCGCGCGTGGGTTTCTGCAATCAGCCTATGATATTCAAGAAAAAGCGTCTGAGTTAATTCATGAACAACATCTAGAACAATTGCCTATGCATGAATTTCTCTTACGTATTCGCTCACAATTAATGTGGGCTTGGGGAAGACTCGAAGAATCGGAAAGTGCAGCACGTTTAGGCATGAAAGTACTGTCAAATTACCAACCTCAACAACAGCTGCAATGTGTTGTTTTAGTTGTACTCAATGCGCTCGTTCGTGGTGATATTGATAACGCTCGCAGTCATTTGCATTTAATCGAAAATTTACTCAGCAATGGGATCTATCATGATGACTGGGTCTCAAATGCTGATGAAGCGAGAGTCATTTATTGGCAGTTAATCAATGATAAAACTGCCGCTGAAAGCTGGTTACAACAAACATTAAAACCCGCTTTGGCAAGTAATCATTTTTTACAACGTCAATGGCGTAATATTGCCCGTGCCCAAATTCTACTTGGTGAATATGACTCCGCGTTTGAAATCCTTGAAGAGTTGAATCTTAATGCGCGCAATTTGGAGCTAGTGAGTGATTTAAATCGCAATTTACTGCTGCTTAATCAACTTTATTGGCAGAAAAATGACAAAAATGCCGCCCAATCGACACTGATTGAAGCCCTTAATCTTGCGGGTCGTACTGGTTTTCTGAGCTATTTTGTCATTGAAGGTGAATCGATGGCGCAGCAATTGCGCTTGTTGCTACAGCTTAATGTCCTTTCTGAACTAGAAAGACACAGAGCACAGCATATTTTACGTGAAATCAATCAACATCATCGCCACAAGTTTGCTCACTTTGATGAAAACTTTGTAAATCGCTTATTAACCCATCCTCAAGTTCCTGAGTTAATAAGAATTAGCCCGCTAACTCAACGCGAATGGCAAGTCCTTGGGTTGATTTACTCAGGTTATAGCAATGTGCAAATAGCCAATGAATTTAACGTGGCTTCGACCACAATAAAAACACATATTCGCAATCTGTATCAAAAACTGGGCGTGCTTCATCGCCAAGAAGCAGTGGCACTCGCTCGCCAATTACTGCAAACCATGGGCTATAATGCGGTTTAAATCGAGTAGAAGACAGGAACACTCCTGTCATCCTCTCACACCACTAATAAAAGAGGCCGCACTAGGCAACCTTGAAAAAATTAGAATGAATAACTCGATAAGCACTTTAACTAAACAATTTAGCTTGCCATGTCAGCATTTTTATTGGATTTATTAAGACTGAGAGGAATGGTGTTGTGACTGATATAGTTCAGGCTAAGTACACTATCATCAGATACTCAGTTCGTGATAACCGCACATTACACCACTATCAAACGTACCCTTGCATTTTTAATCTAAACATATAGTTTTTGTTGATTGTGGCACCTTGATACACAGAATATAAAATTCTAATTAAAAAGATCACCGATGCTAGCCTAGTGTCACCAGTACTTTCTGCAATACCGTTCGCACCAAGCGACAACGTTATAAATATAAGACCAACAACTAACCACAGAGCAAAAGACCCCCACATTTTTCTATACAGATACACCCAAAAACCAAAGAAAAATGCCGTCCATGAGAATCCGTTTTTGACTATAACGGTGTTCGTACCTTTCGTAAACGTTATATATTTAAGGTTAGCATTTATTGAATTATCCATAATTCTTTCATCACATAAGTTAAATTTTACTTGCAATGTACAATAAAAAATAAGCTTATAGCGAGCTTCAGTTCGATTACAACGTATTCACTCTGATCAATCTAGAATCGAATAGGAGACTGGAACACCCCCGTACATACGAAGTTGGTTCATGTTAATGCAGGAACGGCCAGCACAGCAAACAGACAGCACCACGCTCGACGCATCATTAAAAAAGTGCGCATTACGCGCACTTAGAGGACATAGAACAACAACGAGGTATTTAAATTTATGGCTTTTTCACATTTTCAATAAATGTCTTACGTGCCGATTTGGATCCTAAACGTTCAGCTTCATCAAGCAATTTCAATGCACTATCTATATCACCGTTATCAATCGATTTTTTAATAGCCTGATTAAAGTAATCTTCTGTACCGGATAAAATTTCGGCTTGTTTTACTGGCGGAGTAGCCACTGCAACCGATGTACTTGCAGTATCCCCCACAGTGACAGGGGCAACTTTAGGTGAACCAAATAGTGCACCAATCAACACGCTTGAATTCGAATTTGAAGCGACATTTAGCTTTAACTTACCTTGAGTTACGTGCTTAGCGATGGGGTCTGGAATATCAGGCACCGCATTTCCGACACCCTTCGCGTAAGCTTTTGCTGGGTCAATTTGAGTTGTCGTGTTCTTTAAATCATCCGGTGTGGTAAACACCAGTAAATAAAGCTGTTTTTGGCCTAATGCAGGAGTCAGTTTAATTGTGCCACTCAGGCTATCACCTTCCATGACACTGGCCTCTTGATAAGTAAAATATTGGCTAGGGAAATAAGCAAAAGGCGTCATATTTTGGTCAAAAACCAACACATTAGGCGAATACACTTGATGGCGGTTTATTTCGCTATTCAAGTTTATGGTTAACTCACCCATATTGGCAGGAACACTATAAGCAGCAACAGGGCCACTAATATTGGCGAAATTAAGGGATTGCCCTTGTTGAGCTAAATCAATAATTGATTTTTCAGCTGGATTAACTGGTATCCATGATAGTTGCTGTAATGCAGTTGTCGCTATATTGGGTGCTGCTGATAAATCTTGCGGCACGATATTCACTTCTGCGAAACTGATAGCAGGTACCCCCGCCAGCAACCCCATACTTAAACACAGCGCTAAAAGTTTCTTTTTCATTATATTTTTCACCTATCATCGCATTGATAATAAATGGGAAGATATCGCTACCTTCCCTTTGTAATTACCACCAAATTTCCATTTGAGCGCCATAAGTGAATTCGTCATTATCACCACGACTATTGGTTAACGTGCCTTTACCGCTATTATCTCGGAATGCATTATTGGTAATATCGCCGCTGCTATTTTTCGCATAGCCCCAGTTTTCATCCCATTTTGCATAACTTACATAGAAACGAATGGCGGGACGAGACCAAATACTATCTCCGGCTTGCCATTGCTGGGCTAACGTCATTTTATATTGGCTATTATGTGAGCCAACCTCTTGGGATTTCACGTTATCGTACCCAACTTCAAATAATGTGCTCATTATTGGTGTCCACTTGTACATAGGTCTGACACCGACCGTCCACCAATCCGTTCCTTTGCCATTATCCAAGTCGAGTTTTTGGTACATTCCGACATACATTAAGTCCCATTTATCACCGAGGGAAATACCTCCGTGATCAATAAACCGCCATAGCTTACCGTCATTGTTAATACTTGAGCCTTGCGCCACACCTTTCCCTTGAGATGTCATCGCATCCGTTGCGTACTGAACAACAAATTTATTGAAGCCATTGAGAACACTTTGAGTGTGTTCCGCAGTGAACATCCAACCATTTTTTGAGGCATCATTTTCTAAATGGTAACCATCAGAAGGGTTTGCACGCCCATAGTCGATTCCCAGTTCTAGAACACCACCTGGGTTGACTTCAAGGTTTGATAGACGGACATCATAGGTATCATTTGCAGTACGATCTGCATACTTACGTTGCTGATTACTAATGAAGTTGTAGGAACCACCCGTTTCAGAAGCGCGAGTCGCCGCTAACGCCAGTTTTCCGAAACCTAAATCAATATTATCAATCCCTGTGCCTGGACCTGAAATATCCCAATAGTAAAAGTCAATCATATGAATATCGTGACGTTTATAGAAACGCTTACCCGCCCAAATATCAGCTTCTGGTAAACTGTCGATCAGGTTATTCCCTTGCACAAAAACCTCACGAAAAGCGGGGCTAGTGCTTTCCCAGTCATTCTGCTGCGAAACGGAATAAGCGACATTCGTATCAAAATAAAAGCTCTTATCGCCTTCTTTCCATACCTCTTGCCCTAATTTTAACTCTGCGTAAGTTTCACATTCATTACCTAAACGGTATTTACTTTGTGCACCTGTGACTTGAAAACATTTTTGCTCTCCACCGCTTCCCGTCCAACCAATACCAGAACGCGCATAACCGTGGAAATCAACTGCGAATGCCTGTAGTGGAACTGTTGCTGCAAGAATAGCCATAGTTAACGAATGCTTACGCAAAGTTATCATTTTAATACTCCTAGAGTTGCTTTTATTATGTAGGGATAGTGTTAAACGCCCTGTTCTTTATGCAACCGACGACACGCAGTACCATCCTCTCGAAATAGGTGGCAGCGTTCAGGTGGCAGACCAATGGCGAATGAGGCCCCCTCCTCAACTAACACAATATCGTTTTGCCGATATACAAGGTTTTGGGAGATAGCAGGGATCTGAATATAGATTTGTGTTTCATTACCTAACTGCTCAACAACTTGCACAGTCCCCTCTAAAACAATGCTGGCAATGTTGCTCGGTAAAAGATGTTCAGGGCGAACCCCTAAAGACATCCGGCTACCGACTTGAACATTTGAGCTATCAACAGGTAGCCAAATCTTTTGGTTATTGGGTAATTCAACTTGAACTTGTTCTACTGCGGTGGCAGTTACCTTTACAGGTAAAAAATTCATTTTTGGCGATCCAATAAACCCTGCAACAAAACGGTCAGCAGGATAATGGTAAAGCTCCAGAGGCTTACCCACTTGCGCCACTCTTCCGGCATCCAGTACCACAATTTTATTGGCAAGAGTCATCGCTTCTACTTGGTCATGAGTCACATATATCATTGTGCGTTTCAACCGTTTATGCAGCTTGGATATTTCAATACGCATTTGCACTCGCAAAGCCGCATCAAGGTTAGATAACGGTTCATCCAATAAAAATACGTTTGGCTCCGCAACCAAGGTACGCCCAATGGCGACACGCTGACGTTGCCCGCCGGATAGCGCTTTAGGCCGTCGCTCAAGTAAATGAGCCAGTTGCAAAACCTCGGCGACTTGTGTGACTCGTTGGTTTCTTATCGCTTTACTAACACCGGATAATTTCAAACCAAACGACATGTTTTCGGCAACGCTCAGGTGCGGATAGAGTGCATAAGACTGAAAAACCATTCCAACACCGCGTTCTGCAGGTGGTATTTCATTCATTTTTGTTTCGCCGATGAATAAATCACCACTAGTGATATCTTCAAGGCCTGCGATCATCCGCAATAACGTCGATTTACCGCAGCCTGATGGCCCAACAAAAACAACAAACTCACCCTCTTGGATATCGAGATTGATATTTTTCAATACCACGACATCCCCCCACGCCTTAGTCACATTCTGTAACTGCACACTCGCCATACTTCTAATCCTCATGACATCTTACTGTTTGCAAACAAGTATATTTCAATGGCAGGGACTATAACGGATTGTTGAAAATGAATAATCATCCGTCCGTACTTTTTTATGGAGGGAGGAGAAAGAAGGATAAAATTGAACCGTCATGAGAAAATTACGTAAGCTATTGATGATTTTTGGGCGCTAGGCCATGATATTCCACCTGATTGTTGTGACCTTGATTGCAGAAATAGCAATTATGTTAATTAGATCACAATGCAACAGGTGGAGGCGTAGAGTGGGGGATGATGAGAATATCGTTTTGACAACGCAAACTTAAAACAGTACTGCTCTCTATCACAACTACAGGACGGGAACATGAAAACAAAAACTAGCACTCGCCTACTCGTGCTTTCAACATTAATTACAGCAATATTCTCTACCTCTGCATTAGCAAAAATGGAAGAGGGAAAACTCGTCATCTGGATCAATGGTGACAAAGGCTATAATGGTTTAGCTGAAGTTGGTAAGCAATTTGAAGAAAGTACCGGTATTAAAGTCAGTGTCGAGCACCCTGACAAGTTAGAAGAAAAATTCCCTATGGTGGCAGCAACAGGAGATGGTCCGGATATTATCTTCTGGGCCCATGACCGATTTGGCGGTTATGCACAATCGGGTTTATTAGCTGAAATCACCCCTGACCAAACATTTAAAGACAAAGTGTTTGATTTTGCATGGGATGCAACGGTATTTGACGGAAAACTCATTGCCTATCCTATTGCCGTTGAGTCTTTATCGCTCATCTACAATAAAGACTTAGTCCCTAACCCGCCTAAAACATGGGAAGAAATCCCAGCGCTGGATAAACAACTGCGTGAACAAGGCAAAAGTGCCATCATGTTCAACTTACAAGAACCTTACTTCACATGGCCACTCATTGCCGCTGATGGCGGATACGCATTTAAGTCCGTCAATGGCAAATACGATGTTAAAGATATCGGGGTTAATAATGCAGGGTCGGTTGCAGGGCTCTCATTTATCGTTGATATGGTAAAAAATAAACATATCAGCCCAGACACTGACTACTCCATTTCAGAAGCGGCCTTCAATAAAGGCAATACCGCGATGACCATCAATGGTCCTTGGTCTTGGGGAAATATCGATAAAAGCAATATCAATTATGGCGTCGCTGTTTTACCGACCTTCCACGGACAGCCGTCAAAACCTTTCGTCGGTGTTCTCAGTGCTGGGATCAACGCAGCCAGCCCAAATAAAGAGCTCGCCAAAGAGTTCCTCGAAAATTACCTAATAACAGATGAAGGGTTAGAAAGCGTTAATAAAGATAAGCCACTCGGTGCTGTCGCCTTAAAATCTTACCAAGAGAAACTGGAACAAGACTCACGTATTGCCGCTACCATGCAAAATGCGCGCAATGGTGAAATCATGCCTAACATCCCTCAAATGTCTGCTTTTTGGTATGCCGTTCGTACTGCAACCCTGAATGCGCTTTCTGAGCGCCAAACGGTCACTGATGCATTAAATGATGCGCAAAAACGTATCGTGAAATAATTTGCCTAACGACCCCGTTAAGGTTTAGCGGGGTCATCAAGCATTCCATTGTCGAGGAACAACTTCATGGATGTCGTAAAACGACCTCATTGGTGGCAGAACCATTTGGTCAAATGGTCTCTTGTTAGCCTACTTGGCTTATTATCCTGCTACCTTGTGGTTTTAATGTATGCACAAGGGGAATACCTGTTTGCCATTTTAACCCTAACATTGTGCTCCGTGGGGTTATATATTTATGCTAATCGTAAAACCTATGCATGGCGCTATGTATACCCAGGCTTGGCTGGAATGGCCTTATTTGTGCTTTTCCCATTAGTTGCCACAATCGCCATCGCGTTTACCAACTATAGCAGCACCAACCAACTCACCTTTGAGCGAGCACAAGAAGTCCTATTAGATAGGTCATTTCAAACAGGAAAAGCATTAAATTTCAATTTATATCAACGAGATAACCAATGGCAGCTCGTGCTTAAAGATGGTGAGCAATTATTCAGCTCCGCCCCTTTTTCGTTAGATGGTAAACAACAAATTTCGCTAGAAGAAACGCCAAAAGTGCCAGAAGGTGAACGCGCAACACTGCGAACGGTCACGCAAAACAGGCAAAAACTGGCTGATATCACTGCGGTGATGCCTAATGGTGCTAAATTAGTGATTAGCTCTCTACGCCAATTTTCCAGTACAAACCCGTTATACACCTTAGCGGCAGATGGCTTGCTAACAAATAATAAAACTGGGGTTGTTTATCGACCAAATAATGAAGTTGGTTATTATGAAGCAATTAATAATTTAGGTGAATGGACAGGCGAACGCCTTACTCCTGGCTATACGGTCACCGTTAATTGGGACAACTTCGCTCGCGTATTTACGGATGAAGGTATTCAAAAACCCTTTATTGCGATTTTCCTATGGACCATTGTTTTTTCCGTACTGACCGTCGTTTTAACTGTCGCGGTTGGCATGGTGTTAGCCTGCCTAATTCAATGGGAGCAACTTAAAGGGAAAGCAATCTACAGGCTGCTACTCATTTTACCTTATGCCGTTCCTGCGTTCATTTCCATCTTGATATTCAAAGGGTTATTTAATCAAAGTTTTGGTGAAATCAACATGGTATTGAGCACCTTGTTTGGTATAAAACCAGACTGGTTTAGTGACCCAAATACTGCAAGATTAATGATTATTATCGTCAATACATGGTTGGGCTACCCTTATATGATGATTTTATGCATGGGGTTACTTAAAGCCATACCAGAGGATTTATACGAAGCATCAGCAATGGATGGTGCGGGGCCTTTGCAAAATTTCTTTTACATTACGCTGCCCTTATTACTTAAACCACTAACCCCATTAATGATTGCCAGTTTTGCCTTTAACTTTAATAACTTTGTCCTCATTCAACTACTGACGAATGGTGGTCCAGATCGCATCGGAACAACAACCCCTGCGGGTTATACAGACTTACTGGTAAGCTACACTTATCGGATTGCTTTTGAAGGCGGTGGTGGGCAAGAATTTGGTTTAGCCGCAGCTATTGCCACGTTGATATTCTTAATTGTTGGTGTCTTAGCCATTATTAACCTTAAAGCAACCCGCATGAAATTTGATTAACGGAGAAGCCAAACTATGTCGATGGTACAAGCTAAATCACAGAAATGGCGCATTGCATTTACACATTTATTTTTACTGGTTTTTATCGCTGCCATTATGTTTCCACTTCTAATGGTGGTCGCGATTTCATTACGCCCCGGCAACTTTGCAACAGGGAGTTTAATTCCTGAACATATCTCTTGGGATCACTGGCGTCTGGCTCTTGGCTTTAGCATTGAACATGCTGATGGTAGAGTCACTCCACCGCCTTTTCCCGTTTTATTATGGCTGTGGAACTCCGTAAAGGTGGCAGGTGTTACCGCGATTGGTATCGTCACCCTATCAACCACCTGCGCTTATGCTTTCGCACGCATGAAATTTAAAGGTAAGTCTACAATATTAAAGGGAATGTTAATTTTCCAAATGTTCCCTGCCGTACTCTCTCTTGTGGCTTTATATGCCCTATTTGATCGCCTAGGGCAATACATCCCCATCATTGGTTTGAATACCCACGGTGGCGTTATCTTTGCTTATTTGGGCGGTATTGCTTTACACGTTTGGACGATTAAAGGCTATTTTGAAACTATCGATGGCTCACTGGAAGAAGCCGCCGCTTTAGATGGCGCAACACCGTGGCAAGCCTTTAGATTAGTCTTGCTCCCGTTATCCGTTCCCATTTTAGCCGTCGTGTTTATTTTATCGTTTATTGCTGCGATCACAGAGGTTCCCGTTGCTTCATTATTATTGCGTGATGTTGAAAGCTATACGCTCGCTGTCGGAATGCAACAATATCTCAACCCACAGAACTACTTATGGGGCGACTTCGCGGCTGCCGCGGTACTTTCCGCCATTCCAATCACTGTCGTCTTTTTACTCGCACAACGTTGGCTAGTTAATGGCTTAACCGCAGGTGGGGTTAAAGGATAACAGCACAAAAGCGTTGAAGGCATACAGCTTAAGTGGCCTTCAACATGATAAAAACTGCGATTTTGTTACGATAAGCAAACCGGAGATAGCTATTTTAATAGTGACTCTCCGGTCAATATTTGGCGCTCAGTGATAGCTAATCATTCAACTTAATATCGATGCAATCGCCACTCTTGGCGGAATTTCATCAATGACTCAGAATCACATTTATATAAATGTGATTAACTCAGCTCAGCTTAATTTTTCCGTATAGAAACAAGCATTCAATATAAATCGATTAGCCTATAAACAGTTCCCCGCTTATTTACCTTGCTTATCAATCACAACCTCACCATCTTCTTTGATAAAATCACTTTGTTGCCTATTTGGTAAAATATCTAATACCACTTCAGAAGGCCGGCACAACTTTACGCCTAGTGGAGTGACGACAATCGGCCGATTAATCAGAATCGGGTACTGCAACATAAAATCAATGAGTTGGTCATTTGTATAGTTATCTTGTTCTAAATTTAATTGCTCATATGGTTCAACATTTTTTCGCAGTAATGCCCTTACCGTGATTTTCATATCGGCAATAAGTTTTACTAACACATCCTTAGTCGGCGGCGTGTCAAGATAGTAAATAATCGTTGGCTCAACACCACTATTGCGGATCATTGCAAGGGTATTGCGCGAAGTACCGCAATTGGGGTTATGGTAGATGGTGATATCATTCATTGGGTTACCTTTAATTTAATAGTGAAAGTCGGAGCACTAGCGCAACAAGTGTGACTATGAGCACCGGGATCGTCATGATAATCCCTGTTTTGAAATAATATCCCCATGTAATGGTCATGTTCTTTTGTGATAAAACATGAAGCCACAACAATGTCGCCAAACTCCCTATTGGTGTGATTTTAGGCCCCAAATCGGCACCAATCACATTGGCATAAACCATTGCTTGTTGGATTAACCCCGTCGCGTCACTCCCTTCAATAGATAGCGCACCAATTAATACCGTTGGCATGTTATTCATTATTGAGGATAAAAATGCAGTGATAAATCCCGTACCAATTGTTGCTACCCATAACCCTTTATCCGCAAGGTAATTGAGCGTTTCAGAAAGATAATCGGTTAACCCTGCATTTCTTAAACCATAAACAACCAAATACATACCTAAAGAGAAAATGACGATTTGCCACGGTGCACCACGTAAGACTTTTTTGGTATTAATCGTTTGGCCTCTGGCTGCAATCACCCAAAGAATTAAGGCGCCAATAGCGGCAATCGCACTAACCGGAATCCCCAAAGGCTCTAAAACAAAAAAACCAACCAGTAATAACACCAGTACTAACCAACCCGCTTTAAAGGTAGTCATATCCTTAATGGCTAAAGTCGGTTCACTCAGTTTGGTTACATCATATTGTTTAGGAATATCTTTACGGAAAAACCAATGCAACATCACGAGTGTTGCAACAATTGCTGCAATATCTACTGGCACCATAATCGATGCATATTCAGTAAATCCAATATTAAAGAAATCCGCAGAAACAATATTAACGAGGTTCGAGACAATCAGCGGCAAGCTTGCTGTATCTGCGATAAACCCTGCCGCCATGACAAAGGCTAACGTCGTGCCTTTATTGAAACCAAGCGCAAGTAACATTGCAATCACAATGGGCGTTAATATCAATGCCGCACCATCGTTGGCAAATAAAGCAGCCACCGTTGCACCAAGTAACACAATATAGCTGAATAACAGTCTTCCTTTACCCCCGCCCCACTTGGCAACATGTAATGCCGCCCATTCAAAGAAACCACTTTCATCTAAAAGTAGGCTGATAATAATGACTGCAACAAATGTCGCTGTGGCATTCCACACAATATTCCAAACTATCGGAATATCTTGAAAGCTAATGACGCCAAAAATAAGGGCTAAAACGGCCCCTGCCGTAGCACTCCAGCCAATACCCAGTCCTTTGGGCTGCCAAATAACAAAGGTGATCGTTAAAATAAAAATGAATGCGGCAATAAACATAAAAACCTCATGAAAAGGTGCTTTTCCGCACCTTTTATTTTTAGAAAATAAAACTTATTCTGCGAGCTGACTTAATGCAGATATCCCCACAGGCTCTGTTTCAAGCAAAGGAACAATAGCAACACGTTTTGCCAATGTTGATGTCACCTTTTCAATCTGAGCGACTTCCTGTTCTGCTCTTGAAAGTAACAATGGTGATGTTGTTTCCGTGATAGATAGACTGTTATTGATCACCCACGCCCACGGATGTATATCTGCCCGTATTAAATCATTTTGTAAGTTCTCCGCCTCAAGCACAGGCGTAGTTTCAGCGAGTGTCGTAATAATAACTTTGGTGCGTTCAGGATCTTGTAATTGCATCATCGGTGTTAAATAGTGGCCTTTTTCGCCCATTTTTTTAGCAATTTCTTTATGGTATGCCCCTGTTGCATCTAGAAGTAATAATGTATGTCCAGTCGGCGCAGTATCCATGACGACAAAACGTTTACCCGCGTCTCTAATGATGCGAGAAAATGCCTGAAATACCGCTATTTCTTCTGTGCATGGAGAGCGTAAATCTTCCTCTAGTAATGCACGCCCCTCTTCATCTAAATCTTTCCCTTTGGTTTCTAAGACATAATTACGATAACGCTCAGTTTCAGCGATAGGGTCAATTCGGCTAACTTGAAGATTGGGTAAAACACCATTGAGGGTTGATTCAATATGCGCAGCTGGATCAGATGTGGTCAGATGTACATCAAGCCCTTTTTCTGCCAATTTAACTGCAATTGATGCCGCAATCGTTGTTTTCCCTACACCACCTTTGCCCATTAACATAATCAGCCCATGCTGTTGCTGAGATATTTCGCCAACCAGTTCTGACAAGGTAGGTAAAGAAATAGGTTGTTTTGTCGGAGTAATAGTTGGAATTTGTGGCATCTCATTAGATAACAACTGCTTCAGTGCATCGACACCCACCATATTGATATTTTGTAAATAAAGAATATCGACAGGTAACGAGCGTAGTGCTTCAGGCATAGACTCTAATGCCGCTTGTTCACGAGAGTAGAGCGCATGGGATAACTTATCATTTTCAGTCACCGCCGTTTCAGGGAAAACACCATTGACAATTAATTGCTGATTTCTGATACCCAGAGATGACAACTCGCTATAGGTTCTCGCAACCTCTCTCAATGCCGCTGATTGAGGTCGTGCAACTAATACTAACCTTGTTAGTGATTTATCACTCAACGCTTCCACCGCCATGCTGTACTGTTCACGTTGTTTATCAAGACCAGACATTGGCCCTAAACATGACGCACCATCAGGATTATCAGTAATAAAATCACTCCATGCACTCGGGAGTTGTAATAAACGGATGGTATGCCCCGTTGGTGCGGTATCAAAAATGATATAGTCAAATTGCTTTGTAATTTCGGTATTGGTTAACAACCCAGTAAATTCATCGAAAGCTGCAATCTCTGTGGTACAGGCACCTGATAGCTGTTCCGTAATACTTTGAATTACCGCTTCAGGTAAACTTTCTTTGATTGGATTAATAATTTTGTTTCGATATTCTTCAGCGGCAGCTTGAGGGTCTATTTCAATAGCAAATAAATTTGGAACCCATGTTATTGGCTTAATATTGTTGCCTATCGATTGAGAGAATACTTGCCCAACGTTAGAAGCTGGATCAGTGCTCACCAGTAAGACTTTTTTCCCTTTTTCAGCCAACTTAATTGCGGTCGCACAAGAAATAGAAGTTTTACCCACACCACCTTTTCCAGTAAAAAATAAATAATTAGGTGTGTTATCTAAAAATTTCATTTTATTGCTCCTGTTAACAACACGTTTTACCATTACCACAACACGATTTAACAATTTCGGCTTTTTCAATATTCGGCCGAATACCAAACCATCTTGCTAGCTCATGTCGTTTTGGGTATCGACCAGTCAGCACAATCTCACCATCAAGAATCAATAGTGGAAGTGACTCGGCGCCTGCGGTTTCCAAAAATGTTTTTGCTTTTGTGTTGTTAACGAACTCCATAGGCTCTTGCGCTAAATTAAAACGCCTTATACTTGCCCCTTGTTTTTTTAACCAATCCACATCTGTTGCGAAGTCTACCAATGCTTGATCGACTTCGGTTCCGCAAACACCAGTGCTACAGCATAATGCGGGATCAAATACTTCTAATTTTTTCATATCTCAACCTTATATATGTTTTTTCGAATATGTTAACTTAAAAATTTTTATATAGAACAGCTACTCGCAGGTTCTTTTGTCTCTAAGCTTTTGAGTAAATCTGCAACTCTATTTTTCTCTGTGGCATAGGTGACATCAATGATACTTTTCACCCACGGTAGTAATGCTGGAGATAATCGATAATGAACCCATTTACCATGTTTTGAATCGAGCAAAAGACCCGACTCTCTAAGCATTGCTAGATGTCGAGAAGTCTTTGGTTGCGATAAATTCAAGGCCGTATAGATGTCGCAAACACACAGTTCACCAGATGCTTTTAGCAGTAGCACGATATCCAGTCTGGTTTGGTCGGCTAAAATTTTAAACAGCAGTAGTGGTTCCATACTTTCTCCTATATTTAATGTGTGTAAGATATACCAAGGAAATACATTCGTCAAAACATATATATTGGCCTATGAATTATCTAAACGAACGCTATCTTTATTTATTGATAATTCCTTACTGAGGAAATTAGAACCTTTAATTTTTCAATGTAATAGTATCAAGTGTTAATACTGTCGTATAACACACTATCTGTAGCCCTTGATATTACAGGGCTAGGAGCAAACTTTGGACTTTTCGATGAAATGGGCACACAACCCCTGCTTGCCGTTAATTTGTTTAAGCAATCACAGCATTTTCGCGAAAAACAAAAGATCGAGGATGCAATTCATTACGGCCTAATGGCCTGTAATTCATTCACAGAATCCAGCGAATACTGGCTCGCTTTAGCCGGTTTATATCAACAATCGAAAAATAGACTTCTGAGTATCAAAGCCGCCTTAAATTCTTATGTGTCGAACTGGGGATTCGGAGTACCGCATGACAAAGTGCTTTATTTTTTGAAGCAAGGCATGGATTTTTCAGAGCTCAGCTCAGATCCTGTTATTCAAAAAGTCACTAGTGGTGGGCTTGACTTAAATTTCGGCGGCACAAAAACCAATCATAACTACCCGATGATGAAAGAATGCATCGACGCATATTTCTCTCTTAACCAGCCAGTCACTGCCCTAAAGTTATATCAGAATTATGCGTTCTCCATGTACACAGAGACAAGTGCATTTCAAGAACGCTATGATTTTCGAATTGAGGAATGGAAGTCTGACTTTAAAGCTTTATGCCTGAAATATCTGAATGACTCCAGATCTGAAGTTACATTAAAGTGATGTATGGCTAGAAACAAAAATGCCGCATGATTAGTGCGGCATTTTGCTGGTGGCTTAATCTACCCCGCTCTGGGGGAACCCCTCGCGCGGCGCGTCCCCTCAGACACGCTCGCTACTTCAGTTGCCATCAGCATATCACACCGATCGCCGATCGCAGATTTTTTATACCTTTTCTTTCTGCTTCAGCTTTTCGTACAGAGCCATATGCCACTGGTAAGAGTCCGTTCCAACATGCTCGATGATCTCGTGGCATTTCAGTTTATTCATTCTGCCGAACTGGGTCGGTATGCCCATTTCTAACAACACGCATTCTGTCGCATAATGCTTAGCTTGCTTCGTGTCTTCAGTGTTGACAGTTGGCAGCATACAGCAAGTCAAAAAGACCGACAAAGCCAAAAGAAAAACAAAAAACGTCGGGACCAACAAAAAACCCAGCCTATCCCTATTCCAGAAGTAAACAAAAAACACAGCACTGGCAACTGTAATACCCAACGAAATCAAGCTCGGTAATTCTACCGATTCAGCCATAATCATCCGCAAACTCCTTCGGATTTCACGTAGCGCGATCGAAAGTGACCACTTTACGATGCATTCACTCGGTTTCTTCTGGGATCACTGCGAGCGGCAGATCACTGTGAACAACCTGCCAGCATTTAGCGAACTTCAACCGCAGCACTCTCTCTTGACAAACCAAGACGGTGTCTTCGCTGTCACGTAACGCCACCAGTTTTTTACCCGCCTGCATAGGCGTAAACCTGCCCGACACACCCGATAAAACATGTTTACTGCCTGCCAGATGAATAACGGTGTTATTGCCATCAAAGGCACGGATCAGTGAATAGCGATATGGCCCTTCAAAATAAACCGGCTGTACCAGTTGCTGCTGCTCCCCTTCGACCAGAGAATTAACAAAAAACCGGTCCAAATTCATGCGTAATTTTTTTACGCCGGTCGGATCCTGATTTGCCACTGAAGATGGCACCACAAAATTCACCGATTGCATTTCTGCCGAAACAACCTGAGCGGAAACGGCCATTGCCACTACAGATACGATTACCCTGATCATGATTTTCATATGCTCAACTCGTTTGTAAAACCCTTACGGGTGGCGGTCGCCGTGCCGGTTACCCCAACAATGGATAATTATCCTGGTATACCGACTACCTTCAATTTATGGGCTTTTAGGTTTCCTCCCTGTCAGCCCGTGGAAACGTCATCCTGATTATCGTCTGTAAATTTGTGATAATCAGGGCTGTGACTTTACAGCGGTGTTTCTTCATTTTTCGGCACAAACAGCACACATGAACCGTTGCCTGATTGCACCACCTCCGGCGAGCAAGCGTATGTTTCCTTTGTAGAGGCGAAGACAGTGAATGCCCAGCCACCAGGAGGCATGTTGCCTTTTCCAGGACTGAGCCAATCCACCTGCCCTTTCAGTTCGTATCGGCTTCCGTCGTAAATAACGACGGTGTGCAGCGACTGGTCAACGGAAGTCACTTCCTCAACCAGGAATAATTCGACCGGGCCATCATGGACGTGATGTTTGATTTCAGAATACGGCCGAGTTTCCACAGGGCTTGCACCGATCTGATTAATGCGAGAGTCCTGTTGCTGATCGGATGTATCGACTGAGGCATGGAGCTCTGCTGTCAACATGAGCATACCAGCCAGAAGCAGGAATGGCTTTTTCAACACTTACCCCCTTTTATCGCTCCCCCACGGAGCACAAACAGAAAGTTTGCCCCTCAGCAAACTCACTGTTTTTTGATACTGACCGACTGACGCATGATTGCCAACACATCACTGGCTGACATTTTCCAAGCTTCAGCTTGACGTCGCAGTACAAAAGCGCCCAACTCTATTCGCCGAGCATGATCTAACATGAATGTCATTGTATTCCCGGCTTCAGAGATCGTCATGCCGCAACCCACTGACCCATTGTTATTTACCACAAAGCCTTTGTTTTTGTTCGCGCCGTGGAACTTAGCACGCATTTCTTTTTCAAGCCCGAATAAAGCGCCGCAAAATGCGGTCAATTCATACCGGGACAGTTGTATCGTGATTTTCTGATCCCAGAGCACATCGCGCCCTTCCAATGTCATGGGTGCCATCGAGATATTCAGCGTCAGAAAACCTTCTTTTCCTTCGGACTGCACGTATTGAACATCCAATGCCGTCCGCTTTTTTTCATCGCGCTGGCGATCAGAGTACAGCTTCAGCTGTTCACCAAATTGATTCATAATTCCTCCTGATACCATAGTATCCCCAGCCAAGCCCGTGACGAAATTTTCGCCACCAGGTCAAAAGGTGAGATTGAACGGGTAGTTTTATTGTTTTATTGCATTCAGACCATGCCCCGAATCTCACCAAAGTGAGTTTGAGCGGGAAATATATACTTAGTTTCGGTGAGTTTGAACGGGAAATATAGTCTTGTTGATCAAGGCCTGACGAAAAAGGTGTGATTGGATGGGATGGCAAGGGAATAATGTTGATTTTTTACCCTGTTTTATGTCCCTACAGCCCGCTTCTTGTCTAAAACTCCTGAGTTTGTTCTCTTTTTAACCGATCAGTTCCCGCTATAACACACTTTATCGCTAGGTTACCCGCTACGACTCACTTTGGACAGGACGCATACCCACCACAACTCACCTTTCTCAAGCTTACTCCTATCAGAATTACCCGTTCAAACTCACTCTTTCATTCGTTTTGTTTACCAAATAAAAAACCCGCCTTTCGACGGGTTTCCGATATGACTCGCTTAATCCAACGTCGGGTTTCGGTTGTGAACATGCACGACCGAGTCCCGTCCAGCCTTGATGACCTCGTATTGCAAATAGCCAATACTATTCAGTTCGTTGAGAGCGTCGGTGATTTTACGGTTTTGGTCTGCGACCCTACCATTCATCATCAAGCGTTCACGAAGCCTCGACATTTGGATTGGCGCAGGCTGTCGTGGCAACGCTTCGAAATAAGTATACAGCGCCTGGGCTGTCTCATTTCTCGGCAGTGCCATTAGCGGCTTGCGTCGTAACAAACTTAAGTGGTCATTGCTGTAGAGCTCCCAAAGGCGCTCATCTGCTTCCAGTACAACCAGATCATCGACAACATCAAATTCTGCCTTCAACAGCAAGCCTGTTACCAAAAACTTCTTGGTACCTGGCGTTGTGAATGTGATGGTCTTTGCCCTGATTCGAGTTAACGAGTCGGCTATCTCCTTACGCAATTTCGAATCTAGCCGCTTCGATGGATACCCGCAGAACTGCGAGAACTCGCTGAATTTAACCTTGATCTTATTTCCATGCAGAGCATCAGGACATGCGCTAAACGCATGGATAATCCCCAACCAGCAACGAAAATCAATGAAATAGTTAAGCTGTGGACCGGTGATCACCACGTTGGTGTAGCCTTCACTACGGGCATACTCCAGGTAGCTGAGCGATTCGCTCGCGTCCAACGGCTTACCAACCTTTCCTTTCGATCGGATATTCGGTGTAAACACGCCAAGCCGCAATAACGAGACGGGTTGAACACTCGAACTGTTTGTTATTGTGAGTTTCCTGTGTGACGAATTTTCGTCAGCAGGTATCGCATCCTTGAATAACAGGATGTTATTACTACAATTTTGTTGCATCAAACCATAACCCCTCATGGTTGTGAATAAAAACTCGGCTTTCCCCTTTCAGACTCACCGAGTTTCCCACTGTACCACACCCAAATCCCATCCAAACTCACTTTCTTCCCTTTCAAACTCACTTTCCTCCCTTTCAAACTCACCTCAATCCTCTGTAGGCCACGCCACCAGCGGCCTGCGAGCGACAGGGATCTTTTAGGATCTGTTAGGAACTAATTAGGTTAATTATTAGGATCTAGCTTGTTGAAAAGTTGATAAGTGAAAACCAGCGCCCAACACAGGTACTGGTTTTTGTTTGGGTGGCTATTCTGCCCAATGGGCTTTGAGTTGTCTGTTAGCTTCATCTAACGCAGCTGAAGCTGAGGGCATGATGCGGTTATCGAAAACCCAGGGCGCATCTTTCCAGTTGCCTTGCTGCCGAATATAGCCCAGTCTTATCGCTTGCATGAATGTCATCGGCTTTGGGCTAATAGGATTCACCACCAGCCCCTTGGCGCGATTGACACGCACTTTCAGGTAAGCCAGCACACGCTCAGCCTGCGCTTCTTTTTGCCCTGACAAGTCCCAGATACTGCGTCTCAAATGCTTAATGGCTTCTTCACTGGTCACGCGTAATCCCTCGTAGAGTTCAGTACACTGATGCTTGGCAAATCGCACTGAAATTCAGTGTCATCGGCACGGTCTATCCAAGTTATACACGCTCCAGATCGCCATACCGCCAGAACGGGGTCGCTCATGCAGTTTTCAACACTCTCATCCGAGTCATCAAAGTCGTCGAACGTCGCTTCGCTATAGATGACAACATGGAGGAATTGCGGGTTTCTTTCCAATACAGCAAAAGCGTCGATCAGCGCGGATTTGTCAAATTTCAGCGTTACGTTCAAACAGCGAATATTATCTTGGAGTTTAAGTTCAGTCAGCATTGGTTACCCTTTCATGCCCTGAGGCTCTCTCATGGCGATCCTCAGCAGTTTTACGATGTTTTGTGCGAAATGATGCGATGAGTACCACATCGCATCGTAGAAAGCGTTACAGCGCTATTTCATTGCAGGCTCTTTTCGACCCAACGATATTCTTTGGATTGGAAATTATCCTGCAAGCAGATCGTGCATTTTCCGTTGCGGCACTCTGCGTAAACACTCCAGTGGAATGCGGGTGTATCACAGCTGCCGGAAACTGATTTAACAAAGCCACCGAGCTCATGCTTTTTTGCAATGGTAAGTTTGGACGTGGCGATAGCTGAGCGGAGCTCAAACGCATCAAACTCCACGGTAATTGACCCAGCTGGGAGCGTCACTTCGTTACAGACGGAGTACAGTTCGCGAGGTACGGTAAAGCAGGTATTAGCCAGCGCATATTGCTCAGCTGTTAGGTTTCGTGGCGACTCCACTGCACAGAGCAGCGTATCCCATGTAATGCCGATGTTTGCATCATGAGTTCGATCCACCAGCTGAAGCGCCTTGTGTGCCTCATATTCAGAAATGGGTTCCATCTCATTGTCAGACAAAACTTGGTGGATGTCTTCAGTATCCCACAGCTTGGAAAGCACAACATCGTATTGATTTTTTGTGGACAGGTGCGCGATTAACTCTTTGACTGTGCAGTACATAAGAAACCTCTTTTATTGATATTGTTTGTTTTGTTTACCTCTTTATTGAAGCATGACCTCAACCGCTGACGAAGAATAGATAGCAGAATAATTAATTTATTAGTTGCCATATTGGCAACCAATAGTTTAGATGCTACAATGTTGACAAATAGGAAACATGAGAGATGCAATGCACGTAATATCAAGAGAACCTTTTGACCAGGCATCCAAGCGATTTCCAAACAGTGCTCAGGCGCTATCTGACATATATCGAACACTCAAGCGCGACAGTTATCAAACGCCTGATGAGCTTAAAAAGGTTTTCCCCAGCCTTGATCGGATGAAGTATAGAGAGAAATGGTGGGTCATCGACATCAGTGGCAATTCATTAAGAATGATGTTTTTTGCCGACTTTGACCGGGGGAAAATATTCGTGAAACATATAACAACCCACGCTGAATACGATAGGTTGACTGATCACTACCGGAGAACAAAAGCATGATGTTTCAAGATGCAGTAAACGCAGCACAAAACCTGATAAGCATTGTGCCGTTATTGGGAAACAGCCATTCTCGCGAAGACTATGAAAAAGCCGTTCAACTGGTTGAGCACCTTGTCGAAAATGACCCAGACAACCCGCTTATCGACTTGATTTGCGCGAAGATTGATGCGTATGAAAAAACAGCGCCCGAATTTGCTGAATTTAACGAGCGCTTAGCAAAAAGCAATGGCGGTGTAGCAGCATTGAGAACGCTGATGGATCAATACCACCTTAATACGACAGACTTTCAAGATGAGCTCGGTTCGCGCTCATACGTTAGCCGCATCCTCAACGGTGAACGAGGATTAACACTGGAGCACATTAAAAAACTGTCTGCGCGTTTTAATATCCCTGCCTCCATTTTCATAGACTAAACGGTTACAATCGAGTTCCTACACTAACAAAAAACCCGCTTTTTATGCGGGTTTCTTTTTTGATTCAGTGGACAATCTTACCGAATTAGCTGCCGGTTGTGCAGAACAGTACAGGTCGCACCAAGACCCGCATGCAGCACGAAAGCTATCAACACAAATCCCCCTGAAGCTGGGATATGAAACGAGTCTAGGAAAGCCGTTGTCACCGTCAACATCAAACCAAAAAGGCCTATGTATTTAACCGCCAACGAGAGACACACAACCACTGGACTTCGCAGCCCTGGCAATTTGTGTGTTTCGTGATACTGGTACTTTGCATACAATCCACACAGCACCAGCAAGGACAATGTCATCAACGTTAAAGTGCCGATCAGTAGTGCCAGCATGACAACCCCCTTAACCCCAACTTGTCAGCCAATATGGCAAACGCTTTTCCACAGCTTTCGCGCTTCACCACTCACGTCGAATGAGTAGCTCTCACCCAACTCGTTATCATCGAACTTGCACACCAGGCCATACGGCGTAATGAGCATGTGCGCACCCGATACGCTGATCCCAAACAACCGGATGCTGATATGTACGGGAACAGACATCACCCCTTTACCCCTCTGGCGATATCGCTCTAACGCCGAACTGAACATGCCGCGATTAATCAGCACCTCCAGCAAGTGTTCGTTAACCCAACTACCCTGGCCGCCAAAGACGGTTGAATTCGGATTTACGCTGATAATGTTTCGTGGCTTCATCTATCCCCCCAGCGCTCTTTTCAGCGCCTCACTTTGGATGGCGTTCCCCCCCGGTATCGGGAAGTTCCAGTATCACTCAGCAGATATCGCTGACGAAAAAACCGCCCGAAGGCGGCTTTGACATTGGCTGTTAGAGGTCAATTTCCAGTAGAACAGTTTTGACCATCGTGCCGGACTCTTTGAAAGCTTTGTCTTCCAGTTCAGTGAATGAGCCCCCGAGCAGTTTCACACGCTCACGGAAGGCCTTGGTCAAGGCATCTTCACGGAACAGCACGCCCGCAGACAAAATGCCCCGCAGGCGACCACCTTGCGTATACACCCCACCTGAAAGCAGCAGATCCAACGCTCGGTTTGTATGCTTAATGTCGGCCTTATTTTTGAAAGGCGGGTTCATGATGATGACATCGAATTTCTCGTCCATTTCATGGCTGAGAAAATCAGCATTGACCAGTTCAAGGCTTGTGCCCGTAAATTCAGGGTTTACCAGCGACGTAATTTCAGGGTCGCTGTTCAGTTGCTGAACGCGCTTTTCATCCAGCTCAACAGCCACGATATTGAGGTTTTTTGCCGCTTTAGCCACAGCTTTGACAATACGCCCATCACCGCAGGACGGCTCCAGCACTCGATCCCCGTCCTGAATATTGGCACTGGTAACCATCGTATTGATGATTTTTTCCGGCGTTGGAAAAAAGTTGAAGTCGTCTTTTGGCACCACAACCGATCCAGACAGGATAATGTCGTCGATACGCCCTTCCGCACTGCCATCAAAAATATGGGCTTTCTCTTTGCGGTTCCACTTCCCACCAGCGGCTTCAAGCACCTTGTTGGTGTTGGTGTACAGGCGACGATCCAGCTGGCCTTCCAGGAAGAGTTTGTTGCCCTCCACACGCGCTTCAGACAGAACTGCGAGGACGTCATTTGATACTTGCATTTCTTACCCCAATTTATTGATATTGAATTAGCCACCAGCCCCACGCTGACGGCTTAAATTGCTTTACCCGATCACTACGACGGATTGATAGCTTTCAGCAGCCAGTACGTCGTCTTCATCGTTGTCCTGCCAGAACATGGCTGGTAGACGATCAACTTCAAGATGGCTTGGCATCCATCCCAGAGTGCGTGCAACCCAGAAACTTCGGGTATGCCCAGCATTATCGACAACGGATACCCGTTCGCCTTCATAGCCCACCAGCTGAGGACTCAGGTTCCCAGTGCATTGCAAACCGGTGCGCTTCGCGTACTGATGGCCTTTTTCCATCATTGCCATACACTCGGTGTAATGCTCGAAAGAGCCTGCTTTGCTCTTCGGTTCGACAACCCCCATCCACTGAGCCACGGCTTTTGCACGCTTCGCCAGCAGGGCTATCCCGACCTTGAAAACACCACGGTCTTGAGTGAAAACGTATTGCTGTTTTAGCTTGTCGATTTTCAGCTGGTTCATAACGGGTTTCCTCGTTGCGATAATGTTCGGCCTGCGATCAGACCGAACGATTAGGTGTCAGACTACGTACTGTACGTTTAACTCTTGATGAAGCTGCTTTAGGACTGTTTCCCCACTCAATTCCAGCGATTCCATTTTTCCACCGATATAGGCAGCGCCAGTCACTTCAGTGTGGAAAAACGCGCCACGATAAATGATGCTATTCATGACAATGGAGATAACCCCCACGCTGCGAAGCTCATACAACAGCTCTTCTGCCGTCCATTCCATCGCATTGATCCAACCACGCAAATCCTCCAATGCCCCTTCATCTGGCGTAGGAGCCGCAAGCAGTTCATCCAGCTGCTGCACAAACTCATGGTCTGGCTTAAACGCTCTAAGAAAGCTACCAATCGCTTCTTTTCCACTTAGTCGATTAAAACCGAATGAGACACTGCGATTAGATGAATGGAAAAACTCCAACCCTTCTTTGGGCAAGGATCCAATGGGCGCATCTGCACTAAACGTGACGATAAAACTTTGGATAAATTCTTGCTTATCTGACATGTGAATCCTCTTTTCTTATTGGTATCGTTGTTTTGTTTACTTAACCAGTAAAACATGACCTAAGCCGCTGACGAATAATAGAAAAGAGATTATTTTGAGAAACAATATCGAGTAGTGAAAATGTTATTTCCGGAAGGACTCCACAGCTATTTTCCCGTGGTAATGATGAAGCGCGCGAACGCTTTCCTTGTGGTCGTCATCACCCGCCTTGCCCGATTGGCTGTATCGCTTAGTTGTCTGGTATCGCTCAACCAAAGCCATATACTCCGGATCATTTGCCCGGTCATAACGGACAGCAAAGCGACGGCTGACCCCAAACTTGTTTCTACGGTTGGCACCCATGAATCTTCCTTTTAAACCCGAGTTGGTTCGATAGGAAGATCATCCCACAGGTTCAGCGCTGACAAAGAGGTTCAAAATAAAATACATTCCCCCTGTTTTTACTGGTTGAACAGCCTCCCAATTATCAAATCACTACCTTTGCTCGTGTAATGTATCCCGTCATGGGTTCGTACCTGCACATCGTTCACGGTAAGGTTAAACTGACGCCCAATAGCGACCTCGGGGTCGAAAAAAGCGATCTGTGTTTCATCCACCGCCTGACGGATTGCTTGTCTGGTATTTACCAAGGCGGCTTCGGTGGCAGGATTCTTCATTGCAGGTGGCAATATCCAGATAATCGATGCACCGGGGTTGCTCTGCTGGATTTGCTGGATAAACTGTGTTGCCTTCTGCTGGTAGTTCGTGACTTGGTTTGCACCGATGCCGTCATTAGCCCCCAGAGAGATAACCACGGTCTCATAGTCCTGAAAACTCATTGTCTGAACATAATCGTTCCACTTTACCGAACTGCGGTCGGTAAGCCCTGTGCTCTCCTTATAAAGGCCGTCTACTGGGATGTGCTTCTTTGCGCTCGTCGCGAGGGTATAGGTTAAGCTATCACCGATAAACAGTGGCTTAGCCAATGATATTGCAGGCAGGAACAGGGTAAGAAATAAGGCAGTTTTCATAACTATTTCCAGGTCGATACACTGCCGATGATTTTAAAAAAGATACTTTTTTAATCCACGTTAAAGGCCGACGCTTTGCGGACAAAAAAGCCCACACCATCTGGTGCAGGCTTGGAGTCGAACTTTTTAGCACGCCTCATCAGGCCATTGCGGTTTCGGCCAGAGACAAAGCTTGTTCTTGAGTTTTAGCGATCCCCAACCACAAGATCCTTGCTGAAGGAAAGTCGAAGCGCAGGATGTTCAAAGCGCGCTGTTCATCCTCAGCAAACACGGGCTTGTATGCCGCGACACAGCGCTCATACTCAGCACCTTTTCGTAGCTGAGGAATTGCATAAACGATGAAGCAACGGTCTTCTGGCTCACCATATTCCGGTCCTGCTATTGATACAGCGTAATCGAACGCAAATTTTTTCACGTCATAGAAACTACCACTTTCTTCATGTGACATCGTGTATTCAATTTTTGTCCCAGCATTAGCACGTTTTTTCATGTGCTCAGTTTGCTGAGCATTGTTCCAGCGGTGCAATTGCATACGGCTGGCTTCTTTGCCCTTCAGGACAGCCTTGGCGTTTGGCTTGTAGCCTTGCGCGATCAACGCGTCAATCCACTCGCGGACAGTCACTACTGAACCGTTGAAACGGATTGCTGAAGCTAAATGGTTTTCAGCACGTTTTTCGTTTGCATTGACTAATGGGGTCATCGTAACTTCCTCGGTTTATTCATTTTGTTGACCCAATCATTCAAGCATGAGATTGACCGCTGACGAAGTGATTACACGCTGATTTTTATCATAAAAAATGCCCATCGAGGGTGATGGGCATTAAGGGGTATCGTGGGTTTGGGAAGCCCACTTCATTGATCAGACGCTAAGCATGTGTGGCAGCGTCGAACTCGGGTGAAAACACTGGGTTAACGCGAATGACTGTAGCCATTTCGACTTTCAGATTTACCTCCACATATTCCCCGTGCTTTAGAAACTGAACTTTCTGGTCGATACGACGCATTCCAATGCCGTTAGATTGAGCCTGAACCCACCAATCAAAGTCGGGCGGGATTGTCAGAGTTAATCCGTGCCATTGGGTCATAAACACGTTACCCATTGGCTTATACGTTTTCTGAGGCTTGCACCAGAATGGAAACATCAGCTGAACTAATGCACCATTGCGTGGGTCTACAAACTCCAGGAAAACACCAAAAGGTGACTCTCCTAAGACCTTTTTAAAATCCATCCACGCAGCGTGACAGAAGGTATTATCTCTCAATACTTTAACCATTTTCACGTCGTTCATTTCATTCAGCCTTGTTGGTTTCTATGTAATTAGTAAACCATGACCTCAGCCGCTGACGAATAGCGTAAACTATATTATTTTGAATTATTTCTTTTGTGATTGGTTTTGCTTCAGGCAAAAAAATGCCCACCGAAGTGAGCGATTAAAACGGGGCAACTTAACCTTTCCCGTTGATGATCCGAATCAACCTTTCATTCTGCTCCTGTGCCAGTGCTTCCGCCATTTCCTGAACGGCCATCATACGTTTGGTTGGCATGGGCTCGCTGAACAACGACGCAGTAGCAATAGCTTCAAGATACTCAGACTTCAGCTGATTTGCCTCTGCATCAGCGATGGGGAAAGTAGGTAACGGTACGCGTTTCGCGATGGAGGTTGCGACAGATTTCTGCGTTTTCATCGCTGAATTAGTCACAACAAATAACAGGAAATATCCCGCTAAGATACCCAGGCCAATTTTAGCGATCTTTGCTTTGACTCCTTTCGCGGTCAACATGGCTATCGCTGAACAGGTAATGCCCAGGCAAATGAAAAAGAGCGCCCCACCAGAGGTAGAAGCCACTGCGGTGAATAAAGTGATCATATTTCCTCGCTTAAGTGTTGTGGTAGACCAGGATATTGTCCCCCGTAGACAACCGGTAATGAAATTTCTAATCCTCATTTTAAAAATCAAGCCCCCTCTAACTTGACAAGACCGCTAGCGAGGATATTGTTTTGATTAAAATTAATAACAAGGTGGTTAATATGGACAGTCGTCTTCGCGACCTAATCAATGATTATTTAAAACGCGTTTCTGAAGCCATTGAGTTAATGAAGCTCTCAGGGTTCGAATTGCCAATATCTAATAACGCGTGGGCAGGAAACAGCATTCCACAAAGCGGGGAGTTGCATAGTGGCATCAGGTATTTCAAACATGGTTACGGATGCGCCGTGCATTTACGAACGGGCACTATCGATTTTGATTTTGGAGAACACGGGGAATTCAATGGTTTCGATTTTTGGCGCTTATCCGGCTTTGCAAAGGACAATTTAAGCCAATATGGATTTCAAACACCTGATGAATTAAAGCAATGTTTCGACGCTGAAATAACGAAAAGCAATCTGCTTTATTCTGGTTACATTCTTTATTATCTAAATGAACAGCAATAGGCCGGAAACCGGCCTATAAAAACACATATCGCCTACTTATCCGTGAAAGAAAATAGGCATGTTTAATACTCCGTGAAAGAAAATAGGCATGTTTAATACGCCGCTGATAAAGTCCTTTTCAGCTTTCAAATCACGGTAAAACGGTGAGTGAGCCTCTGCCAGTGCCAACAACGCACCACGCTCCGGACCAAATTCATTCACCTGCTGGGTGATCTCCGCAAAAATTTTACGGACGGTTTCCAGGTGACTGGCTGGTAAGCCGTCTTCCTCCAGTAACTGAAGGAATTCCGTGAACATCACATTGCGCGGGATCGGGTTATATTCTTGAGACACATTCACCTCCTAAATGCCCTCAGGGGCGGTTGATAATGCTATTCATACACTGTATTAATTACGCGTTGTCCAGCGTGTCACGCCTTCAGGCAATGGCACTTCCACCTCGGAGAAGTAACCGGTCTGGTATTTTCTCGCTTCTGAGTTACGCGAAAAGATGTAATGCAACGCCAGTTCTTTGTTGGCAAAAGTCATCCTGGTAAAGGTTTTCACTGGTGCAATAATGCCCTCCAGACATTGATTTTCGTTGTACCCAACAGGGCAGATATCGAACCAATGAGCATGGTTGAATGGTGCTTTTGTCTTCGCAATCTTCGCTTTATTCGGATCGTCATAACGCTGAGGCAACGTCACTTCAATCACATCGACAGGGGCATCCTGGTGGAGGTGAGGACTACCAAGCAGTGTATCGATCATAGGCCTGCCGCTTTCATCGCGTAGGCTCTCTGCAAGCCACAGCGTGCTCTTAGAACGATGTGGATGTGACACGTATTCCTGTGCGTAGCGCCAGCGGACATCAAAGCTGTGTATTTCGGATACAGAGTTGCTATTCAGTGAATAGTCCAGCCCGCTGTATTCGAGATCCTTGTTCGTGCTGAACATGTTCACGTCGGGCATTTCCTTAGAGGAAAACATCCACATGTCAGCAGCCTTTGTGCTCAGTTCTTTGATGCGCCCTTCAGGGTGTTTGTAGAACGATGCATACATCTCCGCCAGACCGCTCTTGGCGCTCTCACTTTCCAGCAACTGATAGATGCAGTGTACCGATCGGCTTATAGAGCCCACGTACACAAAGTTCCATTCACTGCCTTCAATGCGGATGCCGATCGGGATCATCAAAGCTGGAACCTGGACTTGCCCACCCGTCTCATGAACGTAGTTCATCTCGTAGTAAGCTTCTTTCCAAAGATGAGACATTTCCGCCAGACGTCTTTGGTTGGCTGGGTTTAAACGATGTAGATCACCGGCTCTGCTTTCCACAAAGCTAAACGCTTCCTGTTTTTCTTCATAACTGCCAAAAGCAGCATTCAGATTCTTCCACGCCTCCGCCTCCGGCCATTCAAAAATTGTTGTTTCCGCCACATTCGAGGCGTTCAGTTTCACCCAGCTGCGTGAGCCTTCTTTGATTCCCGTTTTCGTCAGGTTGAAGTTAATGCGCTGCACCCAGATATGCGGCTCTATCCGATCATCACGCTCACCATCCGTTGGCGCAACGTACAACGATAATTTACCATTCGTGTTCACAATGAGGCGCAAAGGTGCGGCCTTAATTATGCGCGCAAAATCGACTATCTGAGGCAGCATATTCATGCCCCGGCAGGCGATCATGTCCATCACGCCCAGCAGGTTTTCCCACTGCGCTTTGTCGGCCATCGCCTCTGCCAAAGGTGCTCCACGGTTCGCTGCACGCCATGCCATGACTGTTTTGTCGATAACGGTATCTTGGTCGGCTTCATTCCCCACACGCCCTACCACCAGCGCTGCTTTCAGCAGGTCGCGAGACTTCTGCTCTGACTGACGCTCTTCTCGTAGGTACTTAGCCAACGATTTGAACAGCGCAATGTAGTAGGTGTGGTCCGAGCGCACAGCCCGAGAATAGATGTAGTGCTCCAGATGCTCAGCGGTGACCGCGTCCAGGCACAGGTAAGGCAAACGTGCGTCGTCTTCCTTCCACTGTTTGTTGTACTTTTCGATACAGACGTTGACGTTATAGTCACGCGTCACACTTCCTCTCTTGTTGCTATAACTGGTCTTGCTGACTGGCGCTTTGACATTCAACAGGCCGTCTTTGATAAAGGCTACAGCTACGTTGCGGTCGTCTTTAAAGTCCACGGTAAAACTAAAGGAACCATAGGAACGATCGTCATTTTCTTTGGCTGCACCTGGCGCAGTCTCTGGGTTCGCCAGTGAATGCCATTGGCACATCACACGAGAGCCGCTACGTAGGTGACTGTTTGCCCATTCGATGAAACCAGCCAAGGATGGATACTTTTTATTTTCTGGGTTACTCAGCATGCCTGTACCGTCAGCATCATGAATGAAGCGGCAATGTTGCTCTTGGAATTTCATCGACACAAAATTCAGACCCAGACTCCGGTCGTAGAAATCACCAAATAGTTGTTCCCGATGGTCAAGCCCACAACACATAATCAGGAAACGTTTGTAGTGCAGTGCCATGCGCTCATGCGCCTTCAGCCGATCAGAATAAGCGACGTTTTGGAATTTAATTTGTTCCCCATCCATCCCCCGGAACAAGCGCTCTTGCTCATCCCGAGACGGGAACAGCATGTTCGCACCCAGGTGAGACTCCACAGGGGACACGATGCGATACAGGTTTTCGCCGTCGCGAACCATCAAGAATACCTTGGCATTCTCGCTGTTATTAATAAGGTTTTCCATACGGTCTTTGTAGTCGATATAGCGGCGAGTCGTTGCCATGACCAGTACGCAGCGCGGCGAAGGGAAAATTTGATCCACCAGCGCATGGGTATTGCACAGCGCTTGATAGAACTTGTCCAGGTCACCAAAGTCGAACCAGTCACTTAAGTCGTGGTAGATGGCCAACTCTTCATCGACCATCAATTTCTGCTGAACAAAGGTCAGAGGCTCATTGCTGGGAGCGGACTGCCCTTTACGGATCACCTTCACGTTGACGTCTTTGCCAATATAGAGATCTAAAGACTTGATACCGTCCATCAGTTTGTCAACCTGAGAACGCGCATCTTCTGTTGCAGCCAGCTGCGCCGCTGCCATTTCGGCAAAATAAGGCACCACAGCCTGAACTGCCGCTGTAATTTCGATATTACGCTCTTGGATCCACTCGGATTGGATTGTCGCTATTTGATGGTTTTGCTCGGCCGCATCACGCATGTTCTTGATATCGGCTTCAGTCACGCCCGCTGCAATAGCATTACCCACCGAGCCTGTAGCCAGGCGAATAGCGTTATTACTGATAGCAGGCATGGTGCTCGCACTTACACCTTTCTTTGCGGCTTTTTGCTCAATACGTTCTGTCACAATAGCTTTCATCGCCTCAGGGTTAGCGAGAGACTTCGACAGAGATTGAGTTAGATCGGTAACACGCTGCTGGCACAATGCGACTTCAGCATCACGGATCTGACGCGCATCATCAGCGAATACAAAAAGCTCAACAAAGTCATTAAACAAGAATCGGTGCTCTTTGACAGTTCGCTTAACACTGTGAGAAACGCCGTCTTTGTCTACTGTGACAAAGGTTGCGTATTGCTCGTAGTGCTTCGGATGTGCGCGGAGGATGACGGTATGAAGCTGATTTTCAACCCAACGTAGGGATTCGATGAGAAGTACCTCATCCATCAGGATAGCTTCTTCTGGGATATCCTGCATTGCGCGCCAATATTGCCCGCTTTGAAGTGAGTTGAAACGCTGGATACGTTCGACGTGTTCTTCACGAACTACAATGCCTGTCATGGCTCTGCCCTCAATTGTGATTCATTTTCTATTACTATCTTTACACGTAGTGAACAGCTGACGAATAGGTCACAGGCGCACAGAAAGACATATTTGAATAGGGATAGAGGGATCTGACCAGCGCATGTTTGCAGGGCGAAACCACCTTCATTCACCTGCATGTTTGCAGGAGGAAACTCCGCCCCATCGTTACGCGTCTGCGGAAAACAGCATACTTGCAAGGGGTAAAATCAGCTCCTACGCTGCATGTTTGCAGGGGAATAGCATATTTGCAGGGGGTAAACTCAGCCCCTCCGCTGCATGTTTGCAGGGGAATAGCATATTTGCAGGGGGTAAACTCAGCCCCCTCCGCTGCATGTTTGCAGGGGAATAGCATATTTGTAGGGGAATAACACTGCCGTTCCGCTGCATCTTTGCACGGGAATAGCATATTTGCAGGGGAATAACACTGCCGTTCCGCTGCATATTTGCAGGGGAATAGCATATTTGCAGGGGAAATTCCCTGCCGTTCCGCTGCATGTTTGCAGGGGAATGCATATTTGCAGGGGGAAACTCCAGCCCCTCCCCTACATGTTTGCAGGGGAAAAGCATATTTGCAGGGGAAATTCACTGCCGTTCCGCTGCATGTTTGCAGGGGAATGCATATTTGCAGGGGGGAAACTCCAGCCCCTCCCCTACATATTTGCAGGGGAAAAGCATATTTGCAGGGGGGAAACTCCAGCCCCTCCCCTACATGTTTGCAGGGGAAATTCACTGCCGTTCCGCTGCATGTTTGCAGGGGAATGCATATTTGCAAGGGGATAAACTCAGCCTACTACTGCATGTTTGCAGGGAAAAGCATATTTGCAGGGGGGATATAACTGCCGTTCCGCTGCATGTTTGCAGGGGAACAGCATATTTGCAAGGGGATATAACTGCCCCTCCGCTGCATGTTTGCAGGGGAACAGCATATTTGCAAGGGGATATAACTGCCCCTTCGCTGCATGTTTGCAAGGGAATAGCATCTTTGCAAGGGGATATAACTGCCCTTCCACGACATGTTTGCAAGGGAACAGCATGTTTGCAGGAGGAAATCACGGTTCCTCAATAACATGTTTGCAGGGGGACGCATACGCCCTGGAATATACTTAATCCAGGTCGGTATTTTTCAACAAATCTGGGTCACGCGAATTGATTGAGAAAAAAACTTGTCGCTTTCCTTTCGACACCCTATAGCCTTCAGTGTACTTGAGGTATTTGACGTCTTCTAATAACTTCATTGCCCTTCTAACCATTTCAAGTTGCTTATAAGGGTCTGAGCGCATATTTAAACGCTTCATCAACCTTTCAAATGAGACTATCTGCACCCTATTCTCACTGTTTGGCAACCCTTCAAGAAAAGCATAGATAGCCTTTGCCACTTCATTTCTTTTGATCGCAGGGAATACCTTCAGCTTCAGAACGCGCTTGTAGTCCATTTTGTACAAGTCACTTAATTTTGGATTGAATTCCAAAATAACTTCGTTTGCAGCTGTATCCACCCTGGAGAAATTCAACAAGTGAGTTGTAGCACTAATCAAATCATCGCCAGTATCTTTGTACACAGATATTGAAGTGGATGTAATTTTTCGAAGTGATTTAGCGACCCTTTCTTTCAGGATTTTGTTAATTTGCCTTGTGTTGTAATCACACATCTTTGCAAAATCACTGAAGGGAAGCACAACTTTATTGTCTACCATTGGATATTCACTGAGTGACTGAATTATTGAAAGCCAGATACGAAAGTCTGTATCCATATCTAATTTAGGCCCAGATATGGTGACTCTGTCATAACCTTCGCTATTAACAATCTCAAGGTTTCTCAGCTCTTCCGAAGCATCCATCACCCTGCTACCAACATTTTTCTTTTCCCTGCTACTAACGGGACTAAAAACACTAAGCCTAAGCAGTGAGATAGGTTGAATCGATCGCGTATCTGTTGATGATATGTAATCAATTTCGCCCGTCGTCTTGTTTTTTACTTCCACAGACAGGCCTAAATCATTAATATCCTTAGCCATAGTTATTCCTAAAATATTATTATTTGTTAACAGGCATTTTGAGCCTTTGCATATTTGCAGGGGGATGTATAACATGTTTGCAGGAGGAAATCAGCATATTTGCAAGGGAAAAATGCATGTTTGTAAGCTGATCTTGCATGTTTGCAAGGGGAAATAACATGTTTGCAAGGGAATTTAACTCTGCAACTGGTTGAAAATAAAATAAAATATCAACCTTAGATCACTTAGTTGTTTTTAGTTATTTAAGATCACAATAGATCCAATTATTAGATCACTCCTGTTAATAACGGGGATAACTTCCTTACCACCCTTCAATTTACTTTAAAAACTCTAAATGTATTTCCATTGGGAAAAATAATTTCAAATCCTACTTTTTCACTCCGCATCTCTATTAAAAACCGATGCCTTTCCGTCCCTAGAAATCAGTGGATTATTCAGTAATAACTCCTTTCCTTCATTCTTGCATAAATCAAAAACCACCTTTAATTGATTGATTTTAAAGATTAACTATAAGGATTTGGTTTCCTTTATTTGTCCACAGCCGGAAGTAACATATACATGTTTGCAGGGGAATGATTTGCATGTTTGCAAGGGAAAATATGCATGTTTGCAGGATGATCTTACATACTTGCAAGGAGAACTTACATATTTGCAGGAGGAAACAGCATGTTTGCGGGGGAAAAATGTTCTATAATACTTTGATAGTATTAATCAATCTCGCCCTTAGATCCCTTAGGTCTTTTTAGATCAGTTATTAGATCAAAAGATCCAATTATTAGATCATCCCTGTGAATAATGGGTATAACTATTTGAAAAGCGGACATCTGGAATGCAATCCGCTTAAAGTTTAAGTAGCCACACGGGATCGAATTTATTTAAAAAGCAATATTTTTTGCCAGACCAAAAACAAAATCATTAGTGAATGTAAAATCACGCCACACCAGGCAACCATCCGCATCACGAATTTCTACCTGAGTTGATGTCTTACTATAACGAATGATCTCAATAGTCTTTCCAGACAAACCACCAGCTCTGATCAATGCTTCTGTAACCTTCAGACCTTCTTGTTGACGAAGGTCATATGCATTGTCATCCGATTCAGTGGAACCCTGTTCAGCACGGGCAATTTGAGCCTCAGCAGAGCGAAACAGGTCAGCCAATTCTTTCCCTTTATTTCGCTCTACACCTGCAAAAACTTCTTCTAAATACGTCATATTTTACCCTTGTGACCAATTTGAAATGATCGTGCTTGTGAAACCAACGATCTCTTTTGAGATCACTTCTTCGGCTTGGAATACTTCGATGCAAATTTCTTTAGAGCCAGAAGCGAGTTCTACCCGACACAATGGAAACGTACCCATAATGTCCCGCTTAAGCTTCGCCAAAAGCTCGCTAAGTGATTTTCCAGGGATCTTTGGAGCTAAGTGAGCAGGAACTGAAACTTGCAGGCAAATCGCCTCAGGGGCGTTACAAGCGCTATCACACATCAAACTCATCGTGCCATAACCGACCAGTGAACGATGATAGAACACCGCTTCACGGGTAGCAGACTCGTGATTGGAGATCAGCGCATAACCATTTTTTTCCAATTCTAGATAGTCGCTATTAGCAATACGCTGAGAGTAGTCCTCACCCCAGGATGCATTATTACGGCCTTCAAAACGGGCATGGTGATAGTGAGACTTTAAAAAAGCATAATGCTCTTCACGGGAAGGCATGGGAATGTGTGAGTAATTCATCAGTGTTTATTCCTTTGCGTATCAGACTTTCAGTATCAAGCCTCCCATGCAGCTGACAAAGGGGTAAACACAACGGAAATCGAAAAACAAATTTAGTTTGTGGAAATGGGTGGGTAATCCCACCCACTGAAATTACTGGCCGACGTTGGTTAACACTTCACGAATGCGATCAATGGTGGTTTGGGCTTTATCATCCCCCACTCCCGCCCCCCTATTGTGAATTTCGGCCGCAATATGACACACTTGGTCAATGACCATTTCAGGAACTGCCTTCACCACACTTTCCGGACGTGCTAATACGAGATTCATTTCGCAAACAGTGACACCAGCACGACGTGCCATAGCTTCACGTTCACCTGCCGCTACACGCAGATCGTCAATCGATTGCAGCATCGCTTCATTATCTGGCTTACACCCCAGTTCATCGGCAATCTCTTTAATGCATTGCGGAAGCACATCGTCTGAGAAGTGCTGAAGCCGGAACTGGATCAGCGCCAGCTGTTCATCCGGTGTTAAGCTCACGCCTGCCCCCCAGAATGAAAGGCGATTTTTCATGTCCACGAGTCGGGCATGGTTGGTCAGAATATTGGCGTTGCGGGTACCATCAACATCAGGCCCAGCATTCGTTTTTTCAGGTGTCGGATTCATGAAAACCTCATTTTCGGAATGGGTGAATTTCTCAACTACAGTTGCACTTCAACATGAGTTGCTGAAATGTCATGTCGGACATTTTCACTACTTTCTCAGGCACTTCAGCACCGAGACTCTTCAAGTGTGCTCTCAGTTCGTCCCGCTCCTTCATCGTTTCAATCAAGAGCCGAGACACCTGTGCTGACCACTCTGGCCGCATGTGGACTGGCGACTCCGGATAATTGTTCCAGTGCGCCATCATGGTTAAAGCCACGCGCAATGTGTCGCGTTCGAAAACCGAGAGTGACTTAACGCAGATCCCCGGAGGGAATTTTTCCGCCTTAATTAATTTAAGATAGTTAATTTGAGGCCGATTGTTTGCCAGGCTCATGATGCCTCCGTAAAAAAGCAGGTTTTGTGATAATAACGTCCACATCCATGCAACGATTGTCCTGACACATTTGCGCCTGACTTTTGTCGTAGAGCATCAACGCGACACGCTCGCCGGGCAGAGGCAGATCTTTTTCTGCCGGGATCTCACCCACTACATCAATACGGACGGTACTTTTGTTACTGTACAGGCTTAACCCGTCACGTTTTTCAATATCGACTCGGTATTCAGCGATGACAGAATCGGTTTTCTCCTGGCTGGGCATCAATTCGAACCCAGCGATCAGAGCGCCCCCTAACACCATAATCAACGCACCATCTAACAACACATCGGTCATATTCGTTTTCATCATTCATATCCTGTATGAATAGTAAACTTCAATACTGACTCAACTTGTACTGCCGACGAAATTAAGCGTTTCACGCTGCCTCCTGAACGAAGCGCTCCATTGTTCTCACCACGAGACGGAAGTGTTTGCTTAGCGCAACAGGGTCCCGCCCAGCCATTTTGGTGATGGGATCGGAGTCATGCTTCAGCATCAAGCCATCATCCAGTCGCCACAGCATCCGCAGATACTCCAGTTTCAGTTGATTGACGATCACTTCTCTCAGATGCTGAGAGAGCCCCTGGCAGCTTGTAATTGCATTACGACGAGTATGTTGATGGTAACGACGAAAAGCGCGCTCAGTGGACGTGCCGGACTTACTCAGCTTCAACGAGCACCAAGCACTGGTATGTCCGATCACGAAAACCGAAAGTGTGTTTTTGGCCCTATTTTTCTCTTGCTGCATGGATAGTTCATCCTCGCGCGTCAAAGATGCACGGATCCATTGACCGGTTGAGGTCTGATTCGCCAAGTGCCACTGCATGGTGAATGCCAGATTAGCCCACCAGCGTAGACGGATGATACTGGCGTTCACTTTGTTGGCGATCAGAAACTGATAGCGTTCCGTCGTTAGTACACGCAGGTCTTTACGAGACGCAATCCCATCCATTGTCTGATGGCCGTTTAAGCCCAGGCTGCGATAAGTTTGGCCGCGCTGCATCATGCGGTTGTACAGTGCTGACTTTCCTTTGCACAGGGAAACTGCACCGAAGCGCAGATAAAATTGAGCAGCACTGCCGGAGGTGTATTGCCCAGCCAATACCGCTTCACGCAGTCGAGGATATTCCTCCCAAATGATGAACTCAGCAGCATCCGCGTCGATGGTCACTTCACTGTCCTCGCTGAAGCTAACCACGCGACGTTTTCCGTTCGGCGTATTGATAATGCGGCTGGCACGCTCATCGTCGGCACCGTTAAAATAGGCCATTTCAGCGATGGGATCAGCCAGGCCATCCATACCGGAATCATTACCAAACTGCCCGACCTTGACCCACAATGCTTTGGGCATAGGGGTCTTTGGGGTGACAGGCATTTCAGGCTCATCTTCCAGTAAGTCGAGCTCACCTTTTGCCCAGACGCGGCGATAGATTTCCAGAGCATGAAACGGTTTTTCGTTAAAATGGTGGAATGACCACATGAAGTCTATATGGATTAACGCAACCTCACTGACAATGCGAAATTGAGGTGACGCCATGCGGCGGTTGTGGGCGGTGTTTTCCAGTTCGCCCGATCGAAGTTTATCGGCTACATCCTCAGCACGCAGCTGCTCAACGTAGTCCATACTGCAACAAACATGCAGCAGGCGCTCCAGGAAGCGCGGTGAATAGACATCAGGCTGAACCTTGATGAAGCCTCCAGCATACAAGGTGCGACCCACAGGATGCCTATCTTCCCACGCATTGCGACGCTTGGACAAAAATCTCTGAATACGGTTGAGCCCAGCCATGTAACCGTGGCGATCGTCATCAGAACGCAGAAGGTTTTCCATTGATTTATCGAGACCGACCGCCTGGCAAGCCCAACATCCAAACCGGCTCCCACAGGCTTCACTGGATTTTTTCTCAGAACCCGACCAAACACATTCCCCTGTTGCGGCCTTGTAGAGCTCAGCGGTGTCGTTGTTGCTGTCCAGGTAGCTCGGCAGCAGATACTTAGAAGCGCTTCCGGCGCTTAGCAGAAACTCCCACACGTCGCCCTGTAACCAATGCCTGATGGGGTACAATTCGCCGCCTTCTTTTGTGATCTTAACCTGACTCGCATTCCCGCCTTTTAAGGCGATGTTTTTGGCTCGGATAACGCCCTCTGCATCGCGGCTTCCCAGCAGCAAACAGACGCGTTTACCCACGGATTTTGGCAGGCTTTTCACGTATGCCGTTTTGGCGCGTTTGGCCGCAAAAATCTTCAAGTCGTTGGAGCACTGACGCACTGAGCTGTTGGTGAACGTGGGCAAGCCACGCCCCGTCAGTATCCGCCCCGTCCAGCTGGAGGTGAGCCCCGGTTTTGCGAGAACAATAGACAGCGGCAGGTTTTCTTGATCGATGAACTTTTCAAGCGCAGCCAGTTTCTGATCGGCGAGCCAGCGTATCTCAGGGGTTTCAATGCCAGTATCGGTATGCAAAAGGTAATGGTGTTGGCTAATAGGAATTCCCGCGCGAACAGCGCGCACCAACGCCATGAGGAATAAGTGCAGGACAATTTCGGAGTCTTTACCGCTACTCCAGGCGAGGGAGATCGTCCAATTATCAGCAAGGGCTTGGTAGATAGAAGCTGTGCCATTATGGATGAGATCAGCCATGCTGACTCCACGACTGGCATCACGATAGTTCAGGTCGGCATCTTCCTTCAGTGTTTGCCATACGGCCTGCCACTTATCCGCTTTTAAGACTGATATGGAAGGTAGTTCCGGATTTTTAAAGTTGAAGGAATGCTGCATAAATCACCTGTTATTTGTTTTGTTTACAGGATATTTTCTCATGAGGCAGACAGCTGACGAAGTAATGAGCGCTAAAAACAATTCTTTAGCTAGATAATTAAATTTATAATATTCTGTGATAAATTAGACTAAAACCTAAAAGGTTATCTCATGTGGCAAATTGAACTGGAAAGTATAATTAAGAAATTGGATTCAGATTACGAAATTGCGAAGGAGGAAACATTATGCTGTTCAGGGGCAGCTTATTGTGCTTTTGAAGCAAATACAGAAACCTTCAAATATGCAATTGGTTTTATAGAAAGATTTTTTTCGAATAGCAAATTCTTCACCTACATCCTAACATCCTATGAAAATCAAGAAATAATTAATCAGTATATTTCTAATGATGAAAGTAAAGACATTTCATTCGTAATTAAAGGGGCTGACATTTATAATAATTGTAACTGCCTACGCAGCCACCGAAATATTATTAGCCTTAGCTTTATCAATGAGCATAAAGAAAAAACAAAATGGAAATGCCATCATGGCGGCTCTTATGCATCTTGGTTGAGTGGTGCGCACGAAAGAATTGATGTAGCAACATATAACTTGCAACAAATAAAGTTAATTAAAAACAAACTTGAGTTATTTGATTTTATAGAAAAACGATATTACTATCCGAATGAAACATCAAGTGTTAATGATAATAAAATAACACAACATAAAGACAATTATAAGTATTACCATATTTTAGATAGTATTATAAAACAATTCAATAGGGATAAACCGAACGATCTAACAGAAAGAAATGTCGATATCGAATCAATTTCTCAGGAATACAATGCCAATGGAGTGAAGCTAAAACTGGTTGACGCACAGTTTGCCCGGTATAGCTTGTTATCTATTAATGAGTTTACTAACATAGAAAACGACGGTCCGTTTGGTGCTGTGTTTGACAGTCGAATAAATAAGAAATTGCAAATTAATACTTCTCCAAAGTTATTAAATATATTTAAAGAGTTGATCTCCTGTAACTATTTAAAAAATCTAGCATTAAAGCCAATGGGTATCATTGACGTAGGTTTCGGATTGGAATCTATAGAACGAGGCGCCCCTCTTGGTGCATCAATAAAAATGCTACCTTCATTATCTTGTTTTTATGGTGTGATATATAATGATAAATTAATAGTTTCACACAACAAAGAAAAGCAAGAAATAACATTTGAAGAATTAAGGGATGATTACAATCTATTGGATGACGGCTGCGTTGTTACTCAAGTTATTCACATTAAATATTTTATAGTCAAGAATGTGGAGAATACTTCATTGAGCATCTAGATCATGAGTATATTTTATATGATTCATCTGAATATACATTAAAAGAGGAAAAACCTGAACAAAAAGGCAGTGTAGATAAAATAAAAACATTTAAAATTGACAACTCGAAAATTCCTTTTTTCTATAAGCATAAAGGTAATTACTTGCTACTCATAATTCTTGAGCTATATTTTATGAATAAAGAATTATTGCGAGAGTATTTTGAAGAAGTAAATAAGAACAAATAGATAAGTTTAAAAAAAGCCAGAATACCCTGGCTTTGGTAACATTCAATATTCTTCAAACTGTGGTCCGGTGTAGTTGTCAAATCGCGACCACTGGCCGTTGAAGGCCAAACGAACCGAGCCGATAGGCCCGTTACGCTGCTTACCCAGGATAATTTCGGCTACCCCTTTGTGCTCGCTATTCTCGTTGTAGACCTCGTCACGGTAGATGAACATGATGAGGTCCGCATCTTGCTCTATCGAACCCGACTCGCGCAGATCCGAGTTTACGGGTCGTTTATCTGCTCGTTGCTCCAGTGAGCGGTTAAGCTGCGATAAGGCCACCACGGGTACCTGTAGTTCCTTCGCAAGCGCCTTCAAAGAGCGGGATATTTCTGCTATTTCCTGTGTTCGGTTGTCTTTCAACGCCGGAACCCGCATCAACTGAAGGTAGTCCACCATGATCAGGCTCAAACCACCGTTTTCACGAAACACTCGCCGTGCCCGCGATCGCAATTCAGTCGGAGTTAGGCCGCTGCTGTCGTCGATATAGACGTTTCGTTTTTCCAGCAAAATGCCCATCGTGCTTGAAATACGAGCCCAATCTTCGTCATCCAGTTGGCCCGTCCTGATTTTGGTCTGGTCAACGCGGGACATGGAAGCCAGCATACGCATCATGATTTGTTCACCTGGCATCTCCAGGCTGAAAATCATCACAGGCTTGTCCTGTGTCATCGCTGCGTTCTCACAGATGTTCATCGCAAAGGTGGTTTTACCCATTGAAGGGCGCGCTGCGACGATGATCAGGTCGGACTTTTGGAGTCCGGCTGTCTTTTTGTTCAGATCGGTGTAACCCGTATCGACGCCTGTCACCCCGTCATGCGGTGTTTGGTACAGCTGCTCGATGCGCGTTACAGTTTTCTCCAGAATGGCATCAATGCCCATCGGCCCGCTGTCTTTATTAGTTCGAGCCTCTGCAATCTGGAACACACGGCTTTCGGCCAGGTCCAGTAATTCAGCACTATTCCGACCCTGGGGATCGTAACCCGCATCCGCAATATCATTGGCCGCAGTGATCATTTCCCTCACTACGGCACGCTCACGCACGATGTCGGCGTAGGCTGTGATGTTAGCGGCGCTTGGGGTATTTTTCGACAGTTCGGCCAGATAGGCAAAGCCACCGACCAAGTCAAGCTGGTTGTGTTGCTCCAGTGCTTCAGCAAGTGTGATCAGGTCAATCGGTCGGCTTGATTCCACCAGCCGTTGCATCATGGTAAAAATACTTTTGTGGGCACGGGTAAAGAAATCCCCTTCCACAACACGTTCGCTCACCAAATCCCAGCGTTCATTGTCCAGCATCAGACCGCCAAGAACGGATTGCTCCGCTTCAAGTGAATGGGGAGGCATTCGAAGACCAGCCAGACGCATATCTTGTTCAGTGGCGATCGTGGACGAACGTTGATTTTTCTCTTTCATCACCGGCCTCACAGCGTGTTTCGTTGCGCGATTTGGCGTTCACATTCAGCCGCCAAGGACGGGTAATGCTGTGCAATTGCAGAATACAGTTGCTGGCTCATGCAAGAGGCTTCACGTTCCTGCCCAGAGCTACGATACGCATTTTCTTTATCGTGATCGTAGTTGCTGAGCAGCTGTCGAACGTAATTCACTTTTATGCGAGCCAGAAACGCGTCGGTGTTTTTGCCTTTTCGGCGAATGGAATGGCCTTTCCCCAGCGCGCGCGGCTTACAGCCTCGGCTTTCATAGTGGGAGATAGCTAACGTTTCCAAGGAAGCGTCATCAATGACGCGGATGGTGATTTTAGGCAGGATAGGCAGTGCGTGATCCATAAAACCTCCGAGCTGCCGTGACGTTATTTTTTTATTGAACGGCACGGGCGGTGTAGTGAAGTGAGATAAAAAAGGCCGGAGAACCGGCCTAATCTTGCGAAGACAGCGCGTTGGTTTATGCCTCAGCGTCGCCCTCGCCTTCACCGTCATGAGCCTCAGTGGCTTCTTCATTGCCTTCGTTTTCAGCCTCAGCAGCTTCTTTCGCCGCCTGTTCGGCTTCCTCTTCCAGCTTGGCCGCTTCTACATCGCTCAGCGCTGCCATCAGCTGGCGGGCAACTTCAGGGGACAGACGCAGCACCACTTCTTCCGGCACGGTCTCAGCGATTTCAATCTGGTTTTCGTGCTCAGCCGTTGGTGCGGGAGGGATCTGCGAGCGCAGCTGATCCAACGTCGGCAACAGGCTTTCGAAGGTTTTGCGCACGACTTTTGGTTTCACCTTGGCTTTCTTCGGCGAAGACACATAGCGCGCGGTGACGCGGTTTTTACCTGCTTGCTCGGCTTTAGCCAGAGAAGCCATCAGGATGTCGAAAGCGTCACGGTCGGTGCCTTGGCAATCAGTGATCACGTCAATCGCAACATCACCGGACACTTTATCGTCTCGTACCAATTTTTTAATGCGCTCTTCGGCTTTAGCCAGGATCAGGCTGCGACGAACGGTTACGCCGGACAGACCCAGACGACGAGCGATAGAGTCGATTTCGTGGCCCCAATCAACCAGACGGCGGAAACCTTCAGCGCGCTCAATCATCTTCAGGTGCTTGGTGTTGGCGCTTTCGATCATGTTGAAGACTTCTTCGTCCTTACCGCCTTCGAACTCTTCAATGATCAGCTTTTCAAATACTGCACCTTCAGCGATAGCGGCCATCAGGCCGGTGAAGCGGTGGTGACCGTCGATGATTTTCAGGCGAGTCACACCGTTCACAACAACCACTTTAACGCGGATAGCCGGGACGCTGCTCGGGTGGTTCAGGTAGGCGTTCTTGAACATCTCTGCGCGCTCTACATCAACCTCACGCAGGTTCAGGCCTTCTTCAACGTACAACCATGAGACGCTGACCGCGTACACGTTGTTTCGACCAACGTTCAGCTCTTCAAACAGCGCGCTGTTTGCAGCTGTTTTGCGCTCTTTGGATACGAAGTCGCTCAGACCACGCAGCGTGGATGGGGCCTTGTCCATCTGACGCATGATAGCGCCCAGATTGCCCATCAGCTCGTTGTCACGGGAAGCTTGGAAGATTTGTTGTACGTTGATAGTCATGATAGTTACTCCGCAAATTGTTATTGGTTGTTTACGTGTTTGTGCTTACTTCTGAATCCAGTTAAACACGGCGTGTACCGGTGACGAATAGCAAATGCGGAAAAAAATAGTCTTTTTTCGATTGTTTTTTTATCGATGGGAAATGGGCGTAAAAAAAGCCAGTATTGCTGGCCTTTGGTTGGAGAGTTCCGTTACTGTGAGTTGGCTTTCGCTTCCGTCATGATTTTGTTCATTGCAGCGGCAAGCTGCTCGCTTTCACCTTCGGTGTAATCCGGCCAAGGAACGAAAGGACGATTTGTTTTGTTCAGCAAAGAGAAACCTGTAGGGCACCGCCATTGCATTGGAGTCGTTTGACCTTCAGTGAAGTTAACCAACATCAGTTCTTGCTCGCAAGTGACATCTTTCACACCACCGATCTCAATCAGGCGGGTGCTCATTATCCCAAAATGTTCATCTGCAAACTTCAAGTGGTCATAGGCCGCAAATGTGCTGTAAAGGCCGACCCACAGAAGGATCTGGATATTAAGGATAGTGCCTATCTGTCCGAGAGTTTTTTCTTTCATGGCTTTGCGTAATAAAAGCGCGGCACCAAACAGCAAGTACAGGCCACCAGCCAGGAAAAGCCATACAGGTAAATTGGAGCCTGATTGGTCCACCTGTTCAGAGCCTGCATCCATCAATGATTTGATGAATGGAGCAAGGAGCAAGAAGAAAGCCGGAACATAGAATAGCCAAGTCAATTTTACTTGTCCGATAGCTGCTATACGTTTTTCCTTGTCAAGGCTCGCTTCTTCTAGCACAACTTTCATTGTTTTTGCGAAGGAAAATATCGCTGCGATCATAAATAGGACCGTCATTATTAAATACATTTACTCTCCAAAACTCAGGAATACATACTTTGAAGCAATGGTACAATGTTAATAATTAAAATAGTAATTAATTCAGTCGCAAATTGAGGGGCATTTTCAGGTAACGGTAAATGAACTGCCACCCTTCCCCGTGTGGTGTACGGTAATCCAGGCGCGGTAGATGCTGCTTTGCATCGTGTTGATTATAGTTTTTCGATGCAGTATTGAATTGGAAAAAATGCGCGAGCTCATGCGCTACCAGCGCCCGAAGATGGTCTAGTCGGTTAATGGAATAAAATGAGCCAATTTCCTTATCCTTGCAAACATGCGCGTACTCGTGAAAGTAGCATGCAAACATGCGCAGGCCGTATATTTCGACCAAATCCGTCTCGAAGATGAGTAACCAGTACTGAAAGGTTAGGTGCTAATATAGTACCTAACCTTTATTTTCAATGTGTTATGTGAATATTCGCGTGCTGATGGTAATTCAAGGGGCACCAATGGCACATGTACATTTCATGTATATTTCATGTAATTCTCGTGGTTATTATATTTGGCAAAAGTCATATGTAGGAAAGCTAATTCGATTTGACTTGAGAACTAGAGATCTACAAATCGCTCATAAACGTTCAAAAATTCTACTTAGTACTTTTCATCGATTAAAAAAAGAATGCACTGATTTTGATGAGATCAGAGCACATTTAATTAATGAACGAGATATGTTCATCGAAGAAGGGATTCATTTAGAGGCAAACTACATTTATTGGATTAATAGCGGGAATTTACCTAGTAGACAGCAGAATGATAGCCGCTTTCAAGCTAAAGGGCATAAAATTAGCCAAGTTGCTGATGAGTGGTACAACGAAATGAAATCTGAATGGAGGCCATTAACATTTAAAGGTAACAAGGCTGCGATTGATTATTTAATTAGCCTATATGGTGATAAAGATATTCAATCATTTAACAAACCAAAGGTAGCTAGTTTTAAAAAGGCTTTAAAGAATAAGTATAAGTCTGAATTCTCTAGCCAATCCATGTTTAAGAAAGTATCAGCTCTTTTTAGCTTTGCCGCTGATAAAAGGGATTATATTACTAAAAATCCTTTTAGTAATATGGGATATAAGAAGATTAAAAAAATTAACCCTAGAATCTCAGTATCCACTGAATCACACAAAAAAGTACTTGAACTTATAGAGCACAAATCTCATCTGTGGTGGCTTATACAGGTACTATATTACACAGGTATGAGAGTGACCGAATGTATACAGCTAACAGAGCAGGATTATGTATACATTGCGGATAAAGGACAAAAGATAGCTTGTATAAGTGTTAATGATAGGGATGGTAAGAGGATTAAAAATTCAAGTAGTATAAGAACTATACCAATTCATAAAAATTTACTTCAAAGCGGAATTATGGATGAGAAGCCTGTATTTCCATGGGCTGTTCATAATCCAGTATCTAATGCTGTAGCAAACCTATTTAAAAAAATAGATGTGTAGTGGTCAACTAAAATTGGCCACGGTTTTAGAGTTTTTCCGGTATTGGTTTTCTGATTCGTTTGGTGGTAATCCACCGTTATATTCATGCGGCCTGACTTCGCTGTAATACCCGACGATATAATCCGTTATTGCATGGGCTGCTTCACTGAAGCTGATGTAGCCGGTCACCGGCACCCACTCATTTTTCAGACTTCTGAAGAAGCGCTCCATCGGGCTGTTATCCCAGCAGTTACCACGCCTACTCATACTTTGTTTTATCCGGTATCGCCACAGTAACTGTCGGAACTGCCTGCTTGTATAGTGGCTACCCTGATCACTGTGGAACATGAGCCCGGATGGCTTATTTCGTATTTCCCATGCCATTTTCAGCGCTTTGGTTGTCAGTTTGCTGTCCGGAGAAAATGACATTGCCCAGCCCACGGGTTTCCTTGCGAACAGGTCGAGTACAACGGCCAGGTATGCCCAGCGTTTACCGGTCCAGATATACGTTACGTCGCCGCACCATACCTGATTGGGCTCTGTCACTGCGAACTGTCGCTCAAGGTGGTTCGGGATAGCAATGTGTTCATGACCGCCACGTTTATACCGGTGAACAGGCTGCTGACAGCTCACCAGCCCCATCTCCTTCATTAGCCGTCCGGCAAGCCATCGTCCCATCCGGAAGCCCCTGTGTGTTGCCATTACAGCGATACTTCTTGCACCTGCTGAGCCATGACTGAGGCCGTGCAGCTCCTGAACCTGACTACGTAATACGGCTCTCCTGCCGTCCGGATTGTCAGGCCGGTTTTCCCGGTATCTATAGCTGCTGCGGTGAACTCCGAACACGCAGCAAAGAGTGGCCACAGGATAATGCGCTCTGAGTTTCCCGATCACCGAGACCTGTTCAGGGAGTCTGACATCAAGAGCGCGGTAGCCTTTTTTAATATTTCGTTTTCCATTTCAATACGTTGAATTTTTTTCTTCAGCTCACGTATCTCAATTTGTTCCGGCGTGATAGGGGATGCTTTCGGTGTTTTGCCTGCCCGTTCGTCCCGTAATTGCTTTACCCACCGCGTCAAGGTGGAAAGCCCGATATTCATGGCTTTCGCGGCATCTGCAACTGTATAGTTCTGATCCACAACCAGCTGGGCTGATTCACGTCTGAATTCTGCACTGAAATTTCGTTTTTTCATTAAGGCACCTGTGTTGTTCTGAGGTGAGCATATCACCTCTGTTCAGGTGGCCAAATTTATTAAACCACTACATAGGTAAATACCATCCATTTTTATAGGAGGCTTACCAAATGCTATATAGTGGCATGCAGCAGTAGCTAAATATACATCTCGAGTAAAATGTGTGCCGTCTGAATCTTCGTATAACTCTTCAGGTGTAGCAATCTGATTGTGCTGAAGAATTTTACGAATATTAGAGACTGTTTTATTTTGCGGATCTGGATACGTTGCGGTCAGGAAATTAGACAATACTACCTTACTAGGGAGGGACACCCAGATACTGTGATTACCAATATCACGGTGAGCCACATCTATATCATGAAGATTCGCAAGACGACTAACAAGAGCTTGAATTAAGTTAATTCTATTTTCTTCAGTAAGTTTTAAACTATTCTTTCTAATAAATGTATCAAGACGCTCTTTTTTGTTTGGCCACTCATACAATTCAACAAAGTCAGAAGATAACTCACTAGGTAAATATTCTAATCGCAAATATGTATCCCTAAGATCTTCATCCTGACTTGCTATATAACCGAGTACATCACTTTCTCTGTGGGCAATTAGCGACCTCTGTTCAGGTGTTCTGGCATGCTCAATGATACAAGGAGAAGTAAAGTCCCAGCGCCGCATTAGTGCTTTATAATTATGATTATCAGAACGTTGACTCAGGTACTCTGCATAAAGTCCATCACGATGCCGGAATTGAGGTTTACCTTGAAGAACATAATTATTGATAGAAAAGTCTTTGGCTTTAAAATCAGCACTATTATTAGAGAAAATCCTATCCCACTGTTTCAGGTTCTTATTAGGCGCATCTTCCTTACGCTTAATCATCCACGACTTATCTTTGAAGTATTGTTTATAAATCTTATCATCACCAATTTTTGAAAATTCTTCTAACGAGAAAACGTACTCTTGTTCGTCAGGAGGAAGATCATCTTTGGTTGCGGTTCCACATAGAACCACACAAAAATCAACCCAAGGTATAAACTTATTGCCCAACCTTTCTTTTAATTTGGTTGAGAGTATCTTTGCAGATCTACGAGACTGATTAACTCCATGTTTTCGATGTTCTTCATTACCATTAGGAAACTGAACTACCCATTGACCGTCCTTCGAAAAAACTCTTCCTGACCACTTTTTAAACTCAACATTTATTATTCTATCGTGAGTGATAATAATTAAGTCACCTTCAAATTCTCCACTTTGTCTACCTCGCATTTCCAAGGATGAATAACCTTTCCAGTTTTGAGGTAGACTAGCTTCAAGTTTTTCATTAGCTTCTCGTTCATAACTGTTAATTCCTAAAGGGTCCAAGCATTTTATTTTCATTATTTTTATTCCTAACTAACCTAAAACATATTGGTTATTGACGTACATAAATCCTGATTTATGATTTTAATTTCTTTGTAAATATGTTATTTCTATTTTCGACCTACGCGTTCTGACTTTCTACAGCCATTGCATTCTCTTTACAAATAATATCAAATAACTATATTGCTGTTTTAATGCTCGGTTGTGACCGATTTCCATCATTTCATCAGGTTTTTATCTTTAAAGTTGTTCCAACGCACATTGCTTTCATTTTATCTAAACATTGACTGGGCACTGGTTTGTCCCATAGTTCAGCGTGTTCAGTATTTTTTAGCTCATTTTAATGTCAGATGAGTAAAAAGTAAGAACTACAAAAATGGGATTGCAATACCACCTGTTCAAAATTTCCCTAAATTTCATCTAGTTGATTGAGTACTTCCCTGTTAACATGGAGTTTCCCATCAATATGATCAGCCAACTAATTTACTTATATTGGATTCATTTTACTGAATAAGCGCTACTTTAGCATTTTGTTTTCCTAGTTATAGGACCATTATCCCGGCTTTTGACTGCTGGCAAAGAAAAGCCCGGACATTGCCGGGCTCAGTTCGCACTCGCTGATCTTACTTCTTGAACAAACGTGAGATTAACTTAATCCCGAATTTATCCAGGCCGTCAAGTTGCTTATTGATGACTTGTGACAGCGTATGGATTGACAACAGACTCATGCCAATGAACACACAGATGAACAGCAATGTGATGCATCCCGCCCCACCAGCAACGAGGTATCCCCAAAACGTTGTTGGGGCATCAATGATGGTCAGACAACCGGGCTCAGGTTGCCATTGCCAAGAAAACCCTCGGAGCGCATAAGGGAAAGCATCAAGCCCGTTCATAACGGTGGTGATCAGCCATCCCGTCCCGAAGAGCAATGCCACTCCAGAAGAGAACAGCAAGAACATAAAGGTAATGCCCGCCCCTCTGGGCAATTCGCGGCTTTGTTTAAAAGTCATTACGGCCTCTCGATTTTGACAGCAACACTCTGCTATTGGTTTATGGCTTAGCCTTTGTGTTGACTGCTTCGGAGAATTGCAGCCCAGCTCTTCTCAGCCAGAAGGCCACCGCCTTTTCAACGGCATCTTTGGCTGCGGCCATATCAGGGAAATGTCCCAGATCGCCTTTGAGGCCTGGCAGGCTGCAACGGGTAGCATAAGCCTCCTGCCCACGCGTATGCGTCGCATCGTAGTAAGCTGAACCGATCTTAAATTGACCCAAATAAAGTTGCTCGCCTTGGTTCCAACGGCTTTCGCTCGGTTTCCAGTTAAGAGTTGTCATTGCGGTGTCTCGATCGTGAAAAAGGTGCTTTCATTATGCGAGCAGTAAGGCGGGTGACGAAAAAAAAGCCCTGCATTCCGGGCTTGATCAGTTTGGATGAATACCCATTGCGAGTTGCAGATCGGCGAGTGTTATCATTAGCATCATAGGGTCAAGTGGTGAAGGGACGAAACCAATGTGTTCATAGAAGCGTTTAGCATCATCAGTTAGAGCGTGGACCACTATTCCTCGTATGCCCACCAGCCCAGAGGCCTGAATAACACGATGACAGGCATCTTTGACCAATCCCCTTCCAACTCCAAGCCCTTTAGCTCTTGTATCCACTGCCAGTCTACCGAGAAGGATGACTGGTATGTCAGAAGGCATATTGCGGCGGAATCGGCCAACAGCTTGATTGGTGCTCACAATCCCGGAAGACAAGGCATAATACCCCATCACTTGGTTATCAGAAGTGGTTACAAATGTTCGTGAAGCTCCTGAGTTTTGATTACTCATGGCCCGATTTTTTAGCCAGAGATCTAAAGCCTCTTCACCAGATGAAAAGCCTTCCAGCAAATGGCCTGTTTTGAGGGGTTCGGGTGCTGTCAGCTTCAATGTCATTTCTCCCAAGGGGATTTAGACATCAATGTTTTTCGTAATGCCTCATTGTTCCTTGGTGCGGCATCAAGCTGATTAATAAACTCCTGGTATACCTCGGGGCTGACGTTAATAACCCGCAGGTCCGCCAGTGTCTCTTCAGCAGCTCGTCGAGCGGCTTCCAGAACGAACTCAGTTCGATTTTTGCCTACCGCATTTGCGGCGCGGTCGATCAGGATTTTGTCTTCCGGTTTAATTCTCAGGTTCAGAGATGAGCGTGTTACCGCTACATCATTTTGAGTTGCCATATATGCCTCCCAATTAATTGCTTATTCTGCTAAGTATATAAGAGTGTAATGTCGTTGTCATTACAATTATAAATAGGCTACTGCACAAGAAACCTAGCAAAAACTAACAATTTACAGCGCTAGGTATCTAAGAGAGATGGAAGAGTTAATCTAAGTGTTTGTTAAAGATATGATTGAATAGATTTTTAACTAGATTGCACCTTAACTTGATTATATCGCTAAAGTCCTCCGTTTTTCTAAGAGGTATGGTGACATGATCAAAAATGTCACTAAAAAGCGATGCGTTAGGGGTCAGCTCCTCCCCTCCATTTCGATAGAACTCACTGTTGGGTGATATTTCATGGACATATTGCTGCGCTAATTCATTACCTATAGATGCACAATCGAGCTCATATCTTATCCAGCTAACAATATCACCTTCGCTTAAGCTATTAATTAAGAAGAAATAAAAGAAGTATAAAACAGTTCCGTCATGTAAGTGACTTGCTTCATTTAATACCAGAGGGTAGTTGGATAGGTCGGCAGACAGTTCCTTAGCTTTTACCAGTTCTTTTATGTGCCTCAGAGCCCCTTGATGTCCTTCATCTTGTGATTTTATGAACAATTGCATGGAATCTTCATAGCTATAATCACATCCATTTCCATTTTTATACATTAGTGCCAAATTGAATGTAGCTGAAGTATGTCCATATTTAGATGCAATCTTAAAATTATTAAAGGCCATTTTAAAATCAGCTATTTTTAGATATTCAACACCTTGTTCATATATTTTATTTGCTGATTCGTTATCGCTTTTAATGCAACTTGAAGACACAGAGTATTCAGTATTGGTTTTAGGGTAACAGTACACCTGTGCTTCAGGTTCACTATGTGTAGTTTGTTTGGTATGCCAAAATTTTTCCTTCAGCAAATCCCCTTCCCCTTGCTCGAAAGTATCTTCACTAATTAAATAACCAAAGGTTTGGTTGGCGTTAATCAGAAAATTTGTACTGTTTTTATTATATAATTTATATGTGTACTCATACTGAACTGAATATCCTTCCCACGAAAACACACCATTAATACGATTGCTGGAAAAGAATCGCATCAAAGATTGCCCAACAAATTCAAATCTATCTTGTAAGTTAGCTTGTAGAGTGAACATTATATAGGCGTCATTTTCATCAAAGCCAATAAAGACTTGCACTTCATCCTTTGTTGTTTCACCTAAGTATTTGTAGTTCACTACGCGACCTTTGAAAAGGCGGTCACCACCACGATCGACCTCAAAGAGGTTTTCTATTTCATGGTTTACATACAAAACATCGCCATTCTTAATTATAAAGAGGATATCCACTTCGGCATCGTTTAATCGCGCTCCGTTACTCAAAATTTTCTTATCTACCAGAGGTTTACGGTTTGGTCTGGAAAATATCTTATTGAAGAATCCCATTTTAAATTCCCTATTACTAGTGAGATGTTATAAACCTAATTAAACCTGTTAAATCATGCGCTTAAATACTCTTTTTTAATGGGGTAACTATATTGTTATTCCTCTAATCTATCGCAGGCCTTGTTACTTCCAAGCGAACATGACTTCTTAAATAGTTTGTTAGCTTTTGATTTATCCTTTTCAACTCCGTTACCTGTTAAATACAGCAAGCCGAGAAAGTAATTTGCATCTGCATTTCCTTGCGCTGCTGATTTCTCAAACCAGTATTTTGATTTTTTATAATCTTCTTTGACATACCCATTTGAGTCACCATACATAAATCCCAATTGCAATTGAGCATAGGCATTCCCTTGCTTGGCCGATAATTCAAACCATTTAAAAGCTTCCTCATAATTATGGCTGTTATAATAGTGTGAGCCAAGGCCATATTGAGCTTGGTCATTTCCTTGTTCAGCCTCCCTTTTAAGTATTTTTAATGGTTTATCATCCATTATTCCAACTGTACTTTTACCATTTTCAGTTTGATTATTTAACCTTGCCAGTACATCAGCAGCCTCTTTAACTCCTCTGCTCGAGGCTGACTGAAGGTATTTAATACCTAAGACTTCATTTTGCTTCACCCCCTCACCGACCATGTACATAGAGCCCAAAACTACGTCAGCTTGGCCAGAACCGTTCTCAGACGCTCTCTTTAGCCAATACAAAGCTTTTGAGTAGTCTCGTTTCCCGTCATAGCCCATATAGTAAAAAAATCCAGCCTGAGCTTGAGCTTCAGGGTTATTTTGTTCTGCTGATTTCATATACCATTTAATCGCCTCTTCGGGGTTTCTTTCGACTAGCCGCCCCTCTAGGTATACATTGCCTAAAGCTTGTTGAGAAAGAGCATCGCCATTGTTTGCCAGGGTTGTTAGTTTAGATATCAAGGATTGCTCACTTTTGACAGGCAAATTATTAGCAGTAGCACTGAGGCTTAATATCAATGTTAGCGATATAAAAAAAATCCGTTTCATATGTAAACCCTTTAATTGCTTATAAATACTTGGTGATTTTTGATAATTATACGTATCAACCTAAGATTGGCTGATCAAGCTGAAAAGTCTAAGAAATAGTATTTTTAATACCTTTAATTAAAGACAATAAAATAACGTATTTTTTCAGTATACATAAGGGGAATTTTGATATCCTCACGTACAGGTCATCAGCTGTTAATGATTAAAAAAAGCCCGACATAATGGGGTCACTTCATAAGCAGGACTTTCTGGGGGAAGTAGGAAAAAGAAGGAGAGGTGTTATTTTTGTACTTTGACCGCTTCAGCCTTCATGGCTGCATCAATTTGTTCTCGCAGCTTAGTGGCGTGATGATCATCCTCTTCATCGGTTATGGTTTGGGCTGTGAACATAGCCTCACTTCCATAGCGAAGCGGTTTTCTAACCGCAACATGATGCGCCACCAGCCAATTCATGCGCCGGGCATCGTCTGCTAACGTGTAACAGCTACTTACAGGCTGAGCAAGCAATGCGGTGCGGTAGGCGTTCCAGCCTTTGCACTCAGCAATAGCTTCGATAACCTCTCTATCTTGGCTGGTAGTGTCGAGATCTGAATAATCGACAGCATCTGGCACTGCTGGCGCTGGTGGAACGGCGACATTGCATAGAGCAGCACGTAGACCGACCTTGATTTCTTCTAGTTCGTCGTTGCCGATACTGCCATCAGTCAGGGCGTGATGAAAGTCGAGCGCCATCCGTTCTGTTACTTGAACTGCCTGAGCCTCTCGGCTCGCCCGCCCTTTCCACCCTTCCCACATGGCCGCAGCCATCATAAACCAGACGTTGCCACAGCTGTCTTTTTTGTTGTCGAAGAACCAATTCACAAAGTCCATCGACATGGCGTTATCTTTGGCAAACTGCTCACGTTCGGTCATGCTATCGTTTCCTCTGACTGCCCGGCCAAAGCCAGGTGCTGTTGCAGTGCAGCCCGAACGATGTCAAACATGCTATTCAGGCGGATAAAGACTGGGTTCGGCACCGTCGGCCACGGCAGGTACCACGGTTCAGTGCTGAAGTATGGCACCTCACTGATCACTGAAGAATAGGCACAGACTGTGCTTTTGATATCGTCAGATCCGTCGATTTCCTCCCAGCACACACGGGCTTGGTCTTTGGATAACTCCCCTTCCCGGCGCAGGCGCAGCACTTCACTGAACATGAAACGCATATTCGCCTCATTGTCATTGTCGATTTCGCTGCTCACGTTACCGGCCATGCAATTGACCAGGTAATCATTGCCGCAGTCACAGAAAAACTGCTCAACGGAGCGGTCGCTCATTGCGAACCAGGAGCCTGTCCACGCCTTGCCCTCACACGTTATCGTGATTCGGCCACGCCCAGGCCCGTAGTTTTCAGTCACCACGCGGATCGGGTCAAAGTCCCGAAGCTCGCTGATCTCAAGGCTCATCACCTTGGTTTCAGTTACTTTCATCGTCATTACCTTTTGTATAAGTTGACTTTCATCAGCGCGCGGGTGGCTTAAGCCAACATCTACTGATCGGTTAGTTTTACCAGCAAATTCCACATCACAACTTCTTCATCAGTGGCCGGACAGCACCCACCGCCAGACTTCCATTGTTTGACCCAAATACCCGAACGGTCTTCAATGAAAAAATCCAGATCCTGGAGAATTGGATTTTCCGCTGGCTTCTCTTTTGCAATTGGCATGATTAACAACCCCAATAATTTTCAGAAAGATAGAACACGGTACTTTAACGCTTGAATTTTTGAGTCTAACACCGGGTTCACCTTCCGGGAATTACTGACATTGCTTTTAACTCTGCTTGATTTCAGTAGGCAGATCCGCCTCAGGTGAAGCACACATCGCCGCAGCATACTGACGGGTAGCGACATCAATGTCGTCTTCAGTCTTTTTCGCTGACTTCGGCCCGTTGTCTGGGTGGCGAAGGTGTTCACGGTAGATCGCAGGCCACTGCACTGCGAGCATCGCCCGCAGCTGTTCGTCGGTCGGTTTTTTCGGTACCAGCATAAACCCGACAGGAATATGCAGCGCTGGTGGAGCGGCAAACACCGGCACCGGGTTTGTAATGCGATCGGCACGGTCAACCGGATAAATGAAGCCTTTGCCGTTTTCGGCATAACCCAATGGAGGCGCTTCCTTCAGTTCGGCCAGCTCTTCCAAAGCATCAGCATTATCCCGCAGCCGTTTCGTTTGCTCGGAATAGCCCATGTCTTCCCAGCGCAACGCCTCCAGACGAAATGCCGCAGCGCGCGTTTTTAACTGCTCTACTGTCATTGCCATTACGATTTCCTGTTTTGCTACGTCAATTAGAGGGTATGTGGCTTTTCAAACAGCTCACGGAACTGGTATGAACCATCGGTATGAATAGCCCGCATACGTTGGTACAGCGATTCGTTAGGGATGGAGTGCCGGCGCTCCACATACTGCGATCGGAAGAACTATACCGGTATTGATACTCCGCCACCGGCATAGGCGCTGTTGCCCTGTATAGTTCCGCCTCCACAGAGGCCTTTTCACGGCGCGCAGTGTCCAGGTCTGTCTGAAGCTGAATAACCCAGCGCGCGAGCTCACCGGTTTCATTCCGGAGGCGGCTCAGGTCTTGAATCTGGTATTTGTCAATTTTGCCCATTAGCAGGGAATCCCTTTTCAGTGAAGAAAGCCAGCCCTTCGGAGTACATCTGCTTCAGTTCAGCAGAACCCGGCTCAGCAGCGCACTCCGGCGACCATTTCGCCATGTCGGCCAGACCGACAACCAGCTTTTTAACGATCACACGCTGAATGTATTCCCGTCGCTCTTCCAACAACCAGGCAGAAGCTTCAGTCATGTAGAAATGCAGGGTCTTGGCGAAGCCCACTCGCTCTGTCGTTTCAGCCCGGCCAGCCAGATAGTCGCAGCGTGCGATCGCAATGCTCAGACCATCTTCAGTGAGTGCATAAGCACTATCCCCCTCGGAGTGGGTTACACCGGACTTCATCACGCAGTAAGCATCTTTATCGCGCAACACCCAAAATTTTCCATTCTCGTGAACGATGTCTTTTTCCTGCATGGGGTATTACTCCTGCTTTACAGCCGAATCGAAGTCAGTTGCCCGGAACGAACGGCAGGTATTGAAGATTGCCCAGCAATTGGGACAGTTAACTTTTGCGCCACGAGGTGCGGGTTTGGTTTCCATCGCCGTGTCGCTCAGGCCACCATCAAGGCCGCACAGAGTCGTATAGCCGCCACCCGTGCCCAAATCCCCCACGGGCAAGTGAACATGCTCTTCCCCGCCGTCTTCCAGCAAAGTCACAACAACCAGGCGGCTCATCGGGCATCTTCCACGACTTTGAAGTCGATCACCCAAACCATCGGATTGGCCTCCCAGCAGTCAACGCCGTGGATAACCGACCACTTACGGGCGAACACATCGGCCAGGCAGTCACCGCTGCGGGTATCCCTGATAGAACAGCCTTCCCTCAGCGCATCGGCATCACTGATGTCGCGAAGGGGCTCAATACGAACCGCCGTAATCTCCAGCGTAATTCGCGACTCAAACTGCGTCATTTGCTGCGCCGGAAACCAGCGTTTAACTTTATTGGCTGAGCCATCTTCAAGGTCTGCACGATAGACCAGTCGCACACCGCAATCGCCATAGGTTTCACGGACCCACAACCGATCGCCTACATGCCCGAAACGACAGAAAAACGTCGGCCCAAACTTGGGGGGCAAAACCTTATCCACCAGCGCGCGCTGGCGTTTGGTCAGGGATTCCGGGAAGGTATCGAGGCAGATTTCTTTGATCAGTTGGCGGGTTTGCACCTTCTGGCCGCTGTGGATTGCCCGTACCTGTTCGTCGGTGAAATTGATAGGAAACAGTTTCATGCCCTTTCCCCCTGCAAACATGCTGCTTTGGTTTCGGTATCATCCGTATGCTCATTAGGTACGAGCAAGCTGAATACCGCATGTGGACGAAGGCCAGTCTCGAAAAAGCTCAGTCGGCCGCGAATAGACACTGGCTTCAGCGTCTTGGCATCCGCCAGCGTGAAGCCTTTCGGCCCGAAGAACCACGGAGATTCGCTCTCTTCGACACAGCCTGTGATTGTGGCTACGCCGACAATCGCGCCGTAAGATAAATACTTTCTTTCAGGCAGCATCAGGGAATCGCCATATTTGGCGCGCAGGATCTCCCGCGCCTTTTCCATGTCGGCTTTGGATGCCAGTTGCGCACTGGCGTGAATGAGCACCGGTCCGCGCTGGTGGGTGTTCCAGCTGCGGTTTTCGATGTCCTTGTGGCCGTGAGTGATAAGCCATGCCCACGGCTGTCGGATAGATAATGCTTTCATGCTTTGGCATCCTTCGCTTCGGAGCGCTTAGCTGCACTCAAAATGGCTTCCACCACGGATTGTGCGATAACGGAGCTACCCAGACCGCCGACATATTTCACGATCTGTTCACGGAACGCCACAGCACCCGGAGCGCTGATCGTTTGGCTTATTTCAGCGCGCTGCGCCGCATCAATCACTTCATTAGCCCAATCGCGGTCGAACCCTGGCATTGCAGGCAAACGTGACACAACATCAGACGGCAGCTCGTCGATGTAATCGCGCATTGCAATGACAACTTCCAGCAGTTCGTTTTTCATGTCAGATCCTTATCGCGCTGATGGCGCATAAATTATTTATGGATTGTGTGGCGGTGTTGCTTGCCGTGAAACCAGTATTACCCCACCCGTTCAGCTGACGAAGTTATTGAAGGCGCCTATTTTATTGCTTACCGATCTGATTTTTGGCATGAGGCATGAGTGATGTATAGAATGGATATTTTGTGTTGGAAGGTTTGGCACTCACAACCTTCCATACACTTTAATTTGATAGTTGTCATTCGCTACAGTTGCGTTAATGAATTATAGTGAACGTCGTAACGGAATCTGTTATTACTCAGCTCAATTCATTTTTGCTAGAGGGGCTTATGGAATTAAATAAAAATGGCTATCCAACTGGCTTGCTAGTGCGGGCGGTTTGGGACTGTTGTGATGATCTTTATGAAAAACTTGGCCGCGCTCCTAGCCGTCAGGAATTTAACAATGAAATACGAAAACGTGAGCCCCATCGAACTGGTATTAGCACTCATTCTCGGCAATGGGGAGAATGGATTCGTTTTCATAACTTTTCAACTTATGTAGCAGACATTCCGGGGATTATTCCTGAAGAAATGCTTCATCCTCAATATCTTCGTGTTTGGTATGCTGTCACTCAGCTTAGTTCTGCTTCAGCAGTGGATATTGTCAAATGGATTCTTAATAGCAATGCTCCGTTAAAGGAATCTGAAGTTCGTATTCAATTAGATGCATTAACAGTTAACAGCAAGGCCAGATATAGATATCTTGGTAGCCGCAAAAATGCACGTTCTGATCAGGGCAGCCCATATGACTTATTATTCCGTACAGGAAAATTGAGAAATACAAGATATGAGCTATATGTTCAGGAGCTTCATGGAGTTTGGGATATTAGTGATGATGGCAAAACGCCAAAGCGCATTATTTCCCCTAGGCAATGTGATCGCTTAGTTGTGGAAGCTAGGGATGAATTATTTGCTGATTTATCTGAAGAAGAAGTTGATTCCCGATTAAAAGCTTTACGTGAAGTTGTTATTCGACAAGGCCAGCCAGCGTTCAGAAGAAAGCTGATTGAAGCTTATGAGGGTAAGTGCGCTGTGACAGGGTGTTCTATCCAAGTGTTATTAGAGGCTGCTCATATAATTCCCTATGAAGGCCTCTGGCACACCCAAGTCCAGCATGGATTGTTACTTAAAACAGACATTCATACTCTTTTTGACCGAGGCTTGCTTTGGATTGATTCCAAAATGTTAATTAGGTTATCTGATTTGTTAGCTGGAACAGAATATGCAGAACTTGATGGGCAAAAACTAAGATTACCAAGTGATAAACGACATTGGCCATTAGAAATTCACTTGGAAGAACATCGTCAATATTGTAATGAAGAATTAAATGAAAATTAATATCTTTTTTATTCCTTATTTACTGGAACTCCAATCAACCCCCGATGTTCTGTTATGAGGAAAGCAGAGCTATCGTACTATCTTTGGCAGCCTTATCGTGCCAAGTATGGCATATTCAAGAGGGGGAAACCTCTGAAAGGAGATATAACCAATGTTTCGTGTTGATGTAGAAAATAAGTCATTAATCAAACTAAAACCAACAAGCTTTTCGGAGCTTGGGCTAAAGGAACGCTTTGATATTCAGGAGTGGATCGAAAAAAGTCCAACTATTTTAGGCCAGGAACTCCTTGTTATTGGAAAAGAGGTCACCCTTACTTCCAACAAGCGTCTTGATTTGCTTTGCGTGAATAAATCGGCAGCACTTGTTATTGTAGAACTAAAAAGGGATGATTCAGGCTCGTCCGTTGAATGGCAGGCAATAAAATATGCATCGTATTGCTCAAGCCTTTTACCCAGTGAGATTTTTAAGCAATACGCGTCGTATTTAGGTAAATCAGAATTTGATGCAACAAAAGAAATTGAGCAATTTATCGATGCTGATATCACGTCACTTAACACTAAACAGCATATTATCTTGGCCTCAAAGGAGTTCAATTCGGAAGTCATCTCAGCAGTATTATGGTTGCGAGAATATGGTGTAGACATTCAATGCACTCGCTTGGCTCCATATGTTGATTCCAATGGGGAGCTATTTATTAAGCCTGAAACGATTATTCCGTTACCGGAGGCTAAAGATTATATTGAACGAAAAGAAGTTAAGCAAAGAGTCATTGCTTCAAGTCAAGATGATTGGACTGGTAGTTGGTTCGTGAATGTAGGTGAATGCGAATATAGAACTTGGGATGATAATAGAAAATTTGGATTCATTGGCGCAGGTCAAGGGAAAGTGTATTCATCTGCGCTTAAGCGACTTGCAGTTGGTGACAAAATTTATGCTTACATGAAGGGATGTGGTTATGTCGGTTTTGGAGAAGTAACCAAATCAGCAGTTATGATTCGCGATTTCATTACTGATTCAAATGTTCCTCTTCTCTCTGCCGGATTAAAAGCGCAATACCCAGACGAAAACGCTGACAATGAAGAGCTTTCAGAATGGGTTGTTGGTGTTCGCTGGATCAAACAACTTCCGAAAGAGCAGGCGAAAACGTTTTCAGGCGTCTTCGCGAACCAAAATGTCGTTTGTAAATTACGGCATGAGCAGACATTAAAATTTGTACAATCCCAACTTGGTCAGTAAGAACTGCTAAGTTGGGACTATAACTGCCTACTTTCACCTTTCAGTTCGCTGATCATCTGCTCAGCCAATACCGCCGCAGAGCGCGCCTGGTTAATCAGCGCCGTGCTCATGCTGTCGTCCACTAGCTGATTAGCGCGCTGGTACATGCGAGCAACAAAGCGCTCCAACCCAGCGATTTCAGCCCCAGCCAGCAAAGGTGCAACGCCTTCAGTCAGCTGGTTAAGCGCTTCGTGCATACCGTCCACAAAGCCTTCGCAGTAGTCGCCGCTTTTACCTGTGCGATCGCTCACGCAGTCCATATCATCGCCATCCAACATCCGGCGCATCGTTGCCTTCAGGTTGTTCATTGGCCGTTCCCTACATGTTCCGCCAGCACAAGGAGGCGACGACCGACGGCCTTGACAACTTCCTGGCTAGTTTCACGCGTCATTTCCTGCGCAATGTTACCGGCATGGTTTGCCGCTGCGATGGTGGCATCCTTCTTGATTTTCCGCAGGCCGCGTTCAATCGCCGGGTAGTCCGTGTTGTGGAGAGCGTCGTTTGCGATCATAGCCGCAGTACCGGCCGCGCCTTTGTCCGTCACGTCGATGTGCTCAAGAATGGCCGCATGAGCATCTTTCAGCATTTTACCTTCAGCCATCAGCTGTTCCACTTCAGACGTCGGGATGTAACCTTTCGTCGGGCTGTTTTCCAGTGCAGGCATCAGTGCATAGCCACAAACCTGAGTGATGTGACGGCCCACGCTGTCTTCCGGCCCCACTTCGCGCAGGTCGGTCTGACTGGCGCGTTGCACGACGATACCCCAAACAACCTGGTCTGTTTCTTCAGGCCAGCCGTCACAGGCCTCTCCCCGGTAGTAGTCGATATGCTCTTCAGCGGCTTTTCGGGCTTTGTCGGCGCTGTCGTGCTCATCGTAACCGCCGTCGGTACTGTAGGAGAAAAACTCCAAACCGTCGGTCACGCGCTTGAGCTCTTCCACCAGATGGATGTTCTCAGCGCGCATCTGCTCGCCTTCAGTCAATTTGCGCGCCAGATAATTCACCAGCGGCTCGTTGACCTTCATGTCGCGAGGAATGCATTTGCCGTCCAGCAGACCTTGGATCTCAATTGGTGTCATCTTTCTTCTCCTGATATACCAGTTTGCCAGTCAAAATGGCGTCGCGGATGGTGTTGAACTCCTTCGCCCAATACTGCGAATCGACGAAAATTTCCAACTTGTTGTAGTCGTGCTTTTTGCGTTGAATGAAGGCCTGCGCGGCTTCGCGCGTGAAGTGTGCGTTGACGTATTCCCACTCCCAGACGTAGCCGGTTACGGTATGCTCTGGTAACTCGCCGAGCACATCCCATTGCTGATCGACGCGAATAGCCAGAAAATCAGCTTGGTATTCGGCCTGGCATTTTTGGTTGAGCTCGTTTCGCTCGTCCGTATCCAGGTCATCCCAGTATTCTTGGGGGCTAAACCAGCGAGCATCATCTACGGCCACCAGCCGGTCTTCGATGTAGTCCATATCCAGCCCCGTGATCAGGCGTTTCTTTTGAACGACGAACAACGGGTCTGCGGTACAGTGCTCATCAACGCCTTTGCCGACGCAGTGATATTTCAGGCGGGAGACAAAATCAGCCCAGGTTTCCGCGTTTAATGGCGCACCGGTCGCGAGCGAGGGTTTCTGTTCAGTAGTCATTGTTTCGTTTTTCCATCCAAAGGGCGCTTATATTCCACAACCAGTATCGCCCCGCCCTCTCAGCCAACGAAGCTATTGCAGGTACAAAAAAAGGGGCTTTCGCCCCTGTCATTTGCAACATGACCAGAAATGTTTGGCGTGCTCTCCTGGCAATGTATATTGCTTCAGCGGCGAGACGAACTCAGTCAGCAGCGGATCCCTCATCCAGACGTTGAACAGCGTCGTTAACGTGAGCACTTCATTTTTAAAGCACTCACCTTCAGCCAGATCGCGCGCGCGGATGCGGGCTTCAGGCGACAGTGTTTGCCCCGCAATCTTCTCCAGAAAATTCACCAGTTCTAAAGGGATCCGGCCTAGCGATGATGGTGCAGGTGGCTCATTTAACAGGTGAGTGATGATTTTGAGCCAATCATCATTGTTAACGACCACCAGGGGGATATTGCCAGGACGGAAATACTCAACCGATACAGCCCCGCCGTCATAGGCCTTAACCGTTGCACAATCGGATAAGACAGCCCTGTTTTTGCCTATCACATAATACCCCTGGTGATCGCTGTGCGTGCAGGTGTGAATTATCCGCAGCCCCGCTTCCAGTATCTGTTCGCTGGTGGTTTTAGCTGGTGAGTGGCTCATTACTGCATATCCTTTTTTTCCTGCCGACGGTATAGCGCTGTAACGATGAACACAATCAGCGCGGCCATAATGAGTGGGTTTTTAAACGGTGGTTCAAAGGGACCGAAACCGATCACGATCGGCCCGCCAAGGGCACACGCCCACAGCGATAACCAATAGATGGTTTCAGGGAAGTTCTCTCGGACAGAAGGCCTGGAAAAAATGAGAACATGAGAAACCAGCGCAATCGCGACTCCCATCCACAGTGAGTTGATATCCAACGCTCCCAGAATTCCCGCGACGCCTGCACCAAACAGTGCGTATGCCAAAGCGGCATACTGAACCAGCATGGCAAGTTCCCGACGGTCGGCTTTTTGCTCTTCCGTTAATTTCATCTTTTTCTCCAGGGTTAATGAATGAGGGAAAACTTATCGCTAACCTGCGCCATGTAGCGGATCATCTCAATCCCTACCCACTCGCCGACGTAGGTGCTGACACCGTTACCGATCTGCTTATACGCGGAGGTATCGCATACCGGGAATTCAAACCAGTCTGGAACCCCTTGCAAACGTGCATATTCACGCACTGAATACGGACGCGCTCCCAGAGGGAAACGTTTATCAACGACTAATCGTGTCGATTTATCCTTTGCATAGTGAGCTACACACGTCGGCGCGATATCGTCTTTGGCCGGGTCGCTAATGATGGGTAAATCGCGATATCCGCCCTGTAGGCGTGTTTCTACCGACTTAGGGATACGAACATCCGGGTTATCCTCTAAAATCGCGCTGAGGGGGATTGGGCGCGTATTTTCCGGCGGGCGGATATCGAACGGGCGTCGTGTGCCAATGATGATCAGGCGGTGCCGACGCTGCGGTACCCACAGCTCAGATTTCACGGGGCAGAATACCTGAATGAAATAGCCCGCCAGCTTGGTCATGGCTTCCATAACGACCGGGAAAGCCTGCATGCCCGGCACGTTTTCAATGACATAGAACTCAGGCCGGGCGACAGCCAGGTGGCGCAGTGCGTGAAGGAATAGCTCATCACCCGTTCGCGTGCCGTGGATGTCGCCGATCGTCGAATACTTCGTACAGGGATAGGTAAACGACATGCCGTGGCAGCTATCCTGCTCCAGCACCATTTCCTGTGTGATATCGCAGTGTTTGATATGGTCGCCCAGGTTGTGGCGATAGGTCTTAACGGCATCTTCGTCCAGTTCGAAAGACTGGGCGATCTGAATACCGGCATTCTTCAGGCCGATATCCATCAGCCCGGCACCGCAAAAATAACTGTTCATCAGAACTGGTGACATTCGACTTTCCTCAGAGATGGTCGATGATTTCTATGGCTATGCTCAGCCATATTGCACAGAGAGAAAGTGACAACATCACGCGGTAACGTTTAGGAATGTCATTCTCGCTGTTGAATTGAAAAAGGGCCCAACCGAATATCACACTCATCAGCCCAAGAAGAAAATAACCCAGGGTAGCGTGCCCTTCTGGTGTTTTACCGATAGCCGATAAAATCTGGTTTAAATGGCCCATTAATGACAAATCGCCTTAAGGTCTAAGCAAAGTTAATCCAAAGAATTGTGGCAATTGCACCCAGCCCAGCAATTCCGCCCGCCACCATCAGACCCAATGATGGGCGAGGGATACAGCACGCTACGACGAAAAAGAGGATGAAAAAGGCCAACATAACAATGGCAAAGGGTGAAATGCCACTCGCTCCTGATACAAAGTCGTGTACAGTCATTATCGATACTCTTAGTGATTGGTTTGACGTTCAGCGGCATACAGGCGAGCCAGAATGCCATCCAGCGCGCCATCCAGCGCTTTGTAAAACGAATCTGTGCCAGCCATTTCGTCACGCATATCCAGCAGCGCTTCCAGCTCGGCATCGTCGATCGGCTGCACGGCATTGCTGGTGGCCGACACTACTTCGCCCGGATCAACAGGAACCCCGGCTTTAAACAGTACGTCGATAGCGTCCTGTCGGTACATCACCGGACGGCCGGAAGGCGGCGTCCAGTTGATAGGCTCCAGCATCACTTTCATTTCGACTTTTGCATCCACCAGCGCTTGTGTCAGCTCGGCGAGCAAGACAACGTCAGCCCCGCTTGGTGGTTGAAGCCCTAAGGCTGGAGGGATTGCGACGGTTTGATAGCTCACGGCATTCACCTTCTTACTTGGCTTCGCCAGGAGCCGAAAACAGTTCAGGCTCGCGCATCTCGATCATGACACACATCCGGGTATAACCAGAGATAGCATCGCCTTCTGGCTTTCCGTCAATCAGCGCCTTGATACAATCGGGGCGATAACCCGACCAGGACACCGCTTCGCCTGCATCAGGCTCCACCAGCACAACCGGCGCAGACTTGAAGCCCATATTGCGGAACAGCTCGCGATGAATTTCGATGCTGCCTTCTACGAACTCAACACCGTTTGCGGCCAGGCGCTCTTTGGTCATACGGCAAGGCTGGCAATTTGGGAGGCTGAAGATAATGACTTTCATGGTGACCCCTGTTATCGGTTAGTTTGTTTACCTGCAACCAGTATCCCCTCCCCCCAACGGCTGACGAAGCATTTGACATAAAAAAAGCACCTCGAAAGATGCTTTTATTTTGGTATTTTAAAACGCCAGGCCCGCATGATGTTTGGTGGAAAAATGGGGGGCGCTGCAACCGTGCTTTTACTGATAATTGGAAAGTGGTTGACCGATCATCCCAGTGACCTTCAACAGTTCTCCAGCGGTGACTGTGCGCAGCATTTCGGAGCGCCCGAACTTAACGTAATCCTCACGGGACATGGTTTTGTAATCCGGATGTGGCCTGTCGTTACAAAGCTGCCAATTCTGGTCAGCGCTATCGCGGCGAAGCACGAAGACATCGACCGACATGTGCAGGCCAGCGCCAAACATTGCCGTAGCAACAATTTTTGCCTGCGAACCATCATTGCGCTGAATAAGCTGTTCCGCTTTGGTGACCAGTTCTTGTTCTTTCATTTTTCGTTCCTCAGCTGGTGGTTGTCATAAACAGGGGGAACCCCCCTGCCCTATTGGTTATGGACGGTCTTCCAGTGCCAGGATCTGTTTATCAATCGCCTGAAGCTGTGCAGCGAAACGCTTTTCGATTTCGTTACGCAGTGCCTGATAGGCAAGTAGCTTGGTCGAATACAGCGGCAAGCCACCGTAGAATTCAGTTGGGTTACCGGCCGCGCCGTGTGAGTTAGGTTTTGACCAGGCCGGATAAATAGCAATGGTTTCACCTTTGAACGAACCGATCTTGGCAGCGTCGTAGGTAAAGCCAGTAGTTTTACCTGAAGCCGGGATAGCAATATCAGGCTGAACCTGATCAGTAACACGCAGAGCAGCAAGAAGAGTTTTCATGATGATTCCCTTATGTTGTTTGTTTTGTTTACCTGCAATCAGTATCATCCCACTCCACCCGCTGACGAATAGCTAAAACAAAAAAAGCACCAAAAAAGGTGCTTTCTATGCATAGTGGGATTTGCCTTACAACGACAGTTCGTTAATCCTGCCCTCCGGCCGTTTACCCAAGGTCGTCATCTCGCCGAATTCAAAGAGGCCGCAAATCTCTTCCCCGATCGGAGCCACCAGCACGCGCCAGCGACCTGTACCATTCTCACCCCAAAGCTTAACACCAGCAGCGTCCAGCTCTTCTTCTGTGGCGAAGAACTTTGCTCCTTCCAGTTTATCGACAGCGATCAGTAACTGGCTATCTACCGTAAAGCATATCCCGTGCTGGTTCATGAAGAACAAACGACGTTGTGCATCACGGGTAGAGATAATAGTTTCCCCGTTTGGTAGCGGGGTGGCTGAAGTGGTTTTCACACTAATCAACCGCCCTGCTTTCTCCAGTCCACCGATCAGGATACCTACGGCATTGGTCAAATCGCTGTAAGGCGGTAAACCCACCAGCTTTTGGAAAGCCATACGTTCATCGTGTGTTTTCAGCTCCGTAGTGCGAGTATGAATTTTACCATCGTCGTGATCGGCTGCGCCCTGCTCTGCCAGAATTTTTTGCAGCATCAGGTTGCCTGCTGTCCCAGGGTCATTCCACAGTTTCTCGCCCTTCAGTAGGTTTTCGGCAAACAGGCTGCTTGTGGAAAAAGGTGCGGGCACTTTGCCTACAAACTGAAATACCACAGTGATGACACTTTCATACTTTTCCATTACACACCTATTCATTCGTTTTGTTTACCGAATGATACCACTATCTGATCACACGGCGAAACGGCGGAAGCGAGTCGAGAATGTTCTGGCCGTACCGTGTGTTCTTGATGCGAGAGTCCAGTATCGTCACTGCACCTGTATCGGTCTCGGTTCGGATGAGTCGCCCCACAGCCTGGATAAGTTTGATACACGCCTGAGGAACGGTTATTTCTTCAAAGGTGTTACGCCCCGCCTTCTCCATCCACTCAGTCATCGTCTGACTAACCGGATCGCTCGGTACGCTAAATGGCAGCTTGGCAATAATCACGTTATCGCAGTAATCCCCAGGCAGGTCCACGCCTTCACTGAAAGAGGCCATGCCGAAGATAATGCTTGGCTCGCCACGATCAATACGCAGCTTATGACGGGAAACGATTTCCGTTTTCGGCATCGTGGTCTGCATGAGGATGTGCTCTTTGATGTCCTCCGGCATACCCTCACACACCTCTGTCATTTGCTTGCGGGATGAAAACAGCACCAGACATCCTTTACGCCGTAACATCAGCTTAGGCATCAACTCGATCAGCTCATCGGTATGCGCCTCGGCATTCTTTGGGGTACTGCGCATCCTGGGTACGAACAGAACACCGTTGTTCTCGTAGTCGAACGGGCTTCTCGCCAGCAACGTTGGCGTGTCCATTTTCAAACCCGCTTCATTCAGGTAGGCATTGAAGTTGCCCATTGTCCGCAAAGTCGCTGAAGTAATGATCACCCCATAGGCTTCGTTCCACAGCTCTCTATCCAATTGCTCACCAGCATGCACTGGGCTGCTATGAATAATGACCTCGGATTTATTGTCACGCTTGATGTTTACCCAGCGCGCTACCGGTACTGCAAACTCACCTTTCTTCGCCGGGGCAGCAAAACGACTCATCGCTTCAAGCAAGTTTTCTACACGGTTCTTTAAATCACCGATAGCCATTTTGTGGCGGGCATTATCCTCAGCGACAATTTTATCGCCTGCCTCATCAATGATGATTATCATTTTCTCAACCAAACTCTGCATTTGGTTTGCCAGGTACAGCCCGTTTTTAAACAGTGCGCGCACATCATTGGGTACGTCACCTTCAGGGAACCGATAGACGTCAATGTTACCGTGGTCGTTCCGGAAGTTGAGTGAAGATAAAAGAGTTCCGCGAACTGTCATCATCTCGGCAGCCGTGTCCGATGCCAGCGCCACCAGCTTGTAAACGTGGTCATTCATCTTCTCACCGTAAGGGGTCTGCATGTCCATCACCATGTCACTGACGTCACCCAACCAGCGCGCCGTGTTATCCAACGAGGCATTTGCGGCAAAGTGCTCAATGGCCTTACTTGTAAGGTGATGGCCTTCGTCGAAAACGTAGATGGTTTCTTTCGGCGGTGGCAGGATGACACCACCACCCAAAGACAGATCGCTCAAAACGATATCGTGGTTAGCTATCACCACATCGACTTCTTCCAGTCGGCTACGCGCGGCAAAGAAGGGGCAGTTTTTGTAATGCGGGCATTTAATCTTAGGGCACTGGCTGGCGACCGCATTAACTTTGTTCCAGGATTTGTCGGCAAGCTCCAGCGGATATGTATCACGCTCACCATTCCAGTCACCACTTGCGAATTCGTTACCCAGACTCGTCATGTCGTCGCGAACGTAACCATACGCATTATGCTCGGCATCGACGTGCGCATCGTAGCGCAGTCGGCAGAAGTAACGGCCACGACCTTTCGCCATAGCGTATGAAAATTTAAGACCGCCCTGGCTTTGGATTTCCGGCAGGTCTTTAACGACAACTTGCTCCTGAAGCGCCACGGTTGCTGTAGACAGAACGAGAGTCTTTCCCTTTTCCATCGCCAACGGGATCAGCGGCAGGCAGTACCCCAGCGTTTTACCGGTGCCGGTACCGGCTTCAACTACACCGACAATAGGCTTGTCGTTATCTTCGGGAATGTTGGTAATGATGGATGAGCAAAAGCGGATCATGTCTTGTTGACCAGCACGCGGCTTCAGTCCCTTGGATTCCAGGAAGTTGCTGTATGCTTTTGCCGTTTGTTCTTCGGCGGTCAATTTGGTTTTGCTGCTCATCGTTCTATCCCATAGATTTATTATTTACTGATTTAATTTTATCGCACCACCAGCGCTGACAAAGTGACATCCAAAATTAAACCGCCACAAAGGCGGTTTAGTTCACTTACTCCACAAACCAGAGCGAGGCAAGATAGGCGCACCCGGCAATCTTTTGTTCGTGCTTCGGGTCGAAGCTTTTCAGGATAACCACGATATGCGCCAGCGCCCATTTCAGTTCGACACCTTCCTTGGCTGCTGGTGGGCATTCAAGCCCGTGGTAAAACCAACGCTCAATGAATGCAATCCAGGGGTTCTTTCCCTGTTTGAATTCGTCAGGGATGAGATCCCATTTTGGCAGAAACTTTTCAATGTCCGGAGGCCCAAATGCCAGAATGACCTGTGTGATGTTCTCGTTCGGCGTCCACGTCTTCATGATTTTCCTTTCCAGCGTCAGGATTTGGTTTTCAGTGATTCGGCAATTTTGGTGAGCACCGCACGCAGCTGAGTTTCATCGGCGATGATAGCCGGGATGGCGTTCAGGCATTCCTGGGGCAGGTAGATATTACCGAAGAATACCAGCTGATCTTGAGTTGGTTGGAAGCTGCAAATCCACTCCCAATCGTTATTGGTTTCCCAAATACACAGCAACTCGGTACCGTCGTTGTTTTCGGTCGTCAGTTCCAAACCGCGACGCTCGGCAAAGCTATGGGTTGTCTTTGAGATCTGCATTTTTAATCCACGAGTAAGGGCGGTATTGAGTTCTATTATCCAGCAGTTCTACAGTTGACGAAGGGGGATGGAGGTGTTTTTTGTTTTGGCGAACAAGGGGGTGGTTTTTATTGGTTTTTCTTCTGCTTTAGTTGATATTCTATCGTAACACGCTGTTTATTAAGCGATTTTAAACTTTGGTTTTTTTGGCGAAAAAAATGGTTTTTGCTACAGGAAATGAGGGGAGGGGAGGGCTGTAAAGAAAAAGCCACCGGGGTAGGTGGCTTAGAAAAGAACTTACTCACTGTCTTCCTGAAGACTTTTTGTTAGCTTCAGACGTATCAGACGCTCTATGTCTTCGACGACTTTTTGATTGAGCCTGTTAAACTCAAAGCGGACTTTCCGGCCGTTACCACTGTAACTGATTCGTGCATACTGATCCTTGTTCTCGAATGCGACAATATCAGATGTTTTCCATGCAGCGGCGGGCTTCGCTTTATCAGCCATGATTTCCAACATAGTGGCTACTTCTTCCAGGATATCTTTCTGCGTCTCCTGAATATTCTCAACAGGCTTGTCCTTACGGTTGTCTTGGACTTCCTGGCACAGCTCACCAATGTCGATCATTTCCTTCTTCGCCGAACCCTGCACCTTCGCTAAACGGCTATAGAAAGTATTCGGGATACCTTCGCAATCTGGGAACAGAGCGATCAGGCGAGGGTCGATTTGGGCAGCTTGAATCCGCTTACGGACAGACTCGGTACTAATGCCGATATGCTGCGCAAGTTCCTCATTGGTCGTGAAACCATTCTCTTCCATCAGTTTCAAATACTGCATACCAACTTCGCGATACGAGAATTTGCGAGAGCTTTGTGCGGCGCTGATGATAGAGAAGATATCTTCGTTTGAGATATCGTTTGGTAATACCCACAGCGGTAAATCAGCTGATAGCTTTTCACAGCAGTAGCGGCGTCGGCTACCTTCAATGAGTTGATAGATTCCATCTACGCGGACAGCGATACCTTCGGTATCCACCCCTCTTTCCCTGATCTGCTCAAGGATGTCACGCATGGAGTTCTCGTCGAGCGCTTCCTGGTTGCGTGGGTTGAGGGCGTGAACCACTGTTTGCTCAGATACTTTACTGCCAGGAACGACAACATGCTCGGCATCGACTTTACGGCCATCTTTTAAGGTGAATGTTCTCTTAGGTGCGCCTGCACCCCGCAGTGGTGGTAATCCGCTTTTTTGCTCAAAGCCGGTTCGCTTGCCTGCACCCAGATACATATCCTTGCTTGTGCCTCTTTCTACGTCGGTCATTTTTATTTCTCACTTTTCGCCGAAAAACTTTTGATTTCATTAATAAATTGCTGATACACAGAAGTGACTGACATTTCTGCCATGTCAAATTGTTTTGCAGGGCACAGGTCTTCTGACTTCTTGATATCCAAGACGGTGCGGCCTCGTTCGGCCGCAGCAACAAACGCTTCAGAGTGTTTGATGTTCGTAGTCATAAACTTGTCCTGCACAGTTCGCACCAGCTTATTCAGAGTGCGAACTTCGTGCTGGCTTTTATCATCGACATTAACAGCCAGCACCTTCATCCATTTGATGTTTTCACCCCTGGATGGAAGTTGTTGCAGACGAGCGCCGATCGTCAACATGTAGTTCGTCGTGGATGCAAAGTCATATTCACGCGGAGTGATAGGAACGAGAAGGGCGTCGGCGGCTTCGTTCGTAGACCAGATAATTGGTGAGTCCTGCGGTGGGGTGTCGATGAAGATTAGGTCGTAATGCTGTTTCAGCACAGGGATAACAACATCTCTAAAGCGCGTTAAAAGCGTATTGCGCTCTTCCTTGTTCAACCGCCAATAGGTATCAGTAAAACGGTCATCAGTAGGGAAGGCCGTGATGACGTCCATATTTGGCAGGTGAGTGCTAAACGGAATGTTGGCAATGATGTCCGCTTCTGAGTAACCGGCGTTGATGTACTGTGAGAAATCACCCTCAGGCTCGTATTCGGCTAACAGCACATCAGTGATAGTCAGATAGATATCATCTTCGCTGGTGGAGCGGATCAGGTTGTTACCGATAGACCCTTGGGGGTCAAGGTCAATGATGCAGCAACGCGCGTTCAGATTTAAATCCAAAGCTGACGCCAAGGCGATCGTCGCGGTCGTGGTACTTTTGCCTGTACCACCTTTGTGGTTTTCAACGACGATAACCCGAGACTCATACATGTCGGAGTAACGGGGCGCGCCCAACTCATTCATGATGGCCTGCACGTCAAATCGTGTGTAAAGGTGGTTTTTGTTTTGGAAGATAGGCTCACCAATAATTTTCTGATCTTGTAACTCGGTCAGAATTTTAGTGAACGTATTACGTGACTTGCCGAAGAAATCAGCGAGCATCGTTTTGTTCAGGCAATGGTTATAAATGAGTCTATCTAAGCCATCTACCTGCTCATCAGTGACCTTGATGGTATTGGCTTCGGTGATGGATTCTTTCAGAGAAATTTGCTCGGCTTTCATTCGCTGGCCGATGACCAGGATTTGATCAAGAATTGACATAAATAGCCCTCTAATTGTTTTTCATTATTATTAATGCAAATTGAGCGCAAGACAAGGTAAAAGTGCATTGTAATGCATAATTATTAAATATTCGCATCGTGAATGTCAGGGTGGGGGTTGGCGAACAAGGGGGTTGTTTTCACATTTAAAAGATAGGTCACCCCCTCCAATGCACTGGCATTACTGTGTTTGAGAGGGAATGTACGTTTGACGAATTATTGAGTCTGTAACGCAGCGACTTCCGCTCTTGTGGCAAGGCGCTGACTACCAAACAACCCCTTGATCAGAACAGGTTTCTCTTTTTTCCATCCCTTGATGGAGTTCAAGCCAAACGGCTTCGGCTTGTTGTGATTCCAGCTTGCGATAACACTGGTCTCATTGACCTCGACGATCAGGACAGGGTGTACAGACACGGTGGGAATATTCGTGCTCCCCAGTTTGTGGCGAGTGATAGACCATACGGTATCGCCCACCTTCAGTTTGCTAATGACCATAGCAGAGTTCCCGGCAGATAAAATGAAGCCGCCCGCAGGCGGCTGGTGGATGGACGTTAGGAGTTAACCCAGCTGGTGGTTTGCTCCAGCGCGAACTTAACGATGTCACATTGGTAAACGTGCCCCTCGTTAGCATCGTTCGCGATCTTAGCGCCGATAACTTCAGCCACTTCGTAATACCAGATGCCCGGCCCTTCTTTCCCGGTGAAGGTCTCATCGCACTCTTCAACGATGTCGATAGCCAGTTCACGGATCCAATCGGCACATTCGATTTCACCACCACCAGCAACGTTGAAGTCGATACGTTCCTGCGCGGTGTCATCATTCACGATGAGTGGGACGCGGGTTTCGTTGAAGCTGCTGAAGATGAACATCGCGACCAGAGTTGGGTTCAGAGACATGGTGTATCCTCGTTTGTGTTATCAGTTGTTGGACTTCCAGTATCCACCAGCACCAACCGGTGACGAAGGCAAAAGGATGAAAAAAACATATTTATTACCGCTGCATCACTTGAGGGTTACCGCAGTTCCGATATACAGCATGCCGCCGTTCAGGAGTGGTGTTGCTTTAACACCGTACACGGCATTCGCCTCGCCATTTGACGCCTCGGATGCAGCCGCACTTAATTCCTCCAATGCGACGCGAGCTTGCCTTGACGGTATCACTCCCCGCCTATTGGCTTCAAAATTAGCGATGACTTGAACCATCCCATGAATTTTTTGTATGGCATAAATATCAGGAATGAGATCGGTTGTAAGTATCAGCATTGTTCTACCTCACGCGACTTGATTCACTCGCTACGCAGCGGGTGGAACTTCTTTAACGACCAAGATCTCAACTTCAGCGCCCTGTTCCTTTTGCGTTAACTCGACACAGCGCAACGCCGCAGATTTTGCAGAGCACCACGAGTGCGCATACCAGTCACGCTCTCCAGTTCGGCAGGCAACAGCATGGGTAGCTTTCCACGTCAGTTCCGCTTCTTGCACTTTGCCATTTGGCAGTGTGCAGTAAAATTTGCGCAGCCCCTTTTTCATTTGTCACCGTCCTGTTGGGCAATACCCAGAGCTGCGATCTCTTTGCGAATATGGTCAAAGCCAGCCCCAGTATTCACATCATAATCACTGACTACCGCATTCAGCACCTGTACCTGTTCGGCTGGAGTAAGGGCGCGTTCCAGGGAAAGGTCAGAAGCAACATCCGCGACGTTTTCGAGCGTCAGTGTATCGATGGCAATCATCTGGCCTTCTTTGAAATTGCTCATCAGATAATTGATCAGGTACTCACGAGTGCCGAAATTCATACAAATTCCTCAGATTGGGAAATTAGCCCCCGTAACCGGAGGCGATACAATTACGCTCGACGGCAATATGCCTGTCTGAGTTTAAAGGCTTCTTCAGCAAGATTGAATGCCACGTTAGCCGCTTCGCTATCCCTCGGCCCCGATGGACGGTTATTGTCCCAAAGGGTAGATGCCACACCCGTAAGCGCGCTTGCCAAGAGTGAATCGAAAACAGCTTGTACCTCGTCAGAGGTGATGATTATCTCATATCCCATTATTGCCTCGTTATTGGTATAGGGAAGGGGGAGTGACCGCCGGAGCGGTCAGTCGTCAGTCAATTAAGCTGCGAGGAACGTGATCTCATACGAACTCAGTTTATCGTCACGTTCCATGCCTTCAGTCAGCGCGATGATTTCTTGCCAGAGGGCTTTGGTCTTCTCACCGCCACCTTCAACCATGCCATCGACCTTCAGGTAGCGTTCTGGGTGGGTGACGGTCAATCTGCGCTTCACGGGATCCCAGCCACTGTAATGACTGATTTGAATATCGATATCCGCCAGCTTTTCCGGCGCGGTACGTTTGAGGTTAAGCACAGCATCGAAGGTAAAGACAATACGGTCGTTATTGTCTTCGGTGTCGTACCAGACCGTGTAACGAGGCTTCTGACGCACACCGCGACCGGAGCGACCCCAATTGGTCGTGTGCTGACGGATGGATAGCAGGGTACGTTTATGGGAAGTGATACCTGCGTAACGTAACAACTCAGCTAAAGTATGCATCGGTTTTCCTCGTGTTATTTGTTTTGTTTACTCATTAAATTCTCACACGACCCGAACTGCTGACGAAGTGAATCACGATAAAAAATACGCGCCCTTTCATCCCATTCCCCAGGAAAACCAGAGCCAAACTCTTGGCCGCAAAATTGGCAAGCAGACATACCCCGCTCGACGCGCGTTCGGGCAGGGTATCGAGTTTTGAAATGGCTAATCAGTGTAGGGATTTCACCAATAGGCCGTTATCGCGGGCATGTATTAGCAAAGCATTGTGCCGTGACTGTACATCTGCCAAGTCACTTACGCTGCCGTTAGTGATCAGCCAACCATTGGTGCCTGGGGTGCTGTATTGCACCATGCGCTTGCCACCCGCCTGAGTGTAACGGTGTGCGCGCACCTCTATACCCTGAGGAAACATACCTACCCCCTAACTTCGCTCAATGAGGAATTGCATAGCATCATCGTTGCTACGCAGAACAACGTCTTTGTGCTCCACCCACTTGAAAGCACCGTTACTGCATTGGACAGGATCCCTGACAATCAGCGAACCATCAGCGCCAATGACATACTCATACCCAGCTTCTGCAATTGCTAAGCGATAATTGGAAGCCACCAGCATTAACAGTGTGTCGAATACTCCAGAGGCCAAGGCTTTTTTAGCGGCTTGAATGCGTGCCGATGTTCCGGCGTTTGGTTCCAACTGCTGAATACGCGTTGCATCTTCCAGGAGCATTACGATCAGGCCCTTCAGTTCGTCAATCATGGAGGTAACTCTCAATGCAGGGTGCCCCGAAGAGCACCGAGGGTTTTATTCAGGCTTGAAGTCCGAAGGGACGACAACGCGGAAAAAATCGAAGTCCTGCACGGTGGCCTTACGCATGTCATCCGATGGGGTGATCAGCTGCGGCTCCATAGACAGGCACGCACCTAACTGCGGCTTGCTTGCCAGAACGCCTAAGATGTTCGGTTGCTCAGGAAAGGTATAACCAAATGTGTGGCCGTTCTTGACCCAGTATGTACCGTTGATTGCGCTCATCGCTTTTGTCCTTACGCTGGTGGATCAGTGGGTCAGATAATGGTTGATGGCACGCTCAACGAACGAGACCGGCAGACCACTGCCATGCGCCAGGCGCTGAGTGTTAGAACGAACCAGCTCACGCTCATAACCAAAGCTGCTGCTGTAGTGGTACCACAACGTGCGACCTTTCTTGAACAGGTCGGACTCGTTTGCTATGCGCATGAACTGAGCCGGAGTCTGGCTCGGGCGTTTTGGTTTTTGGTTGATAGCGTTCATAGTAATGACCTCGATAACTGTTATTCGTTTTGTTTACTGCCTCTAAAAACAGTATCACCCACGGGTAACCGCTGACGAAGCAAATCGAAGGAAAAAAAGATATTTTTTTGAGAGGGGAGGGCAAAACAGAATGGGGGAGATCCCCCCATAGTTTAGATGGCGTATTACCGTTCGGTAATGCTGGTGGCATTTTGCATTCCGGAAAGTTTCACCCAGGCCATAACTTGTTCTTTGTCCAACTGGCCGCTCAGGGTGATGTAAGCCGGAGCGGCAACCAGGAGCGAATTACCGATAGAGAAATGGACGTTCACATCAACGCGGGACGCCCAAGGTATAGCAAACCAGAACACGGCATCGAATGGGGAGTGGATATTGATGCCATGTATCAGCTTCACTTCCCAGCGAACACCATATTCACCTCTGATGCCACGATAGAGGTGACCACGATCGCAGGCCCAGTCATCACCATCTACGTCACGCCAGATAAGCAGTTTATCATCTACAGCCTTAACGCTAGCCCCATAACGGGATAACAGATTCAGGATGGCCGCTGGTTCCTTAGCGAGGATGCTTTCAAGAACCACTCGCGAATCACCACGAACCTGTGTCACCGTCACAGTATCGTTTTCACCGAACCAAACTTGATGACCACTTTCTGCCAGGTGAGCAATCAGATTTAACATTGTAACTCCATGTGTTAATTATTTTTGTGTTAATAGTTAACCATGACCTTTACCGCTGACGAAGTTAAAAGGACGACAAATTTGGAAGGTGTTAAAACGGGGATTAATTGCAAAGAGATTGGCAAACCACATCATGCTTAGGTCTGCCGATATGAATGGCGCAGCAGATCTCAGTTTTTGCAGTCGAGCTTTTTGACGAGCCAGCGCTGAACCGGGAGGGTCTCTAACTCCATTTCAATGGTACATCTCTGGTCTGCAATGATGGCTTCATAGGTTAACGTGTCTTTAGAAACCGTACCCTGGGAAATGAAAATCTTTGCATTTGCTAAATAATCAAATGCAACCTTGCGAGCGATGTGCTCGTTCTCTTCGTTCAGATGCAGTTTTGGCAACTCACCCTCAGCCGTAGTAGCTTGAGCCAATGTAGGTAACGCAAGGGTCAGCGACAATAAAATAAGCAATCTTTTCATTGGATATTAACCTGTTGGGATTATAATCTGCCGAAGCATATCATTTCTGATATACCTCGGTTCTGTTTTTTTGGGTTATCCGCCAGGGTAAAGCAACTCGAAACGTTGAAGGAAAGCAACGCGGGCTTCCTCCGCCGGGAGAAGTCGTAACCCCATCAAATCCGCTGGTGGATATTTAGCGGGATCCGGAAACGCCTGGGCACCATGTCGGCCGAACATACTCATTTCAGTTGCGAGCATACGCAAATCAGCCACTTTCACCTCCGGCGACTCCACCAGCGGCAAACCATACTTTGCTCGAATAGCGCGATCGACACGACCTTCGATTTCACGGTAGTCCGGCAAGCGCGCTTTAAGAGGGCTGCTCACATCACCGCAGTATGCTTCACTGGCATCATGCATCAAGGCTTCGAACGCAAGATGCGGTTCAACCAAATGGCTGACCAGCACGCAATGCTGAGCCACGCTGTAATGCTGATCCAGGTGACCGGTAAAACGACAGATATTGGACAGAGCCGTCGCGATATCCTCAATATTAATCGCATCAGGGTTGATATCTTGGAACGAAAAACGTTTCCCGCTGTGGGTCAGTATCCAATCCGGGGCGGAGCCTTGTTTTACTTGTACGTGCATAGCTGCCAACAACTGCGCCACCAGCGACCGCTCCAACACAGTCAAATTACCAGACGTATCTGCCTGAAGGAATTCAAGCTGCTGTTTAGTGTACTTCGGCAAAGTCATCTTCTCTCCGATTTCATAAACGCTTTAACGCGCAGATTTTAAAGCCAACTTGTAACGGGTCTTTACTGCTTACTGACTGATTTTGCTCTTCTGAATTTGTTGCCAGGCCTCAATCTCTCTTTGAGAATCAGCATCCATGTCACCGGCCTGCAATGTGATTTGTTCCTCCAGAATGGAATCGAGATAGAGGTGATAGCGAGCACGCCGCTGTATACGCATAACAAAGAGAGCAAATACCAATACCCCACTACCGATCAGCGAGAAGGAAATGGCTGGGAGTGATGTCATCGGCATAGAGGAACTGCCGTCGTTAATCCACATAGACAGCTTTACCACCAGCACCGCAATGACCAATAGAACTACTGGGCGCATGATTGGGCGAATGGTACTGAAGCGGTCATCCCGGATGGAAAGGAGAACACCTTGAGAGGGGTCGTAGAGTGCCATCGTAAATACTCCGGTTGTTAATCTTAAAACAAAGCTAGCACGGTGCATTTGGCTGACGAATAGCGAGCGGCCACAGTAGAACGTCTTTTTTGGGTAAGTGAGAGCGCTTGATTACGTATGAGAGATACCAGAAAAAAACGCCACTGTTGCTGGTGGCGCTTAATCATATCGTGTATGAATTATCGAACGGAACAGACGGAAGCGATTAGATATCCAGCTCAACGTCAGTTCGGGGACGACAACAACAAGGCAACACTTCGCCTGGATTCACAAAGGCCAGGGGCTTAGTCACATACTCCACCGTACCGGCCAGTAAAGACACTCGGCACGAACCGCAGTAACCTTCCCGGCACTGATACTCAACCACAATGCCTACTGACTCCAGTCGTTCGAGGATGGTACTCACGTCGCTGGTGGCTTCAATCCGCTTTTTGCTATGTACTGCATGGATACACCCAGACATAATTCCACCCTATGTAGTGATACTGAACCAAGGGATCTTAAAATGTGCTAAAAACGCCTCAGCGGCTCCCAGAGGCGTTTCTTTGTTTCCAGTGCAATCGTATGTGGATTTAAATCAAAAAGTCGCCCTGAGACGTTTTCATGGCGAATGAGAAGGGATCCCGATCCTTCTCCGATCTACTTTACGACGCCGTGGAGCGACTCACGGCGTCGATAAAACGTTTTTCCCCAACACCAAACAAGAACGAGTCCAGCGCTTTACGGCCCGCTAACTCAGCCCCTTCCAATGCCGTTGCCAGGAAGTCGATCGGGCACACCATGCGGCCAGACAGCTTATGGGTGACCACCAGGTGATGGTCATTCATGGAGCGGGTAACCAGAAACTCTACTTGTTCACCATGTACCGATCGGCTGAAGCTCGCTTCCACTGAAACATGCGCATAACCATTTGCCGTTTTTACCTTGCCTGCCAACTCCATACGCTTCTCCTGTGTCGTTTTCTTGTCTGTGGTCAATCCTACCACCAAGCACCCTCCGACAAAGCGGGATTAACACAACTTGCCAGCGATTCTCTCGGCCAACCCCTCACAGGAGAACAACAAGTTATTTTCCTGTTCACGGTTCCCAAAATGAAAAAACCGCCCAAGTGAAGGCGGTTTCAAATCCAGCATATTGCTCGCGTTATTCCTCGGTCAGAGGCTTCAACGAGAAACGCCCAATCCGGGTATAGCGACCCAGATAGAACCCGACGAACGAGCTCAACACCACACACATGGTTCCAGTAAACCCAATTGGTTCATGCAGTACATGCTGCTGAATGTTCATGATCGCCCACATGCAACCGGCGTAACACAGAAAACCAGGAACGGATACCAAACGTTGCTCTCCGTTTGTCAATGGCCTTAGCCACCCATACACCGCGCAACCAAATAAAGCGAAACAGATAAACAGGCTCGGAAACGCTCCATCAGCCAGGGCATTCATCCCCGCCACAACCAGAAACAGTAACGATACGTTAAACCAGTACAGAGATCCCGGTGCCGGTATTTTAGTGCCAAACAATCCAGACTCACTCGGTGCCTTTGCCGCTTCGATGCTCATGCTTACCCCTCGTTGATTGTTAGTTCGTGATCGGCCAATCCAATCACTTGAGCCCTCGACATCCCCCACGGATAACGAGAGCAAAACTCAGAACTTTAAAACCCTGCCCAGCCTCATCACCAAATCGCGATAAAGCCACTTTCTTCGCCCCCGACAGAGTGACCCACCTTGTGACACAACATCACCAGATGAATATTAAGACCCATACGCTCCGTGACGAAATTGCTTAACGAAGCCAATGATGAGTATCCAATTTCGTCACTGAATGCCTTGCCCGCGAAATCACAAAGTAACTTCACCAAACCTATCTCATCCACCAGCGCCAGGCTCAACGTCAACGCAACTACCTCTGTGCGCTCTCCCACCCCAGATGCTCGTTGCGCCGATCGCTCTGTGGCAATTCCGCCGCATCCGACAAGCTCGGCTCCACACTTTTCAACAGCGTGAACTATGGGGACCCCCAAAACTCTCCCTCAGGGCTTCCTTCTCAAATAACCGGGTGGAAAGCTGAACCCTCTTTCACACCCGAGAAACGACTCAAAGAGTACGGGAGCCAAAAAAATCAGGCAAAGGTTATCGGCCTCGTTTTGCGCCCGTTTTGGGACGGACTCAAAACCAAATCCGTTAACACCCCCAGTGGAATAAACCGTAAAAAACCCCAAAACCCCCGGAGGAAACTCACTCCAAAAATCCAAAATGCATTCACACCCCTCAACAACCCCCGGAGGAAAATCATTCGAGGCATCCTGCTCATCTAAACCTCATACTGAACCCGCCATCCGCGACCCGCGAAGTGCTCTAACTCAACACCCTAAACAATCCCACCCATATCATTGCCCGCAATCCCTGAGAAAAAACAAAGCGCCATTTCCGTACCTCATTCTCACTTTGTTTACCCGAATTACATTCACATCGAGAACAAAACAAAAACAAAATCGCTCCTTCTTGTTTCGTTTACCTTCCCACCTTTCCCGATCGCAAATAGTCACCGCAAAAAAAACAAACCCGGCCATCCCGAATTCATTCTTGATACCCCAGCGCCCGTTGAAAGCCCGAGAGTCGCCTAAAGGCTCACTAACTGATCGCCTGAAGGCTCACTTTACAGAGGGAGACGTGTTTAAAATTAGGCGTAAAAAACCGGGACGGTGCCCGGCTTCAGATGTGCTATGGCGATGCGTTAAGTTAGCTCATAGAGGCAAGCTCATGGATTGGCGCGCTCATATTGAGAGACCAGCGGGAGACCTTGTTCTCAGCATCAACTTGATAGCTGACCAGGAACATGTAAATCCCGAAGCACAAGCGTGAAGGCTCAGTGAAGCCCAGCATGCATTTCGATTCCCTCGCCCCGAACAATGCCATCACCTTCAAGAGAACGTCCTGATCCCATTCATCAGCATGATGGATATACACCAGAGTGTTGCGTTGCAGACCCTTCGCAAATACTTCAAGTGCAGCCAGATCACTATTGGTATCAGCCAACACCTTAACGGCCGCGATCTTTTTGTGATTCGCCATTGTCATTACCGTTTCGACAGTACCGTCCAAAACTTCATGGGTCGCCTTTAGTCCCCAAAGTAACTCTTCGTGTTTTGTACCCAGGTTGCGGGTGAAATTTGCGCACACTTCACTGATTGCAATTGTTGCGTGTCTGTTAACGTTTTCGTGAGACATTCTCAACATTCCTCTTGAGTTGATTTTAACCATACCGGTCGTTTTGTTTACGCAGCTATAACCCCACGCTAAAGCTGCTTCCTACTCTCTGTTATCCGCCGGGATAACAGCTGGCGAATTGCCCGGTTCTTTTTCATCTCAGAACGGATCAAACTCAGCTGCGGTTCGTAAGTAACAATGAGCGTCAATTCACGGGGTGTAGCATCCGTGAAAACTTTCGCTGGATAGCTTTCCCCTTTGTTCACTTTCAAATACTTCGGAACCACCCTTGCAATTTCCCCTCCCGCCTTTCGCAATGGAGTCATCCTCGCCCAGCGGATCCGAACGGATGGACCCTGCTTAACAACGTTGAATGAGTAATGCGCTTTTTCACCACCGGCCGTTGCCAGCTTCCAAAAATCTTCTCTCAGCGTCGTTGCTTCGGCAGTCAAAACATCAGCCGATCTGTCCAAGGCTTTGACGCTTTCCTCCAGATGCTTGATGTAGCTTTCCACATCCATAGAGTTACCCTCACTTTAAAAATTCAAAAAGACCAAAAAAACGGAACCCCTATTATTACCCCACATGAGATCTCTTCCGGCTAAAGCAAAAACACCCTAAATAGGTTCAAAAACTCAGCCCCCCCAAAAAAAGCGGTAATATTATTACGCCGCCTTAGTGATCTCATGGACTGTTTCTCTTCTTTTGCACTCTCATGGCGAAAAGAAAGGCATCAGAGTTGTTGGGTGAACACATGAAAATACCTTTTTGAGCAAGACTGCGATTTTGGGGGGCAAAGAGGCTAAATCACTGCCTTTTAACTAACCCCGTATATAATATGGCAGCAGAGTGATCTTGTGGCATTTCCCTTGATTAACACTCTTATGGCGAAAAGAAAGGCATAAGAGTTCAATAGTCGTTACGTAATCCAGTCACCAGGCACACTAAGCACTAAAACAGCACATCAACTCAAGGTTTTTCGTCCCCGAAACGAGGCGCTTTTCCGGCTTGCGATCGAAATCGTCCCATCAAAATCTATCCTGGTAACAGCCGAAACATCGTGGAAAAGAGATGAAGATTAGCAGGTGTTGCCACTCAAAATAATTTGGTTCAATCGGTGAGTTTCTGACCTGTATTTGGGTTAGTTAATTTCGTCAGCGGTTATCCCCATGATAAAACGAGAGGGGTAATCCGTACCAAAAACAAGAATTATTTTTAAGTCGATAGCCCTGATTTACGGCCATATCTAGCCGTAAATCAGGGATAAAAAAGGCCATGAATGAAGGCTAAATCTGGCCTTAAAAATTGGCTAAATATAGCCGTAAATCATGTCCTTTTTCGTCCTCGTTTTGTCGATGAAAAAGGATGTTTTGTGATTTTCGAATGGCTATGATGTGCTCCGATTGTCTCGGGGCGAACGAATTTTTCGGGGTGATATCTCGACTGTCTCACTTTGTTAGCAGCATGAAGTGGCAAGGATGGGGGGGACGGAAGGGTATCACAAGCTGTAATTGTGTTAATAAAAGGTTAACAAATGAGTAAGAAAAACGCGATCGTATGTGGTGTGGACATTGGTTATAGCAACGTCAAAATTGCGACTGGCGATGCTTTTGCTTCTGTACCAGACGTCTCAATCTTCCCAGCGTATGCCACCACGGAAGAAGAAGAGGATGTAAATCTGGTGAAGCGCAATCGTGACCACGAAGTCACCGTCTACCCGAACGGAAACATGTGGCGAGCATTTACTGATCGTCCAGATGGGCGTGAACTACATGACAGTTATCACACCACGGAAATGTACTTGGCGCTGTACTTTGGCTCGTTGGCAAAAATTGCCGAGAAGGTCGGTAGCACCATTGACCTGTTGGTAACTGGTTTGCCTGTAAGGCTCGCCAGTGATGATAACGAGCGCTCCAAGTTGGTCGCCAGGTTGACAGGTACATTCACGATTAATCCGTCCACAAAAGTGACGGTCAAGCAAGTGATGGTAATCCCGCAAGGTGTTGGTGTTATCAACGATGTCGCGAACCGCGAAGGCTTTATCAGTGAAGATGAACTGTCAGAATCTAATATTCTGGTCATCGACCCTGGTTTTTTCTCGATGGACTATGTGGCCTTCAGTAATGGTAGCCGCGTGATGGGCTCCAGCGGCTCTTCACTGAAAGCCACCAGCACGATCATTGAAGGAATTGTTCGCACTCTCAATGAAGAAAACCCGCATGAGCGGCGTGATGATCTTCCTGAAATGGTCGAAATTGCGTTACGCAAAGATGCGGCTTCGTTCTTCAATGGTGCCCGCCACATTGAAGTAAAACCGCTGCTAAGCAAAGTTATTCCGCAAATCGCTGGTGGCGTAGTAAAAGAATTGCGCAAAAATGTCCGTGCGTTAGGGGCTATTCACATCATTGTGACCGCTGGTGGTGGAGCTCCTTATTATGAGCAGGCCGTGCGCGAAGCGTTCCAGAATGCCCGTATTGTAACGAGCCCAAATCCGGTCGCAAGCAACGCAATTGGCTTCTGGAACTACGGCGTTGACACCGTCATCTACGGTGACGAATAACGGATAAGGATACGTAATGCAGTTACGGGTGACGATTAATGACATTCTTTGTCCCGAGCTCGCTGCGTACCTTGAGTCCTGTCCACCAGGCAAAAGAAGTAGCGCACTGGTTGCCCTGGCGAACAGGGCTTATCTTGAAGGGTTAGGGCGTGAGGCAACGCCCAACATCTACAAGAAAGGAAAGGTAAGCGAGAAGCCGCGCTCACAAAAATTGGCAAAAGGAGGAAAAACAGGGCAGAATATTTCGTCGCCGGTGGGGACCGGTCTACAATCGTCTTATTCTGAAAACCAACCTGAGTTAGCAAAGCAGCAAGTAGCTCAGCCGTTGGCATCAAAAGCAGTAGAAGCAGTATCCGTTATACCAGGAAGCAATATTGAGTCTTCGGAGCCGCGTGGGGCGGTGTTGATGAAGAGCGAGGCAGGAAGCGAAAATACATTGTCGGTATCAGTAGATACTCAATCTACTGAGAGGGATACCGATGTTAACGCTGAAAAATCGATCCATACAGAGACCGCGTTGCCGCGTAAGCGGTTCCGCTTAGGCTAAGCCACTCTGTTGGGTTAGGGGTAAACAAAATGGGTAAATTACTGTTAAGCGCCAGTGTGGCAGCAGTAATCCTCTCATCTCAAATACTCCCGGCACAAGCTGGGGTGGTTGATTTGAAAGGAACGGCATGGGAAAAACATGCCAAGAATGAATGCGGTCTGGACCCGCATCTCTTATACGCCGTTGCTTTGTGGGAAAGCAAACAGCGTGCCGGTGGCGGCGGTTATGTCGCCCCAAGCCCTTGGGCACTGAATAATGCAGTTTACGGTGCCTACTATCCAAAAAACTACGAAGATGCGAAGCGCGCGCTTAAGCGCTACATAGCCGCATCTAAAGTAACCGATATCGGTATCGCCCAGGTCAACTATCGCTGGAACGGGAAGTATGTCAGCAAGCCAGAGGATCTTCTGGATGTAGACACTAACATTCGGGTTGGCGCGAAAGTGTTATGTAACGCTATCAAAAACTCCCCAGATGACATCGTTTTAGCAATAGGTAGTTATCACACTCCGAACCCGGAACTGCGTGACAAAGCGCGTTGGTACGGTACGAATGTGCTCAGAATCTGGAAGAGGCTGATTGAAAATGGTTAATGAAAACATATCGCTATTGAGCTGCGCTGCTTCACTGGAAACACGCGCGCAATCTTTTTTCCGCAGTCCGTTTGTTCTGTCTGAAGATGATCGCTTAGTGTTAAAAGACAAAGACCTTCTAGCGCAGCTGACAAAATCTGTTAAATCATACAACGTACCTGTTTTTATAGTTGACTACATGCCTGGACGCAAACTTACAGAAGTGGATAACTTCGTCCGGCATGACTCCTATATTCTTCGGCTTGCACTTCTCGTGTACAGCATCAGGGTGAAAATTCTCAACGGCACGCTGGCCGAGTCATTTTACTGGTTGGGCTCCGATGAAGCGTTGAATTTCATTGAGCGGCTTGACGATAGTCAAACCATTGACGCCATCATCAAGGGCGAACTGTATATCAAACCGGTTCGTTCGCTGCGGGAGCTCGCTTCTGGGGAGTGGAGCTCTGTTTTTGGCAGTGATAACCCGCACATGACTTTGCCAGCTTATTTGCAATTACGTTTTGAACATTGGAGCACAGATCTATGAAAGCCGCACTCGTAAAAGATGAAGACATTTTTGCTTTGGCACAGCGGATGGTCAAACTGGGCTTCCGTCGTCGTATCATTACCACGTCGCTTAATGCAAGTGACCGACTCATTGACCATTTGAAAAAACAGTTCGGTCAGGAAGAAGTGGCAATCGGACGCTTGAAACTGTCGGAAACCTTCTTGGCTTCGCAGCCAAAAAAGATGGAGGCAACCAACTTTATGAGCATCTATCTACGTCGCGCGAAGGACCCTAGCAATCAGGATGACATCAGTGAAGTGGTCGATTCGTTTGAAGTGTATCGCGAGTTAAATATGCGATTCAGACCGACTATTGCGGCGGATGTTATGCTTCATCCGAACGAAGCCTGGACACTGGCGCGTGACTTCCGTTCTGATGAGATCCGAATGGTGAAATGCGTACATTGTAAAATGTCCTTTATCACTCCCTTTGATGGTGATCGTTCGAATAAAAAGCATAAGTGCCCGTTCTGCGAAGATAAGGCTCATTAATGCAAACGCGAACTTTGATTGGAATATTCACAGCGTTAGCTTTGCAGGGATGCACTTTTCATACGTTGCCTGGCAGCCAGTTGGTTGCTCCCGGTTATATGCGCGTGAATCTGTGCCAAAAGCTGGACTCGCCCGAGCTTTGCAAGTCGAAGTTTGGCGAGTTCAAGAAACGGCTGATCGTGAAAGACATTTCCTCCACGGCGGGGTATATCATTCCAGATTCTGTTGGTTGGGGATGGGTGGTAAACAAAGTGAATGCACCTTTTGTTTTCTACGACCCGGAACTGAAGACAGAAATCCCCCCTCTGGAAGGGGAATTTATTCCGGGAAATTTCGAACCAGCCCTTAAAGTACCTTGCACGAAAGATGCGACATGCAGCCACCAGCAAGTGCTAACCGCTTGGAAAGATTCAATTTAAATCAAATTCACAGTGTTAGATCCCTTATTTAAACAATAGGGGATTTTTTTTAGCCAGATTTCTTCGTCAGCTGTCATGGCGGGGTTACTATGCTCTCAACACGAAAAACTACTTACCTGCAACTCTACGAATAAGGTACCGAACATGAAAAAGATTCTGACCGCTTCTTTGATTACTCTGGCAATGGCAATGACGGGCTGTGCTTCTAAACCTGTTCCGATGCCGGTGGATACCAATCCGTCGGAGGCTTTACAGTTTGCCCGTGCAATGGAGATGCGCCAAATTACAGATGCAGGTGATAATTATGTCATCTATAACAAGCTGGTTGACGGCGGGCGTATTCTCCCACTTGAGAATCCAGTAAGAGCAGGAGAGGTTGCCAAAACTCAACGGTCAGGTGCCGGTACGGCAGATGTTGTTGGTGGGTTGGCTATTAAAGATCCATTCATTGCTTTAACAGGTTTTTTAACCGCGAAAAGACCTCAGCCTTATACTGATGGGGTTGTTTTATTCGGTTCCTGGGCAGGGGGAGACCGGGAAGTAGATCAGTCTCAAATGTTTGAAGCCTTTAAAACCTTCGCCCCTAAAATGGCAGGTTTTAATGAATATGAACTATGCGGGCAGGACAAGAGCTGGAGTTGGTTCTCGTTAAGTAAAGCTAAAGAAACCGGGCACCTACCAAAACCGCCTGTTTTAGTCAGCCCTGAAGAGTATCGCTCTGGGTACGCATCGGCCTGTTTCTTCTATCTTGCGGCGAAAAAAGAAAACATGCCATTGATGAAGGAACTATCTGTGGCCCTTGGTGCAAAACGAGCTCTGTTTGTGCCAGCCTCCCAAGAGCATGCTCCGTATGTGTTTTACAACGGTAAGGTTCTTGAATTCAAAAACTAATATTACAGACGAAAGTAGAAACCCCGCCAAAACTGAGCGGGGTTTTTTATGATTAACGCACTTGTATTGAAGCGCCTGCTTTATCCTTCAGGTCATTTATATCAACGCTATCAACGCCATCCTTGAAACGGTCGAGGCTGTTTTTACGTTTACCGTCAACGTTGAGAATGCTGCCTGAACCGGTAATGCTGTCGAGATTGACTGATTCGGGCGTTGGCAGTAAATCGGCTGAGTAAAGTGAACCAATCCATTCCGACAGATCGACTTTTTGGAAGTCAATTCGACCAAACTCTTCCAACGTTAAGCCACGGCAATCCGGATTCTTGTTATCACCCCAACCAATGCCCAACTGGGCGCGCCCTTGTTCTTGGAAAATTCGCCCAATCTGTGAGTTGAACGTGCAGTAACTTGACCGTTTTTCAATGCACTGCCCTAACACTTTGGATTGGCACCAGCTATCGATGAAGGTCGCAAGTTTGGTTTCTTTTTTCACAGCAAGCTTAAATTCATCTGCTGTACAAGCCCAGATGATGTTTACCAAGATGTTTGCAACCTGATATGCCATGTAGGCATAACCGACAACGGAAATAGCGGAAGTAAGGGTGGAAGACAGCTCTACAGAACTGGCTAATGCGCCGTCGGACCCGACCGCAGCAACCGATTCTGACCCAGCAGCTGTGCCCCCGGCCTGGAATAACGCATTTGTTACGCTCGAACCAAAGGTGTCCAAAGTCCATTGAGCAACTTGTTTAGTTAAAGTGCCCACCGCCTGATCCATCATTTCTCCGATACCGAGATCTGCAATTTTATCTGCAACCGCTGACCCTGCATTACCAGTTAAGCTATCCAGTGCAGACATTGCAGGTTTAGTGATTGCATCAATAGCACTGTTAGCCAATTCAGAACCCATGTCGAACATGCCTTTACCTTGCTCGAACATGCCCGCTTTAACGGCCAGCGCATCTGAAACTTTCAGGGTGTAGTAGGTTAGCTGAAGATACTCAATCCAGCTGACATCAACAGGCTGGTTGCAGCAATCGACCCAGCCACCCAGTGCTGATTTACAAGTAGCAGCTTCACCTTTGAATAAGGTGCAAGTGCGATTGACGTTGATAGTTTCATCACCGCAGGTCATTTCGTTAACCGCGTAAGTCGCCGCTTGAAGCATTGCGACTGCCGTTTGGAAGTCTCCACTAGGTTCCGATTCTGGCGTTAAACAGGTACCGTTGATGCACTGCACCGCTCCAGCACACTGGTAAGTCTCGGTTTGTGTAGTGCTTGGCACTGTAACATCTTGACCGCAGTCCCAGGTCTCAGAAGCTTGCCAACAACCGCTTTGCCCACCAGCTGCGCCTGTGATGCAGGAAGACTTAATAAATTTGCAGGCATTGTTATTATCAAAGTCTTTGCATGAGTTATTCACTCCGGCATCAGTACCACAGTTAGATACAACGGTTGCACTACGGCAGAATGGGGAAAGCCCGCCGATCGGTGGTGTTTTAAGATCCTTTTCGCACACAGTAACCCCATTGATATAAGCGCAGCCATTCGCGTCAGGTGTGACTGTTTCATTGCAGGTGACCGAATAGTTTTGGCAATAACCCTGATTGACTGCATCCAGAAAAGTATTGAACCCTTCTTGGTTGTCGGCAATCCATTCATCTTTGCTAACGGCCTTAGATGGGTCGTAGCGAACTTCCAATTTCGCATAGCCTTCACCATTGCCATAAACTGAAACGCGTGTTTTGAAAATCAGTTCATCGCCGTCTTGTACTTCCTGGAAGTTCTGAGTCACGTCAGCCTGTGGATCAACACGCCAACTGGTATCCAACTCGCAAGGCCCTTCGGTTTCTGGTGGGAATAACTCACCTTTGCTGTAGTTCCAAGGTCGGTATTTCCCATCAGTACCTGCATCCTTCATTCCTGCAACAGGGCCCGCAAATACTTTTTTCTCACCAAGGTAGATCTGCATATAATCATCCCAGGTTGCGTAAGTCAGTTTTGCACTGGAAATGGCTTGCGGGTTGTAAACGCGAACACCTGTATATTCTTCATATATTTTACAACGACCATCCCAGTAGTTATCGCCGACTCTACCCACCCAAAGAGTTACGCAGGCTTCACCGCAACCTTCAATGTTGGCAGAACCGGAGCTATGGCTCAGGAAGCCTGCCACGTAAGGGTGGGTTAAACGATAGGTGCCACTGACGCTGGTGGTGCGAGTGCACTCTTTATAATCAGGAATGTGTTGCTTAACACCGTCCGTATTCAGTTCGGAGGTCATTGAGCAGTCATCCAGATCCTGCATGTATTTATCCTGGTTCGCCAAGAAATCTTTGTGTTTGTCAAAGATAGAATCCGTGGCTTTCAGTTTTGCAGTCGTTTTCGTTGAGCCTGAAACGGCGCGATAGGCTTCGCCTCGCAATGACGATTCAGAGGCAAGTGCAGAACCAGTATCAAAGCCTAACTTTTGGGTTTCACCATCATTACCATACACGGATTTCAGCTGATCCAGGGAGGTGGATGACGCCTCGCCAGGATACACGTTATTTAAGTTAACGGCCTCACCATCCCCATACTGAACAGTGCCGTTACTATTTGCAGAAAGACCGGGTAGAGACTTATAGAATTCAACCGCTGACTGAGCATTTGCTGCCGAGTTTGCCGAGTAAGCGTAGGGGGCATACATCGCTACACCCAAGTGGCTCATCGTGAACAACGTGCAGACCGTTTTTGAAAACCAATTTTTCCTAAAAAGGGTTATCATTCGTAATCACCTTGTAGATTGCAGGCATTGATGGCTAGGCGTATCACAGAAAATTTCGTCACCTGAAAGAACTGTGAGAGAATCAATGCATAGAGACGCCATTGAGCAAGCATAAATCAATGACGTATACGGGCAACAAAGAAGGGCAGCAAAACGAGGTGCTTTTCTTTTACTGATATTTGGGAGTAAAACATGAGTACATTTGGCGCACACGGCGTAGCCTATCTACCCCCCATTGTGGTTCACAGAGTTCCAATAAGCACGAAAAAGTCACCACCCAAACCACCGGGGATCCAAAGAGACATTGCGCTTTGCATGTTTTGGCTGGTACTCAGCGTTCCCGCTGCTTATATGCTCTATATCGGTTGAGTTTTTTAGGCCAAAAAAAAGCCTCCGACTGGAGGCTTTTGTATGTTAAGGGTTATTTCTTCTCGTTATCAGACATCAGCGCCTCGACAGATTCTTTTACGACATGAGCATCAGTACGATGCATGTTGCTCTTCGTGGATTCTACCTTGCCAATAATCGCCATTGCTAGCTGCTGATCGCCGCCTTCAAGCCTACCGTTCACATATTCACCGCCGGTTGCGAGGGTGACAGCGTGGAAGGCCTGAATACGAGCGTGTTCCATTTGCTCTGGCGTATTGTCTTTGTCTTTGACGGTACCGTACAAGTGTGAGATGGCATTTTTAGCGTATTCGCCTCTTTCACCTCCAACACCAGTTACTTGAGAAGCCATTTCCTGTCCCTGACCGTAACCTTCCTGATAAGAGAACCCCCCCGGCTTAATGCCGTTTGAAACCTTGTCTAAGGCGCTTTGAACCTTAGGCATCGCATCCCCCGTCATTCCATAATTTGATTTGTTCACCAGTTCATATCGTGCAGCATTGCCTCTCATAGTGTTGAGTTCTTGGGTTGAACGGGATTCATGATTCTCAACCTGTCCTTTATTATCGAAATGCTGATCAATAACGTGCCCCTGGGCTGTGCCTGGTGCTGATTGGGCATAATTACCAGCTATGCCTGCTGCTGCCTGACCCTGGGTAGAACTTGAACCATTATTAACACCACCAGCAATACTATCGATATGCGCTTCGGCTTGCTCTGCGTTAGCTGCGATCCCTTGGTTTGCCCTGGCAGCATCAGCGCTGACCTCTGGTTGTTGCGAACCTCCACTAACGAAACCTGACAGTTTAGCTACTTCGCCAGCTTGACCTATTGAAGCCGCTGCGCTGAACTGAGCGAATGTATGCGCATCTTCCTGTGTCATCCCTAGTGAAGAGAGGCGTGCTGTATCTTCGTTGATCCGCTGAGATAAGTCTTCGCGACCAGCCAATACCTGAGTTAGTGCGGCTTGAGCTTCGTTGCTACCTCCAATGGATTGCGCAATCTGTGCTGAGTTCATGTTTTGGCCCAGAGAGCTACTCATCGAATACTGTTGTGCTTCAGAATAGGATTTTTGAGCCGACTCCTGTTTTTTATAAGCTTCACCGTATTGTTGGGTTGCCGCAGTGCTTTGTCCTGCTGCCTGCATGCTGCTGTAATAAGCCATTGAAGACTGTGACCTGATTTGACTGAGTTGCGAGCTTAGCGCGTCACTGTTTGAAGCGTTATCACTGCTTGAGTAGCTCGCGTCCGCCGTGTGAGTTTTACCTTTTGAAGCTGACTCATTACGCTGTAAGGATGCCGACCCAGAAACTGAGGCACCAGACCCTCCAATTTTCAAACCAGCAGATGCCTCAGCGCTACCTTGAACAGAGCCCATATTCAAAGCTGTCAATGCTTCAGCTTCGGAAGTCCCGTTACGCGAAGCGACATCTTGAACAAACGAACGCTGGGAAGAGGTTAGAGAACCCAAAGCAGCTTGCATGGCATCCTGGCTTTGTTGAGACTGGGTTCCATTTCGCATGTTGGAAGCAACCTCTTGGAACATTTTCCCTTCTGATGCAGAGCGTTCAACCGAGGCTGACTCGACGTTCTGTTTAGCGCTGGCGAGGTTAGTAGAAGCAGATTGCTTCATATCAAATTTAGGCAATGCGGAAGATGCACCACCCATGACAGACCCACTGGAGCGATCGAAGTTCACATCAGCGCTTCGGTTGTTCATGGCTGGCGCGTTCGATACATCAGGAGCCATCTGCTTGGTATCAGCTGCGTGAGGCGCAGCGGCGGAGTTTGCCAGTGAGTTAAAGGCGACCGAACTACCCCATACGATAAAGCCACCCAATGCAGGGATCATCGCATATAAATTCCCAGCAAGGCCGATGCTTTTTTGAGTTTCAAATAGCATCAGATATAGCTTATCGAATGAAATCGGATCTATACCATTGAAAATGGCAGACAAGTTAGTTTGAGTGTGAACAAGCACGTACATGTTTACAACTGCTGCCAGTGGCATCCAAGTCTGAGTCCAGATAATGACCAGAAAATATTTCATAACCAAGCGAACACCCATAATGCCCAGACCGAATAAAAAGGCCATGAATGGCGTAAGAGCATAGATTAGCCCTTGGAAAATTGGCATAAACGCCGCCATCCAAGACAGGAAAGACGCGCCGGAGGATGCCCACTGGAAGGCTTGTTGGGTTTGCGTTTGAGTTCGGGTGATAGCAGCGGCACCTCGGAAGGAGGCTTCATATCCATACTTAGGCACATCACGAAGGTAGGGGTACATGATCATCGTCATTTGGAAATCACGCATCGTTGTACCGCTTAGGTTGTAAAAATTCATGATCTCCTGAACTTTTCTGCTCGTATTACAGACGTCACCATCGCCCTGACAAGTCCGGCCCAAAGCGGCATAAGAACGCTGGTAGGCTTTACGGAACATGTCAGAAGAGGATGCATGTTGCATGATCAATTTATCAAAAGCATCTGCACAAGAATATTGTGAAGATACACCTTTCATATCTTCCATTCCTGGAGCCCAGCCCACCATATTGCCATCATAAAGCACGACGTGCTGGAAGCGGTCATCAGATCTCAGCCCTTGCACGCCTTGAGTGCCTCTATAAAGAGTTGAGTAGGTTTTCGCCCCCCGAATAACATCTTTAGTCACGCAGGTTTTCATATAACTTTCCACGCTTCTGGCGAAATCTACACGCGGTTTTTCGTTGGCTAAAAACCAGCGCATTGGGTTTTTTAATGTGTCATAAAGAGACGTCATTGCCACCAATGGATCCAATGCACCATACTCAGTCATTGAAGGAGTGGAGAATGCTTGCTCCATTTTTTCTGTAATTGAATACCCGACAGTGGATATGATGGAGGCCGATGCTGCAAGGCCTGCCGGAACGTTATCAACTGCACGGAAACGTCCGCTAGTAACATCTTCGATGTTGACACGAGCCGAAACCTGGAAGAACACCATATACATGACAATACAGACGGCCATGTTTTGGAAGGAGACGGTTTTACCTGCTGAAATAGCCGATGAAATAACAATCCCGATCACCCCTAACAATGCAGCAATGCGAAATAGATCTGAGAACATCCCACTATTCATTAGCATTGCAACTGCGTTGAAAACATTATGCATAAATTCAATGTCACCAACGGTATATACGTTCCACTGAGTCATTTACTCATATCCTCTTAGAGTGCGCCGTCTACCGACCCTTCACCTTGATATTCAGTTAAAGGCAGGGATTGCATGTAGGACTGGAAGGTTTCCTGGATCTTCTCTTCACCGCCGTATCTGGCCGCTAATGTGCTATAGGAAATTGCCAAATTACGTCGCGCATCTTCTATCAACTTATACATCTCTTCGTAGTAAGCTGAAGCAGAATCATCGTTAGACTGCGCCATACGGGCCCCTGTTGCTGCGGCCGTTAGTAGATCACTGAGGTATTGATTCGCAGCCGAGTAGGATAGGACAGGTGAGATGGCTCGAATATACGAATGACTGGCGTTCAGGTCATGCCTTGCCAAAATGATAGCTTTATTACCAGCGCCACCAACGTTGTAATACCCAGCCTGTTCATGCCGCTCTCTAGATACTTCACCACCCGATTTTGCCGAAACCAGATACCCATCATCAATGAAGAATTTATTAATGGTGTTAGCAACGCCATTCAAGCCAATTTGCTGTTGCACTGGGTTTTCGCACGTTTCGGTTTGGTTTACGCAACTCCACATATGGAAGGCGGGGTCACCATGAATAATAGAATCCAACACGGAGCTAGTTGCCAGAGGGCCAAGTCGAACAACGCTTTTTTTAATGGATCCGTCTTTGTCTGTACTGATATCTTTTCCAACAATAATCGTACCAGTGAGAGACATAACCAATTCTTTCTGTTGTTGCTCAGAGCCTTCGAATTGAGATGAGAACTGTCCATTTTGCAGCAAGCACCACATGAGGTTGCCATAGTCGCCACAAGGCTTACGTTTCCCTGTATCACCTTTGACTTTCTCTGGGGCTTCACCACCACCTGAGTTACCCCACATTGCCTTGAACTGGTCAACAACACCATCAGACGAGAGTTGGGATGACACGGACATTTTGGCATTTTCACCAAATGCGGAAGCTGTATCTACCAGTAATCCTTTTGCTAATTGGCAGGAGTTAACGGTCAGATCGTTCATTTGCTGAACAACAGCCTGCATTTTTGAAATGGCATTATCCAGAACTGCATCCATTGCGTTAAGTGCCAGCTGAAAAGCCAGACCAGCCGCGTTAGCGGCGATGTTACGTAGCATCTGAACAAACTGCTCGGCATTGATAAATGAGAAAGACCCACCAAAAAGGTCGATCCCTCCACAGCCGCCCGACGCGGCAGGAAGATCGATTGTGACTGGCGTAAGAGTTCTTAGTTTATTTCGGAGAACAAAGCCCCCACCAGTGTACCCATCACGAGTAATGCTGTGATAATCTCCCGCGCCAGTTACATTGGACATTGAACCGAACATACTATCGAGCTGGGTACTGATATCCGCAGCATTGGAAGAAGACGTGAACACACCCGACAGAGCAATCGATATTGCTAAGATAGTGCGTTTGAGCCCTTTAGATTTTTGATGTTGTAAAACCATTTTTTGTTACTCCCGCTACTGTTATTTCGCCTTTGTAGATGCTGCGTAACCAGATTTCTTCTGAATGTATTTGATAAAGTCGTCCGAGTTCTCCAGGTACTCTTCCGGCATATCTTTCAGGATGCTCGAATCGATATACCCATTGTCGTTATATGGAAGCGTGCTTTTGTACTGCTCGTTGGTGATGAGCCCCGAGTCATGTGCAATCATGATTGTGCGGGATATCAACTGATCGGCACTGAGAGGCCCGAATGAAAGAATCCGCGTTGCCTCTGGAGGAATAGCCAGTGCGAGCGCAGGAGTGTTGGTGATCTGCAATTTTGCTGCTTGACCAGTATCTGCACGCCAGTTCTCCATGATGTTTCCAGGCATTGGTTTACCATCAATCGAAATTGGAATAACTTTCATACCGGTCATGTAAGTGAACGTATTCATGATCGCCGCTTGTTTCACACAGATTGAGCAATCTTCGCCACGGAAGAAAAAGAAAACCCCAGCGCGTGTGGCAATGTCTTTTATAACAAGCCGTGAGTTTTTTTCAGCCTCCGCAGACTGGTCCATAGCGCCGAAGGTAGACGTAGAGCGACGACTGCTTTCATCAATCAATGGATCTGTAGATGTCACTAAGCGCGCCATATCAGTAAACCGGCTCGCCTTGTCCAACATAATGCGCTGCGCAAGGTAATAGGCCCGGACGTTTTCCTGGGTTGGCTCGTCAATTGCGCGGTCACGTAATTTCTGTACGTTTTCACGGTACCAGGCCACGGTAAAGGCTTCAGGCCCCTCTTCAGGAGTAACCGCAACGGAAGGTTCAGGGACAGGCATTTGCTTGTCCTGCTCTTCGGTTTTGTCCGCTTTAGCAACAGTAGTCTCAGGTTCGATTTCTTTCGGCGGTTCAGGAGGCATTTTTTTCCAGAACCAGCCTTCTTCTTTTCCATCCAGAAACGAGGTACCTCCAGCGGTAACCTGCCCGTTGGAAGCCTTTGGTTTATTATCTTTGCCACCCTCTGCTACCGCATGAGCAGAGAGCACCCCAAATACCAGGGTAGCGATGACTGTTTTATTGAAACTTTGGAATTTCATCTTCATTACCTTTGGTAAGAATTGCCGCTATCCTGTCAGTCCAAAAAAAGGAGTTTTTCCCCTTAAAAACCCTGGCTTTTTCAAGCTGTTGGCACAGTTGATAGTGTCTATATCTTTGTTGCCCGATCTTCTTAATGATGCTTTCGGGTTTTATACCAATTTCCTTACAGGCCTCATCGAGGGTCATGCGTCCGCCGTACTTACGTTCAAGTTCACGCTGCAAGCTGAGACGGTTAGAGTCAGTGCAGAGTATGGCTGGCAGCTTAAAAACAGGCATGAGCATCGAACGGCTGTGAGCACATACGAGAAGTTTCATCAAATCCCTCATCTGATGAATCAATGAGCGGTCATTTTGTCATACACAGGCAAGGAAAACGGCAAAAAAGGCCAGCAAAATGAGGCCAAAAACCGGTGTTCTCAAAGGGTTGAAGGAATCGCATGTGCTTGCGTTTTGTTTACCATCCTTCCGTTGTCTGTGAATGCAGCTCCGGTTATGGCTGGTAAAAAAAAGCAAAAAAAAACCCTGTCCGAAGACAGGGTTTTGGGTGGTTACCCTAGGCTGGAATTACGATTTGCTCTTGTTGCGAGTAAACGCGATCGGCATCGAGACAATCAAAAGAACTTTGATGACAAAGTCCTCTGTCACCTTGATGCCAAAGTGACTACCGAAAACAATCACCATGACAGCAATTGCAACAGTAAAAACAAGAGAGAAGAAGCGAAGGGTATTAAGTTTCATTTTAGGGCTCACTGAGGGAAGTTAAGCACAACGAGGATGTTGTGCGGAGGGGAAGTTAAATCGAAGTTATAGAGAGTGACGCAGTTTCATAATTTTACCGTAGACATCCTGAAGGATGAGCACGATGAAATAAGCGGCCAATGCAACACAACCGGCAGCAATGACAGACATGACAACAATAACAACTACCATAGTCATGACATCAAAGCTGAAAAATACCGTTGCAGCTACAATGATTACCGCAGGAATCAGCGGCAGGAATTTAAATATGTTTTTCATACATCACCAGTGAAAGAGAGTTTGTGGACAGCAAAAAAGCAATTAGTGAAACAGGTGTGCTTTTAAACCGATGGTGTAACGAGAGTAGATACCACCAAAGAGAGAATCTTTGAAAACATCCGGTTCTTCATTATCAGACAAAACAGCCTCAGCCATCTCCACGATACTCACCAACATCTGCGCGCAGAATGAGTTTTTCTTAAACAAATCCCGGTACAAACTGGTATGAATCACCCCATTCAAGTCCATCGCCAAGTTAATCAATAATGCTTGATTAACAGACAGCGAAGGGCAGTCAGGGTCATTGAACGATTCCGTACCAACACCAATTCGGTTCATTGCAAGCAATGTCCGAACCTCGCCTTCCAAATCAGCAAAGCGATGATTGATGTCAATATAGGTTTCTTCATTAATCACCACACCGAGATCATCGCGTAAATCAGAACCGCGCGAGTAATCTTCTTCATCAACGGGCACAATTTCCAAAAGGATGTTGCGAACAGCGATAGGGAAAGTTGTGGTGTAGCTATTGTCAGAGGTAACGTAACGCATGAGAAATACTCCTGTAGATAAAAATGAAGGGTAAGGATTACCAAACACATTGTTCTTTCATGAACTCGGGCTCATGTGCCACGAAACGAACAGCCTCAGCCATCGTTGAGTCGAAGAACCTGGAACACAAACTCCGGCCAAGCATGACTATCTCTTTTTTGAGAAGGTCAAGGCTAGGGTCGGAGAAACGGCCACATGCACAACAATACGCAAAACGAGTCGCCAGCTTTAATACCTGGGATTCGTTCTGATTAATACCAAACGCAGTATTGGCAATGCCAAGTCCACGATCGTTAAGCAATTTCACAGTTAACATATCGGAATGAATTAACGCCAAGTCAGCTTGCTCCTGAACATCAGAAGTGGGCCAAAGGCGCATCTTTTCAGATACGAATCCGTAAATGCTCAATTCGACAGAATGAGACATACGTACCTCTTTAATAGATTTATGAATTTAGAAAATTAAAAGATACCGGGCTTGCAACGAGCCAATGCGGCCAGAATGCGTTCGCGAGCAGGGGAGGGGCTAACAGTTGCCTGAATGCCTTCCATCCAATCCTCAACCGGTATGCGGGTGAATTTGTCGTCTGTATTGCGGATACGAAATGCAATCACTGCCCAACGTGATAAAGCATATTTAATACAAGCTTCATCACCCGGAACGACAACGCCACGCAGTTTCGCGGAAGCGTTATTGTATTCAATCAATGCACAAGCACTCATACAGTTCACCAAAACGAAAGGCCCGCTACGGGGCCTTTGCTTTTCAGAAGTTAATATTATCGTTTACTGTGACAGGAATAGGATCCTGATGTGCAGCAATATCGATGAAGTTAAAACGTTTAATGTTGGTGGCGCGAAGCACTTTGCCAGTAGAGAGCACAAAGGTCTCAACATCAGCATGGCGACTATCAGGCCAGGACTGAGAAATTGAGGTTTCGCGGATTAAATATGACCGTTTATTTGATGTGAAAGACACATAAGGTATCAGCATTGCTTAACCCTCTGAGCCCATCAGACCGTAGCCGTATGTCGTTAACGTATGCACTAAACACAGTGCATCAACGGTCATGTACGGCCACCAATTACCTGTCTCATCACGGAAGAAGTGTATTTCTAGTGAATCCGGGGCCATTGGGTGGTACGTATTGATCACGAAAGACTCTTCAAAAACGGGTAGGTTTTCAAACAAACTAACACTACGCTTTGGTGAATTGCCATGCACGTAACCAATGAGGTCATCAATCATTTCAACGGTAAAGCCGCTTTGTGGTTCAACGACAGAAGTATCAAAATTAATATATTTAGCCATGATGAATATCTCCAAGAGAAAGTAAAACGCTGACAAATGCCAGCGTTATTCTTTAAGCGGTTATGCACACTTCCGAGCAGCTTCGTTCGGGTAGTAGTGATAGAACGCCTTCTTGTATTTTTCGAAACCGCGACGCTGTGATTCAACGAAGTCCATATTTGATGGCGCATCGTAGTGGTTCGACTGAATTAAACGATCTTGTTCAGCCAGGTCATGCTTCCAGCGATGCAGAACACTCATACGAGTCTCTTCTGGGTCCAGTTTGGCGAAGAAGCAGCAGCTAGTGAAAGAGCACAGATCCGACTGATTTTTATCAGAGAAGATCCAGAGAATTTCATCAACACGCTGTTCAACGTTGCTTCTGGGGGCCGTCATGATGTACAGAGAGTCACGAATAATTTCGTAAGCCATCTGTTGCGAATAACGCAATTCATAACGATCATCTTTGGCAGCGCAAATTGCTTCATAAGTCCGGTCGTCAGCTTCAAACAGTTCGTTGAAGGACAGCTGATTTTCATGAGCAAATGCATTTTTGGACATAGTCATTTTGATCACCTTTAATAGATTTAAAATAAATTTAGGAATTAAAAACCCGGCCTCATGCAAAGCAGGAGGCTAAGGATTTGTTTAGGAAGGTTTTAAAATTAACGAGTTAAAGCTTTGCGGGAGACTTCGAGAAGCTTTCCGCGAAGGGCAGAGACAGAACCTACAGCAACACCAGTATCATCGAATAGAGAAGTCATAATGTTTGAATTAGCACCGCCGAAGCCAATACCAATAACAATCACACCTTCTTTTTTCGCGTCATTAACCATCTGAATAACAGGCCCGGAGTTATCGGGCTTACCATCAGTGACCACGACCATGACATGGCGATCAGCGCGCGCATTTAGCAAGTCACTGAACGCAGGCCATAAAGCTTGTTCCAGTGGCGTACAACCATTTGCGCTAATACCAAATTGCTTAGCGTTAACCGCAGCCCGGAAGCTTTGTTCACGCGCTTTTAGCAAGCCAACGTTATTTGCGGTGGCATGTGGGAAATGATAGGCCGAAGTCGAAACACCTTTGATGCCGTCCAACGCAAAGAGCAAGGAGACAACAGCGGCTTCAGCTTCAACCATGTCAGAACCCAATGAACTGCTTGAATCAAGCAGAACAGTAAAGGCAGAGTTGAACTCAACAGCTTTAGATTTGTGTCGGAATAACTTGGTTTCTCCTAAAAGAGCCGAAGTCAGCCGACGCGTATCCATAACACGACCCGTTTCTTTGTGTGTACGACGAGTTTGTTGCATACCTTGTAGTAGCCCGTGCATTGACTGACGAAGGCCAGACGCAGCCTGAACACCTCGGAGAACCGAAGCTTCTCTGGTTGCGTGACGCTTAGCCGGAGCAATACCGAACGGGGTAGCAGCAGGTGTGCGTTCACTTGGAGAAACGTTGTCTTTAATACAGTCATTCAAGCGTTCACCAGCACCTTTAATAACCTCGTTGAGATTATCATCAGTGACATTGGCAAAAGGGTCTGAATGGTCTGATTTAGACGGTGTTGAGCTGGTAGAAACGCTGGTGGAAACATCACTGCCAGAAGCAGGGCTGTCACCATTTTCAGGTTCATTACCAGGCTGAGCGGAAGTACCTTGAGACGATTGACCGTCAGAAGAGCCATCGCCAGCATCTACATTAGAGTCAGCACTATCATTATCTTCGCCAGGCTGTGAGTTATCACTGCTTGGTTCGGATTGTGAATCGTCACCGGTCTCAGGAGGCAGATCATGTTGGTCTTGTTGATTATCGTTAAAAGCATCTACTGCAAGATCGTAAAGACGACAGGAAATATCCAGACAGTCGGCAATGGAAGGCGCGTTAATCGCCAAACCGAGAATGTCCATCGCTGTATCAAACATGTTTTGTCCGAATAAGCGAATGAAGTCTGATTGGGCTTGATCAACAGGAATGTTAAGTGCGTGATACCGTTTGAAACCACACAAGAGTAAACCGTTGATAAATGCTACAGCAGGATCATCAGTTGGTTTCGTGTCCTCATTAAAAACAAAGTGATTTAACGCTTTGAGAAATGAAGGCACTCCGGGAAAGCGACGACCTATCGCACGTTCAATACGAAGATCTTCGGTTATGTTTACCAACTTACCAAGAACACTTGGGTTGTAGCCTTGTTTGGCACGAGCAGGAATGTCTTCTTTCAGAATCGGAAATTCTGTGTATTTGACATGCGCAGCTTCGTGAACCAAATAACCCAGAAGGACGTCAGACAATTTTTCAGCATCCTTATAGAAAGGAATGTTGATAGTGAATGAAGAACCTTGCTGAGAAGCACAAGCCGTAGAACCACCAACAGTTACATTCACTCCGAGCTGATCGCTCAGGGCGCGTGCAACGACGGGCAGAGAGTTATAAATACCCATACTTACCTCACAATAGATTTAATATAAATTTAAAAGGACGAAAACGAGTCGTTAAGGACGTTTCAAACAGGTGCGAAGGTCACCGTTGTCAGCCAAACGTAAAAAAAACGTTTTGCTATCCAAAGTCACCGAGGCGTTTTGCAGTACCTGTTGCCAGGTAAAGCGGTAGAGAGAGTGAGACGGGCCTAAACGGAGGATGTCGAAATCAGTTTCAGAAACACCAAGCCAGGGCAGGGTATTACCAAACAACACAGCAAAAGCCATAGGAAGCTGCTCACCGTATTTACTAAACTCAACAAGTAACTCGTTGTTGCACAAAAGATACTTTTGCATAACCAAGTCCATATTTAGGAAATTAAAAAAGGCCCGTAAAGGGGCCTTAGATTTAGAACATCATGATCCCATCGTCTGAATCGGTATCAGCAAAATCCAGATTAACTGGAGTAGCAGAAGCCGGGGCATTCAAATCGACAGCGGCAGCAGGAACGACGAAAGAACTCAGCAGCGCGCTATCATCAACAACTTCAACAGAACCAGCAGGCTGATTAACTTCAACAGTGCTTGACGTATCAGCCACTGTAACAACCGGGTCTGCAACAGGACCGGCCGGAGGCAAGTCGAGTGGCAGGTCGGCCAAGAAGCTATCATCAATCGTTTCAGCAACAGCGAATGCGTTCGTGTGTGGAACCACGTCAGCAGGAGTGGCTGGTGTTGTTTCCAAAGCAGGTTGTGCTGGTGGAGAAACCAAATCGGTAGTCGGCAACTCAAAAGAGGCGTCGAGAACCAAAGAGGCATCCAAACCAGAATCAGCTTGCGGATTTGAAAGCAACGATACAAACGACTTAGCAGCTTGTGGATCGCGGAGGTTGTTTAGAAGGGATAATGCATTGTTGTAGTCTTGACCGGTAACTTTGCCTGTCAAAGGTAAGTTATCAAGCACTTGAGACATGTACTCGCACAGACCTTCAACACTGGGGTCAATAAACGCCAGAGTACGAAGTTTTTCAGCAGAACGACGTAGCGGATTCAGTGTGTGTTGACTGATTGCATCTTTGCTATTCAGGTTCTTTAAGAACTTGTCAGCAACGGAGGCAACGTCTTCATAGACTTCATCTGCCAGACTTTTTACCTGACTTGCAAAACCATCTTGAATGATGGCATTGCCATAAGGAGTGATATGAATCGCAGTAAACCCAAATTGAATTTGGGAATCCATATAGCCGATATCAATCGCGGCATCGCGCACAAGGATTGCACGATACTTTTCCTCAAATGAATTAATCCAGCCATTAAAATCAGCCTTCAAAAATTCTTTTTTGTAGTCATAAAACTCTTGCTTCACATCCTTCAGTTCATCGATGAGTGCATTGACCTTATCCGTTGGGACAGCATAGCCGCCCATGAAAGCAACACCGTAGGACAAACAAGCTTTCTTAGCCTTGTTCTTAAAGCGTTCAAACGGGTTAATCAACTGCGGGTCAATCACTTTCTTAGAACCAAGAGACACCATGACTTCTGGTGGCAGTTCGGCATTTTCACCTAAGTCTTGACGTTGCAGCTTTTTACGGCCGCTAATGCAGGAAATCTCAGAAAGAGAAACCAGGATTAATTGGTCTAAAACTTGAGTGTGAGTTTGGTTATTCGTAGACATATTAGTTACCTTTTATTTATAAATTTAAAATATTAAAAAGGCCCAGAAATGGGCCATTATTTATTTAGAGAATTGCATTTAGAGAGGTGTTAACAAGGTTTAACCGAATACCGCTTTGAGGATGGCATGCAGAGCACGCTTATCATCAGCACCGGCACGGTTACCGATTTGTAAGTCGAAGGAAACTTGCAGAGCTTCAGGCATTTTGGCCTTATTCATCAGCGAGAAACGTTCAACCCAGGCAATCAGCGAGCGAGTAGAGCACGTAACAGACAATCGCGTGTCTGGCGAAACAGCGGATACCTTGACAGAAGAACTGTCATTGGACTGATTAAAATCACCAGCGATATCACTGCCGACAAACAACTTACGAATGATGTTAGCGATTTCAACAAACTTACCTGCGAGCACTTCATCTGAAATGAACTTCTTGATTAACGAGGTTTCAACGTCTTTTGGCATGTAATTCGCGTTGATGAACATATAGCGATCGAGGTTCGCGACGTTCAGCACTTTTACACCACCATAGACACCCGTTAAATCACCTTGGCCGATCGAGTTGGCTGTAGCGACAAAACGGAAGTTAGGATGCTTTTTGATCACTTCGTTGGTTTCAGGAATAACAAGATTCCCACCTTCTAAGATCGCGTTAAAAGCGTTAGCACAGCTTGGGTCAAGTTGGTCGTATTCATCCAAAAGGAAAATGAGGCCAAATTTGTAAGCAAGTGCCAGAGGACCATAAAGGAAGTCTGTACGGGTATCACCGGTCATTGTGTCGCAAACGAGACGAAGACCACCGACAAGACTATTAATGTCCAAATCCTGAGAAGCTGTTGTTTTCATCAAAGGCCAGTTCAGTCGAGCGGCAACTTGCTCAACAATACTGGTTTTACCGCAGCCTGTAGGGCCGGAGATCCACAGCGACTGACCCTGAGGGTAGTTAATCCACATCAGGACAGACGCACGCAGAGACGGCTCAAACACGTAATGATCATTTCGGCTAGGGATGGCAGCACTGAATGCATTATCCGCAGCGAAACCAGCATACGGTTTAACCTGCGCTTTCATGTGTTCTGGAATGACAACGCCGAATAATTCCGGAGAGATTGCGACGTTACGAACCAGGGTATCAGCAGCTAGAGTAGTGTTAAAAGTAGACATGTATTACCTCAATAATTTAGATAGATTTAAAAGAGTTAGGGAATTTAAAAGTGAAGAGTCGTCGAATTAAGCAGCAGGAGAACAGCAAACCAGATTGGAATGTGTATACCGGCTACTCATTTGTCCTTGTTCACAGACAATCGACTTAGGTGCATAAGTGGCAAACGCCGTAATACCACGCTCGGAAAGCGCGGTGATCAGGGTTGGCATAAAGTAGGTTTTGGCATAAACCAAAACACCTTCAGCCTGGTGACGGGAACACAGCAGCAAAGCGATATCTGCTAGTTCGTCGGCACGTTGCTGCATTAACGAAACGGTGGGGCAGTCATTGAACGAGAGTTTTTCACGAATGATTTGTGAAATGTCACGTTCAACATCAATCACACCCATTTCGCGTTGTGCGTCGGATGCTTTATATGCAGTCAGATTAACGATGGACATGGAGAGACTCCTAAAATTAATAGATTTAAAAGGTTTAAGGCCTCAGAAAAGAGGCGAGATTTAAGGTATTGCAAAGTTCCAGTAGAGTGACTGGAGGCACTTGTTGTTCTCAGCTTGAGAACGAAACACCGTTTTCGACGCATAAAAAAACCCGCTGCTTAAAAAGCAACGGGCTATCGAATTTGGTACAGATATGCGTGTGCCGTGTGAATGAGAGTAAACGCATTCAGAATGGCGATATGGCCGAAATTAGGTGTTTAGGGGCAGGTTGCCAGAAGTTAGGCGGTGTGTACCGCACCGCTACAATAATCAATTCTTACAGCTGGGTCAACAAGAAAAAACCCGACCGAAGTCGGGTGTGAGAGAGTTAAAACAACAACAAGGCATTGTCTTCAACACCGGTGAGTGCATCTCCTTCTGCCACAACAGGTTTGATGGCTTCAGGTGGAATATAAACGCTGTCCTCTGGGGAAGCTTCATACTCATAGACAGACAGGCTGGAGCGAAGAGACTCCTGAGTCACACAGTCCGGATATTGCTCAGCAGTCACATTAAGACGCTCAGCGATCATTTTCCAGTTAGTGCGACCTTTGACTTTACTTTCCAGATAGCGAAAACCAAACCCATCAATACGGACAGGGTCTGTGCTTTTGAAACCAAGACCTGTTGCAAGACCTTGAATCGACGCCTTAAGCGTTTCTTCAAGATTAGACAACTGGGCTTTCACGGCTTCAAACTCGGCTTCTTTGGCGCGGACATTCGCAACTTGACGGCGGATGTCAGCGATACGAGCAGAGAGATCATCTGGAGCAGTAAATTCACTGGTTTGGGCCAGAATATCGGCATCAGAAACCAGCAGGATGTCTTGCTGTTTATCAAAAGCCGGAGCTACCTTTTGATTTAAACGTTCCCAGAACTCTTTGCATGCAGCAAACAAACGTGTGAAAGCGCCCTGGTTAGGTTTGATAAGGAAAATCTTCGGCTGATCTTTAGCGGACCAGAAAACAAGATAAGCTTGCGGGGCACCTGTTACGAATAACTGATGCTGCACCTGCCAGAAGTAATATTTAAATTCCGGCGAGGCTGAACCTTGTTCGAGGATAGCTAAATGTTTTTTCTCTGAGAGATTCTTGATCTCCAGTACAGAACGGTCATCGAGCTGTCCATCAAGCGAAGCTATCATGAACGGGTACTTGGCATGTCGAACGCAAAAGGGTGAGGCTATTTGCCCCAATTCACTTTCGCAGTAAGACCGCGCAAGCGCTTCGAGTTTGTTACCGGCATCCACCTGCTTAATCGCAGATAGATCTTCAGAAGCAAGCAAGCCTGCATACTGAAGGTATAACTGATAAGGCGTTTTCATAGCTCCAGGCGCACCCAAGAGAATTGGGGAGCATGTTGCCGTAACACCTGTTCTACGCCATTTGTGCCACTCTGGAGTTCCTTGTTCAATATCGACAATTTCACAGATTGAATCAGACATACGATCACCATTAATAAATTTATAAAATTAAAAAACCGGCAATAAATGCCGGTTATGTTTTATGCTGCTTTAGCTGTTGAAATCAGGTTGCACAACATCTCTTTGAGACCTTTGTGTTTGACTGAATTCAAGGCAGATTCAAGTTCGTCGAATTGACCGGACTGAAGAGCTTGAGAGTAGAGCACTTGCATGGAGTTAGTTTCAGCTTCAACAGAAGAAACCCACTGGGCTGCACTGGCTTTAAACTCCCCGTCAGCAAGACGATTAACAAAGTCATTTGCGATCCCAAAATCACACATGTGAACTGACTCAGAAACTTTCGTACTGAGCAGGTCACGGCGCGATTGTTCCAATTGACGTTTTGCGTAAGCCAATTCGCTGTCGTTGAAAGAAAATGCGTCTTTCAGTTCGGCGATCATGGTTTCGTAAGCCAGCGTTTTTTCTGCGCGGGTAACGAGTTTCGCAATTCGTTTGAAACTGCTTTGACGAACACCTGGAATTTCAGACATCGGAACTTGAAGTTCTTCTGGCTGAGATCCACCCGCATCAGACTTGGGTTGAACATCAACTGGAGCTGACTGAGCTTCCTGTGACGCAGGCTGAGATGCCTTCTCAACGGGTTGGGCCGATTGCGCAGGGGGAGCGACGTCATCATGAGCAACAATTTCACCCTCAATAACACTGTCGTCAGCAACAATAGGCTGAGATGAAGCAACATCATTGTTAGCAGCCTGAGCAGCTTGACGTTGAGCCATTTCAGCAGCAGCAGCTTCAACAGGGACATGAGCGGAAGACTTGAACCCTTCTTCACCGTAGGTATTGAGATAATCAATCACTGCGCTGATTCGAGTTCGGTTGCCTGGGATTAAATGAACGGTTTGTTTAAGGGCGGATTTCAGAACCATTTTCCACGGGAATGTTGTCCACGGAGATAATGCTCTTTTATCAACTTTTTTCCAAGATTCAGAAACTGCGCGAGCAGCGGCTAAATCTTCAACAGTTACAAAGTAAACGAGGTTGCGGCCATCTCGCATGAGAAAGTCCACATAGACACCACGGAAGTTACCGCGAGCGCCTAAGGTACCTTTATCCGTCACCGTCAGAATCAAATCCCCTTTGCTAGCAAATGGGTCAAACTCATGGATCGGACTATTACGACGACCTTGTGGCTTAAATACTGCATCATTCTCAAACACCAATTCAGCAACAATGTCTTGGCAGAGTCCTTCATCTGTAGCCATTTTGATCAGGCCGAGATAAGAGACATCCAAGATCACCCGATTATTGCGTGGAACCAGATATGCCTGTTTCTGTGCAGGGTCGAGTGTCAAACCGGAACTCGCTAACTGTAAAAACGCAGTCTCGAAAGAACGCGGGTTAGTTAACGCAATACCAGTGAGATAGTCACTGTTGTTAATGATGTGCTTGGCAAACACACACTCTCTCTGGAAAGAGATATGTGGGTGCATTGCAGCCTTTTCAAACTGACTACCTAGAGTCATCATGTGACGGGTCACTGTGTCAACTCTGACCGTGATGTCAGTGTTGGCTCTTTTCGCGTTATTGTTGTCATAAGCGCGACGGGCATTGTTCGAATAAGACATGGTAGTACCTCATATTTAATAGATTTAAAAATTGACCAAACAGATATGAAAACGCCACTCAACGAGTGGCGTTTACTGCGGAGTATTAACCGCGCATATCGGAATAACTGCCATTACTAACCATTGCACGAGCTGCAATGAGTTGGTCTGTGACGGTAGGCTTTGTAGAAGGTACGAAGATCGCACTGCTACGAGCTGTCACAGTTTGCTTAACGGTAGGTTGTTGAGCGGGCGGCTGTTGTTTGGCTTCTCTCTTGGCTGCGGCACTTTTCTGTGCTTGCTGGAGTGCTGCACGGAACTTGTTACCGATCGTTTTCACTTCGTCATAACTCATCTTCTGAACAACTAACTCAGCATCCAGACGCGCCTGTAATTCAGGCGAACGCAGTGGTTGTTGAGTTGGTGTCGAAGCAGTGATTGGAGCAACGTAAGACTGAGGATTAGCATCATTAATTCGCGTATCAACGACCAGGTTGGTCGCAATATCGTGAACGGAGAATGCATGGAACTCAGTACGCTGAACATCGGAACCATCTTTCACATAGCGAGCTGTGCGAGCGATAGCTTCGATAGAGATCTCAGAGTCTTTCTTGATGGTATTGTGGAGAAAATCAGCAACTTTACCGAAAGCCTTGATAGGGAAAAACTCAATCACTTTTTGCGAGTTGATCTTCATTTCACAACCCAAACGGAAAAAAATGACAGAGTCATTACCGTTTTTAGCGGGAGTATAACGAGGGTCGATCGCTACTTTACCTTTAGCTTTGGAGAACATAGTTAATACCTCAATTAATAGATTTAAAATATTTAGAAAGTTTATGCCTGGAAAGGCCTGACTAGCCTGAGGTTAAATCTCAGGTACAGTCTGTTTAGGAAGGGAAGTTAAGGGTATTGCAATGCCCAGTAGAGTGACTGGACGCACTGATATTCCTCAGCGTGAGGAAAAACACCGGTTCGACGAGCAGCAAAAAGCCCGGAGCCTTATAGGGCACCGGGCTGTCGAATTCTGTTTTGTAGGCATGAAAAAGCCGTGAGAATGAATGCGGGATTCATTCGTAGAGGCGCTGGTGGCCGAAATTAGGTGTTTTGGTTAAGGGCTATTGCCGGAAGTTATGCGATGTAATCGCCAGAACAGAGTAAGCGATAGGAGCGTAAGGGTCAATCGAAAGGCAAAAAAAAACCCAGCATAGGCTGGGTTTCTTGGGAGGTTAAGATGAAAAATGATAGAAGAACATTCGAAACTCAATGATACGCAGCAGCTAATTGAAGGTATCGACGATGAATGAAGTCCAGGGTGGCGCGATAGGTAAAGCTATTGGAGTAGCTCGTTCCATCCAGATGGACAAAGATCATGAATGCGTCTTCTAGACGTGAACGATCTTTTTTTCTCAATCGATTCTTACCAATATTGCATGCTACTGAAGCCAACATGAATTTAACTTTGGCCATCAACTTGATAGCTTCAGTCCGGTTTTTAACGCCGCATTCACGAAGTGCAATATCATCATTTTGACTGATACAAAGAGGGCAATCATCAGCACCTTCATGGTGACAGCAATGCCATCCACAATCATTACAATTGAGGGTATAGGTATTGCGGGAAGCATCAAAGCCTTCCAACTGACAAGGACTACCACAACGAATACAGTTTTCGAACGTGGAAGCATTAATGATAATCATAAATCACCTTGAAATTAATAGATTTAAAATAGTTAAAAGCCCAGGAATCTGGGCTTGTTTAAGAGAGATTAGTGAATATCAGCTAACAACTTCCATGATCCAGAGACCACGACGTTTGTCAGTTTCAAGGTCGCGATAACCAGTCACATTACCCTTGCGATCAAGAACCTGAGCTTTACTGGTGCGCACTTCGGAGTCTTTCCAGAAAACAACAGTGTCACCAATTTTAGCACCAGAATTCTCGACAGCTTTTTTAAGACCAATAGCCCAAACTTTATTTTGCCCTTCGATTTCAACATAGAAGGACATATCGTTTGAACGGTCATTTTTCCAATGAGCCATACCAAAAGAAACCAACTTACCTTCGTGCTCAGTGATAACAGTGCGAGAAGGACGCTTGGCGCTTGAAGTGGTGGAATCATCAGAATCGTCAGACTCATCAAGTTCGTCATCTTCAGTAGAGAAACGAGACATGATTTGAACAGCCAGAACAACAGCTGACAGAGTCAGACAGCCACAGGCAATGATTAAAGGAATAGTGGATTGCACAAATCCAGCCGTGAAAATATAAAAAGCAATGCCAGCTGGCACTACGAACGAAGCGTTCTTAGGACGCCAGAACAACGAGAGGAACATGCCAATATAAACAAAGCCTTGCAATTCGAAAGAAGACATAATATTCACCATAAATTTATATGCGAAGTCCGGCCACAGAGAAACACCCTGAAATGTGAGGATTCAATGGATGTAAACAAAGCGACAGACATCGTAAAAACGAAGTCCGGACACAGACAAAACGCAGGAGTTGAGATAAGAGGAAGTTAACAATTTTTTTGGTTTGGATTGAGATCCAAAAATACCCTTTGCTAGGGCGGCAAGGTGACATGTTTTGTTCAAAGAACAAGAACACGTCAGAGATGCTCTGGCCTGATTTAGGCGTGCGAAACCCGTGAGGAAAGCCAGTTAGGCTACCAGGGGGCGGTGGTATATTCACACCGAAGTTACGGGTTCGCGTTTGAAGTTATGCTGAGAAGAGAGTAGGCCATCAGCTAGGCTGTTACAAAAGCCTACTTCAGATAACCAGTCAAATCAAGAACTGTTTTTCTTCCGCGAAATGCTGGCCTTTTCCCATGACTTGACCGTTTTCGTATGACTAAATAGTCAGGCTTAAATGCGACTAAATGTGAGGATAAATCATGGCAACTACAGAGAAGGCTAAAGTGACTGATAACGCAAAGCAGGGTCAAATCAAACGTAACAACCGTGGCAACCGTACACGTTCGCCGGAGCCTACGCAAAACAAAGGGCAGGCACCTACACGCGAACGCCGCGAATACTCTAACCCGGAGATCACCGTACCGTTCCAGCTGCAAACGCAAGAAGGTATTCGCATGCAGCAACGCCACTACAATTTGATGTCAAAGGCGCTGTTTAATCTGACCATTAACAGCACCGGACTGGAACGCCTCGGTGTAAAAGGGGCGATTGACCGCACCAAAAAAGCCGTGAGTGAAATCCTGGCGGGACCAGAAAAAGAAATTAGCTTCGGCATTTCAACGCTGACTAAAGTTCTTGAAGAGGCCGAGGCTTCTGGAACGAGTCGTATTGAAGAGGTTTCGTATACGGCCCCGCGCGACTACAGCATTCGAGTACGTACTCCTGATGCCATGCGTGTAGTGCGTTTGTTCCGTAGCTTCGATGAGCTGATAACGCTGCTTGATCGCTTGTGGTTGAACAACCTGTTTAATCAGGATGAAGTGGATGACTATAAAACCCGCTTGCGCGACAGTATTCGCAACATGGTTAACACCCTTGACCGGCACGCATCGGCCACTGTCGAAGAACTGAACGACAATAATGGCAAGAATGCAGATGTTGCGAGCCCAGCGAACAAAGAGCAAAGCGAAGCTGAAGCCACGCAAACCGAAAGCCATACCGAAGCGTAATTACCCTCTCATCAAGCCCCCTCACCAAGGCAGGCCACCCACCTGCCTTTTCTGTATGCGCTTGCTTGCAATTAGTGAAATATTTGTTAACGTTCTTCGCATCCTCTGTTTGATTTAATTAATAAAATAACAAATAGGTTTCTATGAAGAAGACAGCCATTGCTCTGCTAACTTTCTCCTTGTGCCTTCCTGCCCTAGGTGCAAATACACAGCAACAAAATACAAATCCCCCCCACACGCAAATCACGAACGATCTTGAAAATCTGTATCAAGAAGGTTGGCGGTATTCGAACGAGGGTAAGTTCGACCTCGCAGAACAATCATTTCTTAAAGCTGCCAAACAAAACCATCTTAAATCCCAGGAATCCCTTGCGTTACATTATTACTTCGGAAAAAACGGTAAGGTTAACTATCGGTTAGCAGGATATTGGTTTCACCAGGCCGCAGGTCAAGGCTCTGCCAGGGCGGAATTTACATTAGGAACAATGTATATAGATGGTGCTGGATTTCCCAAAGATGTTGATTTCGGTATTTTTCTGATTAATAAAGCAAAGGTTAAAGGGTATAAGCCAGCTGAAGAATACATAATCGCTTTTGAAAAATTGAAAGATTCATGCAGACAAAGTTCTTCAAAAGAATGTGATATTACGGTAACTCCACAAATAGGGTGGTAATAAAAAACCCTTGTAGATATACAAGGGTCTGATTCAATCAAAACTGCGAGTTAAATAGTTCGGCAGCAATCCATCCATTGATAGATCATGTATGTTGAGTCTTGGCCTTTTCCTGTGGGGTAGCGATACATTCCACCTTGCCACTGATATGGGGATTCACCGACTTCATGGCCTTCTTTGGTTTCAGGTGTCGGACTGAACATATTCAGTTTGTATTGCTGCTTAGGTAAGGTCGGGTAGATCTTTGACCGGCAGACTGTATCATTCCCCATAGTCCGGTAAGCCAAACCACGACGGTGTTCAACAGCAAGCTCGCGAATACCGGCCAAGCTGGTTGTTCGAGTCGTGTCCATACTGCGCACCGATCCCGTCAATGGGTATTGCCCTCCCCAAGAGCCCGCACACCACCAAAGCGAGTCCATTGGTTGTTTCCCCGCGAATTGAGCCGCTGCCTCTAATGCACAAGCTTGCTGTGCCACGACGTTTGCAACCGCAGCCGATTCCGGGTTCTGGAAGAAAGCCAAAGCTGTGTTGTTCCAGGTTGGGTCAATCTCAGAGAAACTAACCACATCAAAGTCACTGTACGGGTCAGCAGTACATTGCCCCGGCAAATACAGGTCAAGCATACGCAACAGAGGAAGAGCGTACATGTGGGCGTTATAGAAGCTGATTGAAAACTTATTACGTCGCTCTTCATCACCGCCGTCGGTTTGGATGCCGTACTGAAGGTTATTGCCGAGGTTAAGGTTAACCCCTCCCAGCGAAGACATGCAGCCTGGCGTGCGTGTTAGTTCGATGATTTTGCGGGGCTCCCACATAGCTGTCAGCACGCCTGGGTGATACACCCCAAGACCGTCTTGGCAAGCACACGCCATACCACTAGCGGCATTGTCTGGCACTTTACCGGAGGGGCCCATTGTAATTCCTGCAACCTTGATTGGGAAAATACACCCCCAGCATACGTCGGTAAAAAGCTTGAAGGAAAGAAGTTGATTATCACGGCATACCTCATTCACCGCAGGCGCAGTCTCGGCTGTTTTATCAGCCATTGCATTGCCTGCAAAGCATAAGGAAACAGCCGTGGCAGCGATTAGGTGCAAACTGAATGATTTTAATTTTTTGTGTAAGGATTTCATTTTGCCACCTTATTAGCATAGTTGGCTTCAGGGTACTCATTGATGATGAATACTTTTCTGTCAGCAGTGACGATACTGGGTACCGCTTCAATACCAAAGCGCTCAGACATACCTGGCAGGATCATGTAGAGTCGGGCTTTCTCACCGTAATGCTGCGCTGCATCTTTGAACGTATCCCAGCCATCACCGTATACGTTCGTTGTGATCAGAATGGGATTGATGCCTGGCTCCGTGTTTTCGTACTCATGGCGCGCAAAGTCACGCTGCCACGGCACGCTGGCATCAAACACTATCAGCTTCTGGCCGAACGGAATCACATCTAACGGATTCACCTTTCCTTTTTTAGCGACGACAACCCCTTCAGGCGTGACAATATCTTGGGGAATGATTACCGTAGGATCGATGGTGTGGGTTGCGCGCTTCTTAACTGTCGGGAACACTTCAAATTCCTGGCGCTGGCGAGGCCAATAGTTGTTCAAAGCGTCTTTTTTCATTTGCTCAAAGTCGAGATTTTTAACCCCTTCTTCAATCATGTCCAGCAGGCTGCGCTCCACGACTTCTTTCGTAGGGCCTGCGGTACCCAGCTTACCGGTTTTACCCTTCAGGAAGTCGATATTCGAGATGCCAGATACGCTGGCTACAAACTCACCATCTTTCTCATGGATGATGGTTGGAACTGCGGTAACGGCATTATCTTTGAAGATGACCGGATCCAGATTAACTGTCACTTCTGCACCGGAGTCGAGCACCAGCTGTTGCCAGCGAGTGAGTTCGTCCATTAATTTTGCTTTATCAGTAACGCCACGAATAACCAACGAGACATCCCTGCGGCCATCGTAGTCGGTCATCATGTCTTTAATTTCCTTATCAGACAGTGATGCAGAAACTAGCACATAGTAAAAATCACCGGCCATTTTGTTTTGTTTACCGTCCGCAACGTCAGCATCTGCAATTGCGCCAGTGACAGTGTCACTTATCATTTCATTGTCAGTACGCGTTTCTGGCATTTTTCGAAGCATTTCGCGGTTATTTTCACGCGCTGACTTTGCATTAGCTTCTTCATTTTTTTGTTGCTCTCTTGCTACACGGATGAGGCTATCAATATCGGCCTTCTCATTATCCGTTACCTCAGCAGGGCGAGAGGGTAAATCCGTCAAAGGCAGTGATGCCGCACTGACAGAATAGGCCATGCTACTAAACACGGCCAATGCGATGAGAGCTTTGCGAAACTTCGTGACTTTTAGTTGGATTACCATATCGGGTAGGCCCTTCCTATGATTTGTGTTTCCGGCACCGATCCCCAGTAGCGAGAGTCGAAGCTGAGTTTTGTTCGGCCCATAAGCCAGATCCGACCCTCAGGGATAACTCCATTGCGAGTAAGTTCTTGAGGGGTGTGACCTGATTCTGTGGCAAGCGCTAGGCCTTCACCGACCATCGAACCATTTACTGTGGTCTCTTCATCATTCACAGAGATGGCATCCCCACCGACCCCGTCCACCATTTTGATGCCTTTCCCTGACTCACCCATGTATTTCGAACTGAAAGCAAAGGTAGTGCCTTTAACGGGGGTAGTGTCGTGCTTATCTACCAGATAAATACGGTAAGGGGGTAAGCACTGGTTATTTTGAGGGTCAATACCAATTTCGAAACGATGCAACACGTAATAACTTGATGGCGCAGAGATCGCCCCCACCAGCAACATCAGCAAAGCATGTTTTTTCCACGGTCGCTTTTGCTTATAAATCTTCTTCCAAAGTGAGTTCGCTGCGGCCATGACCACGATACCCCCGGTTAGTTGCCTGACGAAGAAACTGTTTGCGGGATCTGCATATAGGCAGGATATTTGTATAGAGCGGACTCATTGAGGACCATGTAGCCAGCTTTCGCCATTGCCTCGGCGCGCGCATGAACCAGTTTGATTTGAGGGTCGCTGAGAACCTTTCCATTTGCCCCGGTATAACTAACCACAGCAATGTAGTCAGTTGGTGCAGCGGGAGGGACGAACCGCCCATAAAGGGCGGCTCCCAGAAACCCGCAGAGTAATGAAACAGCTGCGGTCTTAATCATGCGGCTATACCTCGTTGTCGTTCTTCAAGAATTGAATTGATGGCATCCTGGGTGGACATGCCCTGTGCTTTACGTTTTCTGATAGCTGCCACGTCATCCGGCGCTGTCGAGTACAGCAGCATGGAGAACGGATCCACAATCAACCGGCTAATCCCCTGACCGGATTTGGAGATAACGTAAATTTCGGAGTAAACCCCTCGGCTTGAACGCACCGTTTTCAAGAAACGGTACCCTGCATCATCCAGTGCTAAGCGCTGGTGGTGCTGAGCTTCGTTGATCGCAGATTCACTCTGACCCAGTAACAGCATAAACGCAGAGTTGTCGGCGATAGATTTTCCGACGCTATCTTTGTAAATATCGTTAATGGATTGCGTGATCGTAATGGCAGCGCCGTTGTATTTACGGAAGCGGCGGTAACCTTTTTCAATGAACGCGCCGATGTTTCCTTTGAGTAAAGCCCAGGCTTCATCGATAACCACGATTTTCATCTGGCCGCGATCGCCCATAAACATGTCTTGCTGGATTTGGTAAATCAGCTGTAACAGCACAACCTGCTTCAGGTGCTCAGAGCTTTCCAGGCGCGACAGTTCCAGAACCGTAAACGGGTTACGGAAGTCAATGTTGTTTTTGCCTACGAAGAACTTGCCGTACTGACCCCGGCTGGTGAATGGGTACAATTGGTGCCCCAAACGTTTAATGTCGTTCTCTTCATCCGCCAGAAGTGATTCCGCAACCATATCAACGGTAGTCTCTTTACCGTGCTTGCGAACGAGATTGGCAACGTGTTCTTTCATACGAGCTTCTTCGAAGTCGTTCAGACCAGCCTTAGGCGCAGCCATCACAGATAGGAGACCGATAATCAGGTCTTCTTCACCGCCGTCTTCGTTATCCGGGTTTTCACCGAAGTAGTCTTCAATCAGTTCAAAGAAGTTGAGACATGGCTTCTTATCCGGATGGAAGTCCAGGTAGTCCCCGTTGTAGGTCTCACAAATGTTTTTGTACGAGTCCCCTACGTCGATACACCACACCTTCGCTCCCAGACTGCGATAAGCGGTAATAATGTAGTTGGTTAAGAACGACTTACCAGAACCGGACTCTGCCGCAATACAGGCGTTGTAGTTTGTATCAGAGTCGAACAGGTCGAGCATCTGCACCTGCCCCGATCGGGAAGTCAGCATTAACGCCGGGTTACTGGTACCTTGCCAGTCAGCGTAAAGTGGTGAGATAACCAAAGCTTCACTCAGTGCCAGCGTGCGGTAACGGCCCATTGATTTCTCAGCACCAGCCTCGTTGAACATAGGCAGGGACGAGAGGAAAATAGGCGCAACAAAGTAGCTATCCGGGATCATTTTGAATTGATAGGTGTTGAGGTAGCTGGCCGCTTCCTGGCTAGCACGGAATACACCGTCTTTGGAGTTTGAGAAGATAGTCACTGTGAATTTGGCTTTACAAATTGGCTCGCCGTTGTCCAGCTTGTCACTCAGCAGGTCGTAACCTTCTCGGATAGTTTTCAACGATGGGATCCATTTCACCATTGGCCCATCGGTTTGCTGCACGATCCAGTTACGCTTTTGCGTGAACTTGGTCTTCGCGTTTTGCTGGTCGAAGAAGATCATGCTCATGGAGATAATGCAGGACGATTTAATACCAGTAGCGCCGCTCATCATATCGCCGAGGAAATATTGAGCTTGCCCAGGGAAAAACCGCTTAGGTAGTTTTTTGGCGCTTAATGTGCGCACAAATGTTGTGCCTGTGTGACGCTCACCTCGCTGGTCTTCGTCTTCTGGATTGCCGAAGGCACAGTATTTATTGCGAATGAAGAACTCTCGGTCAGGGTCAACCAGTTGCTCAGAGATCATCAAATCGTCTTGCACTTGTAGCGGATTACGGTCACGCCACGAAGCAGTTTCCCCCTGATTTAAAATGGAAGAAAGCACATCGATGTAACGGTCGCGCGTCAGTGTAGCAGGGCACAAGCCCATGATCCCCAGCGTGGTGTCAAACGTGTTGCGGAATTCAGAAATCAGGTTGAATTCTTCTTCTCGCATGTCGTATTCGTTTTTCACCGGCACCTTCACCGTGATCAGCAACAAACAGTTGCGGACACGGGTACCCGTACCCTTCATAGGATAGTCGGTGCTGTGAAGCAGAAATTTAGAACGGTTGTAGATTGCATCGCGCAATACTTCGTCATCACAGTCCATGCGCAGAACGTCCATCTGGTTAATTTTGCCAACGATATTCGGGCTGGCAATCAGGTCGAACTGCACAATGGTTTTCGCCGGGAAATTTGAGGACAGCAATGTTTGTAATTGCTGCATCTCTTTACCGCTGGTACCGGATAAGGGACGGCAAAGGAAGCCGAAACCGATATATTTATTGTCACATAGGAAAATGTGGTTTTTCTCATCGTATGCCCGAACCGGGCACACATCTGAGAAGCGTTTGATAGACTTCAAACGCTGTATGATGATTGATTCGCTCATTCTAACCCCACAGAAAGAAGAACTTATTGACCAGCCAGGAAGGCTTTCAGACCTTGTTTTGGTGCGCCGATGCTGAAAGCACCGTCGTCTCGAATGATGAATGGCACCATACTGACGCCTAACACCTGAGCGGTGATTGTGCGGCGTGCCAATGCCTGCATATCACAGTCTTTAACCTGGTCAAATTTGGTTTTTTCATGCGCGATAATAGCGCGGTCGGCACGGTAGCGATCTGAAGCACAGTACAGCTCTTTGTTACGGATTTGGCTTGGCTCGCCGAGGGCACCCAGGGACAGAACGTTAACGGTGTATTCGTGCGGGTCTAGGTCAGCCAGCTGATTAAGGGCTGCGGCACAATGCACGCAGTTCGGGTCAGTGAATAGAATGACTTTTTTAGGTCCGTCGCCCCAAACGGCAGGTTGAAGATCAGCGATGTTCAGTTTCAGCTCTTTGATCGGAATGATGCTGGCATACTTGGTGATCTCATCAAGTGTGGTCAGGTCTTTCTTGGCCCAAGTGTCGTACATGGTGCCTTTGAACAGGTACCGGCCATTTGACGACAGCAGGTTGACTTTGCCGTCAACTTCCAGCGCGATAATGCCGTTGGTTGGCACAACGAAGCGCTTGACGTCTTTGCTTTCCTTCGGCGCGTTCATGAAGGCTTTGTTGTTAAACACAGTATCAGCGTTCACATCTGCACCGGCAAAAGCGGAAGCGGCGAAGCTGGCGGACAGAATCAGGGATAATACTTTCTTGCGTAGCGTCATTGGAGTGCTCCTGTGAATGAGGCTACATTTTCAATGGTGAAAAGGCGGATTAACAGCGAAAAGGCCAGCAAAACGAGGTCAAAAAACAGCGTTCTCTTTAAGGGGGATTTTTGCAGGATTAGAAAAAGGTAAGGCCGTTCGAGGGGGAACGGCCTTGCGCATGAATCCATTTACCAATATGTCTGAGTGGGGTTTATCCAATGCGAGGGGTAAGTCACACATCGAATGTCAGCATTGGCAAAATGCGGTATGGTTACCATGCGTCTGTAATTTTAATCACAATCCTTATAAATAGCAATGAGACCCTAAATGAAAGAAAGCCGCACTAGGCGGCTTTTATAACACAACTGACTGTATTTGAGGGGGAATATCAAATCATTCAGTTTGCATTAATTTCAATTGGAGCATTATTTGCTCGGTGTTTGAGGGGCTTGTGCCGCCACTGGAGGCGTGCTCATTGGTCGAATAACAGCACTCCGGGTCGATGCATGTGACGCGCCAACTTCCCAGCGGCGAGGTTCAATTTCGGTGTACACATAGCCAGGGACGTTCAGATCACCGTCTGCGGATTCATAAGGGTCAACCAACACACGCATTACCTGTGCCTGAGTACGGATTGGCTGAGGGTTTGCGGTAGCAGCAGGGACAGGTACATAACGACCACCAGTTGCCACACCACCAGCCCCGGCGGTACCTGCAACACTGTTTCGCTTCAGATCTACTGGTTTACCAGACAGCTGTTGTTCCGACACCGCATCAATGCGATCTTGGTAGTCATCACCATCGGTCAGCTGGTGGATGTCGCGGATGTTCATACAAGTGACAGCATTGGGCATACCTTTACAGCCGTATTCTGAATTCCCATCCACCAGCGAACAACCAGACAATGCGGCCAGACCAGTTACTGCGACACAGATTGCTAAAAGACGTTTTTTCCACATAATTAGTGAGTCCCGTTAGAATTGAAAGTGGTAGGCGTTGCTTTGCCATTAGGCTTGACGCGGGTAAATTTCAGCGTTACACCTTTTTGAACGATAAAATCGACACTGCGACCCGGATCGATTTCGATAACAGGGAACAGATCACCGGCCATGTTCATGTAGAAATCGGCCAAGCGTTCTAATGCTCCACCAACACCAGCGATAGCAGCACCTTGAAGGGCTTCGCTGCTCATCACTTGCTCATAAGGCGTGTTGTTTTTCTTACCGCTGTTGTTATCGCGGGTAACGTTGATAGTCGGAATGTTCTGGACGCTAAACAACGATGACGCAGCCTGTAAAAAGCCTGCGGTCAAGGCTTTCGCCAGGTATTGACCTTGCTTGGTAACCAGACGACCACGTACACCAGCCTTACCATCTTCCCCCACTGCATACGCATCGAGTGGAGATTCAAATACAGCACCATCATCACGAATGCAGGTGATCACCTCAGAGCGGAAGTAGCCGCGTTCGGACGACAGCTCGCCAAATCCAGCGGCCAACATGCCACACTCACGCACGTCCGCACGGAAGCGGTTCGGCAGGATGGCGTCTTTCTTGATGCGGATAAGCGCTGGGTAGGGGTCTTTGCGAGCGTTCTGTGACGTCGGTGCATCCATACCTGAAATGAAGACACCACTCAGGATTGAGGTCGCTGGGAGGTAGGTTTGGAATGCTGGATCATCATCAGGATCAGCGGCAGCGACCTCTTTTATGTCCTCATGCACAGAGATAATATCCGGCGTTGCTTGTGGTGCCGCCTTACCGTCTTTACCTTTGGCGTCTTTATCCGCAGCAAAATCAGCGGGGTTCGGCTGCTGGGTGTTTTCGTACACTCGTTGGAGCGTGCCGTCGTTATTCAGGTTTTCGTGAACACTGTCCGACGTTAACTTCTCTACACCTTGCTTAGCATTATTATCGCCGCTGTAGACGTCTTTTGACCGAACTGATTTGGAGTAAGGCAATACGGTAGAGCCTTCAGCAACACGTTTTTTCAGCTTTTCTTGTTCAATACGGTCGGTGCGTTGTTGTTGCTCAATGGCGATCAGGCGCTTGTTGATTTCGTCAACGTTAATGGATTTTTTCAAATCCGTGATGTTTGAGTTTTGCTTTTCAATCGCTTCCCCTAAAGCGCGCAGGCGAGCAGCGATCGCGTTCTGGCTAACCCCCTGGGTGTCAGTGTCAGTCAATACACTGGAAATAACTTGCTCTGATGGCCCGCGCGCCGCAGGTGTGCGCGATTCAGGCATCAGCAGGAGGATAGCTGGGATCAGTACAACAAACGTACCCCCCAACACAAAAAGACGTTTTTTCTTGGCGTCCAGCGTGTCCCAGCGTTCTTTCAATTTACTCATCTTTTTATTACTCCGCTAATTTAGGACGTACATAATCATCAACCTGTGCCTGCTGTGACTGATTGCGAATGACAAAGTAGGCTTCAGTCTTTTGGCCCGGCTGGAGCGTGTTCCGGCTCCAGAGTGCGCGCGCGGCGAGGTTAGGGTGAGTGCAAAGTGACTCGTCTACCGTGATGGTAGAAGCGCCGGTATTCTGCGCAACGCCCACGATGACACTGAACTGACTGCCCTGAATATATTGGCCGCCAGCAAAGCTGTATTTGATATTGTCCTGCGCTGTACCTGTGCTGAAGTTACAGTTTGGAATGCTATGACCAGAGCCTAAATTGCCCATTGCATAGCCAGGAGGAATATCGCCCAACGCAACAGCCCGAAGAATGTTTCGGATCGTTTCGACGTAGTTGTCTTTCTGCTCCCATTTACGAGCTTTGGCTTCGTTACCGCCGTACATCACCCCTGCTGACTGCGCATGCCCCGCTCCGGCCGGAGCATTACCGACTTTACGCGAAAGCATTAACGAAGCTTGTACTGGTGCAATCTTTTGCGGAACCAGAGACAAAGACAGCGCGACACTTTCGTCACCTTTTTCGCTGATATACAGTGCGACCGGATTGGTTGAGGTCGTTGAAACATAGATCACATTGCCTTGTACGCTGACTTTTACGTCAGTCAGTTGCAAGCGCTGCACTGTTGGTCTCTCGAACGGCGTCACGATACGGTTAAGCTGGCCGAGAGAAATCGGGATCAGGGTATTTACGCCGGGCTCTACAATCAGATCCTGGCGAGAAGGGATGACATCATCAGTTAATCGGACAGGCTGAACAATGGCGTTAGGGACCGGTTGGACGTTAATGCCGTCTACGGCAGGATTATCACTGGAACTGGCATTGGTTGATGCGCCCGCAGTTGCTGTGTGATTACCTTTTTTCGATGCAACGACAACAGGCTCTTCAGATGCAGAGTCCCCAGAACGCTGGAGTACGACGCCGTTATCGACTGACAGTGTATTGCTATTAACGTCAAGGCCATTCGCAATGGATGGCCCGGCGGTGATTGACGCAATCATCAGCGCCAATATTTTAACGTGTTTACTATTCAACATTTGTTCCCCCGAACAGTGACAGACGCAATACACAGGAAGTTACCGCGACGGTTTTGTTAATGCTGCTCACTTTGTTTACCTAGCTTTTACGTCATCGTAAAAGCGCTCAATGTGGTTATAACCCGCACGAGGCGGGTGACGAAATTTACGGGACAGTGTTCCCTGGATTTATTTGTCGCCTTTTTTGTCGCTCGGCAATTCGGCTTTACCTTGCTTGATGTTGATAAAGGTCAGCACAGGTCGGTAACCTTTCACATCAATTGTCATTTGGAACGTAACGGGCTTCACGATAGGGTTACCGGCGATCCCTTCAAGACCTTGACTGCCTTCTACGAAGTAGGTGCCAGGGGCTTTGGGGTCGTGGTATACGCGAGTCGGTGTAAAGCTCAGACTGATACGATCACGCTTAATCTGGTCAATCTGGTCATCAATGCGCTTCATGACTTGCGTGTAAATACCCGCATCCAGGAATGGGCCGATAGATTTCTTCAGCATGTCCACTGACTCAGGTGTTGCGTTACCCATAGAGTTAGCCAAATAGATAGCCCATGCCTGCATGTAAGGCTGTCCGGCCGTCTTTTCATCTAACCAAGTGGTTTCGGTCAGGTTGGGTGGAACAATGGTCACGATCTGTGAACGGTTCATTAATGTGCTGGAGAGAATGCCGATGCAGATAATCGAAACAACCAACACCAGTTTCAGCGTGGTGTTTTCGCCTTTCATGTTCAGCAAACCCTTTTTAAAATCTTTGCTCTTCATACAATAAATTCCCGGTCGAATGCGTTAGGTACAATGGTGCTTTTCCCGAAAGAAACACCGAACTTCCAGTAACACAGATGCAGAAAGTATTTTTCTGACGCCTTTTGCAGAAAGCTGCCATAGAACCGAGTGATCACGATGCCGATGAGTGACATCGTAAAGATACGGCCCGTAAAGACCCCGATACCCAGGAAAACGAAAAATGGCATCGCTTCATCAACGCTCCAGAAGAAGAACTTCGGCGGATCATCGACAGAATGCGAGATGTGGACTGGCTCACTCATTCTTACCCCCAATTATGAATCGAAATACCCGAACCCCTTCGGGTGCTTTAACACAATGCCCGGACTCTTTTACTTCTCACCCCCTTGGGCCAATTGCGCCATCATTTGCATCAGGCCTGTCCCGTTGACCGAGCCTTGCACCATTGCCGATTTATCGCCGTACACCACGATGTTTGCAGGCGTTTGTTGAATATTGAGTCGCGCGGCCTCTTTCACATCTTCCGCAATTTTTGCGCTTGGGCGAGCGGCGTTAACGCACTCAATAATGCGCTGCCCATCCAGCCCATTGTTTTCAGCCAATTTGTCCAATGGCGTTGCCATACCGTGACCGTCGGAGCGGGTATCCGCAAAAATAGCCCGTGCCATCTTATAAAATGCCGGATTTCCACCTTGCTCTGCGGCACATTCAGAGGCGAGAGATTCGGTGCGTGATGCCTGGCCGTGTACCGGAACGTGCTTGAACACCATCGCGATATTGCCGGACGAGGAATCCACCAGATCCATCATTTGCGGGAAATGGGTTTTGCAGTACGGGCATTCAAAATCGGAATACTCAATGACGTAAAACTGTGCGTCAGGATTGCCGTAAATACGCTCACTATCTGTAGACGGCGCGTAAGACTCAGACGGTTTTTTACCGGTACTGAAGCCAATCGAATTTGCCCCTTTAGACTGTTCGTTGACTTTTAGCCCAGAGGCCGCAATATAACGGTCGAACGCTGCTTCCAAATCCCCCCGATTACTGATGACATTGCGCTGCATATCAGCGACAACGGCCAAGTCGTTAAGCAGGCGCGTTTGTTTATCCAACGTGTAGGCGACGAACCCCGAAGTGGCGATCATGACAGCCAATGGAATGCCATAAATGACGCTTTTCAAACCTGTACGCTTAGCCATTAATAACCTCGGGATTGCTGTAATTGTTCAGGGACGTAAACCATGTCAGGTTTCTTTATTGCCCCGCGTTTTTTCATTTCTTCCTGCTGGGCTTGTAGCCGTGGCAACAATACTTCAGCCATTTCACGGTCCATCTTGTCCCGGTCGGTTAAGTAGCTGGACTTGTGGAGGACCGTATTCAACTCGTGGATCTGCTCAGACTTATCAGTAAGCAGAACACCCGCGCCCAGACAGACTGAAAAGGCAATACACAAGAGTCCGGACAGATAGACGTGCTTCAGTTCATTCATAGTTCACCTCGGGGGATAATTTACCATTCCGGTTTTGGCGCTGATAATGAAAAGCACCGCAAAACGCGGTGCTTTTCGGGGGAGGAATTTAGATGCGTTTTGGAAGGTTACTGATGAGCAACGAACTGCCTATTGGGATCATCACAATCATGATGAGGGCACCAATCATCGGCGGTACTGGCAGAGGGACAAACAGTGACAGCAAAATACTGTAAATCCCCCAACCAATCAGCACCATGCTGCGGCGGTTAAGAAACGGTGACGAATAGGCAAACGTGTATCGCTTAGCGTTCCAGCGCATGATCCCAGCAAAGAGAGAGGGAAGTGTGACCACAAGCATGTACGGAAGCCAGTATATATTCAGGGTCAATCGATACACGATCATATAAAACCAGTAATTCAGGTTTTCGGCCATGTTTCGGAAGATGGAAGCGAAAAGGAAAAGTGGACCACCTTGATTTGCCATATCGGATGAATCGAGCTCATAGAAGTCACGCAAGAAGCCATCCACTCCAGTATTTACAAAGAATGAACGGTAGTTTTTGTTGACGTCCGAGATCACTGGTGTGAAATCCGTATCGCCGATCAATCGCTGGCCCCAGGCAACTTCTTTTTTCACGTTCTCGTAAAAATACGAGGCCGGGAAAAACATGGAAATGACGAACAGTATTGCCGTACTGAAGATGATAATCATCTTTATCGTCTGGGGCCATTTCTCTTCGGTTAATTGGTCAAGCATGTAAGATCCTTAATGCGAGTTTATCCGCCACCGCATTAATGAGCTCGCTATTCAGCCTGCGGGGTAACTGACTTGTAGTTGCCAGCTCGTTGAACCCTATTTTTCCGCCAAGGTGCTCGGTGACGAAATTAGCCAACGTAATGAAATAAACCGCCAGGCGTTCCCAGTCATTTAGAGGGCAATCAACCTGTTGGTTATATGCCATCACCGAGGACTGCACCGCATCGGCCACCAGCCCCTTAGTCAGGGTGCTAGGCAGTAAGGAGATGAGTGATTGCGTAATAGGCTCAACACACGGCCACACCAGCGTTAAGCTGTCATACGCGTTGCAATCTTCTTTACGTAAAAAATAGGTTTTCATTTTGATCATGACTTTTTACCCCCAACACGAATACGCGACTTCTCACCCCGAACTTTCTTCTCGTACAGTTTGAGGAACTTCAGGGCTTTCTTACTGGCCTGGTTGAAGGCCTTATCTCCCTTCGGTGACATAATGATGGGCACTTTACCTTTGACGATTTTGTTCGCCTGGTTAATTGCCATAAATTCAAGGTTTGGTAACCAGCCCAGCAACGGAGAAGGGAACAACTCGCCTTCTTCTTCCATAATGCGTTCACTGACCGAACCAGAGATCATTTCAGGGTCAGCACCAGCACTGGAGCCATGCCCGCGCATGACATACTTGAACTTGGTCATTGGTACACGCTTCATGACGGCCTCTTGCGCATCAGGATCGGGGGTACGCAACGCAGTAAAGTGGTTGGTGTTGGTGACGATTTGTTTCATCTTGGCTTCAGACCCCAGGCGCGCCTCAAAGTCGCTGGTGGACTGAGATGAAATAAATAGGCGGAAGCCCGCGCCACGGGTTTTGTTCAACATCTTGATCACTTGATCGTTAATGACCTCAGCAGCTTCGTCGATAAGAACCATCACTGGGGCCAGGTCATCCCCGCGTGGTTTCATAAAGTTGTACACGTCCGCTGACACACTGGTGATGTCTGACAAGAAGATAGAGCCCACCGCCGAACCAGTTTCTGCATCCGCTAAGGAGTCTAGCCCCATGTACAGCATGCCTCCGGTTGTGATGATGTCGCGCACGTTGGAGATAGGGCGGAAGTCATTCAACTGGGATTCATCGTCACTGTCCGGGGATAGTAATTCAGCCATGAAACCCTGAGTCAGCTGGCTGAGGATAGGCATCACGTTGAGGATCATCTTCTGGAAGTGCTCACGCTGGTGGCCGAGCATATCCAGCCCTGCTTCAATGCTTGGGAAGCTGCGGTTTGCTTTGATGTCGTTGCGGTAAATTTCGGCGCAAATATCAGCGATTTCCTTTGGCCCCTTCGCTTTGTTTGCATAACGATCCATGCGCATGGCGAAAATACGGTCAAAGTCATCTTCACCGAGCACCTGACGGCCAATTTTGGTCACTGATTTGATGATGAGATCAGCCAGAGATGATACATCCGACCCCAACTGGGTTTTCACGTTCTTGAGCGTGGGTTTCAATTCGCAGATTTTCATCAGTTCTACGACTGTGGTTAAGGACATGATACCGAACGATACGAACGGGTCACTGGTGCCATCGGCACGCTGGATAACGGATGTAATACGGTTAGCTACTTCACCTGCACGAGTGTAGTTGGTGATCGGAGAAATGCGCGCGGATTTCTCCGGGTGCGCCAGCGACATGTAGTTGAATTTATCTTCGCGGTTCACCAAACGCAGACACATTTCCATCCAGTCAGCCAACTCTTCATCGTTTTTCGGGTCGATGAGAATGAGCGGTTGTTTCTTCAGTGCTGCCTGAAGGATGAGTAACTTATAGTATGTTGTTTTACCTGAACCGGTTGTACCGGTCACCAGGGTATGCAATGACAGCAGATCTTCAGCGACTCGTATCCATTGTTGCTTTTCACCAAGCGCATGGATCCAACCCAAACCCATGAAGTTTTCTGGCACCTTGCTAACGAACTTTTTGATGTCGCGCTTGATGAGTTCGGAGGCTAACTGACCTTCAGGTTGACCCCATTCAAAACCATACCCCAGCAGGTAGCTGTCGGGGAATTTCATCATGACATCAATAACGGATTCCAACTCCATTTTCAGAACGTTAGGCTTTCGCTTTAACCGGCTCTTATGCTTGTAAATATCCCATGCGGAAGGTACGGAACGAGCCGCATAGGCCGCTTGTACCGCAACAGCCAAATAACAAGGAACCGCAGGCATATTGAATGCGGCATTGACCGCCAGTGAGGCAGCAATCCCCACACCCCAGCCTGCAATTTCCAGCGCCTCAAAGTTGGGACGCCAGCGCATGTTATAACTCCACTCACTCATTATCATTCACCATGAAATTTTGAATATTGCTGTTAACGAGGATGTAATCGACACCAGTACGGGTCACGTAGTCGAAATTATCGATCAGTACCTGTTGGAACTGATTTGCGTTGATGTTCAGATCTTGTGCAATACGGCGTTTTTGCAGCGAGGACAAGGCGATCACTGGGTCGCCATTGAACGCAGTTTTATTTGCCCCTTTGGTGGCAATGGCGCGATAGACTTCGGTCATATCCACACTGATGTCGGTCAGGTCAAACGGACTTAGGCTGGCACGATAACGGTGACCTGAAAGCTGGTCGATGTCAGTATTGAGCTCTTTACGCAAGTAGAAACACATTTGCGAACGATGGGTGTAATACTCGCAAGGAGCCTCCATAAACGGATACCAGATCCAATCTGCATCCCGCATCGGTTCGAAGAGTGAGTCCTCAACCCCGTTCTCCAGGATGATGCAGCAGTGGCCGCTTTCATGGAAAAGGGCAGACTGATTCGCGGCCACGTAGGACGCGAGTTTGTCCTTGGCAAGATCTGAGGCATTGCGGAACAATGGGCTTTGGTCTTGGTGCAGTGCAGTCAGTTGTTCGGTACCAAATGCCACCTCGTTATTCTTGTTGTAGCCAAAATCATTTTCCGGGGTCACTGGCGTAAAATTCCCATTGTCCACTTCGTCCTGTACGCGTTGGATTTTTGCTCTTGCATCAGACATAGGGTCGATAGCCGGTTTTTTCTCAACCAGATTCTGTTCGTCATTTTGATACCCATCAGCGACAGCGTGGTTTTTGAGAGTCTCCCACAAAGATAAGGTTTCACGGTCAAACTCTGGCTCCGACATGATTGGAGGGGGCATTTCGGCAGAGGTATCTTGCTTGCTCAAAACGTCTTTCAGGCTCCGTTGTTGTGGCCCAACTTTGGCTATTTTTGCTTCGGGCGAAGAGGTTTTAACAGGCTGACTTTGTTCAATTGGAGTCTGGAATGCTACCCCTGGTTTTTGATTAGCCAATTCCGCTTGTGCTTTGGCTTTCGCGTCCTGACGGGCATTCACTTTTTCGTAGTCAGCATCAGACAGAAGATTCAAGTGATGCAGTAGCTCGTGGGCGTTATCAGAGGTCACCGGATTCGAGGCTCCAAACATATTATCCAGCGGATTGTCATTCTCATCCGGCAGCAGAGTGCCACCTTTCAGGATTTCAGGATCGACGTCAGCCGGAATGCTGTTTTCACGCGGCTCTTTATTCCCCACGAAAGGACGACTTTCTTTCAGCACAGGGATGTTTTTCCCTTTACTGGTCTGGAATTCACGCCATTCGCTCTCAATTCGGATACGGGAGGAAATAGGCAGCGGCTCCATTGTGTCCACAAACAGAACGTCCGGAGAGATTAGACGCAGGCAACTCAGCGCTACTTTCGGCTCTTTACTGTTACGCGAATCGCGGTCATTCATGATGTGTGGGGCAATTCGCCAATATGCGGTATCTTCGTTTTTATTTACGTTCGGAATGCACAATTTGTAGCTCATCATCAGATCAGCCAGACTGTTGGCCGACTGCGGGATCACTGCACCGGACTTCTTCACGGTGTTGGTGATGTCTTTGACCGCAGTACCCCAAACGATAAACACGCCATAGGTGGTGACCCAAATCGGGTTGCCGGGTTTGTTGGGTTGCCACACTCCTTTCTTAAGTAGGTGGCGCATGGCATCTACGATGCGTTGGACCGCAGGCACACCCGATTGCGTTGCACGTACCGCATCACCGCCGTAGCGTTGCAGGTCGTGGCGGACAGAAATAACGTCAGATTCCTTCACAATTTTAAGGATCTTGTTTTTCATTTCAGGGGCGTTTTCTTCAGTGGCATCCAGGCGAACGGTACTCACGGCCATTGCCCGAGTCAGCTCGTTATAGATGTCGTTGCCTTCGCTCAGCAGGAACTCATGCAGGATTTGCGGCATGATCATCATCATCATGGCGGTGGTGCTGGAGTGGTGCTGCTGGTGGCGCGAGCTCTTCCAAACGAGGAAGTAACGTTCAATTTTATTGGCTTTTGCCCATTCATGGATCGGGGTGCGCCCCGGAGGCCAGTGATAGGTGCCGGATTTGTCCCAGACTTCGTAATCGGTAAACGGCTTGCCAATGTCATGCAGAAGGCCCGCTGTCGCAATCGCAAGACGCCAGGCCAACATGCGGCTGGATTTCACCACGGGCATTTCCATCGAATCGAATTCAATGTTTTTGGCTTTACGGATGCTCTGGAAACATACTTCAAGAGAATGGCGCATCAGTCCACTCTGCGCTCGGTGGTGGTGGTGTTCCGATGCAGGGAACAGCTGCACGAAGTTCGCAAAGCTATCAAGCATCGGCATCATCAGCTGCTCAAATTCGCTATCTCGGATATTCAGTTCGCGTTTAATGGCCTGGATCATATCGGTCTGCTTTTCACGCAGAATGTAGCTTCCCGGTATCAGTGCTGGAAAACCAATTTCGGCAGGCGGGTAGCGCAAAATGTCACCCCGTACAACCATTGAATCCACACCGTCGCGCATAGAGTCGATTTCTTCGAGGGTCTCCAGGGGGATGTTAATCTCGCTCTGTTCCTCATTTTTTTTGCCAAACAGCGTTTTGATGATCTTCAGCATTTAAAGCTCTCCGTTGTAGTGCAAGTACGATAACCCATGACTGGGGGTGTGCAGGAACGAAAAGGCCATCGTTTTGTCGGCTAAAACGGTAACTGGCAATTTTAAAAAAAAGGATAATGTCTGTGCTTTCTAACCGGAGAAGAAGTGATGAAAACCCGTAAACGTTTCGCATTGCCATTGTTGGCAACCTTAGTCATAGCCACCTTGACCGGGTGTGCAGCGGATGAACCAAAGGCCCCTGAACGCACCTATGTTGATGAAACGCAGGTGACGGTGGTCAAGGCGACTTACCCTGAAGGCTATGAGTTTTCAGAGTCTTACTACAGCACTGAACGTGGCGGTGCTGCACTGCGCCACCCAGGCTATGAGCATACGCTTGTGAGCCCATATGCCGTTCATGACCAAACGGGTAAGCGGTATGTTGCACACGATCTGGACACCCAGATTTTACTGACCAGTGTATCCAGCAGTGCCTATGCTAACGGCCCGCGCGGGACATTTACTCAGTCACCCAGGTTCTGCGATGAAAATTCGTTCATGCTGCCGAACAATAAGCAAACTGCCAAACGTGGCGAGTACCTGCAAATTAAAGAGCGTTATTGCTCTACACCAGGTTACCGTCTGAGCCAGCATGAAATTGACGTGCTGACCCGTGGCGAACCGGAAGAACTGCGTCAGTATCGACTCAAGATGTATGTCGATAACCAGTTCACCAAATTTTAAGTGACTAATTAATTCTTAAGTGGGGTAAGAAAATAATGTCCAAGCAAGTCAATAAAATTCAAGTCGTTGGGCCAATTGCAATTGGCGTGATGATTGCTGTGTCAATGGGCGCAAGTCTTTACACTGCCGTGCAAACGAGCGCCATCAAGACCAAACTTAACGCGCTTCAATCGCAGGTGGTTGAAGTCGAAAACTTTAGCAAAAGCATATCCGCAAGTGTTGAGGGGCACTTTGCGCAGTTGGCTAAATCCGGTGGTGGTGGCGTTGGTGCTAACGGTGATGTTAAGTCGGCGGTACAAGCTGCGTTAGCCGGTTTGGAGGAAGATAAGCTGGCAGAGAAACGCGCTGAACTATACAAAGGCTGGGAACAGGTCAGTGTCAACAAAGACGGGCGCTACATCTACGGTAATCCGGACGCACGATTCACGCTGGTGAATTATGAAGACCTGGAATGTCCGTTCTGTAAGCAGTTCCATAAGACGCCGAAATATCTGGTCGATACGGCCAATAATGGCGCGGTGAACTGGGAATGGCGTCACTTCAACCTGGCTTTTCATGAGCCAATGGCAACCAAAGCGGCAATGACAGCAGAGTGCGTGGCAGAGCAAAAAGGACCGAAAGGCTTCTGGGGTGCGACCAACTACTGGTTTGAGCACACGCAGGGCAATGGCAAAGGCTTTGAAGACAGCGCAGGCATCCCTGCATTGTTTGAGCTGGATAAAGCAGCGTTTGACACCTGTATGCAGGATCCGAAAATCATCCAGCGCATCAAGCGTGATATGGATGCCGGTACCAAAGACGGCGTAAACGGGACGCCAACTACCATCGTGATCGACAACAAAACCGGTGAACGTGAAAGCATTGTCGGCGCGAGACCATTCGCAGGCTTCGTTGACGTCATTGAGCGAATGGTGAAAGGTGGTTTAGAGAAAGCTCCCGCACCGGCACAGGCCAAAAAATAAATGTTGATGCCCGGTTTCGCCGGGCATTTTTTAATGTTCATTGAGTATCCCAGAAAAGCCATTGATTTATTCTAAAGGTTATTAAAATCTTCCGTCTCAAATCGTCTTAAATGTTGATATAATTAGTCATTAAAACATTAATTATAAGTGGAATGAATGGAAGGCGAAAAGGAAAAAGTCAAGATTTTCTATTCTTGGCAATCAAGCTATGACGAACGCAAAAATAGGTTCTATATTCGTGATGCTTTAACAAAAGCAGTGACGCATCTGAATGAAAAACAATCAACATTCATATATGAATGGGATCAAGCCACGGATTACTCATCAGGAAGTCCTGACATTTTAGCAACTATATTGGCTAAAATATCGGCATCACAAATCGTGATTAGCGATGTGACAGTGATACCTCAAAATGGGACACCTAAAAATGAATTTCCAAATCCTAACGTTATGTTTGAACTGGGTTTTGCAGTTGCAAAAATAGGTTGGGGGCGAATAATTACTTTGTTGAATAGTAGCGAAGGGCATGGCCCCAAAGACCTACCATTTGACATCAATAAGCAGAGGGTTTCACTATATAATTCGAATAGAGATGACGGAAAGAAAAACCTAGAAAAGTTACTTATATTCGCCATTGAATTGATCACCTCTAATAACCCTGCATACCCTAATGAATCTGACCCAGCCATAACAGAAAAAATCAAGCGCCAGAGTGATATTAATACCCTGACCGGTTTAATGAATTATCTCGATACAAATATACTTGATTATTATTTTGAGGCATTGCCTAACATAATGTATTTTGATGGCTCAACCTGCTGGGAATCATTTAGAGCGATATTCAAGTCAAGTGCATTTTATTTGTATGACACTACAACTTTCAAAATACTGAACAATATTTATGAAAACTGGAGTCAATTAGTTGAAGCTGGTCAGTTTTTTTATGATCATCACCAGAATGGACTTGATTATATATTTCCAGGGAGAAAAAGGTACGAAAGCAGCGATGCTCAGATGGCTTGGGATGTTATTGGCTCGCTTTCAATGTCATTGCAAATGGAATTGGCTTCTTTAATAGAGAATTTAAAAAATAAATTCCCAGAGATAGATATTAATAAAACCAATAGTGAAGGCAGAAAAGATATCATCCGATCAAGACCTTAGTCTTATTGAATAAAGGCCCATTACGGGCCTTTTCTTTACACGATAATGATGGATTCGTTTCGTTCTCGCCTATGGTTATATTGTTCCAGCAGCTCCATCATTGAGCCATTAATGTTGATGCGGCTCTGTGTGCGGGTAATCGCGACATAAAGCAGGTTCATCTCATCAATAATGCTTTGTTTCGATTTCTTCATCATCAAAGCTTCAATAATGCTTGGGTAATCATCATTGAGGATAACGTTATCCCATTCCATGCCCTTGGATGTGTGAGCCGTGGTGATAATAAGATCAGCATCTTTGTGGGTACGAGCCTCATTCAGGCGCATCGTATCGACCATGCCGGGGATATCAACGTAGTTTTCCATCAACCTGATAGCCCGCATCATGTTCGTGTCTTTGGTCGTTTCGGCAATCTCCTGGAAGTTGGCCCAGTTACCGTAATCTGTCAGCACCCGAGGGTTTTTAATAGCTTCATAGTTACTTGTTTTCATGGCGTGAAGATCAAGCAACTCCCCCAGATTGTACTTACCGATACCACCATTCCACATGACACGCTTCCCCATCAGGATAGCCTCATAGGCAGAAGAAATGACTCCCATGTACGTTCGTGAGATAACAGCATGGAAGCCATGTTCGGCGATTTCATGAGGCTGACAAACTTCATCCAGCTTACCCAACCCTACAAGTGGGTGGGTTTCGCCAATCATGGATAAGACCACATTGGCAAGAGCTGCAACCATTGGGCCAAAGCGGAAAGACTTTGTCAGCCTGAGGACTGACGCGCCTTTTTCTTCAACAACGTCCAGCGCATTCTCTGCACCACGCCAGCGGTTAATCATTTGATGCTTATCGCCGACAAATAACTTCGCACACTTGTTATTGAGCACAATATCGAGTGTCACGGGGTTGGCGTCCTGAGCTTCATCGAACAGGATAATGTCATAGACCGAATCCAATGCAGGGTTAGACATCTGATAAAGCTTCAGTAACGTGTTATTCGTGCAAGGCACGTCAGATTCCTGATCGATTTGTTGCTTCCAGATCCGACGCGCTGCGCGCAATGCCGAATCCACGCGTGAAGGTGGGATTTTGTCAATGTTGCCGAGATCTTTTAATACGTGGGTCGTGTTAATTTCATAGTCAGCTGAGTTCATAAAGTGTGAAAGGCCATTGATAGCCAGTTTGACCACGCGCCAATCCTCTTCCTCCATCAGATCGCGGTACTCTTTAACCTGAATATTCAACTTTGTTTTATGGCGATAATGCTTAAAGCGTGCAGCGGCCAGCGCATGAGAGGTTTTGCACTCCACGTTTTTAGGGAATTTTTTCTCCGCCTCTTCACGGATAGACTTATTGAAGACCAAGTAAAGCATCTTCTTGTCTTTATGCGTGTCGGCATAGACCTTTAGTGTGAATGTTTTGCCCGAGCCTGCATAGGCCTGCACGCAAACCATCGATCCGGGCTCAGCCTTGTAGTCGATAATCCTCTGTTGCTCGTCAGTTGCTGCCATGAGCCTTCCTGTCGGTTGAAATGGACATAAATGGTACGATTTATACAACCGAGTTGGCACAAAAAAGGAGAGCGGATCGGGGACAAAAAAGGCTGACTAGTGGATTCATTCGGTGTCTCATAGAGACGATAAATTTGGGGAGGTATTATCGTAAAACTCGGTAGTGGTTACCGGTTTAGAAATCCCCACAACAACAGGCCATAAGTGCATGAAGAATCCCGATGAAGAACCCTTAAATAGCGAGCCCATTAGCCCAGATAGCCTTGTTAAAACGTTACGCACGCTGTATATGAAGAGCACGCGCGCCCTTCGTGAGTCTGACCGGCAGGCACAAAAGAAAAAGCAACTGCAAAAGGCCGTGCAGGATGCCACAATGCAGTTAAACGAACTAACCATTCAAAGTCTGGATGAGCAGCGCAGTGAGGCGTTTCTGGTGCAGCAGGATATAGCAACAAAAGCACTAAGAAAGGCCAATCGTAAACTGGCGAAGTTCTTTGATACAGCTGAGGAAGTGGAAGATCGCACTACGCTTGCGATGACAAACCTTCGGGATTATCTCTCCACGAATATTGATGAGAGGAATAAATGATGTTTTACGCATACTCGGTGCTGTGGATGATTGCCTGGAGCCTCATTTCGATTTACGTGTATCGTAAGGACAAGCAACAGGCTATCGAGAGAGGCCCGCGAGTAGAGGAATTAACGCTTGATGCGCTGGCCTTTCTAGGTGGTTGGCCGGGTTGCATCATCGCCCAGCAGATGTTCAAGCATAAAACACGTAGTGCATATCAGCGCCGATTTCGTGCTTTAGTAGGGGCCTGGGTGCTTGGCTATGCTTCTTTGTGGTATTTTTTGTGGGTTGGTCAAATTATCTAATCACCAGCATTTCAGACCAAAAAGGGAGGTTGCATTTTTAATGCGCCTCCCTTTTTGTTTACTTCAAAAAAGTAAATTGCAAAAATACAATCCTAGGCTGCAATTTTGCATGGGGAGGATGCATGTATTTATCGGGATGGGACGACGTCAAAGTTTTCCTTGCTGCTTTTCGAACCAATTCCTTGAGGGGGGCATCGATTCGTTTGTCGATGGATCAGACCACGGTAAGTCGAAGGCTAACAAATTTAGAAAAACAACTCGGTGCTAAACTGTTTTACCGCACGCCAGATGGATTAGTTCCTACTGAAGTGGCAGAAAGAGTGTTAGGTATCGCCCAGGAAATGGAGCGTAACTCTGTTTCCTTTCTGCGCTTGAGTGAAGGATCTAATGGTGAATTCTCCGGTGACGTATCAATAGCTACTACAGACAGGCTTGCAGTCGAATTCCTAATGTCAGCAGTTAAGATATTGAGAGATCGCTACCCCAATATTAATGTCACCATGAAACTTGGCGCACAGATGGCAGATATGTCGCGTGGTGAAGCTGAAATTGCCGTGCGAATCCAAAGACCTGCGGCACCAGATCTAATTGCTAAAAGGCTAGGGAGCTGGGATGTCGGCCTATACGCAACCCAGACATACCTTGATAAGTTTGGCCCACCAGAACTCGGCCAGCACCTTGCTAACCATGATATCGCTTTATACGACAATAAATTCAGCAGCCCTGTACCTGATACGATGGTAGGTGAATCTCGCCGAGATGCGCGGGTTGTAGCCAGGCTGACATCAAGCTTCTTACTCACAACCTTTGTGCGTTCGGGAATGGCTTTAGGGGAACTGCCATGCTACCAAGAGCAACGGTATCCTGAGTTAATTCGAATATGGCCGGATAAGGCCAGAAAGAAAAAATATGAAGTGTGGAAAGTCGTACATAAAGATGCCGCTGAACTCGCTAGGGTAAAAGCAGTATCAGAAGTCATTTCTGAAGTGTTTGAACGTGATATTAAGCCATTTGTCGCAGACCTACAAAGCTCGCTGTAATTTGCGCTACAAAGCAAAAACCCGACCGAAGTCGGGTTTTCTTGATGCTGGCCGTAGCCGCTGAATTAGATGCCAGCTGGCAGGGCGGTCGTTACGGCGCTGGTGGAAGTCATCATGCCGTTGATGATATCCGGCGCGTAGTACAGGCCGATGGCCGCACCAACAGCGACCGCGAAGGTCATCAGGGACTGGCGAACAACCGCAGCAGCAACGCCGACGATGACGATCAGACCCACCAGCACGCGGCCCAGAGAACCCTGCATGTAGGAAGTGATTGTGGCCCACACTTCGCTAAAACCAGTTTGCTCGGTACCTTTCGCGTAAACGGCGGTCACGCCCAGAGCCAGAACAGCGGAAGCAGCCAGAACAGATTTCAGGTTACGGGCGGAGATAGTTTTCATCGTTAACATCCTTTCTTGAGTTAAATTTCAGTTTTTGGATGTTCACCTGACTATTTAACGGGTTTCAGCAGGGAACGCAGATAAATATACAGATACCGAATACCTGATTCATTAAAAAAGCCTGACAGAAATACCTTGAAACATGAGAAATAAGGTGACTTTTTGATGCAAAAAGGGAAATGGTTAGATGTAATGGATAAAAATCTGATTTATTGAGTTTTCTGCATGTAGAAAAAAGGTGAACAAATCGCATGGCTAAACGTTTTGTTGCTTGTTTTCCCTGTGTTGTAATGGTTAGTGCAATTACAAACTTCTAAAATGGTGACTCATGGATCTCAAGAAAAAGCTTTTGGTCAGTTCCTTGGCTTTCACTCTCTCGTTATCAGCCCAAAACGCATTCGCGTTTAAATTTGACGATCTGCTTAACGGTCTGGGTAGTAGCCAAGAACAAAGCGAACAAATCCCTCCACGCGCACAGAAAGGCGCGCAGATAAACCACCAAACGCAAATCGTAATTGGCTTCTCGCCAGAAGGGTCAGCCCAGAAGGCGATCATCAATGCTATCCGCTCGGCAAAGTCAGAGCTCCGCCTGGCCGCATATTCCTTTACATCGAGAGATATCGTGAAAGAGCTGGTGGCAGCAAAGAAGCGTGGTATTGATGTCAAGATTGTGGTGGATGAGAAAGGCAATAAGAGCAAGCACTCTATATCAGCGATGAATACGGTAAGACTGGCTAAGATCCCAATCCGAACCAACGGGCGATATGCCATCATGCACGACAAGTTCATCGTGGTTGACCGGCAAACGGTGGAAACTGGATCTTTCAACTACAGCGATAGTGCGAATAAGCGAAACAGTGAAAATGCGATCGTGTTGTATAATTTACCAGAAGTGGCTGAGGTTTATCTGGAGCATTGGGAACGCCGTTGGGCAGGCGGGACCGAGCCGGAGATGAGCTATTAAGTTGGAAGTGTCAAGTTAGCGAACTGAAAACCACTCTATATATCGAGTGGTTTTTTTGTTCAACGCAAAATGGCGGTGAGCTCGCTCTCGTTAGTATCGACAAAGAACACCTCCCATAGCTTTTTCGCCAGGGTAGGGTTGATGACATTCACCTTGGAAATAGGCATCACACGACTCAGACCCAACCCCATAAAGTGCTCATAGAGCATGCGGGAGTGCCCACCAAACACACTTAGCGGCTGATTCAGAAGAAACACCACCTCTGCCATTGTTAAGCCTTCAACCTGCAACGTATAGCCCAGCGCGCGGGAACAAATCTCACGCATTACGCCGCGCTTAACTCGATAAATTTCATCTTCACTGAAGTGCTTTGGTAACTCACTTCGATCGCAGGTCATAGGGTCGATGCCGTCAATATAGCAGGCCGAATCATACTCAATACGGTACTGTGGCTCACCACTGTCATCGGTATTTTGCAGGCAACCAACCGGGTCAAGAATGGTGCCATCCTCCAGGACTAACCAGCCATACTGCGTATGAGATATTGAAAAAACGCCGTGATCACCATCGTTAACCGCCTCTTTATGTCGCGTTAGCCGAGTTCCCAACATTGCCTTACCACCGAAAACACCCCGCTGAAGAAGCGCACGACAAACTAGGTATGAATGTTGTGGTGTCCATTCGGCGTGAGGAATGCTGATACAGTAGCTTGTCGCAATGAGACGGATTCCATCAATAAGAGGGCTTATCATATTTACTCCGATAAAAAAGGCGTATCAAGGATACGCCTGTCCCATTGATCTTACTTTTTTGATTTCGGCTTTTGTTCAGGCTCCGCCGAAATGTAACGAAGGGAGTCAGTCCGCTGGCCCGGCTCACCAACACCTTGGAGAATCAGTGAATAGGTTCGCTTGCCTGCAACGATAAACAGATCCGTTGCTTGCGACCAGGAGGCCTTATTTTCACTGCGCTGGACACGGAGAATACCGCCAGGCAGCAATTTCAGTTGCCAACCTTTCTCGTCTGACAGGTAGGCACTTATGTTCTCACCCTTATCCGTTGGTAGCAGGAAGATTTTGGCAGCAAACGTGCTGTAGAGATAAACGGTATCCTGTTGTTGAGCTTTATACTCAACTTTCAACGCCGAACCTGTGTAGTTCAGATCCGAACCCGTCATCGTCATAGGTTGAGCGAACTGATTAGTAGCGGGGAGCTCAACGCGCTCCGGTCGGATAGGTTCTGGTGAGCCTGCTGGTGCAGGCTCAGCCGCCTGAGTTGGTACAGGAGTTGGTACTGGCTCAGGCGCTGGCAGTTCAGCCTTCGCTTGCTCTTCAGCCACTGGGGCCGCTTTTACGTCACCGCCCAGTGAAGGGGAAACGTCGGCTTCAGGTGAATTTTCCTCAGCGATCCCAAACTTGGCCGGGTCATACTCCCGCTCATTGCTGGCCGCAATTGGAGCAGATTGCTCTGCCTTAACGACATCTTCAGCCGGAAGGATTTCTGCCGTAGGCATAACAGGCTCAACCACTTCGGCTTCAACCGGAGTTTTAGTTTCAGGCAAACTGTTCTTCTTCAGTTCGGCAATTTCCAACGCGGGCGTTTGCGGCTCGTTTTTGCTATCAGTTGTTACGGCTTCGGCATTAGTCAGTTCAGACTCATGAGCTTGAGTGCCGCTGTTCTCAATGTCCTCTTTGACTTTATCAGTCAGCGCAACACCGTCGTTACCGATATTAACCGACATAGCTTCGACTTTCTCAGCCGGAGTTTTATCGCTCGTTAAAATAACAGCCGTCATCGCACCCCCTGCGATAATGGCCGCTACGATCACGGAAAGCACCGTCTTCTTCGATACTTTCTTCGTTGGTTCAGGCGTGTCCGCTTCCGCAGAGCGTTCACGCAAAATTTCCTGACCGTATTCAGCGCCAGTGCCGCGTTTCTCAGTCATCTATTTCCCCTCAAATTCATTCATGCACATTACCGATCACTGCAACGTTCGTTATGTTTACCCCGTCGCAGTTCAGCCTATTTAACAAACCCCGCAGAACGGAGCCCATGACCAACAGTGTTACCCTCACTGCCTGGTTGGATTGCTTGGTGATTATAACGGCATTGCTTCCGCTGCCGAAATTCAGAAGGGCGAAAAGGTCTGCGTTTTGCTTCCCTTTTCAGATGGAGTGGATATAAAAAAAGAACGCCGACTAAACGGCGCTCCATGAAAGAAAAGGTGAACGACTACAGTTCGCGGGTACCACGACAGTCTGGGAATAGGGAGCAACCAAAGAATGCTGACTTGCCAGATTTTCGAAGAACCATCTTTCCGCCGCATACCGGGCACAACGGCTCTTTCGCATCAATGGATTGAGTGGTTGCTTGGGACTTAGGGGGATTCTGTTCTAACTCTCCATTCCCTTTAATCATTTCGATCAGTTGTGTACCGTCGAGTAAAATAACCTTTCCTTTCACATTTTCGCGTTGAGCGAACTTCCATGCTTCATCGGTAAACAGGCCTGACGTAATAATGAATCCACGGTGAAAGCCGTCTGCGAGCACCACACCGTAAATTTCGCGGACAATAGCAACACCGACACGGTTTGTTTTCCAGTGTTTGCATTGCACCATTTCCCGGTGGCCGAAACCCTGAAGCTCAACATCCACACCACCGTCAGCGCCAGCCTGAGTAACACGGGCGCGATAGCCTTTAGTTTCGAAGAACTTGCAAACCACTTTTTCGAACTGATCCCACGTCATTCGCTCTAAGACCTGACGTGCATTGACGACTCCTTTTAGCTTGCCAAGCGCACGCCCTGAAGCCGATAACTGAAGATATTTAACGACCGTCCCAACAAAGAAACACAAGCCGATATAGAAAAGGAAAGCACCCACTAGCAGCGGTAGTTTGGCATGGAGCAGGTTCATGACAGAGACCATTTTGTCTTCAACCTTCTCACCGGGCGGGAACAACACATCGACAATCGCCTGGCTGATGGCACCTTGATACCCATAAGCATAGAGAAGGACCGTGATTGCCGCGATTGGAAGCCCGATATAGACACGAAATAGCAATGTGGTCTGAGGGGCATTTAAAGTGCGCCAATTTTCTTTTCTGAACCACGTTCCGACAACAACCCGCCCAGAGAACGTGAAAAACAGGAAAATGGACAACGTCAGCAGAAAGGAAATCAGCTGAATTTTCGAGCTCCCCGCAAAAATCGTATTGAGCACTATAATCAGGCCCGACATACCATAGAAGCGGATCCGCATTGCCTTTTCGGGTGTAACCTGACGTTTCTTTCCTTTCGACATTTACTGCACCTATTTTCGTTTTTTAGGCCAAGCCCGGCGAGCCTTGGCCCTCACCGACAGCTCATTGGAATTTAGAATCACGATGTCGTAAACGGCAATCAACCCCACTACGGATGGCGTGCCGTAAACGACAATTTCAGGGATGAGAGGTAGGTATGGTGAAATGACAGCATAGTAAACCACTAGTGATAAGACATACGTTGCCCAGATGTAGTAAATTTCTTTGCGGGCCAGCAAAAATACAGCGGCACAGAACAAAGCCATGTTTCCAACACCGATAATGTGGAAGAGCTCGGCCTCATTCTTACTGGCATATACAGCCAGGGCATAAACACCAGCTATCATTAACATTAAAACGTAGTTCACCACACGCAAAACCATATAAACCTCAACAAAGTAGCTTAGTCATTTGAATGTGCCGAGTTTATCATCGGCAGATCCGCTGACGAAATCACTCCAGTTTCGGCCGCAGGCACGTACCCAGCCATAGCATCCTGGTTATCGCATGCGATTTGGTTGGGGATCCAAAAATCCCCGTTCGTTGCTTCAACAAACCGAAAAACCATTTGGCAGGGGACATTTAGGACAGACGCGATAATCATGGTTTGGTTGCTCCCCTCAATAAATCGGGCGCTTTCATACTGAGCATCCTCAGCGAGCCCTTCGTTAAATAAGACTTGTAGTGCATCCAGCTCCGTCACTGGATCCGTCGTCACCTCTTTGCTCGGCGCTTTCTGTTGCGCTGGGGCTGACAGAGGTGTCACAGGCATCGGCTTTCCCGGCCCGACGTTAGCGCACCCCCCAAGGATTAGAACCATCAAAACTGACAGATATTTCATTGCATTACTCCTTCATGACGATGGAATTGTGGTTATTGAATAAGTGGATTACCTGCTGAGCCGATATATCCTCCCAGCCTTCAGGCATATCCGGTAGTTCATAGGTCATGGTATCTTCACGGGCATTCACGGGAATGGAGCAAACGAGAGAGAAGTTTCCTTGCTCGTCAGATATTGCCCATATTTGGGAAAAACCAATGACAGCCCCTGCCGTGACGCGCTGATTAATGCCCAGCATCATGCAGATAGCGCGTTGATATCCCATTGCACCAGGCTCACCGTATAGCGCACAATCAACACCTAGCGCAGTCAAAGCATTTACAGCTAATTGCATTAGCTCACGAGAGACAGCCTCACCAGCAGGGTTGTCATGACGCAAGGCATAGGGAATGTGATCAGTCTCAGCCAAAAGGGAATCATCCCCGGCCAACTTAAAGCCGGTCACTTTTTGGATGTGTTCATAACGTGAGCGGAAAAAATATTCAGGTACGCAGAAGTCTGGTCCTGAAAAGTTGATGAACCCAAGCCGTTCACAGACAGCCAGAGTCTGAGCTCTCCACTCATTGTAGGCTTCTACGGCACGAGCGAATTCAGCCACCATTTCAGGTGATTTTGTCTGGTAGAAGATTTCAATCATCATTTTCGCGCACCATCTGCACCTTGGCGGATCACTGCCATTTGTACGTCGAGCGCATCGTAATTGTTGAACGGATTAAAATTGAACAATGTGTGTATGACACGGGCATGAATCCGGTCATGCGGGACCAATCCTCGCAAAGGCTTTGGTGTGCCAGGTGGGTTTTCCCAGTAACGACTATCCCATGAGTGATCACGGTTGTCCCCGGCCATAAAGTAATAGCCTTCAGGAATAACCCAGCGACCTTTTGTTGGTACATAAGCAGCGTGTGTATCGATCACAAATCTGTACGGTTTACCAGTGCGCTCATCACAGGCCGAGAACACAAGGAAACCACCTTTTTCTTCGGTTTTTTGCCCCAGTACCCTACCATTGACTCGATACGTTTTGTCTGTGTCAAATTCAACCACATCACCGGGAATGCCGATAATGCGCTTTGTATAAAGCGTGCGAGGTACTGAAGGAGCCTTGAACACAGCTACATCGCCGCGCATTAATCGGCCATCGTCCAGCAATCCCCCCAGCCTGACCGCCGTAACATAGTCACCTACTTTATAGGTGGGCTGCATGGAGCCCGTAGGGACGCTGTAGATTGAGCCTATCCACCGATCACTGACAAACAACGTCACGGACAAGGCAAGGGCGATCACAAGCCAGGGTTGCGGTTTTCGGCGTTTGATGACATCTCGGCCCAAAACTGCCACCAGCCCGACAAATAAAATACCGAGCCCATTCATGAATGCACCGCCTTCAAAGAACGCGCGTAACGAGTGAGTGAATCAGCCAGGCGTATGTAAATTGACAACAGGTAGAAGTGATATGCGCTACCTTGCGCCATTTTTACGGCCAATGGATACTCTATTTCTTCGCCTCCTTCCATGATTATGAGGGACAAGTTGACGAATTGGTCATCACGACTAAAGCGTACACGGATTACCCGATTCGTTTTTACCGGCAGGTAATAACAGCGATACCCGATCACCGCAAAAACCAGTAAGAAAAGAGCCAGCAAACCGACTGGGACAATCCAAGTTAATTCCCCCGATAAACAGAACCAAAAGGCAACAGAAACAGCACCGTCAGTCAGTAACGTGAATACGCGGTTGAGCCGTAGGCGGCCAGTCAAGATCATCAATGGTACGAATCGGAGCATAGCTTCCTCCTGTTTATGGATGCGGACAGGATACCGAACACCTAACCGGTGACTGAGTTTTTTCATCGACAAAACGAAGACGAAAAAAAGGGGGCTTATTACTGATAAAAATTGACCTCATTTTCTTTGTCAGCAAATTTGTCGTGATAGCTTGAAGGTAGATTCTATTGTTCTTTAGGAGTGCGCATGTCCACCAGCCTGATTGCTCGGCAATTACCCGCGTTCGTCAATGACGCGATAGGCGTTGTTAGCTTTGGTCCCAAATTACTGTCCCATTCCGATGACATCCTTGATTTCAACGGTAACAAAATGACGCTGGAAGAAGCCATGAAATCGGGATCTGAAGATACGAAAATCAGCGAAACAAGCGCACTCTTGGTAAAGCACCTTGAGGCTTGTGACCCTGCGGTGTACTTCAAGCGCAAGACGGGATTCCTGTCCCGCATCTGGGATGCCCTGACGGGGTCAAAAGAAACACGCATGATTGAGTTCACCATGAATTGTCGTCGTGTCGATCGGCTGGTGGCACAAGCCCCATTGATACTGGAGCAGGCGCAAAAAGGCGTGCATATCTTGTTGGCGCTTGAGCAAATCTATACGCGTGACATTGAAGCTTTGGACGCTTACATCCAAGAAGGCCGGGCATTTATAGCCCAATATCGTGAAAGTGGGGAGGGGCTATCAGATCAGTTGGAGTACGGACTGACCCGCTTAGCTCAACGCATCCTTAATCTGGAAGTCACCAAAGCCTCTTCAGAAATGAATAAGGTTCAGGTAGGGATGTTGCTGCACTCTGCCGCAACAGAGGTAGACCTTCTGGATGCGGTTGTGAAAAGTGCAATCCCTATCTGGCATCACCAAATAAAACAACTGCGAAGTGGAGCGGCCAATATCGAGATAGATCCGCAAGTCGAACAGCGTTTTCGAACGTTGGTAAACAAACTCAACGATAACGTTAAAAAGGGTAGCTGATATGACCAACACAATCACTGTCACCGCTGATCAGATTATTTTGAACAAAGAGTCTGAAAAGTTTGCCGTCACCCCAGCTCAGCGCGATCAGGTCGCTGCCGTCGCAAACACCCTTGTGCTGGGCGATCCAAGGAGCGCACATAACTTTGGCCGCAGCAAATCACCCGATGGTGCCTATCTGGATAAGCTGTTGGAAAACGTTCATGTCTATAACCAAGGCAAGGACGGCAAGCGGCTGAATGAAATCGTTGAACTTGCTCGCGATATCAGTACGTCTGTACAGCCTGGCAAGGTGCAGCAGCTGTTACTGAAAATCCCAGTGCTCGGGTACTACGCGACGCGCGCACTTCGACTCGCTCATCGGGCGAATGACCGTTTTGACAACGTTAAAAACCAAGTCAGCTTACTGACGGAAGACATCACCAGCATCTCGACTGATCTCATTGGTCACAACAATAACCTCGACATTTTGTATGAGGAAGTGCTGGCCGAAGTGCATGAGTCGGGCATTAATATTGTGGCCGCAGGTTTCGCGATAGAGCATATTGAAGCCACCCTGAAACAGCGCCGCAAGGCATTGAAGAGCGACCCAGAAAACAATTTGCTTGCTTTGGAAGTCAGTAATATCGACCACCAGCTGGCCGTACTGAAAAAACGCAAAGTAGATATCATCATGACGCAGCAGAAATGCTTTGAGGATTTGACCATGATCCGAATGATGCAGCGAAATAACCTCAACATGCTTGACCAGTTTGAAACCATCAAGCGTGTAACACTCCCATCTGCCAAACGCGCTCACTTGCTGGTGGATCAGGCCACACAAAGTAACAACCGTTCAAAGCTGGTTCAGGCAGTGGGCGATGTCGTTAATGCGCAGGCGAGACACCAGGCAGACTTGGTCAGCGAGAGCTCCATCCGAATTGCACGGGAAGGACATCGCCCGGTGTATGATGAGTCAACATTGGAGCACATTTCAAACACCATCGGCGGTGCCGCGCGCGAGATTAAACGGATCCAACGTGAAAGCGAAGGCCACTACGCTCGCCTATCTGAACGTACAGACGCCTGGCAGAAGCACCGCCGTGAACTGCTTTTGGAACTGGCGGAATAATTTAGCAGTTACATCATAGGCCGAGTTATTCGGCCATCTCATTTAACGTTTAGTGTCCGGAGGGGGGAATGGTTAAGACAGAACCAGATATTGTCTCGACTGAAAAACGTATTCAACACAAGCGAAATCGATTGTTTTTGACGGGTTGCATCCTGTTGCTGCTTGCGGGTTTCGTCTGGATATTCAGTTGGATGCAACAGTTTGAACTGGATACACTCCATGCTATGGCGATCAATAAACCTGTTAATTTGTCTCTCGGTTCAGGGGCGTCGATAGAAGGGGGATTTGTCACAATCGGCGGGGTTATTGAAAAATACCTTTCGTATAGTATTCCATTTTTAGTTGCATTGGCCGTTGTCGTGGTAGGGATTGCGATAATGCAGTCAGAAGCATCGTACCTCATCATCATTGCGCCTGTCGCCGGTGTCATTTTTTCAACAATAATCCTGACGCATGATGAACCAAAATCGTTACCTAGCGCCACTTCGGTACGGACTGAAATACTTATTCCTGCCGGTGAGGTTAATGAATTACTGAGCGCGATCACGACAGAATACCCAGGGGTTGGCCTTATCCTGAAGGATGCGATGGAAAAGGGGAGCAATGATACAAATGCGGTTACCGCTTTTGAAGGTGAAATACGTTCAGGCTATGCTGCGGGTGACGCTCGTCGTGCGATGTCCATAAGCGTGGCATTGGTTCAGGCTCTGGCTGTGGCCGCGCAGAACACTTCTGACGAGAAGGAAGCTAACAAGCTTCTGGATAAAGCGAGCCGAGTCGCAGCCCTCAGTGTTCGCATTTTGAGGGATAATTATTTTGTGGATAGCGAGTTGGCATATCGATTATATGAATTGGCCCAGCGACTTGAGCCAAGCATTGTTAATGATGCCAAACCAAGCATTGAAGTGAAGTATCAGGAGTCGGCTGAAATCGCAGGAATATCACGAATACTGAACTGTGCTTTACTTGTGATGACAATGATACTCATCACGTTGTCTGGATTCGCAAATAGAAATCTGCGTTTGCTGAAGCAACTGAGAACGCAGCCGTGAACCACAATTCATAGAAACGAAGAGCCCCGGTTTTGCCGGGGCTTTTGATTAATGGTAGTGCTTGTTGTGATCGTTTTCCTCTTCTGCTTGAGAGGCCGCTGACATAATAGCCGGAGGTTCGGCGTAATCCTTTCCCTCATCATCCGGCTTCTTAAAGAATTTTGACCAAATGTAGTGACCAGCCAGTAAGGCAACTCCACCACCAATCATCAGCACATCAAACAAGTCGAGCTTAGGCATTTTTCTTCTCCAGTCAAAATGGGTCCATACCCGGCTGGCGTTTAACGCTTTCGGGCAGCGTAGGCAGTTCCCAATTTAAACACGGGCATTCTGACAAAAACACAGAAAAGGAGAGCGAAACGAGGGGGAAAAAAATCTGGCTCCATACAGTGCCATGAGATAATTAAGGCTCTTACCAACGCAGAGGTTTTAATGGCATTGATTATCCGAGCAGGAACCGGCCAGAGTGATACCACAGTCACCAAGGCTGATGAGCAAGGGCTTCTTGACCCTGTATTCGTTCAAAGCGTTCTGAAAGGGTACCCTGAGTTTTCTCAGCTAAGTCAGGGCATCACGTTGAATGGTGTGGTCTATGATCGTGTTCTCATGAATGAAGACGCGAAACACAGCGAGCTGGGTTTGAATCAACGAGCCACCACTTTGCTGGAGGAACATGTTTGCCTGGAAGGGCCGATCGTCGGTGATGTGTTGTTGCTAACGTCAGGAGAGCTTTACTGACACGTCGGTAATAAAAAGGCAACCATGTGGTTGCCTTTTCTTGTTGGATCATCCCAGCTGGTGGGGGTATTTGAGCCACCAGTCAGGTGAGTATAGGAAGTTTCCTTTCTCTTTCCAGCCAGCACCTATCAGCTGATCTTTAACAAAGTCAGGTTGTTTGCGTAGCGTGTCAATGGAAACTTCATCGACAATACAGACCGTTCCTTTCTCACCTTCAATCTCACTTTTAATGTAACGTGTCAGGCCGATGAGTTGAATGCGTGAGCTGATTGCACCTGCTGTCCGATCCATTTTTTTGGCTATCACGTCTGGCGAATGATGCTCCCCAAGTAAAGTGAATAGGAATTTATAGTTGCCAGCGAACCATAATTTACCGTTGCGCGTTTTTTCACGAGCAGGTGCTGGCTGGCGCTTTTCAGTGGATGTAGGTGGTGTCGAAGCTGCGGGGGTGGCGTTTTTTTCAGCCAGAGGAGGGGGTTGAGGTGCTGCGGTATCAATAGCCTGTCGTTTGGCATTCACTGCTTTCAACAAGGTTGCAGCGGCCATCATGTGCTCATTACACCGAACTGGTGTATCGGCTTCTGTGACTGAAGCTTTCAGCGGCCAGGAGCCTGGAATCAGGTCGGTGATCTGGGTTGCGTCAGACCACCAGGTTGGGGCTGTTAATTGCAAACCATCAATGAGCCAGCCATTGTGCAACATAGGTAGCACGTCAAAATAACGCATTTTCGACAGCACTCGTGGCTGGATAGTTGCGCACATCCAGACCTTGGCCTCCCCTGAGTCTTCAGCAGTTCCGACACGAACCAAACCCATGATAGAGAGCTGTTGAATAATATTAGACATGCTGCGCATCAGTACCTGCGTTAGTGCATCCTTACTGGGGCGCTGAGACAGAGCTGTCAGCATCATGCCCACATCCTCTGGAGTCCAAGGCTTACCGTTATTGAGCAAGTGAACTGTTCGGCGAGCAGGCGCGTCAGCATCGTCGTTATAACGAAACGCAAGAGCAGGGCGTGATGTCCACCACTCAGGCGACCGCAGTGATTGCTCTCCACGCCATACCTGTGGAGCCCATCCCATCTCGGTCAGATTGCGATAAATGCCGGACATAGTTTTACCCAAGCAAGCAATACCGACCTGGTGATTTGGCACCAGGGTTATCTGGCTGAGGTCATCAATGTTTTCACAAGTGGCAATGTACAAATCCATCGCGATACACTTGCGTTGAATTTCTTCCACATCCTTACCGATGACTGACGATAAGGCTGTAAAAGAGTAGTTATCCTTCAGCCCCTTCACAAGCTTGAGTTCGTCAGTAATCGACCACGCGATGTTCTCTTGAGTCATGTTGAGGTCCTATTTGATTACTACAGTGCTGATATTTTAACCGAGGGCAAGTCACTATCGAAATTTTGTGACCTATTTTGCACAGGGTTATGTACAGAATTTGTGGATAAAATGGCGATCAAAAAGCTTGATTTAAATTTCAAAGGCATCATTGGATTAGCCCTCTAGATTTAAGCTAACGTGCAGGTCAACGGTTGCCTGGCAGCCGGGGATGTATCTCGGCCAATCAGTTGCATTTGCTCGCTTTATAACCACGACCTCAAATCCAAACTGATCCGCAGTCAGGTCAACAATAAAGTCAGCATTATCCGCAGTTGCTTCACACCAATAATGGCCGTGCTGAGATGATGATGTGTATAACCCTCCGTCAGCGTACCCATCACCTCCACGGATCCGTGTCGGATAGCCGCCTCGGGTTAACATTGCGGCCAGCATCAAACTGGCATATAGACAGGTTCCCTTGGTTGAGGAAACATTGCAGTGTGCTAGTAACCCGTCGAGTATAATTCTTGCCTTCTGGGCAATCTCGGTTAATGAAGGTCGGGCTGGTGGAATGGTTAGGTGATGTGGGCTCACGGATTAGCCCTCATTCAACAGACGCTGTATAGCCGCTCTGACACGCAGGATTGCCGCACGCTCAGCGATTGTGCTGAATCCCTTAGTGTTATGCTTGCGTTCAAAAATGTCTTTTTCCCAGGCGGAGATATAGCCCTTTTCCCGTGCCTCGGCCAATTTGACTACCAGTTGTTCAGGATCTGAAATGACACAGAAGGGGGTGGCACTAACCTTTGCGAGGGCCTGCGCTTCTGCGGTGGTTTCCGGTAGCGCTTTGGAAATCCCGGCCTGCATCATTTTGGTTTGGATGTTAGCTCGTATCGCGTGCTGTTTGACCGTTAATTTTTTCATAGGAAAGGTCCGCAATGCGAAGTCCTTTTCCCACTGGTTGATGACATTCTGATTGAATGCGGTTTGGATGTGACTTGCACCGTAGACCAGCGCACGACTTTCTTCACCCATGTCTGCTAATTTGGCATTGATAGACTCACGCGTTTTCCGTTGTTTCTGCGTTAGCTTCCGCTTGTCGATGTTGCTCAGGTAAAACTCAAATTCCCAGGGGGTAATCACGGATTGAGCCAATGCCATTTCAAGCAATTTTCGACTGGCTGCTTTCGTACCGTCTTTTGATATCCGATCAATTGCATTGAAAATGCCATCCGAACCCAGAGCCATGAATTTATTGACGCAGCAGTTCCCAACTCTTGCAGCCTTGTTGTTCGTTTTATTTTTGATAACGCAGATTTTTATGATTGGCTGATGGCCGCACAAGCACTGGTCAGCTATCTGCGCCCGAAAAACTTGCTGTAATGACCATTCAGTACGGGCACTTTCCCAATCTTCAGCCGTGGACATTTTCGTAATGCGCTGCATTAATTGTATGTGCTTGTAACTTTTTGCTTCGTTGCTCTCGCTCATTGTTTTTCCAGTCAATCAAATCCTTACCTTTTCCCTGTAGGGTATAGATTTTGCCAAATAAGGGTCAACGGAAAAGCACCCTGTTTTGTTGTCCTTTTCGGTACAATTAACAGCGTGTTAGTAATTGCATATTTATGCATAAAAACTAATGGAATATGAGTGAGGTTTAAGCCGTAAAAAAGGGGGTGACTCGTTAAAAGTCACCCCCCACACTGGATCCCCACCCAGACATACAATGCTTCACATTCGTTTGCATTGATTTAAATCATACATTCTTCAGAATTAGATGGAAGTCTTTTTTTGGTCAAAAAATGCATAAACCACGAATGAACATTTGAAGCGAAAATGCGTGATAAAATTGTCACGATTTTTCCATTGCTTACAGCAAGTATATATTTGCTCAGTATAATTTGCATTTTTACCACCGTGGGTCGCGTTTATGCAGCATGAATGACCTATGTGCAATGTGGGCACAAATTAACCAGAATTTAACAAATCACTCGATGGTGCGCACAACTGAAAAGCGCCGATAAAACTAGCCGTTTCATCCAACCTTTGTGACAAAATTGGTTTATCCTCTTTGGATAAATGCCTTTCTTGGCTAATTGGGCATTTCAAAAGCCAGACATTGTTTCTTGAATTATTACGCATGATCTCGGTTAAGTGATTTCGTCAGGCGACTGGGCGGGCTTACCATTTCTGTATTAACGTACAGAAGGAGCTCAGAATGACTGCAATAATTGATAAACAGATTTCCGCCGCGAACTTAAATGCATTTGGCTGGCAGTTGGGAGACCACATTCACTCAACACCGTTTACCTCCCATGTTTTTTATCTGCGGGACTACCGAGATGATCAGGTGCATTTGGTGACCATTGGACAGCGGGACTTTGATTCAGCGCGCACAAACCTTGATGTGCCCATTGGGGCTCATGTGGAGGCAATAGCTCAGCTCATTAAAAAAAGTAGGAAAAAAGCATTATCGCAAAAGCATGCTGGCGCGCTCAGCTTTGCGTTAGTGAATTACATCAAAAACACTGGCGCTTATCGCCAATGGCTCACTTTGATTTCACCCGGCGAACGCATGCACGCAGTCATGAATATCTATAGCCAGAAAAATGGCCTAGTGAGACTTCGGCCATTTATCGTGCGCCACGATGAGTTAATGCTGACACCGAACGATGTCATGCAGAGCACTGAACAGATTTTTGTGATGGATAAAGCCAGGAATCCAGAGTGGTTTAACTAATCTGATATCTACTCGATAATAAGAAAAGAAGAGAGCGTTTGCTCTCTTTTTTTTGAAGTGACTCAACATTGTGTAATTTTGCATTAACCTGCAAGTAGACGAGTAGGGCAGGAACGCATAAAATTATAATCGCGAAATGCCTTTATAAATCAATGGCTTATTTAACATAATCCTCATTATATGTATCGCGTTAACAATTTTAACAATTGGGTTTCCTGAGGAGATTTCGAACCTCAAAGTGTCAGAAATGGAATTGAAAGATGAAAATGAGAGCCAACGCATCTTGTTATCTTTCAATGTGCATAGACTTATACTTTAACCATATTATGATCGATGGATTAGACGTTAAATTAAAGGCACGACATGGGACACAACTTAGCGGAATTATCTAAAGAAGAAATGGACAAGGTTAATGTTGACCTTGCTGCTTCAGCCGTTGCTTATAAAGAGCGACTAAATAAGCAAGTGCTTGATGTTCAAGTTGAACAGGAGCAGCCAGAGCACCTGAGAGAATATTTCCGTGAGAGATTAGCTCATTACCGCAAGCTTTCCGAGACACTGCCTGGCGCGGGCTATTACGCAACGCTAGACAGCAAAGCACAGCAATGAGCTTACACTTTTAACCTACTTTTATATGGATATTAAATGACGGAATTAAACAAAAACGACTGGATCATTGAAGCTGATAAATCTATTAAGGATGTCTTAGCTAATGCACTACGAACCGATAAAAATGGTTCTTGGGATGAAAATCAGATAACAACGAACGCATTGAATGCCATTGGTAGCTTAGGGAAGCAATTGAAATGGAAATCGCAAAACCAATCTACTGTTTGGGAGTCATATAAGCAAAAAGGCAAGGCTGAGACAGCTTCAGGGGACGTACTTTTTTTTATTAAAGTAATCTTATCTAATGAGGTGACCATCGAGGGGGTAATTTACTACGAAGCAAAAAAAATGTATTTAAATGAAAGACAAGAACCTACAGGATACTCAGCTTTTGACTTCAATCAATTGGGCAGGATAGTACACCACTCATGGGGAAGCAACATATTACTATACGACGTAAGCCTTACTTCAAGTGCTAATGGAGGAGACCCGGAACACTCAGTTGGTTCGTTTGCTTTACCAGCTGCTTTTGTTTATTCCCTCCTAAAAGGCACTAGCAGATTTACTTCCAATCAATCCAAAGAATTACCAGGCTTAGGCAAGCCGTGGGCAAATTTTTTGGCTGATAATTTCTCTGGATTTGGTTTAGATTACCATCCCGCAGTCGTCGGTTACGCAAAGGAATACATATCTCAAAAGCATCCATTGTTACCTGCAAATATAGTCATTGCAACCACAAGTAAAGCGCCAGAGATAGAGCCAGAACTGGACCGCCGTTTTATTATTCCAAATTTATATATCCCGTCTGGTGAAGATGCAGATGGTGAGGTCATTCGTCATACTGATGATTAATGAGATCAGATGTTTGTGGGAAGTAAAAGTCTGTTATTATGGATTTGGGTGCTTGAATCATTTTGGTTCGAGCATTTGCAAGTTCCAAAAAGACGAAAGCCCCGAATTATATATGACAATAATTCGAGGCAGTCTCCAAACGTAGCAATTTGATTCTGCCTCCTTTAACAAAAGGAGTCAAGAGGAATGACCAAGTTTGCCCTTATTAGGCTGATTGCCGTATGTATTACGGTTTTGTGTTTCTCTCTGCTAATGCGAGATAGGCTTTGCTCTTTGAGTGTAAGCAGCGGAAATACAGTGGTTCAAGCTACTCTTTCCTGTAACGAGTAGTCTTGTGGGGGAGTTATCTCCCCCACATTTCTCTTTCTTTTGCCATGTTCGGTGATGCAAGCACCCTTTTCAATGCCTTCCTGACGATCAACGCACCTTCGCAATCGGGAGGTCATTGACGTTTGTTGTATATTCCGGAGACAGCATGCCGCGCGTCATTCCCCAGGATGGGTCACATCCTTTTCCAGCAAAGCCAATATTGAATTTTCCAGATCGATTCATGTTATCCAATAGAGCCATCAACTCTTCACTTCTTTTAAAAGGTTTGGCGGTGGAAAAAAGGTCGAACTGAGTAACATTTGAACCGGAAAAATCAGACAGCATCACGCCTGCTCGGTGGTATTGATACCCTTCCCTCCAAATTGCCCCCAGAGCTTTAACTGCGGCATTAATGATATCTCTTGTGTCTGCGCTAGCGTACACCAGACGCTCAGTAGCCCGATTGCTATACAAAGGGCCTGGCGAATAATGGCTTGTGCCAAGGAATACACTGACGACGCCACACAGTTGCTTTTCAGCCCTCAATTTCTCACTCGCTCTCTCTGCATAGGAACAAATTGCCTGGTGCATTTCGTCATAGCATTGAACTTTTTTGCCAAAAGATTTCGAGGAAATAATTTGCTCTTTAACTTTTCGCACTTCTTCTATTTCAATACAGGACTCACCGTTGAGCTCACGAACCGTCCTTTCAACGACAACGCCGAAGGTTTTTCGGATCGTAGCGATATTAGCATCAGCCAACTCTAACGCGGTATTAATGCCCATCATACGCAGCTTGGCAGAAATGCGACGACCCACCCCCCAAATCTCATCAACCGGTAATAATGACATCAATTTTCTTTGTCTGGTTTTTTGGCTTAATTCGACTACGCCCCCGGTTTTGCTCCAGCGCTTTGCCGCATGATTAGCCAGCTTGGCGAGTGTTTTTGTCGGACCAAAACCAACGCCAATAGGAACATGTGCAATTTGCAAAATGTCTTTTTGGATGGCCCGGCCAAATTCCTCGTACCCCCCTAACCTTTTACTTTCTGGCACGATCAGAAAGGCCTCGTCTATTGAGTATACTTCCATGACATCTGCAAAAGTGGATAACACAGACATAGTTCTGTCTGATACATCCTGGTACAAGGTGTAATTTGAAGAGAAGACTTGAACATTGTTTTTTTTAAAGAAATTTGCATTTTCAAAGTACAGAGCCCCCATTTTAATACCCAGCGCCTTTGCCTCCTTTGAACGTGAGATTACGATATGGTCATTATTTGCCAGAACAACAATAGGTAAGCCCTGGAGGCGCGGGTTAAAAGCAGACTCGCACGAACAATAAAAACTGTTAATGTCGCAGTGAGCAAACATCATAACGTTTTGTGAATAACGTAGGTCACAACCCCAAAGACGGTGAACTCAGCCCAATCAGCTATAGGAATTGGAGAAAAACTTGGGTTCATCGGGATAAGTGCTGGATACGGCGTTTTTTGGAGTTTTTTGATAGTAAATTCGCCATCTATGGAAGCGATGATAATGTTTCCGTCATGCGCCTGTAGGCTACTGTCTACGATAACAATGTCACCATCGCTAATATTGGCGTCGATCATTGATGTACCTGATACCCTCAAAAAATAGGTTCCCGCCGGGTGTGTTATTAATAATTCGTTTAAGTCTATGTTTTTTTTGGCGTAATCAGCGGCTGGGGAGGGAAAGCCTGCGGGAATGAGCGCCTCGAAAAAAGGCAGTTTTATCCCCGCTGGTAATTCACATAATGAAAATTGCATAACGCCACCTTTTGAATAACTGTAAATATATACAGTATTATTATTCAGGTGCGAATGATTGTCTAGTTGCTATTTTGTGATGGTATTCCGGTAAAGAATATACTCGCGATACAGAAGCATGATAAACCCACCCGCGACAAAGCCTGAAATGCTGCTCTGATATCCTTCTGGGGGGTGATAGCCTGCGATGGTAGCGAGTAAAATACAAGGCATACCAACCAATATAACGATTGTCCTTACGGCCTTTTGCCTGCCCATTAACATTAAAAAGGCAAGGCCAAGTATGAAGCCAAGCAATGTCGTAGCATCAACACCCAGACTAACAAGTCGGACTATGATTAAGGCGATTATAAATATTGCGATGAGCAGCTTATTTTTTTGGTTGCGGTACATGTAATGAATGAATTCAAGTAACCGCATCACCTCAACCTTCCCCGTGAATATCCATATACAATTTCATACCACTGTCGATGGAGTTCGTAAATATCTTAATTATAAGATCTGCATTTCTGTTGATAAGAGCATCGCGCAAAGGATAATAATATTTAGGCCATTCCTCTAAGGAAGTTGTTTCATAGAGGAAGTGGAAGCTAGGCCCCACACTTACCCAAAGCTGTGTAATCAACGCCATAAGCTCAGGGGAATCAGAAAGCGTAAACATCCGCAGTCTCAACGCCCAATGCAATTGAACGGCGGTTTTAATGTCCCCCGACAAGTGTGCCGCTTCGAGTTCGAGCGTCAATTCCACCAGTGAATTAAGCGCTTCGTCAGACATGATATTTATTGAACGAGTGATGGCGGGTAGTTCTAGCATCTTCCGTATGCCCATCAATTCAATAAGTCGATCAGGATGAATATCCGGAACCAAAAAAGCGTGGGAAGGTGAAACATGTAACGCTCCATACGAAGAAAGCCTTACCAGTGCTTCTCTTACAGGAGTAATGCTCATGTTTAAAGATTCTGCAATTTCCTTGGTGATCATCTTTTGGCCTGGAGCAAGAAACCCCAGAATTAAGGCGCATTTTAGACGATTTTCAACTTGTTGGGTTAGACTGATTCTACGCGGAGGTTTTGCATTTAATGACAATAGGATCTGGTCTGAAATGTCACATAGTTGAAATTTATTTTTATTCATAATTGAAATTCTCGCGGAACTTTAACCTAACAAAATATTTTTAGGAACATTTTATTAGAATTGAATATTCTAAAAAAATCAATTTTCAGAAGTAACGAATTCTTTCATTATCATAGATCATGATGATTTTTGAATGAACGACGGGTATCCTAAGAGTAGTCATAGCTGTGTACTCTGAGGTTACGGTGAAACGGTTATTTAGCTTGGATGACGTTGATATTATTGAACAAATTTTGAAGGTTTCAGATGCGCTAGGATGCAAAGGCTTCTCCTATGCGGTCCAGCCTAAAAGCAAAAAAGGTGGTTCCGTAATCGTCTCGAACTTTCCACCACACTGGCAGGTTAGATACGAAAAACTATCATATCATCACATAGACCCTATCATGACATGTGCTAAAAAAAGTATACAGCCTTTTCACTGGGCTGATGCTGGTAGCAAACCATATCAGGATGTCAGAAATATTCAGATATCCGACCATGCCATTCCTGGTGTACTGAATGGATACACAATACCTTTGCATGACCACATGGATAACGTAGTGGCCTTTAGTGTTTGGAATGACAATTCATCCAGCGAACTCCAGCGACCTCATCATCCAATAAATGATAATATATATAGAAAAATCATAACCCTACATGAGATGATGTTAACCAAAAAAAATGAAGTGGCTGAAATAGAACAACACATCCTTAGCAGCAGGGAACTACAGGTGCTGCAACTGTCCGGACATGGAAAAACCTACAAAGAGATCGCTCAGACTCTATCAATTTCTGAGAACACTATAAAATTTCACGTTAAGAATATCCTAACCAAATTGAATTCTAGCAATATGAGACAAGCCATAACTACGTTAAAAAAGACTTCTGGCTATTTTTAAGTGGAGAAATAGCTTCAGAAAGAGTCACCATACACCCGCTCGGGCAGCGCGCTGAGTTTTTCACAAATCTCGCCCCTAACAAACAAGCAGTAATCCCGCTTACCAACCAAATACACATCGTAATCCACCAGGCAAGCATGTGCATTTGATAACTTCACAAGCAAAGCACTCATAATGTCCGGGAAGCCTGGCGCTTGATTCAACAGGTGAAAATTCACTGTAAATCGCGTAGGTAGAGACTCCAGAATATCTCTTTCATAAAAATCATTTTCATTCTGAACACCCCAGTAAAAACTTATCTTTCGTTCCGAATCTTTATTTGCTTCAGTGAGTAAAATAGAGCGAGCATAAGAATAACCAGAACCAAAGGCCAGAACGATGACAGGCCTACCGCTGTCTGAACGAAGCCAGGCGTTCCCCATAGGCCCGGCAACAACAACGTCATCACCGACCTTTAGTTTTTTGAGAAAACTATCATGCTTCCTTGTGTCGGCGATATGTAACTCGATCACCTCACCTGAGTTTTCGGGAGAAGCTATCGAAAAATACCCAGATCGGCCGCAATTTAGAATAACCTGAACATATTGACCGGGCTGATAATTTAGTTCAGATTCAAGTCGAATCACTACACGATAGATGTAAGAGTTTAGAGCTCTCATGCTTGATACAGTTGCCGTTACCATTTTTGCCTCACGTTAAAGGCTGGGGATGACCCAGCCAATAAACATCAAATGAACAGGTTGTTTGAATGGTTGTTTAGTAGAAATTGTCCACACTGCTGAACAATAGACTCACTGGCAACAGCGTGCTGATTCATGGTGTAACTGTCGCGCAACCATTTATCCATCGGTGTTTCGTTTTTATATATCGAAGCACCGCCCACCAAGTCATAAATGGTTGAGATGATTTGACGGGAAACCTTGAATGCTTGTTGCCTTGCCAGGGCAACTGTAATGCGGTGAGCGTTGCTCAGCGGCTCTTTACCTACAAGGCCATCCCATTGCTCATTCAGTGATGAATAAACGGCACATCGTGCGCTATAGAGCTCAATTTCACACCGTGCAAGAACCGCCTGCACTCGTGGACTTTTTTTCCACGAAACCGACAGTGAGCGGTCGTATTTGTGCTCAGCAAGGCTGATCGCATAGTCCAGAGCAGCACGCGCCATCCCGAGTGGTATTCCTGCCATGTTGCGCAGGATAGCATCAGGAACATCGTGTAAAGGCCCTTTGCGATAAGGCTCATTGAAACTAAAACTGTGCTCGTAGGGAACGAACATGTTATTGGCACCATAATCACGACTTCCACTTCCGGCAAGACCAGTCGTGTGCCAGTTATCGTGTAATTCGTACTCATCAGGTTTTGCCATCATAACCCGCCAAATTGGCGCTCCGTGGCGATCAACGACCTGATTACCATCCTGATAAACGAAACACCCTGCGCTGAGTATATCGCAATGACTTAAGCCACTGCCAAACCGCCAGCGGCCGGAAACACGATATCCACCAGGCACTATCTCTGCTTTACCTTGAGGATGTATCCAGCCTGCCGTAATCGAGTCAACGGTGAACATATCACGCGCCACAGGCTCATCTATAAAGCCTGAGTAAATACCTGAGTCACTGCCGATCATTGCACACCAAGCCACAGCAGCATCACCAATAGCCAGTTGCTCGATAACCTGGGTTTGCTGAGGTGAGGTTAATTCCAGCCCTCCCCATCCTAATGGGAAATTCATCCTGAATACGCCAATCTCCCTGAGTTTGTTAACAATATGGGGAGGTAGTCGGCGCTGTTCTTCAAGTACACCACCTTCAGCTGAAACTTCCTTTGCCAGCTTTTTTGCATTAAGTAACAATGATTCGAATGAGATTGCGTGCATTGCGATCACCTATAAATATCTGTCATTACTGATAATGTTATTGGGGTCAATGAATTGCTTTAATTCACGAACAAAGCTTCTTTCACCCACACCAGGAGTAATTGGATCCGCCCACTTGGCATGTTCAACACCTAGCCGGTAAGGGATAAATCCTTGCGCCGTAAATTTTTCATGTAATTTACTTAAAGCGGTCAATGAATCTGCCGACTCTTTTTCGCTTTTCTTAAAAGCGATTGAGACAACCAGGTCTATGACATCACCACTAAGGGCGTTGATCGTAGCCCCGCAAAGAACTCCGGTTTCGTTGTGAACTTCATCAATTAGCTGATAGGCCATTTCCAGCGCATCAGCAGTGAAAGGAATCAACGGAAGGAAAAAGATCCAGCCAGTGCCACCTGTATCAACTTTGTCGTGTCTAGCTCCCAGCGTTTTTCTAAGCAGAGTGTCATTTAGGGATGAATCGCCAACATGGGCAGCTTCAACCAAATTAGCGATCACATCAGGCCCAGGATAATTACCTTCAGTTACCGAATTCGATGTCACATTTGTAAATACCTGCGAAGATTCGCACAATTTTTTAATCAAACCGATTCGTTGCGAGACATCGTCAGATAGACCGTCCACACACAAGTGAACGGTATATAATCCGTCACTACCGCCATAGGTTGAGTTGGCCGTGGTGTCATAGATCTTCAATACGCCGCTACTCAGGCCGTTAGCCACCCATTTCTTCAATGTTTGTATTGCTGGTGAAAGCAACTTTCGGCTGAAGTTAAATCGGACTACATGTGTACTTTCAGGGCGGGTATGTAGTTTTATTACCCCTGCCGTAACAACACCAAAACTAGATTGCGTAAAAAACTGCACTAATGAGGGGCCTACACCATGCGGGTATATAGGCGTTTCAACACTTCCGGGCCACCAGCCAACACGGATGATTTTTCCCGTCGGCAACAGGACTTCAATGCCGACAAGGTCTTCAGTTCGTTGATGACGAAGTCCCACCCCTCTGTCCAAGGCATTGCCGAGGAAGCTGGAGTGAGCGGAAGATGCTGTAATGTTCAACATTTTTTGGGTGCCGATTAACAGCTCAGACAGTTCGCCTTGGGTCACGCCAGGCTCAATAATTGCCCAGCCTTGGTCTGTATCAATTTTCCGTACTGCATTTAATTTTTGTAACTCAACAAGGTAGCTACCGTCCGCAACATCCTCCCTAGAGCCCAGGCCCCAGTTGTACCCAATGCTGACAGGATGCAGCCGGGTGTTAGGAAACTCACTTGCACCTATCACTATTTGCTGGAGGTCTATGAGTGAGTTTGGACGTAAAATGCCTTTAATTTTTCTACGTCGAAAAGCACTGACGTTATCTGGTAGCCGTTTTGCCCTGACAACGCACTCACCATCTACACGCGATGCAATATAGCTAAGGAAATCTTCTTTCATGGTATTCTCTTATGTTGAAAGGTTGGTGTTTCAGAGTTTGGTTTTGACGTAACTTAGTTGGTCACTGAAAGTGCCATCTTGATTAATTAGTCTGTGTTTACTGACTCCTTCATGTACATAGCCTGCCTTGAGCGCGACTTTTTTGGAGGCCACATTTTCGGGTTTAACTCCTAATTCAAGGCGATTAAATCCTCCATCAGTCATCAGCCACTCAGAAAGCAATTTCAGGGCCTGAGATGCATACCCCTTTCCTCTGAACCCTGAAAAAACGCCGTAGCCAACATCACCAACCTTGGGTGGCACTACAGGCCGAAGGCTGATCCGACCAATTAATTCTTGTGTCTCATTTTCGAAAATAGACAGCATCATTTTTTCCCCCAGTAGCCAATATAGGCCTGCCAGACGGCAGTCTTTATCAAACTGAGAGAATGGGATGTCAGGATAGATAGACCAAAAACGAGTGACAGAGTCGTAGTGGTCTTGGAACATACGATGCCCATCGGGTCGGGCTGAAATGCGTAGCGTTACCACGCCATCGGTAAGGCCTTCTTGCGGGAATGGAGTGAAGGATTCGTGACCAGATTTAGCGCTGGAATAATGCAGTTCAACAATATCGATATCAGCGCCCCTGGGATCTTTAAACGCTATCAATCCACTGGGACTGAGTCCGGCATTCAGCGCTGCGGCTACTGCTGGTAGATTGTCTGAGTGAATTAGGCTCAGAACAGTTTTTCCTGCCTGCTCAAGCTCAAGAAATTGAGTCGTGAGTTTTAAAAATGCAGCCTCTGGGTCTGAGCACTCCCCCAGGGAGTGATAGATGACATTGTTAGAAATGGGATGTTCACTGAATAGAGACATTACACCATCGGAATCGCTCATTTGAACAACCCTGTGATGCATGTTTAGTTTATCTAAGACGTGCTGAGTGCTGTTACATAGCGGTGCGGAAGATGCATGATGTAAGAAATTCATCGTTAAACCTGTGAGATGGTTGTTTTGGCTAGGACGCTCAAAGCATATAGCCAATTCTTACAGGTTTAACCTACACAACAGGGTAGTTTTTATGGGGCAGTGGTATTAATGACCTTTGTGGCGACTTCCAGTTCGTCAATGGCAACGTTGCCTAGAAGGAGACCTAATCGGGTTGTAAGATTTAATTGGTTATTTGCATACAGCCAAGCCATTGCTCCCATACAATAGGATTCACGGCCTGAAGACTGATACTGCCCTTCCTCTCTGTCTTCAGCACCGCCCTGGTAGGTTGTCTTGTGGCAGAAAAAAACCTCCTGATCAGAAGAAAGCAATGTGCGCTTAATGTCATCCAGACGGCCCTCTGTCAACGGGATCCCTCCCGTCGTTCTGAACGGACAATTTGCGCAAGGTTTTTTAACGGCAAACAATTTTTTAATGTTCATTTCTGTTCCGTATAAATAATCGATGCACCTTTCCAGCGGCGAGTAGTGTTGAGCATGAAGTTAGGGTCGATACTGCGGACCGCCTCGGCCATCATTCGTGGTAAATCGTGCTCCACACCGACAATGTCGAGAGACATACAAAGGCCGGAAGCGTACTCGTTCAACAGCGTAGCAGCCAGCTCTGGTGTTGATACGCCGCGCTTGACTTCATCTTGCCGGACGGCCAGAACACCACCAAATTGGGCATAGACATCGCGCCGAATAGCATCAAGCAAGTGCGGCCAAAAAGCGCCTTTTGGTAACTCACTTAGGCGATTCATCAAAAAAGCCTCACAAGGAAGTCAGGGGTTGACTGCTTGGTATATAGATTACCATCACATCGTTCGCCATCGAAAGATTCCCAGCCCCATGCGGGGTCAACAGAGGTTCCTTTGAGCACTCTATCAATACGTGGCAGTTGAAGAAGGGCTTCATCGTACAAGGCCTGGTTGGTTTGCTTAAGCATCGGCAAGATCCGATTACCCATTTCCCACAGGTGGAACAGGATACCTTCATTTACGCCGGGCCTTGCTATCTCGTGTAACTCAGGAAGTGTCTTATGAATGCGACTTAACTGATGTTCCCAGTTCACATAGAGATCAACCTCTGCCTTGATTGCAGTGCGGTCAGTAATGATATTTGCGCCGTATATACGGTGCATTAACACGATGACATCCAATTCACATAACCCGTCATTGAGGAAATTGAAGGTCGGCAGGTTGAAGTGCATGAACTGAAGGTAAGCAACAGCCAGATCCACCTGGTGCAAGTTCATCATGGTTTCTATTGCGTAAAAATCATCTTTTCGGGTGGCGTATGTATGGGTAATGCGAAACTTATTCATTGCTGACCGCCTATGTTCCAGTGCCCTGGGATTACATCGCTTAAACGCATGAATGGTGTGTGTTGCTCATCAGAGGGGTAGCGTTCATCCAAAGCGGTAAAGACATCATCGGCATCCAAATCCGTTGCTCGAAAATCGTCCACCAGCCGACGAACTATTTGCCCTTTCCTCTCCAATTCAGTAAGCAACAGGATGACACGACATAGGGCTTGCTTAGCGCTGGCCTGCGCGTATCGAAGTTCACATGCGGCGACATTGGCTTCAGGGCTGATTGGAATATTAAGTTGTAGATAAGCCGTGGCCGCAGCACGGTTGTGTTCAAGGCTTCTCACCAATGCCCTGATCAATACAGGCATCGCACCAATGTGATGTGGTGATATCACGATACTAAGAGCGTCACTCTTAACTATCATTTCATTGGTGATTTTCCATTGATAATCGCGGTTTTTATTGTCCTGAACATACAGTAAACGGACCAAGATCAGGACAGCCGCGATCAGCACATACATCATCATTTAACCCCGTGCTTGATGTCTATTTGTTCAGCACGCGCAATGCTCCCGGCAATCAGTTGCTCGCATTTCTCGCGACGAAAATCTGAACTTGCGCCGATCTCATCGAACTGAGTTTTTAGCTGGCCGGTGTATTTCTCAACGGTTTCCTGCATATAGTCGGTCATTGCCTGCGCCCTTTCATCAGAATCCTGTTCAGCACCTAGCGCTTTAGATAACGCCCGCTGCATTTGTCGGGCAATTTCTTTGCCGCGCGAACTGGGGCTTTCAATGTAGGCTCGGCACTGTGCGATTGCGGCGAGTACAGCGCCATGCGAGCCTGCAATTTCGCCTATGGATTCTTTCGGCAAAGGTGCAGATTGAGCCGGAATAGACCCCAGAGAGAGCACCGCGATGAATATAGCGATAGAACTTTTCATTGTTAACCTCACGGTTTCATTTCGACGGGTAAAGCCAGCACGGCAATGCGATGGATAGCCGCAGTGATTAGCGCAATGGGCACGATCGCAGTGTAAACCAGCCAGTCACTATTAAGTGACGTGTACGACCACAGTGCGAACATGGCAAGGGATAGCATGGAAGTGGCAATCATGATGCTGACATTGCGGAACACGGCCAAGACGACGGCCTTGAAGTTGCTGAACAACGCCCCTTCACAACACACTACAGCCCCCACGAACATGATCATCATTGGCAGGACGAGCAAGGTCGTGAACGTCACCAGACTGTACATGTTGAAGTAGACTGGGAACAATGAAAAGAACCCCTGGGACTGAACGGCTGGAGGGGTTGATAACGGTACTGGTACTTGAGCATTACTTGCGGCAGCGCTGGCTGTCGGCATGTAGAGGCTGAGGCACCAAAGCACAAATACCAGCAAGAGTGTGGCAATAAGGCCAGTAAACAAAGTCACAATCAGGTTCCGAATGTGATTTTTAAATGGCAGTCTTTTGCCCGTGATTTTCTGTTGTGTCAGGGTCATCATCACCAGCGAGGTGATGAAAACAGGTTGGAGGATAAAAAAGCCGATATCGGCCATAGAAAGCCGCTGCATTAGCAAAGAAAGCAATCCTCCGCCGATAAAGGTCGGGACTATCAACATGAGCAAACCGTAAGGGCTCAAAAAGGATTTACACGTTTCGGTGAAAATGGATTTGATCGAACGGGTGCTAACTTTCGCGTGTCGCATTTTGGACATTGGACATCCCTTATTTGAAGGTTGGTTATTGGCCGCAACGCTTTTGAGGCGAAGCGTGGGAAATAACATTGGTGAGGTCACGGCGCTTTCGGCGGGTATTGAGGTCAACAACGTTGGAGTTAGAGGTTGTTGAGAGCAAGGCGGTCCGTTCGGCAGGACGATAGGCCTTAAGAGTAACGCCCTGGAATGTTAACGGGACTCCCTCCCCACCATCTTCATTGCAACGCCCCCCGGCGAGTTCATGCAGTTTCATACGCTGCTTCACATCCGAGGCTTTACGGCGAAACTCGTCCATGCTCTGACGGTCAGCCAGGCACTGGGCCAGATCTTCGTTGCTCAATGTGAAGCGGTATACCACCAGCTTTAACCAATATTTAAAGTTACCCATGACTCTTCCTAAATGGTTTCGAATGGGTTAATTGTCTCATGCAACTACTGCTGACAAAGAATGCAAAGGAGATCGAAATGACCTCCTTTTCTTTCAGAATTTCAACGCAGAATGGAGGATGATTTATTTCGAGGCTGTCATTGATAGGTACTTTTTACACTGCTGGTGGACACGACCGGCAAGAATGATCGAGGCGCTATAGTCGAGAACATCTAACCCAAAATGATAGAGCGTTTCATCGTTAGTCGGCTCAAACCAGCGACGAACGCCACGACGGCCAACTTTCAAGAACCAGGAGATACCTGTGGCTTTGTCATGTTCGATGAAGAGTCTTTCAGCCCCCTGCTCATCGGTGATGATAAACCCTGCCCCTTGCGGGTAGATAAGGCCTGAAGCACCAGGAGGAATGCAAGTTGATTCATTGGCTGAGAAAGCCAGTCGCTTTCCACGCAAATTTACAAACTGAGTCACGCTATTGTCCTGAAGAAAAATGAACAGCAGATAAAAAAAGGCAGGCATTGGAACCCACATGCCTGCCTATGTGTGACGTCATTTTAAGATGAGGTGAACCTGTGACGAAGTAAAATGGGCGACAAAACGCGGTGCTATTTTTGCCCTGAAAAAACCTTCACGCGTGTATCTACCCGCTTGAAAACATTAACGCCTTCAGTTGATTCAGACTCGTCTTGGGTGAAAACCCCCAGAAATCGATATAGCGTTCGATTCAGTTCATCGCGCGAATGAGCCATTACGATGCGGTAACACCATGTTTCCTTATAGTTACGCTCAGGATTAAGGCTTTCTTCCCTTATCAGATCGCCATTAATGGAAAGTGAATTATCCCATTCTCCTGCCTTGTATAAACGTGGAAACCAAACCATCACATCCCCGGTCAACCCTATTGCTTCTACAGCGGCTTTGGGTAATCGCCAGCCTCCTGATTGATGGTGGCCTTTATCTCCATAGCCAAAGCACTGTAAAGCATCACGATGATATCTGAATACAGCGTAAGGTCCCGCCTCCAGGAAACCTGCATCAATATGTTTTTGAGCAGTATAGCGTTCTTCATAGTCCCAGGAGAGGAACAAACCTTGCATTTCCAGCTGGGCTTTTCTATCCCTGACGAACTGGATAAATTCGTCAACGAGTTGATTGATGGCATCCAGGGTTAGGTTATTGGTCGGAATGCGTTTTTCAATAAATCCGGTCGCTTCCAAAATATCTAACCGACGAATACCGTCAGCCTTTTTTGCATCATCGCTGTCATGGTGTGCTTCGTCTATCTCAAGATACAGCTTAAGTTGAGGGAAAAGCAGATCAGCAAGGTAAATCTTTCCAGATTCTCCTTCCTTACGGATGCACTGCTGGCAAACGAACTCAAGCTGCGGATCATCCAACTTGTGAAAGATTCTATTAATGATGTAGTGCTCCCAGCGCTTGTGTGAAATTTTTGATAATGCTCGGAGAACGTAGTCGGTTTTACTCATAGGTTTACCAGTGCGGCCGTTATGGCAAATCCCATTAACGGCCGAGAATATTAATGGAAATCAATAGTAAATAGTCTAACTTGCACTCCAGTTCCTTCAAAGGCATTTTCATATTGGCCGACCTGATGTACATCACACTCACGATCTATCAACGCCTGAATACTTTCGTCAGTAGCGCTTCCAGGTAAGATAACCACAATACGCCCTTCACTCTTAACAAACTGCTGCGCATGCTGTAGGTGCAATTTCCAACGATTGTCGGAGTATGGAGGATTCATTAACACACGCTCAAATAGGCCCAGTTGCGTTACCGTGGTACTGAGGAAATCTTGCTGGTGGGTATCCCAGCGCAAGCGAGAGCACATGGCTGCGACATTGTTTGCCTCGACCCCGATCACCTTAACACCTTCTGGCAAATTGCGAAGTAGCGCACCAAAGCCGATGCTGGGTTCAAGTAAAGTATCACCCTCACGCGGGTCGCATTCGTCCATAGCCGCTTTCTGGAGGTCCCCCGTTGTAGGGTAGAACTGATGTGTTTTTTGGTCGGGCAAGGTACCACTGATTGCGATCGCTTTAAACGCGTCCATCGGCCAGAATTCAAACTCGTAGACTTCAGGCTTTACCTCCACCGCGCCAAGGATACGGAAGATACTATCAAGTTCCTTTTTTACCAAGTCGGTGTATTGGTATGGTCGGGGCATCACGATAGTAAATGGAGCCGCACCATATTGCTTCGCACTGTGTTGGTTGTTTCGGGCCATTTCAGCCAATTCTGTGCAGGTTGGGAACGCAATCCGGTAATCAATTAAATCGCCCGTGTATTGCGTGTTTCGAGGTGCCTTGTTGGTTTTTCCTCTCTCTTTGAATTGAGGGATGAGGCCTGGCATACGGTAAGCCAGTACCGTATTGAGGTCATCGCAAACAGTCTCGGAGACCTGAATATGTACATTGCCGTTAAGGAAGCCTTTACAGGTCAGCGCGCCACCGTCTACCGATATCCATTCTCCCACGTTACTGCTGAGGGATTGCTCCAACGCCCACTTATTCACGATTTCAGCGCCAGGACGGCCTTGCATGAGGCCGATGATTTTACGCAGATCGCTGAGGTAATCCATATTGTCATAACCGCGTTTATAGTCGCGGCATGGCAGGCAATTGGTGATCACCATCTTCGGACTAAAACCTTGAGCCTTGTTAGTTTTGTGAAACACTGACAGTTTTTTGAATACGCCTTCGACCATTTCTGCGAAATAATCTTTTTTCTCAGTGGTCAGGCTTTTTGCAGTGGCGAGCACATTCTCTTCTGTGAAGGCAACAGGCCGTAGGGCGGCAAGTCGATCTGGAGATGCTTTGCGCCACTGCCTAAGCGTGTTGTACCACTCGTCTTTCCGGGCGGTTGGCATAAAATTACGTACACCAGTGAGATCCAATACTTTTTGCCAGAAGGACTCATCCAATGCGCAGGTGGCTCGCTGGAGATCAAACAGACAATCAACGGCCAATGTTGTCCCTATCGAGTTGTTACATCCGTCAGTAAAATAACGAAATGCCTGGCTATGACGTTTACCCATAACGACGAGGTGCAATGAGTCAATTTCGCTACGTGCATCGTGGTATTCTGCGAGTAGTTGCGTAAGTGCGTTGAACAGACGAAACCCTTCGTGTGGGGTTATACCGGCATGATGACCATCTATAGCTTGATACAGAGGAAGTATCGGCTGAAATTCAGTGGCGGGGTTGGGTTCGTAGATGGCTAAACTTGTCATGGGGTACCTCACTGGAAATAGAATTATTATCCGGTGGGACTAACCGCTGACGAAGGGAAAAAGTCAAAAAAAAAGCCTCGTCCTAACGAGGCATCTATTAAAATGAGGTACTACTTATTATCTCTCAACACACGTCGTCTTCAACATCCTCACCGAACTCATCGAAACAAACCCGCGTCGGGAGAGCGACTCCTTTGGGGCGAAACGTATGATGGAGCTGGAGGTTGTTCAAAAACTCTGCTTGTATGAGTATTTTTATACTGTTACGTAGAGTATCTGAGGTCGGGTTTAAGATCCAGCCACATTTTACGCGTATACCACGTTTATTCGTGATCAGCGCGGTGCATTCACTTTCATGATCGGACTCTTGATTGCAGTTCGGGCAAAGGAATACCGGCGTAGAGCCGCCTTCCATGAGGGCCTCGCGAAAGTCTTCAGCGGTCGGCCAGATATAAGCATCGCAAATTTCCGGCAGACGCTGCTCGTTATAGAACTGAGCCGGTGCATCATGACCTCGAATACCCTCCAGTGACTGAAGGATCCGCTCTGGCGAAAGAGATAACACATCGCTGTATTCTTCCAACTTCGCGTAGGTCGTGTTGCGCATTATGGTCACAGTTAACACGTCCGCGCCCGATCGCAAGGCTACATTTTCAAGCGCCTGAATAGCTCCCTCAACCGAGTTCGGTGGTAATTGGGTATGAATGCGTTGCGCTATCAGTGACTGGCTCATTTTCACTTCCTCAGGAATGGTTGTAATGCCGATTTTACTTCGGCTTGTGCCGCTGACTGAATTTTCCAGGTACTACAATTTGCTGCTCATGGTTAGGCCATCACTTGTCGGGATGTCAAAGCACAGGGCATTTCCAGACTGATATTCGTAGTCACCCATCAAATAGCAAAGTTTGAAATTCCCGCGATGGTACTGGCGCAATTCAAGCGGCAGACCCGGATTGGGGAAGATCTGTAGCTGAACAGTAAATTGGCCTTTTGTGGTCTGGAAATCAGTCTTCAAACCAGTGCCCGTTTCATTTGAGGCTCGAACAACAGGCTGCGTGACCGTGCCAACATCCCAGGTGGTGATCAAGGTTGTCGAACGCAAGTAATAAATCACGGAAAGCCCGGCCACAAGCAAGACCAAAAGAAATGCAATCAGGAACTCCCTTGACGTAATTGTGTACGACCAGTGTTTTTGCTTTTTGCGCGTGTTTTTTTTACGGCGCGGAGCTCTTTTAGGAGGCCGCTCAGGAGTAGTCATAAAAACCTCTTTTTAACTTTTCGTGGCAATTTTTAAGCCAGCCAACATGTACATCACTTGAATTTCACTCAAGGTGCTTAGGTTTAATTCTTGTATATATCTACATATCCCTTCCGGGGTTTCAACGATCGGCATGCCAGGCAATACACCTCCACCAGCACGCTTTGCGAGATGCAAACCTGCATAGAGATGTTTGATCTGATGAGAAGAAAGCGCCGATATATCCAGGTGTGTCAGATAATCCCGCTGCCGCTGAATGCTATAGCGTTCGCGGACATCATACTCATCAGGTAGTGCAACAACGCCTTCTATGCTGGTTGCTGTGAATTTATCAAAGGGAGAGGAAATGCCAGCAACAATGAACCGTTGTTCGGCAACATTAACGACCTCACCTTTGGAAAGATGACCGTCCTGGTGCTGAATGAATACCGTGGATCCGGTATACAGGTTACCTGTCCAATATCTATAGGATTGAGACATTCCACGCCCCCTTTAAGTGATCTCACAAATACATGATATCAGTAGTTCAGAATCGACAAAGCCCGAACAAGTCGGGCTTTCATTTGGTTTATTCGAATTGACCGTCGGAGATGGTCTCCGATATATCTATCGCGAGATCGTTATCGCTGATATCTGCCAGGCGCTCGTAGCGGTAGAGCGGGATATTCAGGTGGCTGAGCAGGCCAATCAGAAATGCACTGTTCTCAGATTCGGCCAGTCGCTCTTCAGTCAGCATGACCAGTACAATTTCGCCGCTATGCACATCGCTTAGAACAAAGTTAAAGTTCATTCGCGACATAAACTGCATGGCACTTTTGACGTCCAGACTTTGGCTCTCAAAATCCTTTTCTTCGGCCTGAATAATGTCGGTCACTCTGACGCGTGGTGCAACCGCATATTGGTCGGCAAACATCTCAATCAGGCGAGAGTACAGATTGCTGGCATCGCGCGGGAGAATAAATTTATGGCGTTTGTACCCAACGTAAATGGCCGGAGTCAGTTCGTCATCACTGGATATCACGCCTTCGTGATCTTCCCTTTGATAAATTCGCTCACCCGTTTCGGCATCAATGGGAAACAACTCGTCGAGCGTTGGCTTCCGGCTCCCCTTTTCGCCGCCCGGTTTTTTTTCCGACTTCCCGGTAAAAAACAGTAAGTAGGCCAACCCTAATACACCTGCAATAAATACGGCCAATCCAATCATCTTGAAAGACATGACGCACCCCCGTGCCTGTCTTGGTGAGTAATTCCTGTTATACCGGCCTGTCCGCAATGTCGTTGCGGATCAGGTAGTCAGCCAGGTCCCTAAGTGAAGAAACGCCCAAGTCCCGCAGTACCGCAGGCGGGCGCTCTTTATTAATTTCGGCTTCACGCGCTTTGCGGACATTCTGCAAATATCGATACATCTCTTCCGGCAAAGTCATGGCTTTGGCACTCAACAGCGGGTAATCGCTGCGGGCAAACCACGCTTCATAGGCCGCATCCTTGCGAACGTGATACATGGAGGGATCCATTTGCCCCTCGACGGGCGGTTGCCAAGTATCGTCATTGCGCTTCTTGCGCTCCGTGGATAAGAACCAGGTTTCGAAAAATTGCTTTACCACGCTATCAGTTACGCTCATGGATTTTCCTTGTTGTACCACGGAGAGAAGTCTTCAAAATTCCAACCTCCCTCATCTTTGAGCCATTTCACGGCCAGAAAACGGAAGGGATAGTGTTCTGCTGCAAGCTTTATCTTGACTCTCGCGTCCTCTTCCCAATGCCCTTTCACTTCATGCACCTCCAGATCACCCGAGGTCAGCATGACGAAAAAGTCCGCTGTATACGTTGTTTTGTCGGCAAGGCGCAGTTTGATTGATTCGAACTTGAACCAGGCGACTTCACCAGCATGCATACGCCATTTCAGATGTTCGGCGTAGCGTGCTTCTGTTTTATTCATTGTGCCCGTTCGCAACCGCCCCAGCGCTTGGGTCCGTAGCTTTGCTGTCAACTCTGCGGGTGCAGACTCAAGGCTTTGCTGGATGGGCGTTACAGGCTGCACGTCTTTCTTTGGTACCGATTTTGAACTCGCGCTCCGGCCCATTCTCTGTTCGTATTCGCGTTGCTGTTCTTCAGTCCAACGAAGCATTAGACGTTACCTTCGGTTTCGATTACCTAATTCATACCCGGTATGGTTACACGTTATTCGTCGTCATCCAGCTCGCTGTTATCGGCCGCCTCACCACTTTCATCGCCTTCCTCTTTGTCACCCCCGTCAGCTTCAGTTGAGGACTTAGCTTCCCCGCCGAACGCAGCAATTAACTGATCAAGGAGCTCCATAATGACTCCGGTAAACAAAACGAAGTCTGCATCAAACCTCTGCACTTCATCTTCACGATCAATATCATCGTTTTGCTCAATGAGGGCGTCAGCAAAGTTCAGCCTTGAGATGACAAAGCTGTCGTTGATGACGAAATTAAGTTGCTCCATCCAGCTCATCGCCAGCTTAGTGACCAACTTGCCAGCTTCGATGTGGTTAGCAATCTCATCGCAAACCAGATCTTGTCGTTTTGTCGTCACAACGCCACCGTCTTCCAGAATAGCTTCCAGGGTCGCTTCATCGCACAACGCCAGGCCTGGAGGCAGCTCGGAAGAGCGAACCCACTCGGTCAGCTTCAGCTCAACCGGAGTTTCTAACGTGAAAGGTATGATAGGCAGAGTGCCCAGTGTTTTACGCAGGAGCGCTGCCGCGTCTTCAGCGCGTTTAAAGCTGGTGGTATCCACTATGATCAGCCGGGATTTGGGATCAATCCACATGTTCATGTTGGCGTATTTACTCAGTGCTTTGGGTAGCAATTCCCCTAGCACCAGGTCGTTCAGCGCTGAAATTTCTGTGCGTTTCAGACGACGATTTTGCTCTTTTTCCAGCTTGGTCACACGCTGGCGCACGAGCTCTTTTACCGTGGCCGGAGGAATGATTTTGCTCTCGTTACGCTGAGTCAGCAGAATGAGGCCATTCGCCTGGTGAGTAAGCTCTTCGTACTCTTCACCCAGCGGGCTGACCCAACCAGTGCGCGCCATATCCTGCGGGCCGCACGGCTGAAACATGAAGGGTTTCAGTTGTTCTGTGATGTTACTGAAGTCAATCTGGCGGGTGATGCGGTACACCACGACACTTTTGGGACGAAAAAGAGGCATAGCTCCCTCACTATGATTTTTAATCAGAAGGGGCTTGCCCTTTGATTTTTGTTTTGACAGGTACTGGATGCGGTCACGAATAGCCAATTGCACCCAATACACCACATTGTTGTCTTTGATAAATTCAAGGTATTGGCGACTAGCTTCAGCAGGGTCATACCGGTGAATGATGGCAATTTCATCGCAGAATCGCTCAGTTAGAGGATCCTTGAGCGGTGGAATTTCAAACACCGGCACGGTCATGCTGAGGTCTTGCCGGAAGATACAGCCCGACGGATAGCGATAATTTCATTCGCCTTTTTCCCTTCCCCCGTTCCGTTATAAACACTGCGTGGGGCAGAAAACCCTTTAACTGCGAATCCGGCATACATCTCGCGGATGTTCTCGGCATCATGGCTGGAAGCCACCACATGCACCCCTTTCTCCGGCAGAGTATTCAAAATGCCCACCAGCTCGCGTTGTTGGGCTTCAGAGAATCCGCTTGCGTGATAACCTGTAAATTTGCCCGGATTGACATAAGGCGGGTCACAGTAGACCACGTCACCTTCACCGGCCAGTTTCAGCGTTTCTTCATAGCCTGCGCAAAGCAGATCCACATTTGCAAGGCGGTCAGCCATGTAGCGGATTTCTTTCTCTGGCAGATAGGGTTTGCGGTAATCGCCCCAGGGTACGTTAAACTCCCCTTTACGCTTGTTGTACCGGCACAGACCACGATACCCGTGGCGGTTCATGTAGATGAACATCGCGGCCATACGGACTGGCTCAGCTGTACGTTCGTTAAATTCTTTACGGATCGCATCGTAGTGTTCGCGAGTACGGCACGTAGCATAGAGTTCAGACAGTGCAGCAATAACGCTTTCAGCAGCGTTGCGGATGGTGTCGTAAGTGTTGATTACGTCGGCGTTGATGTCAGCCAGTACGTAGTTTGAATACGCGGTATTCATCATCACTGCACCCGAACCACAGAAAGGTTCGATCAGACGGGCACCCTTTGGCAGCGCCAACTTCAGCTGAGCCATGACGCCTTGCTTACCCCCAACCCACTTCAGAACTGTATTCATTATTTCACCATAGAAAGCGGGCAACCCCACGTTGCCCACATGAATGGATAAGGCTTACTTGATGCCGTTTACCAACGCTTTGCGCTCTTCGACGAGATTACGGTTCTCATCGTGTGCCAGGAACGCTTCAAACTTCTCTGGATAACGGACGGCCAGCTTGACGATATTGGTTTCCAGAATACGGCCATAATGGATACCGGAGGCCGATGGGAAAACACCCAGGCTATACCAGTTCAGGTCGCCGAACTCTTCAGACAGGTTAACCAGGTCCAGCGACTGTCCTTCAATCGTGTTCACCAGCGCTTTGCAGATTTCTGCGGATTCAGTAAACACACCCAGAGAGGCATGCAGAATGCGCGAGTCGATTGCACCCAGGGAACCGAGGCCGATATTGTGTGCTTTGCCGTCAAAACCAGTCATCATCATGGTGTTGGTGTCGTCATGCAGCTCATCAGCGGAAATGGACTCCGGCGAAAGCGTGCCGATCAGGTCTTGCAGGTCGGCCAGGCCTTTTTTAAAGCGATTAATGTCAATCGGTTTACGGTAAAAAATACCTTTTTTAAACTGGTCCAGCATTTCACCCAGTGAGTGAGCCGCTGACAACAACAGATACAGGTGAGGCACACTCACGCCGCTGATGTTAGGGATCACCGATTCGGTGCGAAGGGCTTCTTCATGGTATTGCTTCAGTTCCACGTAAAATCCTCAAGTTTCTTTATTGCTGGTGGAGCAAGAGGTAACTTTTGAAAAATAAATGTTACCCATGCGGGAGAAAGTGCTCTCATCATAACCGTTGACGTTTCCCATTCCCTTCGAAAAGGCGGTCAATTTGTCGTTGTTTTTCAGTGGGAAATGCCAGCAGCTTTGCACGATTGACGTGCGATTGCTTTTGGTTAACAAAACAAACAGTTAGTGCGACTTGTTAGAATCTGACTGGCATGATGATGTCGCAGCAGTCATCGCCGAAGCCGATTTCCAACCCTGTTACCGTGTCTTTCAGGGCAACAGTTATTTCTGTTTCTTCGTCTGAATGTGAGATCAAGCTATTCAGTGCGCGAAGCAGGTATTCGCAGTTGATGCCGATTTCAATTTTGTCTTCCTGCTCCCCTGACACTTTTTCGATATCCAGCACTTCCTTGCACTCGATCAGGTTTTGATTAGGGGACTTAATCATCAGCGCATTACTTTTGAAAACGAATACGCCTGTACTGTTCGCATTCTTACTGACTGCGCCTGCATTGATGAGCGGCAGCGCACGGCTTAATGCGTCACGGAGCACCAAGGCATTTATGCTGAACTTCTCTGTATTGTGCTTAACAACACCTGCAACACGATGCCAATCGGGATAGCTGCCATTAATCAGATTGGAGACCAAGGTGACATCACCCAGGTTAAAGGTCAGGTAACTTTCGCTGTAGTCAATACGGAAATTTCCTTGGTTTGCACCCAGCAACTTCATGAGGATAGGACATACTTCGATCGGCAGGATGACCCCAGAAGAAGTCCCAGACAGAGATGCAGGGGCTACTGGTGTCACGATCTCTTCTTGTGGTTCGTTCGTAAACAGTACGTCTTGAGTCATTACAGACATTCGGTGCCCATCGGTCGCGACGGCGTTGAAGGTATTTTTATCCAGACTCAGGAAAACCCCATTCATGTAATGGCGAACGTCATTCTTACCCGCAGAGTGCATGACACGTTGCAAGGTTCGATGCAGCATATTGGCAGGGAAAGTGATGCTGTACTTGGCTGTCAAATCGGACTCGTCTACAACCGGGATTGTGTCCATACACAGAGGAATGTTGTAAGCATTTTTGCCGGTACGAATGATGAGGCGATTTCGGTCTTGGTCGCATCGTACATTCACGGTTTCTTCACCTTTCATGTTACGGAACAAGGTGCTGATATGGGTTGCAGGTACAGAGGCCACCATATCACCGTTGGCTTTATGGACCACTCCACGGGAGATCACTTGCCCGGTATTGTAATCAACACCGAGCGCGCTCAGGTTGTCCCCTACCAGGGTCAGGGTCAACATTTCCAATACTTTGAACTGAACGTTACCACGCTTAATGATCATGCAAGGCGCATCGATGATACGCAGCATGTCATTTGCAGAGATGTCGAAGCCTGGCAGATCTTTGAAGGTACGCTTCTTTGGTGCCGCTTGCTGATTCAGAGTTGTGGTCATGTCGGATCCCTATAATTTAGTAAGTAGTCATAATTAGACTACCTCGACCCAAACTGGTGACGAATAGCAAAACAGCGAATTATTTAGGATAAGTGAAGTATTATGGCTTCACAAAATAAATGGGGTCACTTGACCCCATCGCCTTCTGTTAACGCAGACAATCCGCCATAGTAAAATATCCGAGCCGCCGCATCATGTCGTACATCTGGCGGGCTTTACCGTTAGGACCTTCGTGCTTACCCAATTTGTAGATCAGAACGCGCATCCCCATCAACACACTTTCTGTATCGGGTTCACCTTTGAGCAGGGGCTTATCTGTATTCTCCAGCCAGGCTCCGTGCTGTGCAAAATGCAGAATATCCCCGGCCAGTAATTCAGGCTGCTGTAACATAAGATGGCAAGTAGTGAGTGCAAACTGAGTTGCTTCGGCTTCACTGACGTTCAATGTAATTGCCAGATCAGCCGCTGAATTAACGGTCATAGTGCATTCCTTTCCCATGCCTCTGGGTTCCCTCCCAGCGTCAGCACCAACGCCTTGAGTCTTTCCGTTTCCGCATCCGCTTCCAGTCGTTCAGCACGAAGGCGCTCATTTTCAGCTGTCAACTGCTCGTTAGCCCCACGCTCAGAGTTAACTTCATCTTGAAGTCGCTTGAGTTCAGCCGGATTGTCTCTGTCTTGCTTGGCTTTTTCACGGTAGAAAGTCAGTTGCTTGCCGAATGAGACGTTCAGTTGCTGGAGGGCATTAAATTGGCGCAACAAACCTTGATAGTCAGGAGCCGGGGAATAGCTGCCTTTGTAATCACCGGACAGGTTAGCCAGCGTTGAGATCAGCTGTGTGATGAGCTCTGAGGGGGCCGTGACTTTTCGCAGATTGTCAGCACAGACCCCTTTCTCTTTCAGCGTCTCAAGTGTTTGGTTCAAAATCGACTTCATGTTCATGATGAATTACTCCGGTTGCTGATGTTGAAAAAAGTTCACTCACCTACGCGAGCATTATGCTGACCAAGGTTTACCCACCGCATCTAATGCGGCGATAACGGTTTGACGATAGGCGGCAACTGCCCCCGCGACCTGTGCGGTATAGACCCTGTCAGAAGATAAATCGACGGGTTGGTTGATGTGCTCCACCAGACGATCCAGCGCCGCAATTAGGTGCGTGACATTCTCATAGCCAAAATCACTGTCTGCCCGGTCATACAGGGCGATGACGGCATGGTGATGTTCGCCATGCTCTTCGAAGTGCTCGCGAAATTCGTCAGCCAACGCACGCATCGTAGCGATAGCGGAATGCGTTTCGGGTGTCAGCAATTGCGATGCCGGTTGTTTCAGGCGAGCATGGTGGCAGCGGACCCAGGCATTCCATTCCACGTTGAGGTCGATACGTTCAGAGTCATCATCATCATCGACAAAGCCTGCGGCTACTAGCTCAGCGGCCGTGGCGTGGTTGATGTTTAAGCGCGATTGCAGATCCTGTATGAACAACTGCCGCAGGTTCAATAAGCATGGGTCTTTCATGGTGTGTCCTTCTGGATAATTTGAGATAGCATAACGTGGGTGATATGGCTCACGAAATTTTTGCGTAGAAAACCCGCTGGTTTAGCGGGTTGATGATCTGGCTGGGTTACTTGGGGCCACTAAAGGTGTTTTCGATAACTTTCTGACTGCGTTCAACCCAGTCGCTGCTGTTTTCACAGTTAACGTTGGCTTCGAATACCTGGCGTGCGGATGTGTACATGGGGCTGTTGTACCCCCCACGATTGGCAAGCATGACGCGGATGCCGTTGAGGTAGGGATAAATCGGGTCCTGCAAGATAGTCTGATCCACATCACCAGCTTGCTGACAATGCTGGGTGCGCATTTTAATAATGTCCTGAGCAACCTGTAAGCACTCAGGGCAGCTGGCTTTGTAGGATTGGAATTCTGCCATTGATTTTCCGGCAACAGGTCGCCCACTCGCATTGGTAGGAATTTCAGCAAAGGCACTGGTCATACACAATGCGGCAATGGCTCCGGCCAGAAATGGTACGCCACGGATACGTTTAAACATGTTTTTTCACCTTGTTAATGTTCACCCAGACGGGTAGCTCGATCCTACTACGGACATGATTTCCACTCGCCCGAAAAGGCCAACAAAACGAGGACTAAAAACGATGACATGGAGCCAGGCTAAAGATAGCTTATTCATATCGTATATGATTAGGCGTAAACATGGAAAACACCACGCAACACCGGAACTCATCGTTACAACAAGACGTAATGTACGTATTGCTTAAAATTAGGGCGCGTAACAGCAATCCAATTCCTTTCACAGCCATCTTCTCGATCCTTAACAAAGGCCGTTCCCGTGAGGTAGAACGCCCCAATTTGCGCATATCTTGTAGAACGTTGGTGGAGCGAAGGCTGTTGCTCAAGTACCGTGACCCACGCTCACTAAAAGTCGCGTACACATTAAGCGAGATTGGCATTGAATTGGCAGAGACTATCCGCAAAGGGCGCGAGGACGAATGAGGAAAAGAAGACCGGCACAGGGCGTGCCGGTTCAAAGGCTAACCTAAATAACGACGGCTAATGGAAATAACACTGCGACGACGAGCTGGTAATAAAGCTGCTTGCTTATCAATTACACGCTCGGCATTATCGACTTGAAACTTCACGCGGTAGCCCTTCCCTATCAGCGCTCGCCGCATGTGTCTGTCCATTTGGTCACGCGACCAGCCGAAGGCAAATTCACGATCACCACCACTACCAGATTGAGGCCCAGCGATGATATCGCGGACCCGTTGTTTCAGAAACTGACCACGAAGGCCGTATCCGGACAGCTTCCGGCGTAGCTTTTTAGTCGTCATTGAGTGCGTAGACTGTCCGTTTTTCACGTTATTTCTCCACTTGTTACGCCCAAGGGGCTAATTGATACGTTGGCCTGGCATTGGATTCGATCTGTCTCCACGTAGTGAGGCTTTGATAATCCCTATGGATTGCTCAATGCCACGGGTATCTTGCCCTTTATTGGCAAGGATGTGCTTTTGCTCATTCAGCGCCATGATGGCATTTTCAACACCAGCACTAAACACGTCAGTCTTCACCTTTTCAGTGGTGATAACACCATTGGTGACAGCCTCAAATCCATTAACGATTTCGTTAAGTGCCAATGCGCCTTCTGGCTCAAATTGTTGGTAGTTGTGTAAGTCAATGAACGGCAGCAGGTTATCCAGCAGGCCGCGTAGCGCATAGAACATTGTCAGCAGATACAGGTTGTCATTCTCAGTCGAACTGTTATCGGCGATTTTTTTTGACAGTGTTTCTTGGGCTTTCGCGTTATACCGAGTTGCCCAAGCCTCACTCACGCAAGCCAAGAAGCGTTCCCCTTCTTGTTCGGTCGCTTCCAAACTCGGGACGCCAAAAGAACTTGGTAAAGCCTCTCTCCAGGGGATCCGAGATAAAAACCTCCATTAAATGGCTATTTTCAGCCAGGAGGGTATGTTCATGGTGTTGAGCGCCCATCGCGAGTTCATTCAGGGCTTTAGTTGTTTTTGGGTCAATCATGCTGATTTTCCATATCAGCGGGATGCGTATGCACTGGCGCGCGGCCATGTCGCATGTGGTACAGGGTATCGCGGTGCTGTTTGGCATCCATCGTGTTATTGTTTTTGTTTCCCCAAGACAACGATGAAATTAATTTTTTGAAGAACGCTTTCAATTTAGCCTCTCTGATTTACGGCAGAATTTATTTCTTAATCAGTGATATCTGCGAGTGAAAAGTGGTAACACAAGAATGCTACCACCGGTTTAACCGCTGTCGAAACACCTTATCTCGGCAACAATCCACAATCTCCGGCAATGGTTAAAACGTCACCATTGCGGATCACAACACCAATGTTACGGATATGCTCAATCTTGCCTGCCGCACATTCACTGGCCTGCGCCATTTGCGTAACCAGCTGGGAAGATGCTGCGGTAGCCTTATCCAGTGCCGCTTCAGGGGTATTCAGGAAGAATACATAGAATGTAGCAACCGCCCCCAGCATGACCATCATCACACTACGAAACAGCAATGACGCAACAGCAAAGCCTGCCACAGCAATCCCCGCGTAACTGAGTGCCTGGCCGATACTACCGTTGTTGAGAATGGCATTCAGTGATGCCTGTATTTCGTTCATGTCAGACTCCGAGAGATAGAAACAGTAATGCAGCCCGGAAGGCTGCATAACGGAACGATGGTGGATGTTAGAATGGTGGGTCGTCGGTATTTGGCGCACCCCAACCGCCTTGGCTGTGCTGTTGCGAATTTTGTTGCGGAGCACCCCATCCTCCTTGCTGGCCGCCAGGTGCATTATTCGGTTGATTATTTGCCTGGCGGGGGTTTTGCTGGTTCTGTTGCTGCCCGCTGGCAGGGGCTGAACCGAGCATTTGCATAGTGCCACCAGAAGCCGGATTGACTACGATCTCAGTCGTGTAGCGATCCGTGCCGCTTTGGTCTTGCCACTTACGCGTGGAAAGTTGTCCTTCGATATATATTTGCGAGCCTTTGTGCAGGTACTCACCAACAACATCGGCTAATTTTCCAAAGAAAACAACGCGATGCCACTCTGTTTTTTCTCGTTGCTCACCCGTCTGCTTGTCACGCCAGGTTTCAGATGTTGCGATTGAAATATTGGCTACAGAGCCACCATTTTGCATTGCACGGAGTTCGGGATCTTGGCCGAGATTCCCGACAATGATGACTTTGTTAACACCACGTTGTGCCATACGACTATCCTTCTGGTATTGATGGTTGACTGAATTACCATCTTTATTTTACGGATGTGCGTCAGATGACAAACCTTTAAGGGGGACAAAATGGGGTGCTTTTCCAGAAACATTCTTAGGGAAAGGAAAATAAAAAAAGCCCGGAAGCCGGGCATGGTGATCGTTATGTCTAACGAGGTAAAACACTTTTTTTATATTTAATAGTGGTGCTGGCTAACTGTATTGCATTCCCTGGTGAGGCGCAATTGCTATAGGAGTTGTGATGCCAATTCCGCAGCATGTTTTTGAGCAATATCAGGAATATCGATGGCAGAGATAAGCGCATGCTTAGCGCCGTCAGCACTGACTCCGTACACCACCCATCGTAGCGTATCGCCAGGCGCTGCAACCAGCTCATCGACATCGCCGCTCGCCGGAAGATCAATGATTTCGTTACCGATACCTTCGGCACCGTAAGCAATGCGGATAAAGCCGTGCCCTGTTCCCAGAGGCAATTCGTTAAGGACAAACTCACGTAGCGACACGAGTTCTTTCTCAGCGGTTTGTGTTGCCAGATAATGAAGGTTTGGGATGCGGCTTAAAATTTCAGCCGCACTGGCGGTGTCGCGGGTCGTGGACATCAAAATATAAGCAGCCCACAGAGCGCCAGCGTTGAATTCATTTGAAGTTAGTGTAGTCATGGGAGTCCTTATCTTTTTTGTCGCTTGAAGCTTTCGCTTCCATATTGTTTGAAATATTCAGTGAAGCCTTTATCGCTTTCACGCGTTGCAGATTCAGCGGCCGCAGTTGCTTTTCGCATGTCACGCTCGGCGACTTCTTTGCTCAGCTGCATATATCGAGTCATGTTGTCAGAACTGGGATCCGTAACCACCTCTTCATAGGCAGATTGGTAGCGTTCATCCAGTGATAACCCAAACGTGGTTGAACATCCTGCCAGAAAAAAAGCCAGAGGTAAAATGATTAATTTATTCATGTGGTTACGCCATTTTCAGAGCCAGAGTCTGTGTTTCGTTTTACAGATTTTGAGAACCAGACTCGGGCTTTCGTTTCTGATAAGGCCACCAAAGTGATGGCCGATTGAGGTTATTTGGACACAGCAGAACCGACAGACATCAGGGAACCTGCATTGATGAGACCACCAACGCTTTGCGCCAAATCAGCGGGCATAGCCACCACTTTCGCGTTAGGGCTGGTTGCCAGCACAGAGAGAGTCTCAATATAGTTGTTCGCTAACTGGAAACTCATTGCTTCGCGCCCCCCCTCAATCGTGAGTGCTTCAGCCAATTTCGACGAAGCTTTGAATTGCCCATTAGCCAGCGTTTCCAGCGCAGTAGCTTCGCGAACAGCCGATTGCTGCTTCGCCTCTGCATCCAGGTTCATGGCTTCCTTCTTGCCTTGCGCCTCCATAATGGCAGCATTTTTATTACCGGCCGCGAGCTCTTCGGTCGCTTTGCGTTCACGAACCGCAGCAGCTTGCTTTTCCATTGACTTCAGCATTGAGTCGGAAGGTGTAATATCCTGAATATCCACAGTACGCAGGCTTAGGCCCCAATCAACCATCTGCACGTCCATACTCTGACGTAAACGTGCGGCCAGTTCGTCACGGTTGGTCAGCGTCTCATCGAGCTCCATCCCACCAACGGCGTTGCGGATCGTGGTCATGACCAGATTACGCACGGCGGTGTTGAAGTTATCAACCCCGTAGGCAGCTTTTTTCGGATCTGCGACGCGAATGAAACAAATCGCATTAACCTGCGTCATGGCGTTATCTTTTGTGATGGCTTCAATGCCTTTCACTTCGATCATCTGATCTTTCGCCGACATACGGTAGGCGATGTTATCCAAAAACGGGATCAGGATGTTCAGTCCGGGATTTAACGTCGTATGGTATTTACCCAGGCGCTCGACCACCCATTGGTCCGCCTGAGGCACGATGCGCACACACTGGTACAGCGTGATACCGAGAAACACAACAACAACAGCAAGACTGATAAGTCCAATCATGTTTTTTTCCTATCCAATCAACGTTATTCCGCAGTCACTGCGGCGACTAAAACAACACCACTACCAACACTCACAATTCTGACACGATCGTCGCGTGGCAGCACCTCTTGTGATTTACACGGCCATTGCTGGTTACCCTGAACCGGCTTTGTCAGCAAAATCACACTTTCCCCACCTTCCGGTAACGCAAATGCCAATTGACCGACCTCGCCGATCAATGGTTCTTCCACGTATCGCTTCGGCTTATTGCGTGAGAACTTCACCCAGAAAAACGCACAACACACCGTTGCAATGCACCAAATGCTAATCTGCCACTGCAAACTCACATCAGGAGCAATCAGCGTGATAGCTGCTGGAATTATCGCGGCCAGCGCCATCCATAGGCCAAAAAAAGTCAATGTGAACAGCTCAATAATGCCAAAAAGTGCGCCCAGTCCCACCCAAATCCAAACCACTGTAACCCCCTTAAAACATCTAACCGATCATAAAAACGTAAGCGGCCAACTTGTAGGCCCCGGTGCCGGATAGCAGAGCAATTAAGCCACAGAGAAATGACCACTCTTTTTCACGCCTGCGCATGACAAGGCCATCTGCCCGACTGCACAAATAAGGCATAAGTGACAGCCCCAAAAATGTCAGGCAGGTAATGCTCAGCAATGCAGCAATGCAGCAATGAACGTTAGCAAATGAGCAACCTCTCAGGTGGTCGGATGAAGGATACAAAAATTACGCAGGACGCTCAGCATTAAACGTCCGCAGAATGGGGACGAAAAAAGTACCAGGCGACAATGCCCAAATCAGCAGCAATCCAAGGGATATAAGCCCAGGAATGATAGCTGTCTGGAGAAATGGCAATCCAACTGAGTTGCACCAGTAGTGTGATAATACTGAGCAGCCAAAATGTCATGAGATACCTCAACGATAGTGTTAGTTCGTATGTAGAGAGTTAATCACGAGTCATTCGGGTGACGAAGTTTTCAGGACCTTTTGGGTTACTCCTTCAACGAATTTCCACCGATGGCCGCGACCTTCAAAACCATAGGCTTCACATTCGTAGCCTTGGCGCATCAATGACGTGTTTATGCCGCTGACCGCACTACTCCGGCTCGCCCAGTGATAGCCACCGTTGACGTTTAACCAGTCAACAATCTCAGCAACATGCCTTTGTTTACCATCCCCCATCAACGTTTCAATACGGATCATGGTGCGTTTCCAGTCGGTCATAAATTGTCCCGTGCCTGTGGTGCCCGCAACGGCGATCCGCATATCGTCGTGAAGCTGAGCCCGCAAGATTTTCCCTTGATGACGAGAGCCAGGAACCATGCGAGGTTCAAGCTGAACCCTGAGAGAGTAATGGGCTTCACTGATCTTTTCGGTGACTCCGTCATAACGCAGTTTTCGTGAAGGCGACTTCTCAACTTCCAGCAAACCGATACCCCACTGACGCATGAGTAACAATGGAAAGTCTCGGCGGGCAGACGACTTCTTACAGGCCACATAGATGAGATGGGGAAGGCCTACCTTGTTATTGCGATATGGATAGAACCAGGCCATAGCTTGTTCCAGTACCGGCAAACCGATCGCTTTTTTGCACTCAATGACCTGTACAAAAGGACCTTTCGTGGCAACAAAATCAGGACGCTTTCCGTGGTGTTTTAAATGTACTTCGGGATAGACCTCCCAATGCAGCCACTTCATCCAGGCTTCAACGCACGCGGCAATTTCAGCTTCCGTCATATCGTTGCTGTCAGGCGAAGCGAACTCAGGCTGGTGAGGCAGGTAAGTGGTAAAGCTACATTCCACACCATCATGCGTACCGAAACGTCGGTTGTGTTTAATCATGTGGTCAGCATAGTGACTCATTGGGCATTGACCTCCTGATCTGCCGCAAACATCATTGATAACGCGATAGTGACCTGGGTGACTGTGCGATGGCTAAACGCCATGATATATGCCTGCGCAGCGGCACGAGCGTTCTCGTCTTCCACCTGCGCTATAGTTATGAAAGCTTCGGTATGGCTGGTGGGATATACCCAGCCAGCCCACCAGCTTAACGTGTAATTGAACAGTAGAATAAATGCTGTGAATAGCGTCCAAAGTGTTGCAAACGCAATCAGGCATAACATCATGCACGACAGGAACAACGCGGCCAGTGAATGCCAGCTGTCTACATCAGTGGTGATGACCCGCACAACAAACCCGACGGCACTGGCCCAGAGTGCAACAGACAGTAACCCACGTTTTCGATATTGCTGCTTCGCACCATTTCGCGCCATCATGATTTTGAACCACAACATGAAGAGCGTCAGATAGACTTTTTGTGTGAAAGTGGCGTTAGCCCAGTGAGGACGCACGCTCTTCTCCAGATACTGGTTGGCGTATTTCATCTTAACGTTGGCTCCAGTCGTGCTTCAGTGCAGATATGCTTGGGCGCGGGGCTTTGCCTATCCACTCGCAGCAGGTGAACCAGAATCGGTTAAATTTGTAGGGGATGTGGGTGTAATACCGATCGCCGTCATCTTCTTTGATTTTTTCACCGGCAATGACGGGGTGTTGGTGGCAGAACGGGCATGCCGCTGCACCGTCTGCCATTTCTGGCGCGATCGGGAATTGTGTAGCACCTAACATTTCCGGATCACCCGGCATGCGATGACGCCAGTGGGTGCCTTCTGGCAAGGTGATGAATTCATCGTCCAGTACGTATTCAAAGGTTGGCATCAAGACGTGATGCACACCGTGTTTACGCCAGCGTAACTGCGCCAGAAATTCAACTGTTTCCTCCGGCTTGGATTCCATCGGGACACGGAAGCGATACACGCCGGGAGTGCTTGGTAACCCTTCCCCCTTGGTGCCCACGGGATGCCAACAAACGTTCGCAGTAGGAATTGGATTGTGGTTGGCGTCATCCGCCATTGGTGAAAATGATTGAGAGTCAAACATGATATTCAGCACTCCTTTCGTGCAGATCGCTTTACCGAGTTGAATGAAAACACGCAGGCGCGCGCAGAATGACGAGGGTAGTTTCATCGGCGCACCTGCCCTACAGTGGCAATGCCGTGCAAGATAAACTCTGGAGGGGATCCGTTTTCAATGCGATAGATGGATAAGAAGACAAATAGCGCAACCCAGACAGTCATAAGCGGCGAAAGCATGAACGGCAACACTGTCCAGGTGGTCAATAGGAGCAGGCTCAACGATGCCCCTGCCACAATGAAAATCTGATAAAGCACCAGCTTGTAGTTGGCGACCATACGCAATAGCGCATGTGTCCGAAAGGTTGCATTATGGCGGAAGTTGCGAAACTCAATCCACATCAACCCGATCCAAAAGACATACGGGCTAAGACTGGCAGCGGCGTTAATCAGTAACATATCCCGCAGCGCCATCATCACTGAAGCTCGGTTGGTCTGTGAATATAATTGCCCTTCCGCAAGCAGGTGTACGGCACGAATAAACCCGTTATCCGCAATGTTCAGCAAGAGAACAATGATCGCGAAAACACCGAAGCCAATACGCAGAGCATTGTGTGACATTTCAGAGGTTTTCAAGCCCCAACCGATAGCGGATGTAGCCCCACAAATATAGCCGACACCCAATAGCGTTGACTGTGTCAACGAGGTTTCCTCAAACCCGGCCAGAGAGAACCAGCAAAGGCAGAAAACGCACATCACGCTAAGGCAGCACAAAAGACTACGTCGAGAGATGAGCGGGTAACGCAGTGCGCATGCCGCAATGTGTTGAAGCTCAGCAAACGGAAGAATAAACAAGCTCCGCATCAGCCTGCCCTCCGGCTTTCCAAAGCCAGTCGATTCCGGATCAGTGTGTAACGGTCATGGAAAAGGTGGCTTTCTGCAATTCCACTGGCCTGGCGACTACAGAACCAAGTCACATCATGAACTTGTGCATAAGAGACGTGTTCGGGGTTTGAGGGCCAATGATGCAAAAAACCACGCTAACAGCGTTAGTTCATTGTTTATATTGAAATTGATAGGTA
>NZ_JAXADV010000080.1:0-474 GCF_033901115.1 Providencia sp. CIM-Carb-044
TCATAATTACAGCCATTGCCTGGTTGCTTCATGGGCAAAAGCTTGATGCGTGGGGCTTTGTAGGTATGGGGCTCATAATTGCTGCCTTTTTGCTCGCCCGATCCCCATCGTGGAAGTCGCTGCGGAGGCCGACGCCATGGTGACGGTGTTCGGCATTCTGAATCTCACCGAGGACTCCTTCTTCGATGAGAGCCGGCGGCTAGACCCCGCCGGCGCTGTCACCGCGGCGATCGAAATGCTGCGAGTCGGATCAGACGTCGTGGATGTCGGACCGGCCGCCAGCCATCCGGACGCGAGGCCTGTATCGCCGGCCGATGAGATCAGACGTATTGCGCCGCTCTTAGACGCCCTGTCCGATCAGATGCACCGTGTTTCAATCGACAGCTTCCAACCGGAAACCCAGCGCTATGCGCTCAAGCGCGGCGTGGGCTACCTGAACGATATCCAAGGATTTCCTGACCCTGCGCTCTATCC
>NZ_JAXADV010000081.1:0-459 GCF_033901115.1 Providencia sp. CIM-Carb-044
TGCGGCATTTGGCAATCGATATTCACGATAGTCGCATCCGTTAATGTGGTGGTGAAGAAATGCTCTTGCTTGCCTTCAACCGATGTGCGGTACCATTTGAGTTCCACTTTCGGCAGCATTTCGCCAGACGCTAAGGCGTTATACAGCAGCGGAACGGCTTTATTTAACGCCACGGTGAAACGGAACGGCTTGTGCGCACGTTGGCCTGAAGGCTGGCCGGATTGTGGGTCTGTCGGTACAGTCACAACGTGAGAAAACTCTTGCACTAACATTTGGTCTTCATGACCTTGCACATAGATGTTACCCACTGAATCGGCAGTAAATGCACCGGCAGTGATGTTGCCTTGGGTTTTTCCTTCAATGGAAATATAACATGGAGTTGGCATAGCGATATCCTTTATCCAGAATGACAAATTGGGTTAGGTCGACATAATTATCGATTAATTTCCGTCATCTCAG
>NZ_JAXADV010000082.1:0-433 GCF_033901115.1 Providencia sp. CIM-Carb-044
TACATTACGGTCCCATTTACCCAAGAATTTGGTGATTTTGCTGTTGATTGGAAAGGTTTAAAAACATTATGTATAGCAGTAACTTACCAGAAGTCGAATAGTGAATCATCGGGAAGTCTTGGTATTCGTTATTTCATCTCATCGAAGGAACTGACGCCGGTTAGTTTTGGCGAATTGTGTCGTGGTCACTGGGGTGTAGAGAGTATGCATTGGTGGCTGGATTGTGTGATGGGAGAAGATGATAGCCGCATTACTTATCAGCATGCGGCAGAGAATCTTTCGCGCATACGTCAAATGTGCATGAACTTGATAAAGTTAGTAGAAATGAAAGGCACTTTGAAAAGGCGGCAATTGAAATGTGCGTTAAATACAGAGTTTCGAGAGCACGTGTTATTTGGGACTTAACAACTATTTAACTCATGCGCAAGCCGTG
>NZ_JAXADV010000083.1:0-420 GCF_033901115.1 Providencia sp. CIM-Carb-044
TGTTGCCACGATTCCGCCAAAAACAGAGGTATGGTTAAACACCCCAACAGAGCTTTCGACAGTCATAAAATTGTCGTTAGCATGGGTGCCATTTTTCGGGGATAGCTGACCTAAATTCAAGGTGTAGCGCGCTTGCCCTTTACGGGTTAAAAACGGAATATTGGTTGTCGTAAACTGGAATTTCGTTTCTTTACCGTTATCCTCTGCCACGGTCACATCAATGGTGCCCATGATGGATTGACTTAAATCCTTAATCACAAAAGGGCCCGCCGGCACTTTCACTTGACTGATGATACGGCCATTTTGTGATAAGGTGACCGTTGCGTTTGAGGCGGCAACCCCGGTAATTTGAGGGGCATACCCTCTGAGGTTCGGTGGCATCATGCTTTCATCGGTAAACATGCTCACGCCTTTGAAACG
>NZ_JAXADV010000084.1:0-397 GCF_033901115.1 Providencia sp. CIM-Carb-044
CTCACATTGTTTAAGCGATAAACAATGTGCGTTGTTTTCAATTTTCAGCTTGTTCCAGATTGTTAAAGAGCATAATTGTTAAACCAACTACAATATAATTGGCTTAATCATTATTGGGGACATCGTCTTTCACTCGATATCGGCGCAATTGGCGTCCCCTAGGGGATTCGAACCCCTGTTACCGCCGTGAAAGGGCGGTGTCCTAGGCCTCTAGACGAAGGGGACACGAAAATTCAATTGCAAAACACCGTTTTGCTATTTTCGTGTAAGTCTTATCCTCTCGAATAAGTCTCCCACGTAAAGCCATTGCTCTACTTTCTATCAGACAATCTGTGTGAGCACTTCACAAAAACACTTCAATGGTAAGGAGGTGATCCAACCGCAGGTTCCCCTACGG
>NZ_JAXADV010000085.1:0-343 GCF_033901115.1 Providencia sp. CIM-Carb-044
CTGATAGAAACAGAAGCCACTGGAGCACCTCAAAAACACCATCATACACTAAATCAGTAAGTTGGCAGCATCACCCATGTCCGAAAGTAAGCAAAACCATTAACGGACAGCCGGATCATTTCGTACATCCCTTACGGTCAGGGGTTCGCGCTCAATGGAACGAAATCACCCGTTAGCTTAAAACGCTTAACGTAGGATAATTTCCTTTTTCCAAGCGGACCCGTCCCTCAGCCCCACCATGACGACTGAAGTGGCTGTAAACGCAGTACCTATCAATTTCAATATAAACAATGAACTAACGCTGTTAGCGTGGTTTTTTGCATCATTGGCCCTCAAACCCCGA
>NZ_JAXADV010000086.1:0-316 GCF_033901115.1 Providencia sp. CIM-Carb-044
ATTAGCACGTCCTTCATCGCCTCTGATTGCCTAGGCATCCACCGTGTACGCTTAGTCGCTTAACCTCACAACCCGAAGGTGTCTTCTGACAACGAGTGACTGCACGTCATGATTTCTTCGTTGGGCAGTGCGCGCAATGCTCACGTACTTATGTACGCTGCGCTTGCTGTGCGCTGGCCGCCTCGAACTCATTTTGTTCGTCGACTCGATGCTTCAGAGAAGCACATTCAAGTTGAGATTTTTGAGAGACTCTCACATTGTTTAAGCGATAAACAATGTGCGTTGTTTTCAATTTTCAGCTTGTTCCAGATTGTTA
>NZ_JAXADV010000087.1:0-309 GCF_033901115.1 Providencia sp. CIM-Carb-044
AGCCCCTGAGCTTGTTAGTGGCTTAGATGTTATGACTGACTCTGGTGAAAAAGTCGATGATATAACCAATGTAAATACGCCAAAATTCAGTGGGACAAAGGAGCCAGACACTCATGTATTTTTAACCATTGATAATCATACCTATGAACAAAAAGCGAATAAACTGGGTCAATGGGAAATATCGGTATTGAACCCATTAGCTGAAGGTGTGCATGACTATGAAGTTAATGTATATTATCAGGCAGGAAATCAGGCACAGGTTAAAGGTAATCTTACTATTTATTCCGATTTGCCCGATGCAACTGTAAG
>NZ_JAXADV010000088.1:0-286 GCF_033901115.1 Providencia sp. CIM-Carb-044
TGATGATATTAGCATCAACGCCTTCCTCCCGACTGAAAGTACTTTACAACCCTAGGGCCTTCTTCATACACGCGGCATGGCTGCATCAGGCTTGCGCCCATTGTGCAATATTCCCCACTGCTGCCTCCCGTAGGAGTCTGGGCCGTGTCTCAGTCCCAGTGTGGCTGATCATCCTCTCAGACCAGCTAGGGATCGTCGCCTAGGTGAGCCATTACCTCACCTACTAGCTAATCCCATATGGGTTCATCCGATAGCGCAAGGACCGAAGTTCCCCTGCTTTGCTCCT
>NZ_JAXADV010000089.1:0-284 GCF_033901115.1 Providencia sp. CIM-Carb-044
TAGAAAACAAACGATTAGGCTAGTTTTCTATGCGAATGAATTAATCTAACGCGATAAAGTCATTTCAAACTCATAAATGGATGTAAATAAATATCTCAATAACTCGGTTTTTGATTATTTAAAATATATTTCACTGCTTAAATACTCCTGTAATGCGTTTATTTGTTTTTATGGGTTATGTTGGCGTTTAATGCTTATGGTGAGTTGTTTTTTGGCTTAAAGATCTGCATTCAACGCCTTAACGCGGTGCTAGTGATAATGTTAATAAATATTTCGTTTTTTAT
>NZ_JAXADV010000008.1:0-189188 GCF_033901115.1 Providencia sp. CIM-Carb-044
TTAAAATCAAATATTTTTTTGATAGTGTCCTGTGAGTGCCCACACAGATTGTCTGATAAATTGTTAAAGAGCGTTGCGACTGAATCTTTCGATTTTTGAACCGGATTCCGTGAATCACGGTCGTTGTCGCGAGGTGTCGTATAATACGTTTTTTATTTAGAAAGTCAAGCGTTTATTTTCAACTTTTTCTTTCTCACCTCTGTTATCACTGGGTTATGAAGCTTTCTTCTAACCGGTTTGTCGTGACAACGGATGCGCATTATAGGGAGTCGAAAAATTCTCGCAAGTGTTTTTTTGATTTATTTTACCAAGCGATGATTTATTAAACAAAAAACATAAAATAACTACATTTTGTTGAAATTACGACCTACAAACTATCAAATTCAGTTGCGAATTCGGCTACCTTTTCCCAATTAGTATATTCAACTTCTGTTTTTGGGTCGGTTGGGCCATCTGTCATTTTCATAATTAGGCGGATCATCATTCTATCAAACCATGTATAACGAGGGTAAAACAGTGCTCCGGCAAAAACAGATTTCAATGTTGGCTTCCAAGGGCACGCTTCTAAAAACTTCCGCGTATATGCGTTAGTTTCTACTGTATTCTTACCTTCTTTTCTTGCCGTCAAATTTACAGCAAAAAAACCTGTTTTCATTGAGTTCAATTGATTTTGATGGGAGGTCACAAAACGTTGTAGTTTTTTATTGAAATGCCCATAACGAATGGATGCTCCTACCAATACTTTATCGTAACCTGATAAATTAAGCTGTTGGTCAGTATTTAAATCACGAATATCGCATTCACGACCTGAATTCCTCAGTTGTTCTGCTATTTTTAAAATAATTTTTTTAGTTTGCCCATCCGTACTGGAATGTAAAAGTAAATAGCTCATTATTGTTCCTAGATTATTATCATTTCTATATAGGTAATATTATTTATTAGTTGCGCTCGACTATTCACGCCAAAAAGTGGGAGTCAGTAACACTAATAAAGTGAAAACCTCTAAGCGCCCAAATAACATAGTCACCACTAGAATCCATTTCCCAGTTGGATTCATTGATGTGAAGTTATCTGCGACAGTCCCAAGACCTGGTCCCAAGTTATTGAGTGTGGTCGCTATTGCTGAGAACGCAGAAAACTCATCAACACCTGTTGCGATCAGCAATAATAAGCTAACAACAAAAACAAGTGCATAGGCAGAAAAGAACCCCCAAACGGCTTCAATTATTCTTTCTGGTAATGCTCTTTGCCCCAGTTTGATTGTGTAGACTGCATTAGGATGAACTAAGCGTTTTAACTCACGCGAACCTTGTAAGAAAAGTAACAAGATACGAATAACTTTTAACCCACCACCTGTCGAGCCTGCACACCCCCCAACAAATGCAGCACATAATAGAAGCATTGGTAAGAAAAGAGGCCATCCCGAAAAGCTATCCGTTGTAAAACCAGCCGTCGTTGCCATTGAAACAACTTGGAAGAAGGCTTGGTCAAGCGTTTGACCAAAACTACTATAAACAGAATGAAACATAAGCACTAAAGTACAAATGACCACTAAGACAAATTGGAAACTTATGAACATTCTAAATTCAGGATCGCGCCAATAAATTCCCAAACTACGTCCGGTTAATACAGCAAAGTGCAAACCGAAGTTACAACCAGAGATAATCAGGAAAATACCAATAATAGTGTTAATCGCAGGGCTGTTGAAATAACCAATACTGGCATCATGAGTTGAAAACCCACCGATAGCAATGGTTGAAAAGCTGTGAGAAATGGCATCAAAAACATCCATTCCGGCTATCCATAAAGCCACCGCACAAGCAATTGTGAGTAGTACATATATAAGCCATAATGTTTTTGCCGTCTCTGCAATACGAGGGCGCATTTTATTGTCTTTCAAAGGACCCGGCATTTCTGCGCGGTATAGCTGCATTCCCCCAACGCCCAAAAGCGGTAAGATTGCAACAGCGAGTACAATTATCCCCATCCCCCCAAGCCATTGAAGCATTTGCCGATAAAACAAAATAGCTTTGGGCAAGGAATCAAGCCCTGTTAGCGTTGTCGCACCAGTTGTAGTCAAGCCTGAAAACGATTCAAAAAAAGCATCAGTTACCGAAAGATTGGGTCTTTCCGAAAAAATAAACGGCAATGCCCCAACGCTTCCCAGCACAGTCCAAAATAAAACAACAATAAGAAAACCTTCTTTTGCTTTAAGTTCGTGCCGGCTATTACGGGTTGGTAGCCACAAAAAAAGGCCAATTAGCAAAGCAGTGACAAAAGTCTGGCTAAAAGCTCGCCCTGCACCATCTCGATAAATTAGCGCAACAATACCAGGAATAACCATGGTAAAAGAAAAGATGATGACAAGCAGCCCGACTATACGGGTTATTGCACGAAAATGCATTCGGCAGGTTCCTTGATAAAACTGTTTACTATTCCGATTCTGGCGTGAGCGTTAAGGCTCCACGACTTACATCGCGTAATTTATCATTGACCTCCTGCTCAAGAGTAGCAGGAATTGCAATTTGTAAAGAGACAGTTTCATTATAATCACTGTGCAAAACCGTGCCATTCACTTGAACAAGCAGTTGTTCAATTGCATTAATCAATGAATAGTCACACTCTAAGTTAAAGATTTTTTGTGGTACTTTTGTCTTTGTGGGTAATATTTTTAATGCTTGCTGGGCACCATTTCCATAGGCTTTAACGAGCCCCCCCGTCCCTAGCTTTATTCCACCAAAATAACGCACGACGACACAGGTAACCTCCCCTAGGTTGCTACCTAATAGTTGCGCCATAATGGGCTTTCCTGCTGTTCCTGTCGGTTCCCCGTCATCAGAGAACCCTAACTTTTGTGAATCATCAGGCCGGCCAGCAACAAATGCCCAGCAATGGTGCCGGGCATCTGGGTATTGAGTTTTAATTGATTGAATATAATCTTTTGCCGCTTCAATACCATCTGTATGAGCTAAATACGTAATAAATTGGCTTTTTTTGATCTCTTCTGTAAAAGAAATAGTTTCAGCCGGTATTAAATAAGGTTTCATTAACGTAAATGTAAGTCTCGAGTCATATTTTCAATACGATTTGCGTGGATCACAATATTATCTTCAATACGAATACCACCGTAAGGTTTGAAGAACTCGATTTTATCCCAATTAAAGTGCTGGCTAAACTCCCCATTTCTCCATTCAGATAATAGAGATTCAATGAAGTAGAGCCCAGGCTCGATAGTTAACACCATTTTAGGTTCTAAAACACGAGTACAACGCAAGAATGGATACATTTTAGGAGCCGCGAGATATGTACCACTGTCATCTTGCATAAAACCAGCAGCATCATGGACTTGTAAACCAAGCGGATGTCCTAAACCGTGAGGCAAAAATGGCGTTGTTAAACCACTTTCCACCATTGACTCTTCACTAATACCTTTAATAATATCATGTTTAGTCAGTATCTTAGCAATTCTATGATGCATATCTACATGATAGTCTGTGTAGCGTACACCCGCCTTGATTGTATCAATTAAAGCGAGCTGTTCCGTATTGACATCCGCAACTAATTCAGCAAATTCATCTTTCCCTTTTGCAGCATAAGTTCTCGTAATATCAGCAGCATAACCGTTATATTCAGCACCTGCATCAATAAGAAAGCTGCGTAATTCGTTCGGTACCGTTTGCTGTAGTTTAGTGTAATGCAATACAGCTGCATTTTCATTCAGTGCAACAATGTTACCATAAGGGACATTGGTATCTCGATGCCCGGTTGATTGTAAATAACTGATATTAATATCAAACTCACTCATTCCTGCGCGAAATGCTTCAAGAGCAGCGAGGTGCCCATTTACAGCCATTTTTTGCGCTTCACGCATGCAGTAAAGTTCATAATCTGTTTTATAAGAACGATGATAATGATAGTAATCTAAAACAGGTTTGGGATTGATATTATGTAGCGAAATCCCTAATGACTCAGCCCTTGCAGTTGCAGAACCAATATAAGCCACATTTTCTTTCGGTAGACTTGCTAGGAAGGTTTTAATGTCATCTGCATTTTTTAAATGGATTAACTCAATATCTTTGGTCCAAAAACTGTTCGGCAGTGGTTCAACACTATGCCAATAATCAACAGGTGAATAAAACCATAGCTTAGGCTTATTTACGCCATCAACTAATAACCATGAGTGTGGAACATCAGTGACAGGTACCCACGCTTTGAAATGAGGATTAACTTTAAAAGGATAGTCGCTATCGTCAAGAAAGATGCGTAGGGGTTCACCCGAATGAATCAATATGGCATCTAATTTGCTGCGCTGTAAAACTTGCTGAGTTCTGTTTTGTAACGTTTTAATGTGTTCAGCGTAGAGTGCAGTCAGTTTTTCCATTTCTTTCAACCTTTCAGCATTAATTAGAAAAATCAAGCTTACCACGTTCTGTTATTAACGGATATGCACTCTGTTGCAAACCATCATTAATTAATTGATATATAATACCTTTATCATTTAAATCATTAATTATTTCGCTTAATTGCTGTGACCAACCTTCCATTTTTGTTATTAAAAGTTTGCAATTAATTAACATTCTAGTCACACTCACCTCATCTGGTCGTACCAGATAACACTACCACGTAGAGGAGAGCAGAATGCTTTATCAAAGTGACACTATCTATATTCAATGGTTGAAACAAGGGATTGCAGAACTGGTTTTTAACTCACCAGGGCCAATTAATAAATTGGATACCCACACCGTTGCTTCACTTGATGAAGCCGTGTCTGTTCTTGAGCAACAAACCGAGCTGCAAGGTGTAATTTTCCGTTCTGATAAACCCGCTTTTATTGTTGGCGCTGATATCAAAGAATTTCTTTCACTCTTTGAAGCGTCAAAAGAAACACTAAGCGATTGGTTGCACTACGCTAATAGTATTTTTAATCGCATTGAAGACCTACCTGTTCCAACGATTTGTGCCATTAATGGCTATGCATTAGGTGGTGGCTGTGAATGCATTTTATCCACTGATTTTCGCATCGCTTCACCTGATGCTCGAATTGGGCTTCCTGAAACAAAACTTGGGATCATGCCTGGCTTTGGTGGGTCCGTTCGGCTTCCTCGATTAATTGGTTTGGATAGCGCATTAGAAATTATTACTGCGGGTAAAGATGTCGATGCCTCGCAAGCTTTAAAACTAGGCCTTGTTGACGCGGTTGTTAATACAGAAGCTCTCGCACAGTCAGCGCTGCAAGTCATTGAATCTGCAATTGCTGGGGCCTTCAATTGGCATAAAAAACGTCAACCTAAGCTTAGCCCTCTACAATTGAAACCTATTGAGCAAACGATGAGTTTCAATGTCGCTAAGGGGATGGTGTACAAGGTTGCAGGCAAACACTATCCAGCGCCTATGACTGCTGTAAATACGATTGAAAAGGCAGCAAATTGCACTCGTGATGAAGCCTTGAAGCATGAAACAGCTGCATTTGTTCCTCTAGCGCATAGTGATGTTGCACGTGCGTTAGTGAATATTTTTCTAAATGACCAACAAGTTAAGTCAAACATTAAAAAAATCGCACAACATGTTGATATTCCAACGCATGCTACCGTATTAGGTGCAGGGATTATGGGCGGAGGCATTGCATATCAATCTGCCAGTAAAGGCGTACCTGTCTTAATGAAGGATATTAATGTTAAGTCATTAGACTTAGGAATTGAAGAAGCACAAAAGCTATTAAATAATCAATTTGAGCGTGGAAAAATCACCGCAGCGAAAATGGCGGCAACCTTATCATCTATTCATCCCTCATTATCTTACAACGGGGTGGAAAATAGCCAAATCGTCGTTGAAGCCGTTGTTGAGAACCCGAAAGTCAAAGCCGCTGTATTATCTGAAGTTGAGTCCTTAGTAACAAGTGAAACTATACTGGCTTCAAATACATCAACTATTCCAATTTCAACCCTCGCAAAATCACTAAAACGCCCAGAAAATTTCTGCGGTATGCACTTTTTTAACCCAGTGCATCGGATGCCATTAGTTGAAATTATCCGAGGAGAACAAACTTCTGATAACACTGTTGCCAAGGTTGTTGCCTACGCCAATAAAATGGGGAAAACCCCTATTGTTGTCAATGACTGCCCTGGCTTCTTTGTTAACCGGGTACTTTTTCCTTATTTTGCGGGCTTTAACTTACTGCTACAAGATGGAGCTGACTTTAGAGAAATAGACAAAGTCATGGAAAAAGAGTTTGGCTGGCCAATGGGGCCTGCTTATCTTCTTGATGTTGTTGGTATTGATACTGCTTTTCATGCAGAGCAAGTTATGGCTCAAGGTTTTCCTGAACGAATGGGGAAAAAAGGCAAAAATGCCATCGATGTGATGTATGAACAACAACGCTTTGGTCAAAAGAATGGCCAAGGGTTTTATCAATATGAAAAAGATAAAAAAGGGAAACCGAAAAAAATTAATGACCCTAGGACTGATGAATTACTTGCTACTATTTGCCCAACAAAGCGCACTTTCACCAAAGAAGAAATTATTGCTCGAATGATGGCTCCTATGATTAACGAAGTTGTTCGTTGCTTAGAAGAAGGTATTATTCAGAGCCCTTCAGATGCAGATATTGCTTTAGTTTATGGTTTAGGCTTTCCACCATTCAGAGGAGGGGTGTTCTGCTATTTAGATACCTTAGGCAGCCAGTCTTACTTAAAAACGACGGAATCTTTACAGCATTTAAGTCCTCTATATCATGCGCCTAATGGCTTAAAAGAAAAAGCGGCTACCAATGCAAGATATTACCCACAGCCACCTGTAGTGGCGATTGATGTCAAAAAAGTTGCGAGAGGTTAATTTTATGGAAAATGTCGTCATTATTGATGGAATACGTACACCAATGGGCCGTTCAAAAGGTGGGGTATTTCGCCATGTTAGAGCTGAAGACCTTTCTGCACACCTCATGAATGCGATTTTTGAACGTAATCCAAACGCAAGTAACAAAGAATTGGATGACATCATCTGGGGTTGTGTTCAGCAAACACTGGAGCAAGGGTTTAATATTGCTAAAAACGCAGCATTACTCACGGATATACTTCATACGGTTCCTGCCGTTACAGTAAATCGCCTTTGTGGTTCATCAATGCAAGCAATACATGATGCGAGCCGGTTAATTATGACGGGTGATGCAAAATCAGTACTCATTGGTGGAGTGGAGCATATGGGTCACGTACCAATGACTCATGGTATAGATTTCAACCCTAAACTGACTTTACGAGTTGCTAAAGCCGCAGGCGCTATGGGACTGACCGCTGAAATGCTGGCCAAAATGTATAAAATTAGCCGAGAAGAGCAAGATGCATTTGCATTAAGGTCTCACCAGCTTGCAGCCCTAGCAACGGAAAAAGGGAAGTTCAATAACGAGATCGTTCCAATTAATGGCCATGATGCCACAGGTAACCTCATTTCAGTAAATTATGATGAAGTGATTCGCTTTGATGCAAGCTTGCAAGGTTTAGCGGCTCTTCGCCCTGCCTTCGACCCTGTTAGTGGGACGGTGACCGCAGGTAATTCATCTGCTCTATCTGACGGTGCGTCTGCGATGTTACTGACCAGCGAAAGTTATGCCACTCAGCAAGGAATTAAACCACGAGCTAAAATACGCGCAATGGCCGTTGTTGGCTGTGACCCATCAATCATGGGATTTGGGCCTGTGCCAGCAAGTGAGCTCGCTTTAAAGCGAGCAGGACTAACTTTAAATGATATTGATATTATTGAATTAAATGAAGCTTTTGCGGCACAATCTATTGCATGTCTAAAAGGCTTGAAGCTATCAGAAAACCAATTAGATGATAAAGTAAATCTCAGCGGAGGGGCTATTGCACTTGGCCACCCTTTGGGATGCTCAGGAGCAAGAATTTCAACAGCTTTACTTAATCATTTAGAACAAAACGATAAACAGTTTGGTTTAGCCACTATGTGTATCGGGTTCGGCCAAGGTATAGCCACCATTATCGAACGAGTTTAACAATTTATTTTTAGTTTTCGCAAACATTGTATTTTGTCGATGTTCCCGCCTAGTCAGGGGCGGGTTTTTTTTGCCTCTTTCTAGCCAAATATCCACAACAAGTTTAATCCTCATAGTTCGGGTTGTAGGTAGGCGACAAATGAATGAGACCCTACGAGCATACAAAAGTATGTGACTAGGGCGAATGAATGAAGCCAACACCCCTACAATTCGAACTAGGACGGGTTAAATGAATTCATAAGCATCACCGAATAACTGCTCCGGTTTACCTCCGCGCTCATTACAAAACCGTTCTCTAGCTATTTTCGCCATTTCAAAACGGCCTGCAATATAGATATCATGGCCTGATAAGTCACCGAAATCTTCTAGCACTGCACTCAGAACCGTTCCTGTTCTGCCTCGCCATAGTTCATCTGGTTGCTCTACAACTGGTGTGATCTTTAAATTAGGATAGTTTTCACTAAGGGCCTGTAATTCGCCAAGATCGTATAAGTGTTCCAATTGACGACCACCCCAATAGAAAGTGATATCACGATTCGGGTTTTCAGCTAAAGCCGCAAGCAATACTGAGTGGGTATAGGAAAAACCTGTCCCACCAGCAATTAAGATCATGGCATTACTGCTATTTTCTCGAAACCAAGCTTTACCATGTGGGATGTCGATATCAATACGTTTTTGATCCAAAATTCTATCCATTACTGCCATTGCATATAGATTGATTTCAGAAGCACCGATATGTAACTCAATAGTTTCTTTATTGTGAGGAGTTGAAGCCATTGAAAATGGTCGTTTGTCACGCTCATCCATCACGACCATTAAATATTGGCCTGCTTTAAAATGAAAAGGACCATCTGGCAACAAAATCACCCGATAAACCGTATCCGTGATAGATTCAACAGATGTTACTTTACAGCTTAAAGTTGCCATGGTTTCCCTCTTATTTTTTGTCAAAAATATTTAATTGTTCCCAAATATCATCAATGCGAGATTTAACGCTCTCTGTCATTACGATAGGACGCCCCCATTCACGATCTGTCTCACCCGGCCATTTATTGGTGGCATCAAGCCCCATTTTTGAACCCAGCCCAGACACAGGGGAAGCGAAGTCGAGATAATCTATTGGTGTGTTTTCCATCATCACGGTGTCACGGGCAGGATCCATCCGAGTTGTAATTGCCCAGATAACATCTTTCCAGTCCCGTGCATTAATATCGTCATCACAAACAATAACAAACTTAGTGTACATGAATTGGCGCAGGTATGACCAGACTCCCATCATGACTCTTTTAGCATGTCCTGCATATTGTTTTTTCATTGTTACGACGGCAAGACGATACGAGCACCCTTCAGGAGGAAGATAAAAATCAACAATTTCAGGAAATTGTTTTTGAAGAATGGGAACAAGGACTTCGTTTAACGCTTCCCCTAATACTGCGGGCTCATCTGGTGGCCTTCCCGTATAAGTTGAATGATAAATTGCATCACGACGCTGAGTCACATGAGTCACAGTAAATACCGGGAAACTGTCTATTTCATTATAATAACCGGTATGGTCACCATAAGGACCTTCGGGAGCCATTTCACCTGGCTCAATATACCCTTCTAAAATAATTTCAGCGCCAGCGGGAACTTCAAGGTCATTCGATATGCATTTAACAACCTCGGTTTTATTACCACGTAATAACCCCGCAAAAGCATATTCTGACAATGTGTCAGGGACTGGTGTTACCGCGCCTAAAATGGTTGCTGGGTCTGCACCCAGGGCGACTGCAACAGGAAATTTTTCACCGGGATGCGCTTGGCACCATTCTTGAAAATCCAGAGCGCCACCGCGATGAGACAACCAACGCATAATAACTTTGTTTTTTCCAAGAACTTGCTGACGATAAATACCTAAGTTTTGCCTTTCTTTATGTGGGCCTTTAGTCACTGTCAGCCCCCATGTAATTAAAGGAGCGGCATCTTCAGGCCAACAATGCATAACTGGGATTTTTGTAAGGTCAACGTCTTCACCGGCCCAAATTTGTTCCTGGCAAGGCGCAGAGCTTAGCCGTTTTGCAGGCATATTTAGCACTTGCTTGAATTTTGGTAGTTTATCGAAAAGGTCACGAAAGCCTTTCGGAGGATCGGGCTCTTTCAGAAAAGCGAGTAATTTGCCTACATCATGTAATGCTTTTATGTCTTCTTGCCCCATCCCCATTGCAACACGTTTAGTTGTTCCGAAAAGATTACACAAGACTGGCATGTTATAGCCTTTGGGATTTTCAAATAATAGGGCCGGTCCCCCTGCTCTTAGTGTGCGATCTGCAATTTCAGTCATTTCCAAATAGGGGTCGACTTCCATTGTAATGCGTTTTAGCTCGCCTTGTTTCTCAAGTTGCGAGATGAAATCTCTAAGGTCACGGTATTTCATTATCTTCTTTTACTGTTACAGGGGGAGTCCCATTATAAGACGTCCGGCCAAGGTTACAAGTTGCTGTCTAAAGCACTTAAAAATCAATCTTTTTCTGGTTTAGTATACCATTTTACTGGCAATCAAAAGGGACTAATTTTTCTAATAGTAAAGTATCAAATTGTTCTGAGAATGTTTTATTATGCTGAAATAGTTTAAAACCTTCATCTTTTCCGCTGAAATAATGAAGTTCATTACCTTTAATTTGTAACCCACTTCCTTCCCTGAGCGCAACAACAACTTCATGAGGATTAATCACACAAAATTCTTGTAATCGTTCATCACGAGTTTCGCCCATATGACCAGAAATATGAGCATCAATATAATGAGGGTTAATTTGTAATGGAAATAGCCCCAGAGATGGCATAATTGCAGCATTACTAACAGGCATATCATTCGTAGTACGGATACTTGGAGTCGCTACATTGCATCCTGCACTCCAGCCGATATATGGCACACCACGCTCACGAACCGCACGTTGAATCGCAACTATCAACCCGTTCTCATGTAGGCATTTATTCAACCACCAAGTGTTACCACCACTCACAAGAATACATTCTGCCTGCTCAATCGCTTCCACAGGACTAGAAAAGTGCTCAATAGACGTAACTTTTATTCCCAACGCATCTGAAAGCTGTTCTGCTCTTTCGTCATGTGAACCGCGAAGAACTGCATACGGAACCAAAACTGCTGACTTTATGTTCTTACGAACAATCATTTCTTTGATTCGAGGTAAGGCGTAGCTGAGCCATACCGGGTTGCCTGGTAGCTTACCGTTACTCAACAAAAAGATATCCATTATGTCTCCTACTGATTTGGTTTTTGCATTACAGTTATCATAAGACTATATTCGGTTAATATAGACCTAAGCATATCAATAATATGGTTCTGTTCTTCATTAGTCACATTGTTATGTCGTAATTTGTTATCATAAACATAGTTTTGTCAGATGGAATTCAAAAAAATGGAAAAATGGTATTTGCTTTATTGCAAACGCGGCCAAATTGAACGGGCTATGGAGCATTTAAACCGACAGAATGTTGTTTGTATGACGCCCATGACTGAAATGGAAAAGGTGGTTAGAGGGAAAAGGGTGACAGTGCAAGAAGCCCTGTTTCCAAACTACTTATTTGTGAAATTTGATCATAATGAAATTCATACGACAACCATCCAATCAACAAGAGGGGTTAGCCATTTTATTCGTTTTGGCCAGTTTCCGACGGAAGTCCCCGAAGAAATTATTGAGCTATTACAACAAACCCCCGTTAGTTATTCCGTCGCACCAGATATACCAAAACATGGCGACCAAGTGACAATTACCGAAGGTATTTTCGCGGGAGTACAAGCTATTTTTGATGAGCCTAATGGAGAGTATCGTTCTATTCTTTTACTGAATATTTTAAATAAAAGTGTACCTAAAGTGGTTGATAATACGCAATTTAAAAAAAATACAGATTGAACGCTTTAAGCAATCAAAAGCCCTTCTTAAAGGGCTTTTCACCTTTTTGCATTGCAAATTAAAGATAATTTAATGCAAATCAAGACTCTTCTTTTTCTTCTTCCTCTGCCTCTTCTTGCCGGTTTCTACCTTTACCAACATAGAAATTGGATAGTAAAACTCCGAGCTCGAAAAGCAAATACATTGGAACAGCAAGCAAAGTTTGAGAGAGTACATCTGGCGGCGTTAAAAACATCCCAACGATAAATGCCCCAACTAAAATATAAGGACGTTTACGTTTCAGGGATTCCGGTGTAGTCACGCCTGTCCAACACAGTAAAATAATTGCAATAGGTACTTCAAATGCCGCACCAAAAGCCATGAATAATGTCATGACGAAACTAAGATATTTACTGATATCGGGAATAAAGTTAACGCTATCTGGGGTCGTTTTAACAAAGAAACCAAATGCGAGGGGAAAAACAACGAAGTAGGCAAATGCCATTCCCAAATAAAACAAGAAACTACTTGAAACAAGCAAAGGCAACATGAGTTTGCGTTCATGCTTGTATAAGGCAGGTGCAATAAAAGCCCAAATTTGATAGAGAATAACCGGTATCGATACAAAAACCGAAACCATCATTGTCAATTTAATTGGGGTAAAGAATGTTGACGCCACATCTGTCGCACTCATTTGCGAACCTACTGGTAGCTTATCAATCAAAGGGGCTGCTACCAGCCGATAGATATCATTTGAAAAATAAGCAAGCGCAGCAAAAACAATTAAAACTGTAATTAAACAGTTTAACAGCCGTTTGCGAAGTTCAATGAGGTGGCTAATAAGTGGTTGTGTATCATTTACAGCCATGTGTTATTTTTCACTTTCAGTTTGATTAGAGTTTTTTACTTTAGCATCGAGTGATTCTACTGTTTTCACGGCGACTGAATCTTCTGGCTTTTCATCCTCAACAACAGCCGCCATTTTAGCAGCATGCTCAGGGTTTGGATCAGACTCTTCAGGTGGCTGCTGAGTATTATCTTTCGCTTCCTTTACAGCACTATCGTAACTGTCAGTGATCTCTTTTGCTTTGTTTAACTCTGTTTCAATATCATTGGTTGTCGCTTGGTAATCGCTTTTAAGCGATTGTGCCGCTGTACGCAGTTCTTCCATTGACTGCTTAAGTTCAGGAGAAAGCGCTTCTAAATTAGCTTTTTCTTCCACCTTTTTCAGCGTTTCTTGCAGCTCCTGCAGCTTTAACTCTTGCGATAACTCGTTTTGTACATTTGCAGCCATAGAGCGCATCGCACGGATCCACCCAGCGACAGTTCTCACTGCCACTGGTAACCGCTCAGGGCCTAATACAACGAGACCAATAACTGCAATAAGCAACAGTTCACTAAAACCTATGTCAAACACGGTTTAACCCTGCTCTTTGTTTTTGCTCTCAACTGGGCTTTCTTTCTTTTCAGCAGCCTGTTGTTCAGTTATATTTTTAGGTGCGAAGTCAGCATCTTGCTTTTCTTGTTCTGCTTTTGCTTTTTCGTCATCGTTCATTGCTTTTTTAAAGCCTTTGAGTGACTCACCCAAATCTGAGCCTAAAGAACGCAATTTTTTGGTGCCGAAAATTAAAATAATAAGTAAGGCAATGATAATGAGCTGCCAAGGACTACCGAAAGCAGCCATTGCAATAGTTGATTCCATTGTTAATACCTCTATATAGTTTTGGGATCAATTGTTATTAGATCTATTATATACAACCAACACAAAATACGGAAATGTTCACAGCCTTATAAACTTGTCGCAAAACAAAGTTTACTTAATTTCCGCCGGTTTTACACCAACCAAACAACCAAGACAGTGCACCTGCCACCATAAATACAATTCCAAACGGTGTGAGATTAGAAATGAGGAATAGAGTCCCACAGAGAATAAATGTAGCACCGATACCTAAAAGGTACTGAGATTTACGCTGCTTATTACGCTGACTTTTCAGTTGTTGAGTTAGTTGATCGATATTTGATTGTAAGTACTTATGCTGCCGTAATGCACCATAAATTAAATCCGGTATTTCAGGCATTTTTTCTGCCCAATAAGGTGCTTTTTCTTTTAATGCCTGAGTAATTGCAGGTATCCCTACTTGGCTATGAACCCAGTCCTCTAGAAATGGTTTTGCGGTTTTCCAGAGATCAAGCTGTGGGTAAAGCTGCCGTCCTAGGCCTTCTACATACAATAATGTTTTTTGTAATAATACCAACTGTGGTTGAACTTCCATGTTGAAACGACGTGCTGTATTAAATAAATTCAATAATACTTGCCCAAACGAAATTTCAGCTAATGGTTTTTCAAAAATAGGCTCACATACGGTACGGATAGCAAACTCAAAGTCTTCCACATTTGTGTCTGAAGGAACCCAGCCGGAGTCAACGTGCAGTTCTGCTACCTTACGATAATCACGATTAAAAAAAGCAATGAAGTTTTCTGCCAAATAACGCTTATCTTCTTTGTTTAATGAGCCGACTATCCCACAGTCTATCCCTATGTATTTAGGGTCCTCTGGATGATCGTAACTAACAAAGATATTTCCTGGATGCATGTCAGCATGGAAAAAGCTGTCGCGGAAAACCTGTGTAAAGAAGACTTTAACACCACGCTCTGCCAGCAGTTTCATATTCGTTCCCTGCGCTTTAAGCGCAGTAATATCGGAAACTGGGATCCCGTAGATACGCTCCATCACCATCACGTTTTCACGGCAATAATCTGGATATACCTCTGGTATATACAGCATGGCGCTATTTTCAAAGTTACGACGAAGCTGAATGGCATTTGCCGATTCACGGAGCAAATTCAGCTCATCGATCAAGGTTTTTTCGTATTCACGCACGACTTCTTTGGGTCTTAATCGCCGCCCATCTGGCAGCAAAGGAACCCAATTTGCAATACGATACATTAACTTAATATCAGCTTTAATAATTGGCAGAATATCAGGGCGAATAACCTTGATGACAACATCTTTACCATTTTCTTTTAACGTTGCGGTATGCACCTGAGCAATAGACGCAGAAGCTAAAGCTTGTTCATCGAAGTCATCAAACCACTGTTCTAAAGGCCCTTCGAGAGATTCCTCAATATAGCCTCGTGCCAGTTTGCCATCAAAACTTGCCACTTTGTCTTGTAATAATGACAATTGATCTGCGATTGCAGGTGGGAAAAGATCTCGGCGAGTCGATAGCATTTGGCCAAATTTGATCCAAACTGGCCCGAGTTCTTGAAGGGCGAGACGAAGCCTTTCGCCCAATGTTTTGTCTTTATGCTTATTTTTAATCCAAAAGAAACCTAAGCGACCTATTCTTAATGGTAACGTTAGTTTAGTTTTGGGGATTAACTCATCTAATCCGTAAGAGAGAAAAACCCGAATAATGAAGTAAAGTCGTTTTATTTCACCGGGTGTCATTCTTCTCCTCCAACTGGCTTAAACGTAGCTCAAGTGCACTCATTGAATTTTCTACTTGCTCAACTTCATCACTAAAATGAGCAAGTTCAAGCTGGCTAGGCGCCATCTTCCATTCTTCAATTATTGCGTCTTTGATATACGTTTCTTGCCGTTTTACTAAATGAGATGCAAGACAAGCACCTTTATTCAAGAACTTGCTAAGACCTTCGGCTGCAACATCACCAATGTAAGGTGATAGATAATGAGCAGGATTCCAAATTGCTAAGTCAAGTAAAGAAGACCAGTGCTGTACAATTTGCATATCCCCTTCAATCACGATATCACCACGATTGATAAGTTGAGATAATTGCTGTTTGTCTTTCAATTTAACTAGCGTAAAGATGGATGTTTTAATGGTACAGTCCGCAGGCTCAACCCACTGGCTTAACACATCAACATGATTTTCAGCAAAAACGAGTGTTAACGTTTTATTCAGTTCTTTAAGTTCAATAGCCATAACCTTGCCGGCCAAGCGCATTCTAGCTGGCTGTAGAACTTTTTCTTTAAACAACATGTGGTTAAGAGTGGTTTCCATCAATGCTGTTATCAAAGAATACAAAACTGTATTTTGATTTTCGGTATGTGTTGATGGTGCTTCCATCTTAGAATTTAAACCCTTTATGCAATGCGACAATTCCACCTGTCATATTAGTGTACGTCACCTGTTCAAACCCTGCATTTTCCATCATACCTTTTAGTGTTTCTTGGTTTGGATGCATACGGATTGACTCGGCTAAATAGCGATAGCTATCGGGATCATTAACGATCGCCTGACCAATACGAGGGAGTATATGGAATGAATAGGCATCATAAGCTTTATTCAGTGGCTCAATAATTGGCTTAGAGAACTCTAACACCAATAAGCGCCCACCCGGCTTTAACACTCGGAACATAGAGCGTAGCGCTTTGTCTTTATCGGTGACATTACGCAAACCAAAAGAGATAGTAATGCAATCAAAATAGTTATCAGGGAATGGCAGTTCTTCTGCATTGGCTTGTACATAATTAACATTACCAACAATGCCTAGGTCACGTAATTTCTCACGCCCCATTTTTAGCATTGAATCATTAATATCTGCGAGTATGACCTCACCTTTTTCACCGACTAAACGTGAAAATTTAGCGGTTAAGTCACCCGTTCCACCTGCAAGGTCAAGTACTCGTTGATTACGACGTACCCCACTCGCTTCAATGGTAAAACGCTTCCAAATACGATGGATACCGAATGACATCAAATCATTCATTAAGTCATATTTTGATGCTACTGAGTGAAAAACATTCGCTACTAGGCCAGCTTTATCTTCTTTGCCGACAGTACGGAAACCGAAATCAATGGTTTCTTTAGTTGGTTCAGTCATTTCTCTTATGCCTGCTTATCATTCAAACTTTTGTAGGAAGTGTAACAGTCTTTGGGCCAAAACCCTATCAGAAGTCTAAGATTCCGCACAATTAGACGTATCTGATCGCTCAACCAATTGGGGCTGGATAGGTTGTTTAATTTCGACCCCAAGCTCTTTAAAACTTTCCGCCTGGCTAATTAAATTTCCACGCCCTTCGGCAAGGCGTTTCATTGCCGATAGGTAAGTATTATTTGCTTTATCAAGACTGGTGCCTAAAACCTGCATATCATCCACAAACAAGCGCAGCTTGTCATACATTTTCGCTGCTCTATTTGCTATCTCCTGGGCATTTTGCCCTTGGCGTTCATACCGCCAAATATTATTAATTGTCCTCACCGCCACTAACAATGTCGAAGGACAAACTAACATAATATTCTGTTTAATTCCTTCATCAAGTAACTCGGGAGCTTCTTTCAAAGCCAGTAAATACGCAGGTTCAATAGGGATAAACATTAAAACGTAATCTAATGAACGAATTCCCGGTAACTGATGGTAATCCTTGCGGCTTAGCATACGCATGTGATTGCGGATAGATGCCACATGGTTTTTTAACGCCTGTTGCTGTTCATGTGGCTCTTCGCTATTGAAGTACTGTTCATAGGAAACCAACGACATTTTGGCATCAACAACCACATCTTTCCCTTCAGGAAGATGGATAATCACATCCGGTTGATAACGGTTATTATAACTTGTATTGATGCTAACTTGGGTTTCAAACTCACTTCCTTCACGTAAACCTGAGACTTCGAGGATCCTGGTAAGAATAGTTTCCCCCCAGTTTCCTTGAATTTTGTTATCCCCTTTCAAGGCTCGTGTCAGGTTAACCGCTTCTTTGGTCATTTGATTATTGAGCTGCTGTAATTGCCGAATTTCATAGGCTAAAGTGTGGCGTTCTTTCGCTTCTTCACCAAAACTTTGCTGAACTTGCTGACGAAAACCTTCTAATTGCTCACGAAAAGGTGACAGCATCGCCAATAGGCTTTTTTGTTGTTGCTCTGATGCACGACGCTCATTTTGTTCAAAAATACGATTTGCTAAGTTTTCGAATTGTGCTGTCAGCCGTTGTTCGCTATTTTGTAAAATTCGCTGTTTTTCTTCGTTGGCTAGCTGGTTCTGTTCAAAACGGGTTATTACCTCACGAAGCTCAGCTTCTTGTTCTCGGTTAATATCCCTTTGAGTGCGCAATTCTTGATCTAGCCTGTCATACTCTTCTTTCCATTGCGCAAGGTGGATGTTTTTTTCGTCACTTGCAGCAAGTTGGCGGTTGAGTTGTTGTAGTTCCTGATCTTTTTGCGCAATTTTTTGGGCAATAGAGAACCAAGAGGCTAAACCACCAACTAAAACGCCACTCAACGCACCAATAACAGCATATAAAAGAGAGGTATCCACGGTTAAATCCTTACTTTACAAAGTCTAGTGTAAGGTAATGGGATACTGTATAAGTGTCCAGAGGTAATTTAGCCATCGAAGAAAATTTTGCGAAGCACTTCGCAAGCTTAGCCTATCCAACTTGCGAACCATTTCAGGCCGAGCGCTCCCGGCGCTAAAATACCAAATGCCCAAATCATCGCAGAAGCAATATTCGCAAGTTGGAAATGCCGTTGTGGCATGGCGCAAATCCCTGCAACCAAGGGAACAATGGCTCGTAACGGCCCGAAGAAGCGCCCAAAGAAAATTCCCCAAATACCCCATCGGTCAAAGAAACGCTGCCCTTTATCAATCATTTGTGGGTTACGAGAAATCGGCCACATATGGCGTACATTTTCTTTGTAATGATAACCAATCCAATAAGAGAGCCAGTCCCCAAAGAAAGCACCGAGAGCTGCTGCTAACCATATTGGCCAGAAAGTAATATTACTTTCACCAATCAAAGCGCCAAGCGCGAGTAAAATAACCGTTGCTGGTAACAGGAGTGACAAAAATGCCAAAGATTCCCCAAACGCCAAAAAGAAAATAATAGGAAGCGCCCATACTTCATGTTCGCGTGTAAAATCCGTCACTATGGTGACAATTTCATTGAGTGTCACGGTCAGTTCCTTTCATTAGGGAATAATCAGAATACTGTAGCGAAAAAGTGGTAAATCAAGATTAAACAAAGCAGAAACATTTTTAGAAAAACTAAGTTGTGGATACGGAAAAATGGATTATCCACAACTCATCTTACTGTAAGTGAAACTTAGTCCAAAAACTGACTCTGCAGTGCTTCTCGTTGTTGCCTTCCTAAGCCAAAATCTTTTTCTAGCCATTGGTCAACATTGCCATAATGGCTTTCAATACTGTTTAGAGCCGTTCTTAAAAAGTCTTCACGTACCGAATAGACATACTCAAATTTTTTCACAATGCTTTCGTCCATCGTTTTTGCATGTTCTTCGAGTAAATGCTTGCGGTATGGTGCAAGTGTTTCATTAGTCAGTAAGTAATCTTCCATTACAGTGTCTAAATCTGCACCTAAAGCAAATAATACTAATGCGGACCCGACGCCTGTACGGTCTTTTCCTACCGCACAGTGTTGTACGATACCACCTTTTTCTGGCTGTTTGAGTAAATTGACCAATTGGTGATAAGCAGGATTGTTCAGTGGTAATAATTCATATAAACGGAACATAAAAGCTTGCGGGTCAAATTGTTCCAATATTTCTGGCGTAAGTTTATCTAAATTTGCTGTGACCTCTTTTGCTAACGGATTTGCTGGTGCATGCACATAATGCGCGCCTTGCCAAATGACATCAGGCTTATCTAAGATTTCAGCTTCATCACGATAATCAATGATTTGGAAAAGATTTTGTGAACGTAGAACAGCTTCGTCCTCTTGAGTTAATCGGTCTAACGCACCGGAACGAAACAGGACTCCAGGCTTGATCTTCCCACCATTAGCGAGTTTTTTACCACCAAGATCGCGGAAGTTAATACCGCCTTTTAAAGGCAAAACAGAAGGATGAAGATAAGGTGTTGTTGACATAATAATTCCTTTTCGCCCTACAGCTTTCATTCCAGTTAGCAATAAAACAAATGTAACCTGAACAATTTAAGGGCACATAATATTGATAATTGTTTTTATGACAATAACAGATCTAGCGAATAAGAGGATCAGAATATTTCCTGTAAATTGATTAACAATTGTAACATTTATAAAGGAAATGAAGAGAAATAAGAGGTATGTAAAAGGACTAAGCCCGCTTACTTTTTGTCCACAACCGAGTGAAAGTCAAGTAAACGGGCCAGTAAATCACGGACTACAGTAAGCGGCGTGCAGCTTCAACCACAATACTTAATACGTTACCTTCAGTTTTCTTCAGTAACGCTTCATTTGGAATTTCTTGTTGGGTACGATTTACGATAACACCCGCAACCATACCAGCACGTAACCCTTTACTACTAGAACACATAGTCAGCAATGTGGCTGATTCCATTTCGTAGTTCATCACGCCCATGTCTTGCCACTCTTTCATCGAACCTCTGAAATGACGCATCACACGGCCAGTATAGGTATCATAACGCTCTTGACCTGGGTAGAAGGTATCAGATGATGCAGTTACACCAACATGAACGGTTGCACCTGCATCTTTCGCTGCGGCATAAAGCGCATTGGTACAATCAAAATCGGCAACTGCTGGGTATTCTAATGGCGCGAAGTGTTGGCTAGCACCGTCTAAGCGTACTGCTCCAGTTGTCACTAAAACATCACCGACATTGATATCTTCTTGGATTGCACCTGTTGTACCAATACGTAAGAAAGTGCGAATACCAAGCTGCGCAAGTTCTTCGACTGCAATAGACGTTGATGGGCCACCGATACCGGTTGAACAAACAATGACGGCTTTTCCGTCAACCTCACCACGCCAAGAGGTGTATTCACGCAATGACGCAAGGTGTACAGGGTTATCCATCAGACGTGCAATTTTTTCAACACGGTTAGGATCCCCAGGAACAATCGCTACGGTCGCACCCTGTAAGTCACTTTTCTTTAAACCTAAGTGGAAAACGTCAGACATTTCAAACTCCTTTACACAATGGCATCATTAAATCAGTCAATACTGATTAATCGTTATTTATAATATAGCGATAAAGCCATAATTTTTTAGTGATGAATGTCACTTTTAATGAAAACAATAAAAGTTTGATTTCATCATTAAGTGATTTACATCACATTTATTCATTGGTTTTATTTCTCTTTAAAATCCATTGTCATCAGTATAGATGAAAGTTTGACATAACGACAAAAGCGCCCCTGATTGCTGGGCGCTTTGATTATTTGGCAGAACTAAAAGTAGTAACGCTATATTAGAGAATTACATCAAGAACGAGGACACCAACTAGACCTATTGCCCACGCAATGGTGGTCGGAATAGACCAAACAATGATTTGCTGTTTAACGTCCTTAATTCCCATCATTCTGTTCACAACCCAATACAGGCTGTCGTTAAAGTAACCGAAGAACAGAGACCCCATGGTTGCCGCTTGCGCTGCGACCAATAAGTTAATATCAGGTATTTGGCTAATGATTGGTGCAGAAATAGATGCTGCGGTAATCATTGCTACTGTACCCGAACCTTGAATCAAACGAACCAACGTCGCGATGATAAACGGAATCAATACAGGTGTAATTGGCAGATTTGCTACATGCTCAGCAAGAATGTTTCCTGTGCCACTATCGCGAAGTACCGCGCCTAATGCACCACCAGCCCCCGTAACAAGCAGAATAATACCGGCTGCTTGTAAGCCTTCTTCCATACGGTCGATGACTTCTTCTTTCGTTGCTTTTGGCATTAATGTGTAAACAGAGATCAACACACTAATTGATAATGCAATAATGGGTGCGCCTAAAAATTCAAATGTTTGGAAATACCAATTGCTTTCCATACCTTGGAAAGATTCTGTTTTAAGAATTAATCCATTAATTGCATTTATGAAAATTAACAAAATAGGCGTAATAATCGGTAAAAGCGATAAGAACAGGCTTGGTAATGGTTTATTCGCTTTTTCTTCCATATAACGAGCGTGAACTTCTTTCAGGTCTTCACTACCCGTTTCATCTGGCATAAATTCAGGGTATTTAGTCCCTAACCATTTTGCGTAAAGAACAATACCGATAACACAAGGAATAGCGAGGCTCATTCCTGCCAGGATCATTGCGCCAACATCGACACCAAAGATCCCTGCCACGCCTAAAGGCCCAGGTGTTGGTGGAACGGTGTGGTGTGTCACCACTAACCCACCAGCGAGTGCAACGCCTAAAGTTAGTATGCTACGTTTACCATTTTTGGCTAATGCTTTTGCCAATGGGTATAAAATCACAAAAGCGGAATCAACGAAGATAGGAATACTGACAATATAGCCGGTAATTGCCAACGCCCATTCTTCACGCTTTTTTCCTAACCATTTGATAAAGCTATAAGCGATCTGTTCAGCAGCACCTGAAACTTCCAGCACCCTTCCCATCATTACCCCGAGTCCGATAACAATACCGATGCTACCGAGTGTTGACCCAAAGCCTTTTGTAATGACTGTCACTGTCTCTGCTGCGGTCAAACCACCGGATATACCCGCGATTGCTGCGGCAATTAGCATTGCTAATAACGCATGAACACGCGTTCGTAATACTAAGAAGATCAGGACAAATATGGCCACTGCGAGGCCAATAATAGGAATATAGGACATAGGCTATCTCCTACTTAGACGAACCGTGGTGGGTGATAAACGAACGGATCGCATCACCAAACGAACCATCTGCACGAAAACCGAGATCCAATGCTCGGCTGATATCAAATTTGCCCGGCCAGCTCGCCACAATACGGTTAATGGCTTCATCAGGCTCAAAGCGAATAAGATCCACAGCTTCTTGGCCTGCAACATCACGCAGAGCATCGATCATACCTTGGACGGTAACAGTGATACCTGGCAGGTTCACAGTGCGTGATTTACCAAATTTTTCAGCAGGGATACTGACCGCATGAATAAAGTTGTTAATCACAGTTTCAGGGCTAGATAACCATAACGCGAGGTCAGGGGAGACAGGACAAACACTTTCAACCCCATTTAATGGCTCGCGAATAATGCCACTTGCGAATGAAGAGGCTGCTTTATTGGGTACACCAGGGCGAATGCTAATAGTCGGTAAACGCATCACTCGACCATCAACAAAGCCTTTACGTGAATAGTCATTCACCATCAATTCACACATGGCTTTTTGAGCACCATAGGACGATTGTGGGTTAACGACACACAAGTCTGTGATGACATCAGGTAGCTCACCACCAAACACAGCGAGGGAGCTGGTGAACATAAATTTGATTGCAGGGTTCTTGGCACGAGCGACTTCCAATAATTGGCGAGTGGCTTCGAAGTTAACCTTCATACCCAAGTCAAAATCACTTTCAGCATGGCTACTTACGATAGCTGCAAGGTGGAAAACCACGTCGGTTTGTGCATCAATCAGTTTATCAGCCGCGCCTGCTTGCGTTAAATCTAACGCGACGCAACTGACTCTGGCATCTTCAACCGGTGATGTAGGGCATTGAATATCGGCTAAAACAAGGTGGTCAAATTTTAAACCCTGGCTATTTTTAAGCAAAGCAGCGGCTAGCTGCTGGCCCAGAAAGCCTGCGCCACCAGTAATAATAACTTTCATTGTAATTCTCCTTGCTATAGCCTTTTAACTGGCTATGCAGTTTTAGGTAAGATTATTTATGTTTTATGTCTTGATTAAATGAAGTTTTATGTTTTGTTCTGTTATCCGCTGCACCACATCAGTTGGCAACTGATCATCACAAATGATGTCGTGCAATTGATTCAATGGGCAAACACGAAACATGCCATATTTGCCGAACTTACTACTGTCTGAAACCAGCACACAGCGGCGAGCAACATCCAATAGCGTTTGTTTTATCTGAACCTTTTCCTCATGCGGGGTAGAAACCCCGTGCTGCAAATCCCATGAACTGGTGCTGATAAAAGCAATATCAACATTGAGGGTTTTCAGCATCATCGCAGCCGTATTTCCTACACTAGAATGGTTACGTTTATCCACCAATCCCCCGGTGTGGTATAGGTTTAGCTGCGACTTATTCATTAAGTACTGCATAATCGAAAAATCATTAGTGACAATCGTTAAGTTGAAACGCTCGCCGAGTACGCGTGCTATCTCAAAGGTAGTTGTTCCCGCATCGAGATAAACCACTTGCCCATCTTCAACTAGTGAGCTGGCAAACTGGCCAATTTCACGCTTATGGCGATGATGTAACCGCGCTTTTTCACTCCAAGGTAACTCTTGGCGCAGCACATCATTTAACTTAACGCCACCACTAATACTGAGTACCTTCCCTTCTTCTTCTAACATCCGAATATCACGTCGCACTGTCATATGAGAGACATTCATTAGCTCAACCAAGTCACTGATCGATACGGTTTGATGTTCATGCACGTAACGGTAAATAAAATCACGACGCTCAGAAGGGAGCATAGGTTCTCCTAATTATGAATTTGCTTGTTTAAGCCAGCCTAATCCATCTTCGGTGCGGCCTGCAGGATGGTATTCACATCCTAACCAGCCTTCATACCCCATTTCATCCAACTGCTTAAAAATCCATGGGTAATTGACTTCACCGCTATCCGGTTCATGACGATAAGGAACTGACGCTATCTGAATGTGACTAAATTTACCCCATAAACGTTCAATTGTTTTCAATAAATCACCTTCCATAATTTGGCAGTGATATAAATCCAACTGGATAAATACATTTTCACGAGCAATTTCAGGTAGTAATGCTTCAGCTTGTTTTTGTGTCGTCAAAAAGTATCCAGACATATCGCGGGTATTGATGGGTTCGATAAGCACACGAATACCGTGCTCAGCCATCACATCCGCCGCATATTGAATATTTTTGATATAGCATGCAGTTTGCTGTTCAAGTGTATAGTTTTCATTCACTTTCCCCGCCATCGCATGAACTTGTTTACAGCCTAAGGCTTTTGCGTATTTCAAGGCCGTTTGTACGCCTTCGGCAAATTCTTTCTCACGACCTGGGATCGAAGCCATACCACGCTCCCCTTGTGCCCAATTTCCCGCTGGCATATTAAACAGAGCTTGTGTTAAATGGTGTTTACTCAGCTCACCCGCAATGACATCGGCATCTTCTTCATAAGGGAAGAGGTATTCGACACCTTTGAACCCCGCATTTGCAGCACGTTCAAAGCGCTGTATAAAAGGCACTTCGGTAAACATCATGCTTAAATTTGCAGCAAATTTAGCCATTTTCGCCTCGCTACTTTTGTGGATAACGACTTTCGAGCTGTTCAACTTGCTCTTGCGTTAATGTTGTAAAGCCATGTGGGCGTAATGTGATATATAAGCGAGCTGTATCTTCTAACTCTTCTGCATTGAAGAAAGCTTGTCTTAACGTTTTGCCACCCACGACCGGACCATGATTTGATAGCAATACCGCATTATGTGTCGGTGCTAATTTTGCAATTTCCTCACCAATTCGGTCATCCCCCGGTGGCAAGTATTCAATCAATGGTAATTTCCCCACTCGCATCACATAATAAGGTGTGATGGGAGGTAAACAATTTGTTGTATCTAACCCCGGTAAGCAAGACAACGCCGTTAACCAAGGTGAGTGAAGGTGAACAACTGCTTGGCAATCAGGGCGTTGCAAATACATCGCCATATGCATAGAAACTTCTTTTGTCGGCTTATCACCCCCAATCCAATTGCCTTGTGCATCGAGTTTACTCAGTTTGTTAGGGTCTAAATCACCAAAACTGGAGTTTGTCGGTGTCACAATAATCGAACCATCAGGTAACCGAGCACTAATATTTCCTGCACCACCACTACTGTATCCGCGGTTAAACATTGATTTAGCCCAATCGACTAACTCTTGGCGCAGCGCCTTTTCATCACTCATTAAACATCTCCTGTGCAAACTGGAAGAAATTTTCTTGGCCGAAATTACCTGATTTCAGCGCCAACCAGTTACCGCTTGCTAAATCCTGTACCCATGGCACACCAGGGGCAATTGGTGAACCAATACTTAATTGTTCTGTTCCAAGGCTTTGAACCACTTTTCCTGAGGTTTCGCCACCCGCAATAATAAAGGTGTCATACCCTTTCGCTTGCAACAGTGCGACAACTTCACCAAATACCTTCTCGACCGCGAAACTTGATTCCGCTGCGCCATATTTTTCTTGTGTCTGTTTCAATAATTCAGGTGATTGAGTGGCATAAAGCATTGGCGCTAAACCGGTTAGTTGCTGTGCTTGCACCCAATCAGCTAATGTTTTGGCATACTCTGAGTTATTTAAACATTCACCCACATCCAACATTTTTGCAGGAGCAACTTGCTGATAAGCCTGCACTTGTTTGTTGGTCATTACCGAGCAACTCCCCGATAAAACAACCGTTTTTCTGTTTTTACCTGTTGGTTTTTCGCCACGTTGTGTTGTGCCGCCCCATGGGCATTGGCTATCCACATTCGCTAATGCAGCGCCGAGGCCGGAGCCCCCAGTTAACAGTGGCATGGCTTTAACCGCTTGTGCGATAGGAAGCAAATCATCCATCGTTAAGCTATCAACGACCGCGTAACTCACACCTTGTTGAGCTAACTCGGCAAGCTTTTGGCTAACAACGTCACTGCCTTTTTGAATATCTTCAAGTTTGACTAAACCTGCTTTACCTTTTGATTGTTTTTCCATCACACGCAATAAATTTGCGTCGGTCATTGGGGTTACAGGGTGATGCTGCATGCCACTTTCATTAAGTAGCTGGCCATTCACAAATAAATGACCGTGAATAACCGTTCTGCCGTTCACAGGTAACGCTGGGCAAACTAATGCTAAATCTGTTCCCAGTTGTGCCATTAATGCATCTGTAACGGGGCCAATATTGCCTTTTTCGGTTGAATCAAACGTTGAGCAATATTTAAAGAAAATTTGCTGACAATTTGCTTTCTGATTCAGCCACTTGCACGCATTGGTCGATGCACTAACAGCTTCATCGACAGGACAAGAGCGGCTTTTCAAACTGATCACTATCGCATCAACATCTTCTGGTACTGGTGTATTTTCATCAGGTTCATTCAATAGCTGAACAACCTTCCAACCGTTTTGCACCATAAAGCCTGCAATATCTGTCGCACCGGTAAAATCATCCGCTATTACGCCTAACTTCACTGTCATGCTTTTTTCTCCGGTAAAGTAATACCTTTAAATGTTTTGATCACCGCGCTGTCATCCTGCTGACCAAAGCCTTCATTGCTCGCTGAAATAAACATTTGATGGGCTGTTGAAGCAAGTGGCAGCGGGAAATTTAATGCTTTCCCTGTTTCCATCACTAGCCCTAAATCTTTGACAAAAATATCTACTGAGGATTTTGGCGTATAATCACCGTCTAAGACATGTTGCATACGGTTTTCAAACATCCATGAATTTCCAGCTGCATGGGTAACAATGTCGTACATTACGTCAAGGTCAATACCCGCCTTGGCGGCTAAAGCCATGCTTTCTGCGGCAACAGCTATATGCACCCCAGCTAATAACTGGTGAATCGTTTTGACGGTTGAACCTAAGCCGACTTCATCCCCTACGCGATATAAGCGCTCAGAAATAGCGTTAAATACAGGTGAAAGCTGCTCAAATAGAGCTGGTTCACCTGAAGCCATTACAGTCAATTTCCCTTCAGCGGCTTTAATTGAGCCACCTGAAATAGGCGCATCTACAAGCGGTAATTGATATGAGGCAAGGCGCCGAGCGATATTTTTAGTTTGTTCCGCAGCCAAGGTACTGTGCAACACAATAACCGTACCGGGGCGTAGTTGTTCAACTAAAGGCTGTTCACCCGAAAATAAAATGGCTTCAACTTGACGACCATTAACCACCACCAGCAACAAAGCATCAATTTCATGGGCAAATTCCGCTGCATTTTGCCCCACTGCAATTGCGCCTGCGTTAAGTAGGCTTTTGCATGCACCTTGGTTTAAATCAAATCCATAGGTAGGAATGTTATTTTTTATAAGAGATTGTGCGATCCCCATCCCCATAGAACCTAGGCCAATCACGCCAATTTTATTAACGAAATTTCCCATAATGACCCCTGATGTTGTTAATCTTCGTGACTGTTGTGAATTTTCACACAATAAAATTCACAAACACATGACTAATATCACATTTGAGATAATATAAAAAACAAACAATAAAAGCATAACTAATTGAATTAAAACAAAATAAATAGAAATCCACCTTAAACATGCTTTCACAGAATAATGTGATAGAAAATGTGACGCTCGTTATGTTTATTCACGTTTAATTCACAAATGAAAAATCTTTGTTTCTCTACTGGGCTATATTCAATGCATCATTTCTATTGACCTAAAACTCAAATTGCTGAAAATAGCCGACTACAATTTTTTGAATAATGCTCCATACTATGGATGAGAGCATAAATTGGCGGATTGCCTAGGAGATAACATGGGGTTATTTGAGCAAATGATGGGTATGGTTGCAGGCGATAAAATGCAACAATTTCAATCAGTAATAAACTGGGTTGAGGAGCAAGGTGGCCTTCAAGGTGTTATCGAAAAATTTAACGAGCAAGGCTTAGGCGGTGTTATTGCATCGTGGATCAGTGAAGGAAATAATTTACCTATCGATGCCAGCCAATTAATGCAAGTTTTTGGAAATGCAAATATCCAAGAATTAGCTCAACAGGTTGGCTTAGAGCCTCAAGCAACCTCAGAAATGATTGCTAAATATCTTCCTCAGTTGGTTGATAGCGCCACACCAAATGGCGAAGTCCCAGAAAACCTCGATTTGGCTTCTATCGGTATGAACTTACTGAAATCTAAATTATTTGGTTAATACTTTCTAAAAAGGCAGGGAAAACCTGCCTTTTTGACACACTAACTAATCGCCATTTTACTGATCATTTCTGAGCTGTTTCGCTGCTTCAACCATGTTAGCTAATGCTTGGCGAGTTTCTGGCCAGCCACGAGTTTTCAAGCCGCAATCTGGGTTTACCCATAAGCGCTCAACCGGAACACGCTTCGCTGCCTTTCTTAATAGCGCAACAATCCATTCCACATTAGGTACATTTGGTGAGTGAATATCGTACACTCCTGGACCAATTTCATTTGGATAATCAAAATCTTCGAATGCATCTAACAAATCCATATCTGAACGTGATGTTTCAATCGTGATCACGTCGGCATCCAATGCCGCAATGGAATCCATGATGTCATTGAATTCGCAATAGCACATATGGGTGTGAATTTGTGTGTCGTCATCCGCAATCGCAGCACTGAGTTTGAAAGCATCAACCGCCCATTTGAGGTAAGCTGCCCACTCGTCTCGACGCAATGGTAACCCTTCACGCAGTGCAGGCTCATCGATTTGAATAATACCGATACCCGCTTTTTGTAAGTCGTCCACTTCATCACGTAACGCTAGCGCAATTTGTTTCGCTATCGTTTCACGGCTAACATCTTCACGTGGGAATGACCAACATAGAATAGTGACAGGGCCAGTTAACATCCCTTTGACAGGTTTCTTCGTTAAGGATTGAGCATATTTTGCCCACTCCACCGTAATGGCTTCTGGCCGACTAATATCACCAATAATCACTGGCGGTTTAACGCAACGTGAACCATAGCTTTGAACCCAACCATTTTGGGTAAATACATAGCCATCAAAGTGCTCACCAAAGTATTCCACCATGTCATTACGTTCAGCTTCACCATGCACAAGGACATCGATATCTAAAATTTCTTGTTCTTTAATGGCTTGCTTAATATGTTCACTAATATTGGTGCGATAGTAGGTTTTATCCACATTCCCTTTTTTGAAGTCTAAACGTAATGTTCTGATTTCACTTGTTTGAGGAAATGAGCCAATCGTGGTTGTTGGCCATAATGGTAAGTTAAAGCGTTGACGTTGGCGCGCTGCTCGCTGTGGATAGGGGCTATAACGTTCTGTATCCCCTTCGCTGATTGCCGCCAAACGCTGAGCCACTGATGCATTATTTACACGAGCTGATGTTTTACGCGCTCGAATAGGTGCGCTGTATGTATCTAATTCAGCAATATGGCTGTCTGTTGGCTGATTTAACGCTTTTGTTAACAGAGCAAGTTCTTCGCATTTTTGGATAGCGAAAGCAAACCAGCTTTTCACTTCAGCATCTAAACGTGTCTCATCATTTAAGTCAATTGGGCTGTGCAGTAATGAACATGACGTTCCTACCCATATATCACGCTGACCTAAGAGCGGCTTCACCTGTAAGAATTTTTCCCCTAAGTCAGCCTTCCATACGTTACGACCATTAATAATTCCTAGTGATAATACCCAGTCTGCTGGCAGTATTTGGTGTAGTTTTTCAATATTATCAGCACCTGCAACCACATCAACATGTAGACCTTGCACAGGGAGTTGCTTAATCAAGTCTACATGGTGACTAATACCATCGAAATAGGTGGTTAGCAGTATTTTTATTTGGCCTGATAGCGCTTGGTAAGCCTGCTGATAAGCTTGCTGCCATTGCTCTGGTAAATCTAACACTAATGCGGGCTCATCGATTTGCACCCACTCAAGACCTTTTTCTGCTAAGCGCGACAAGATCTCCTGATAAACAGGTAATAATTCATTCAATAATGATAAGCGGTCAAATGGTTCCCCTTTCACTTTACCTAACCAAAGGTAGGTTATAGGGCCAATGATAACCGGTTTCACATTATGGCCTAATGCTAATGCCTCATCGACTTCATCAAGCAGCTGTGTCCAAGACAGGGAAAATTGTTGCCCTTTTTGAAATTCAGGCACGATGTAGTGGTAGTTAGTATTGAACCACTTCGTCATCTCACCTGCTGGAGCGGGTTTGCCCGTTGGTGCGCGACCGCGGGCTACTCGAAATAAGGTATCTAAATCAATCGAACCATCATCATTTTGATGGCGTGGCGGCACATTGCCTAATAACAAACTGGTTGTCAGCACTTGGTCATACCAAGCGAAATCACCAACGGGTAATAGCTCAACACCTGCCTCTTTTTGTTGCTGCCAATGGCGTACACGTAGTTGATAACCAGTTTCTAATAGAGCGGCTTGGTCAATCTTGCCTGCCCAATAATCTTCTTGTGCACGTTTTAGCTCTCTTTTTAGACCGACACGTGGAAAACCAAGTGTATGATTTATAACAGACATATTGACCCCTTAAAATATTTAGCCGTCTAGATGTTTACACATCCATAATCAACAGGTACTGTATAAAGCACAAGCGCAAATTTTTCATTGTCACCGTGAAGGTTTCTCATGATCGAACTAAAACATTTAAAAACATTGCAAGCGCTCAGCCAATACGGTTCATTAGCGGCAACAGCAACTCACTTGCACCAGACACAATCTGCTTTATCACATCAGTTTAGTGATTTAGAGCATCGGCTAGGTTTCCGGTTATTTGTTCGTAAAAGCCAGCCATTGCGCTTTACGCCACAAGGGGAAGTCTTATTACAATTAGCACAACAAGTCCTGCCATTGGTAAAAGATGCCATTCGGGTATGTAATGAGCCTGGGGTTTGTGCATTACGCATCGCGATTGAATGCCATAGCTGCATTCAGTGGTTGACCCCTGCATTACAACAATTCAGACAAACTTGGCCACAAGTCAGCGTAGATTTTAAGTCAGGGGTGACGTTCGACCCTCAACCTGAATTGCTGTCAAGGGAATTGGATATTGTGATGACCTCTGACATTTTGCCAGATCAAGGTATCCACTATACGCCAATGTTTGATTATGAAGTGAAATTGATTGTAGCGAATGACCACCCGTTAGCCAAAAGGCCGCATATTGAACCCCATGATTTGGCAGATGAAACGTTGCTTATCTACCCTGTACAACGGGATCGCTTCGATGTTTGGCGCCATTTTCTGCAACCTGCGGGCGTGTCTCCTAATGTGAAAAATGTCGATAACACATTAATTTTAATCCAAATGGTTGCAGCCAAAATGGGCATTGCCGCACTACCTCACTGGGCGGTTGATTCATTTGAAAAACAAGGGCTAGTAAAAACCAAAACCTTGGGTAGCGGTTTATGGAGCCGGCTGTATGCAGCTTGCCGTGAAGGAGAACAGCGCCAGCCAGCTATTGAAGCGTTTACTGAGACGACGACGGACCACGCCGTGGAGAACTTGTCTTATGTGAAGGCCGCGAAAGGATCCAACGCTTATGCACCCAAAGAGAAGCAACTATCAGGCTCGATCCTATGGTAAAACTCAGCCAATCCGGATGTTGTTGCCAGATAGCAAAATTCACTAATAACCCCGCTGGGACCATCATGTTATTCATAATAGCAAGGGTTCCAGCATCCACTTTGGTTGCGCCATAATTCCACATAAAGTAGCCAATGCCTGAAGCTGCAATACCCAACCACAGTAAGACGCCCCACTGGAGAGTCGTTGTCGGCATCATCGATTTATTACCAAATAGCAGCCATCCAAGTAATGCAATTAGCGTTGCACCAAGGTAAAACCATGAGAAAGCCTGATGTTGAGGGATTGGATGCACCTCCATCAGACGTTTATACCCCACCTGCCCAATCGCAAAAAAGATATTTGCTAACTGCACAAAAAGTAAACCTAACCAAAAAGATTCACTCAAGTGGTCATAACGAATAATTGCAGCGCCGATTACCGCTAATAGTGAGCTAAACAAATAGCCTTTACGCAGCTTTTGCCGTTCTAATAAGTCATAAATTAACGTGACATATAGCGGCGTTAATACCGTAAAAAGCAAAAATTCAGCAACAGTAAGGTATTGATAAGCATGGAAGACAAACAGGTACATGATACCTAGTTGGCAAGCGCCCACTAGCATATAGAGCGCAATCACTTTAGCGCTAAATTGGCGCCAACGTAGGAAAGGTAAAAAAACCAGCGAAGCCAGTGCAACCCGCACTAATACTGAAAACCAACTATCTACTTGACCCGCAAGGTATTCGCCGATAAGACTAAACGACGCTGCCCAAAGCAGCGTCGTGATAACAAGTAACCACATAATGCTGTATTTCGCCCCAAACTTAAGAATGTTGGCTAGAATACTCGCTTTTTGGTTTTAATGCTCTTTTTCGATCAAGACGGCTTCTAATAAATCCAAGTCAACCAGTAACGTTTGTAGCGTTTCATTACTGATTTTCTTGGTTGCGCGCAAGTGATAAAGCTCACCACGTTCTGCGCGTAATGCCGTTAAACGGAAACGCCGTTCAAGGTCTTCAACCAGCAAATTATGGTCAATTTCATCTTGTCCTGCGGTACGTCGCCTTAAATAACCCGTCACGCGGGAAGCGACTTCACTGATATCTTCTGAATCGAGTTTTTCATCAACGTCAGCAGATAAACGTTCCTGCATTTTATTTAAACTGACAATCGCCACTTCCGCCATCGCGGCTTTTGCCATGCGAATTTCATTGGCATCCGCTTCTTTATCTCCCACTTTAAAATTACGCAGCAGAAGCGGTAAAGCGACCACACCTGCAAAAATGGAAAATAAGATAACTCCCGCGGCAATAAACACGAGCTGGTAACGAGCAGGGAATGGCGAGCCATCCGTTAAAAATAACGGAATAGAGAGCACACCCGCTAAGGTAATAGCCCCACGTACCCCTGCAAAAGAGGCTAGCCAAAGCTCACGTACGGTATAGTTCGCAAATTGTAGTGGCTTTTTCTTTAAGAATAAACGGCTAAACCTTTTCATCAGCCATAGCCAACAAAAACGCAATAACAGTAAAGCAAAATAGATAATTGCCACCGCGGCAAATAGCATCCACGTTTCTACGCTTGGGTCGAGATCTGCTTGGATAACAGACGTTTCCCAGATACCGGGCAATTGAAGCCCTAACATGATGAAAACCAACCCGTTAAAGACAAATTCAAGCATCGACCAAACGCTATCAGCACGTAGCCTCATCGCTAATGGAGCGTTACGGATAACCCCCGATTTTGTGATGGTCATACCCGCCGCTACGGCGGCTAAAATACCTGAAAACCCAATATGTTCCGCAATCATGTATGATGCAAATGGCAGCAATAGCATAAATACAATTTGGGTTGCTGGGTCATCACCACTCCAACGGCTCATTAAACGTAACGATTTGCTGTACAGCCAAGTCACGATAATACCTGCGAGTAGCCCGCCAACCGCAACTTTGAAAAATTCAATGGTAACGCCAGAAGCACTAAACACCATAGTTCCCATGGCAATTGCTACCGCAAATTTTAATGCAACCAGACCAGAGGCATCATTCATCAATGCCTCCCCTTCTAGCACACTCATCATCCGTTTAGGGATACGCCCTTTTCCAACAATTGAAGATAACGCAACGGCATCAGTTGGAGATAGCACAGCCGCTAGAGCAAACGCAGCAATCAATGGAATACCTGGCATCAACCAGTAAATTAAATAACCAATCCCAATCACTGTAACCAGCACGAGAACCAACACTAAAATAAAAATTTCTCGACCATTTTGAAAGAACTCGCGTGTTGGGGTTTTCCACCCATCAACAAACAACAAAGGTGGGATTAACAGAACCATAAAAAGTTCTGGGTCAAAGGTGACATGCAGGCCGAATTGAGGCCAAGCCAACAGCGCACCGATAGCAATTTGAATGAGAGGAAGAGGAATACGAATAGGAAGAATTTTAGCGGCTACCCCTGAAACAGAGACAGCTAAAATCAAAATAAGAATAGTAAAGAAAATTTCCATGTTGCCCTTACTGAATTAACCTAGCGACTAGAACCTAAAATTTTGCCTGCCGCCGCATAGTAAGAGATAGCACCGTCCAGACCATGATAATTAAGACTAAGCCAGTAACCAGTGGAAATCATGCACATCCACTTGATTAACCGCCTTCTCTCTATTTTATCCCTAGCCATCCATTTTCGGGGAAAAAATTGAGACTTTACGATTAATTAATACAATAAGTTAAAAAGGTGGCAACACTAGCCACCTTTTTGAAATAATCCACTTTAGATTGCCAGACCTGAAGCGTAAAACACCACTAAAAGTACAGCAATAATCACAGTACCAATATTCAATTTGCGCCATTCGCCTGCGCAAATGCGGCCGATAACCAAAGCAGCAAAGCCTAACATGATCCCCGTGACGATATTACAAGTCAGAACAATGAATACGGCACACAATAAGCCAGACATTGAATCCACAAAATCATCGAAATCAAGCTTAGAGACATTACTTAACATTAAAAGCCCAACATACATCAATGCTGGAGCTGTTGCATAGGCAGGCACCAAATAAGATAGCGGCGATAAAAAGAGAATAAGTAAGAACAGTACGCCGACAACCACGGCGGTTAAACCTGTGCGACCACCAGCGGCGGTACCTGCTGCAGATTCAATATATACCGCCGCAGGAGATGCACCAATCGCACCCGCAAAGATACTGCTTACAGAGTCTGCGGTTAACGCTTTACCGCCATCAATAATTTGACCGTCTTTATCCAATAAATTCGCTTGCCCCGCCACCGCACGAATAGTGCCTGTCGCATCAAAAACCGCCGTCATGACTAATGCAAGTAAGCTTGGCAATACCATTGGCTGTAATGCGCCCATGATATCCATATTGAAAACCAATGAAAGCCCATCATCACCCAATGAAGGCAACTTGAAAAAACCTTGATATTTCACTGCGGGATCAAAAATTAAACCAATAATTGAAATTGCAATAATAACGAGGAGTACACCACCCGGAACACGACGTTTTTCTAAACCAAAAATAACCGCTAAACCAATGAGTGACATCAAAACAGGGAAAGACGTAAATTCACCAAGAGCAACAGGCAGGCCTGCATTTGGGTTTTTGATCACTAAACCCACTCCATTAGCAGCGATTAACAGTAAAAATAAACCGATACCAATACCTGTACCATGTGCAATACCCATTGGCATATTGCGTAATATCCAACTACGAATACCTGTAACAGAAATGATGGTGAACAAACACCCCATTAAAAATACGGCACCTAATGCCACAGGAATACTAATTTGCTGCCCTAATACCAAACTAAATGCGGTAAATGCAGTCAGTGAAATAGCACAGCCAATCGCCATTGGTAGATTGGCCCATAACCCCATCAATAAAGAACCAAAACCAGCCACTAAGCAGGTTGCAATAAAGACCGCAGTTGGAGGGAACCCTGCTTGCCCTAACATGCCAGGTACAACGATGACAGAATAAACCATCGCTAAGAATGTGGTTAATCCTGCAATGATTTCACGGCGAACTGAAGAGCCGCGCGCTGTTATCTTGAAAAATGAATCCAATTTGCAACTGGATGAAGCCTGTTGGCCTGACATGGTATACCTCTGCTGTTAATGGAAAACGAAGATTCTCAAATACTGCTAACAACTAACCTATACGTTGACGTAAACGATTACGTTTTTAAGAAAAAATAAACTAACTGAGAAAAAAAAACCAATAAAAACAGTTGCGCAATCGTTTGGCTTTTAAAATAGAATAAAACGTATCGTGAGGGGGGTAATTATCATTCTAAACAGGGGGAATGATCAAGTATTTTTAGCATTTCTTACCCATTTGCTGTTTTTAGCACCCAAATATGCAGATTCTTATGCAATAAAGATTATTTTCAAATAATGATTCTTTTTAGTTACATTTACTTTACGTAAAAATAGCTAAATACCTTTCATATAGTGTCTGTTTAAAGAGGGGGATCATTTTTTTGATACAATCCCAGAATATTTGCTTACAAAACCAATAGCTAAAAACTTATTTACTGGTGGTAATATGCGTCTTCTAAAAATAGAGCTAAAAAAACAGTTCCTATTGTTTTTTATTAAAAAATAAATATCACTTGCTGAGTAAATATATATTTAAGTATATAACCTGAATTATTATCAACTGCAGTTATAGTTTCAATTTAATCAAGTAAAAAACACATAAAACATATTAAAAATGTCAAATAAGAATGCACCATTAATCATATTACAGCGGAGTATTTTACTACTTTTCATTAGTTTTCTTGCTATGTATTTATTACCGGGAATATATAGCCACAGCCCTTGGAAACAAGATGAAAATTATAGTTTTGGTATTATTCAAACTATGTATGAGACTGGTAAATGGTTAGTACCTACAAATGCGGGTGAGCCATTTATGGAAAAACCCCCGCTTTATTATTGGGTTGCAGCTATTACCTCTCATTTATTTTCAAGCTTCATGCCACTTTATGATGCAGCTCGTAGTGCAAGCTTATTTTTTTCGGTGATCAATTTTTCATTTTTTATTCTTTTGGCACGTCGTTTTTTCCAAGCCACAGACTTCACTGATACTCGCATTTGGGTCGCTTTTGCACTGTATGCCTGTGCCCCCGGTATTATCAGGCATAGTCATGATATGTTTACCGATGTTGCACTGATGGCAGGCGCAACCATTGGTCTGTATGGGTTATTGGGGCTGATACAACAACAAAAAATGCGCATGTCTGCACTTTGGTTATCTCTTGGAACCATCGTCACCATGTTGTCAAAAGGCGTTTTCATCCCCGGAGTTCTCTGGATTTGCCTATTTTTATCTCCCATTTTTCTTGCTCAGTGCCGGACTAAGCAATTTTGGTTGCACAGCTTAACCGCAGGCTTAATCGCCCTTATCGCTATTTTACCTTGGCCTATCCAACTCTACCTTCAGCATCCTGATTTATTTATAGTGTGGTTTTGGGAAAATAATATCGGCCGTTTCTTTGGTTTTTCTGTTGAGAAATTAGGCGCAAAAGCTAACCTAACGCGGATCCCTGCAGCGGTTTCCTTATTTGCCTTTCCTTCCGGTTTACTAGCTGTCGCTTATTTTCTAAGGCACCCAATTAAGCGTTTATTTAATTCAAACGAATTTCTGTTAGCACTATTTCCTTTATTAGGCGTTGTTTTCCTACAGATATCAGCTTCTGGTCGCGCACTATATTTATTGCCTTTTATTGCCCCAATGGCCGTTTTAGGAACCCAAACACTACTTAGTTTCCCTGAAAAAATCCTTAATGGAATTGCCCGATTTGCGGCTATTTTATGGTCTGTACTCATTCTTTTTTTATGGACTTGCTATTTCATCGCCTTGACTGGTCATCAACAAGAATGGTTAGCTCCATTTAGCCGCTGGCTCCCCATGAGCTACCAAATGCCATTTTCTCCCATTGCATTTATCTGCGCTTTGTTAATTACATTGGTATGGTTTTTACGCAATAAAATTATTCCAAACCCTATACCACCTGCTTTTCATATGATGAAAAACTGGTTATTAGGCTTATGTGCTGTTTGGGGGGTAATTTTAACCTTGTTTTTGGGGTGGATAGACTACGCAAAAGGTTTCGAAGGGGTTTTTGTCGATTTAAACCAGCATTTATCTGGCCAATTTACAGAAAATGATTGTATGGCTTCTGATAATATTGGCGAATCTGAAGCGCCAATGCTCTACTATTACACTGGCGTATTACACCAACGCCAAGACCGGTTTGAAAAACCTGAACAATGCCGCTGGCTAATTGTACTCTCAAAAACGATTAAACCTGCACCACAAGGCATGGAGTTATTCTGGCACAATCACCGCCCAGATGAATTCCGAGAAAATCTAGTTGTGTATAAAGTTATTGAATAATTTATATGCGGTGCTCGCTAATTTGAGTAAAGCACCGCAAATCAACTTATTGGGTAACTTGTTCAACCGTTTGGGCGCTGTATTTTTCTCGTGTGAACCATAAAAATACTGTTACAGACAGAACCAATAACACCGGTAAACCTACAGGTGAGATTGAAGTCGCAACCCCAGCAAGTAATGGCCCTGATAAATTGCCAATTCCCCACAGCATAGCGGCAGCTGCATTAGCGATGATCAACTCATTCCCTTTGAAATATTGGCCGATTTGAACCAAAGCAATGGTATAAATTGCCCCTGCAGTCGCCCCTAAAACAAACAACAATACCCAAATTAGATAAGGTTGAGTAATAAGGAAGGGCAATAATAGACTGGCTGCAAGTGTGATAATGCCACAAATTCGGTATAGTTTTTCTCTATTCATATGGTCTGCTAGCCAGCCAAAAGGTAACTGCATAATGGCATCCCCAGCAAGAATGGCGCTAATCATTAATGCAGCAACCGCCTCTGTGTGCCCCATTCCCATACCATAAATCGGGAACATCGATAAAATAGTTCCATCAAAGAAGGCAAAAAATAAAATTCCACCACAAATACCCGGTGCGATTTTTACAAATTGAATAATTGAAAAATTAGATTTCGCGGCATTTTCAGCTAAACGGTCACCGACTTTTTGATCCATTAAAATAAATAGCACCACAGAGATTAAATGGATCAACGTACAAATCAATAAAGGTGATTTATCTTCCACACCATAATAAGCAATAAATGAAGGCCCAAGTAGCTGGCTTACTGTGAAGACTGTAGTGTAAATTGCCAAAATACGGCCCCGTTTATTTTCAGGCGATAATTCGTTAATCCACGTTTCCCCCAAGCAAATCATCACACCACTCGCTAAGCCCGTTACTAACCGTAACGGAAATAATAACCAAAGAGGTAACGTACTCAATAATGGTAATAAGCTAATGGCAGAAACAATCGTTGCCAATAGCATTGCTTTTCGCTTACCTGACCAACGCACAATACGTTGAACCACTGGTGCAATTAAAAACATGCCTAATGCAGGTGCCGCCGAAATAATGCCGATATACAACTCATTGAAACCATAGTTATTTAGCCTAAGCGCAACCATTGGAATACTTAGCCCAATAACGATACCAATGACCGCAATACTCATAGTGATAGTAAAAATAGCAAAAGATGGGGAACGACGAAAATTTTGTAAACGCTGATTATCAGAGCTCATGTTGAAATTAACCCGTTTCTTTTTTACAAAAGAACAGATTTTAACTCCATAAAATAGATGATTATGAAAAATAAAAAACCACATCATTACTAGTGAAACTAATAATGTTTGCGGTGATTGTAACACGACTTATATATTCTGCTATTTATCTTTATGAAACTATTTTTGACGTTCTAAATACTTAAAGGACGAAAAAATACCGATAAAGCAGCACAACACCTGATAATAAAATGATGACATTAATAACTTTTAAAAAGCTTTCACGTGAAATTCTTAATGTTATATGCCGTCCAGCCCACGTACCAATTAACATGGCGGGAGAAAATGCTAAAGCAATCAATAAAATATCTAGATTGAGATACACCCCCATCACTAAAAATATCACGACTCGAGTTAGTGTGCTAAACCCAATTAATGTCATTTGAGTGATACGAAAACGCTGTTTATCTTCAATTCGGCTAGATAAATACATGGCATAAATAAAGCCACCACTACCAAATAAAGCACTAAAAACACCACCCACTAAACTAAATGGAACAACTAATGCTTTTGAAAAGGGTGATTTTGCTTTTTTAGAAAAGAAAGCGTGGAGTACATAACCTACAACGAATAACCCAAGTAATAATACGAGTATATCGGGGCGGGTTTTTAATAAAATCGCAGCACCGACTAAACTCCCCACTATCATTAGTGGAATTATCCATTTAATTTCCTGATAATCCGCATTTTTACCATCTTTAAATAAATTTAAAATCGCGGCGGTTAAATCAATTAACGCCAAAATTGGAACAATCATATTTAACGGCAAATACATGGCTAATACTGGTGTTGCAATCAGGGCTGAACCAAAGCCCGCCATGCCAAAAACCAAATAAGCAAAAAGCAGTGTTGAGAAACAAATCGCCATTTCTGGTGATAATAATTCAAACGGCATGACCTAAACTCCAGACGTTTTTTAACATCCTCACTATAGTTTCTTTCAAATACAGAAAATAGTTTTATTTTTGTAGGGTTTTAAATTTCAAATCTATATCAAAAAACAAAATAGCCGCTTTAAATACAATATACAATTAAGCGTGTATAATTTGCTTCTCTGAGTAATACAGAATTAGCACAATAAATTAAAATTCAGGTAAAGACACATTGTGGATAAAAAAATTAATATAAAAATCGGGCAAAAAATTCGCTTACTGAGGCAAGCAAGAGACCTTTCGCTAAACGAACTATCGCGTATATCTGGAATATCGAAAGCGGCTTTATCCAAGCTGGAGTCCGGTGACTCAAACCCACGTATTGATACATTAGAGTCGATTGCTATTGCCCTACGCTTTCCACTTAGCGACCTGTTTACTCGGCAACATGAGGCTTATCCCTATTTCCTCAAAGCCACTCCCAGCGAAAAAGAGTATTCACAACAGTTTAAATTTCGCATTAGCATGGGAAATATCTCTGAAATTTGGCAATTAACCATGAAGAGAGGCGCTATCATCAATAGCCCCGCCCATATGAGTGGAACCCATGAACACATTATGGTGAATTCTGGCTCCCTCATGTTACGACTGCATAACGACCAAAATATCGTCTTAGAGGCGGGGGACTTTTATGCTTTCAGTGGTGATTTCCCACATAGTTATCTCTGTATGGAAGGAGAACTTCAAGCAACTGTTGTTATGACCTACTCCCATCTTAGTGATAGCGTTTAAATTACGGCATGTTGTGCATCATAACTAATGCGCAGTGTCCCCTTTTTAAATTTCATCGACTTAATTGAAAAATGCTGAATATTATCTAGCGAAGAAACATGTGTTCCACCACAAGGCATTTCTTCAGTTTGGTCGATATAACTGATCCGTAAATCATCCTTTTGCTTTATTGCAACGGAGCGTCCACTACGAATGCTTTGGTTAACAATATCTTCAATATATTGGCTATCGAGTTCATCAAAAGGAGTAACATCCCCTTCCATCATGCTAAATTCCACTCGAGATTCATCAGGAAAATGATGGCCTTTTTGTGCAAGCCAGCCAAAACGACGCAATTCCCAATTCAACAAATGACCGGCGGTATGAAGAGCAGCGTAGCGCTGACGTTTTTCTTTGTCTACCCTTGCAACCACATTATTTTCTTGGCTAAAAGTAACACCTTCAGGTATGTATCCTACAATTAGCCCACTAGACTGTTTCTTAATACGAACAGACATATCATTCACCCATGCTGTATCCATAGGTTGCCCGCCGCCTTGTGGGTGGAAAATGTTATCCTTTAAAGCTATCCAATACCCCTCATCATCATGCCCTTGTGCCAGTAAGGAGGTTTCAATTTCGTACTGATAAGTGTCCGACAAATAAATATTGTTTTGCATAATTTTATACCTGTTTACTATTCATATTGCCAAATACAAACCTGCAATACATTCGGTGAATCATTATCCGGTAGCTGATTTTATATCATCTTTGTTCGCTTTAAGAAACCCTAAATTATCACTATAATTAAATATAAAAGAAAATAGCCCATGCAATTGAATGGGCTATTTCAGTCATAAAATTTAATATCAGAATTACTGCAAATAATTTTCCATTGTTTCGAAAAGACGCAAATCATCACTAAAGCGTACTTCCCGAACATCTTCTAATTTTTCAACTTGGTTAATCATTTGCGACAAGCGCTCATCTTTTTGTACTAATAGCCATATACGGCTCTCATCTTTATCTTTAATCGGCATACATAGAATGCCATCAACGTTAAATGCTCTACGGGCAAATAAACCACAAATATGTGACATAACACCTGGGTGGTTACGAACAATTAGCTCTAAAGCAATCGGATGATGTTCAAATACCATAATTACGCTCCAATCATATCAATGTTAGCTGCACCCGGCGGAACCATTGGATATACCTTTTGATTAACATCGATCAAGGCATGGATCAAACATGGACCTTTGGTATTCATTATCGCTTCTAATGCCATCTCTGGGTCTGCTTCATTATTTAAATCGCAAGTTTGCAGACCAAACCCTTCCGCAATCTTGATAAAATCCGTTTGATACGGATAAGCTGCAGCAAATATGCGGTTTTCAAAAAATAAATCTTGCTGTTGATGTACCATTCCTAACGCTTGGTTATTCATTAAGATGATTTTGATATTCAGTTGATGCTCCGCTGCGGTTGCCAACTCTTGAATATTCATCATCAAACTGCCATCACCGGAAAAACACACAATGGTTTTTTCGGGCTTTGCCAGTGCAGCACCAATGGCGGCAGGCAGACCAAAACCCATGGTACCTAACCCACCTGATGTCAGCCATTGACGTGGGCGAGACAGAGGATAAGCTTGGGCTGCCCACATTTGGTGCTGACCAACATCCGTTGTCACAATCGCATCTTCGCCTGCTGCACGTGCCGTAGACAGAACTAAACCATAATGGTTTAACGGGTTATCAGCCTCGCTAAAATTCAATGGATATTTCTCTTTTAATTGATTAACTTGCGCCATCCATTCTGTGCGCTCATTACGTTCAACTAAAGGCAATAACAATTCCAATATTTGCCCCGCATCTGCATGAATTGCGATATCTGGGCGCTTAATTTTGCTGATTTCTGCTTTATCGATATCCACATGGATGATTTTCGCGTTAGGGCAAAATTTCTCAGCTTTCCCTATCGCCCTATCATCAAAACGCGCGCCAATCACAATTAATAAATCTGATTCTTCCATAATCATGTTAGTACTTGCGGCAGCATGCATACCTAACATCCCTAAATATAAGGGGTTTCGCATCGGGATAGTACCAAGTGCCATTAGTGTCATGGTTGTCGGTAATGATGCTTTTTCCGCAAATGCAATCGCCGTTTCTGTAGAATCGGAACTAATTACTCCACCACCAAAATACAGTACTGGACGTTTCGCGTTATTAATCATTTCAGCCGCTTGTAGCACTTTTTCCATGTCAAATGCAGGGGCTTTATCTTTCGGTAATACTTCTGGTATTTCAGTTAGTTCAATTGTGGCTGTTTGAACATCTTTTGGAATATCAATCCAAACAGGTCCAGGGCGGCCTGACTCTGCAATACGAAAAGCATCACATATCACTTGTGGCAATTCATTGATATTACGAACCAAATAGTTATGTTTCGTTACTGGAATCGAAATACCATAGGTATCAACTTCTTGGAAAGCATCTGTACCAATCATTGATGAAGAAACTTGAGCAGTAATACAAACCAGCGGGATAGAGTCCAGCTTTGCATCTGCGATAGCGGTCACTAAGTTTGTCGCACCAGGGCCACTTGAAGAGATACAAACCGCGGCTTTTCCCGTGGTACGAGCAATTCCCTGAGCTATAAAACCCGCACCTTGCTCATGACGTGCCAGTATGTGGCGGATTTTCTGGCTTTGACCTAATGCGTCATAAAAAGGTAAAGCCGCTCCACCTGGAATGCCTGAAACGATAGTAATACCGTGCTTTTCCAGTAAATGTACGATTAATTCCGCACCCGTAAAGCGGGTTTTATGTGGTGTTGTGGTGCCCGATTCGCTCATCATAATTATCCTTTGCTAGCCTGCGGATCCGAGCGAGAGGTGATAAAAAACCCCGCTCGGTTTGCGCCGGCGGGGTTTCTAAATCTGCGTTGATTTGTACCCGTTACGGCGCTAAGCCCACGACCACCACCACACGCACGACCACCGCGGCACATGGCGCGGTTAGTAGTAGGTTTGAGTGATTAGTAATCATGTTCACGGGATTTTCCTGTTTAGTCTGTCTAATTTATTGATTATTGTTTTTCAATTTCTTTTCTTAAGAAAACATAAATTTCTCAGGATGACAATCATTTTTTCTTGTTTTATTCCAAAGGAATGATAATTGCGACATTCATCACACACCACTCTAATGGAGATATTATCTACAAAAATAAAAAAATACAGCATTAATCGCTATTTTAAATCACCCAAAAAACCTTGACTTAAAGTCAACTTCAAGTTGTATCCTTTGCTCCAATCAAGGGGATTGCGCCCTTGATGGAAATATTAACTAATTGATTTTTAATTAATAAAAAGAGGGATATATGCCAAAATCCGTTTGGTGGTTAGCCATCACACTTGCATTATTTATCACAGGAAATGCTATTGTCCTTTCTGTAGCAGTGGTTATTGGCGAAAAACTGGCTACCAACCCAACTTATGCAACAATTCCACTGGTAAGCCAGTACGTTGGCTTAATCCTAGCAACTATTCCGATCGCGTTTTTAATGCAAAAGTATTCGAGAAGAGTAGGCTTTATTATTGGTAACATCGGTGGGTTAATCGGCGCAGGCTTTTCTATTCTGGGCGTGATAGAAAGCCATTTAATTTATTTTTCTATTGGACTGTTTTTTACTGGGATTGCTATTGGTACTGCACAACAATTCCGTTTTGCCGCAATTGAAGAAGCCCCCATTTCTTTACGAGCAAAAGCCATTGGCCTAGTTATGAGTGGAGGCATTGCCGCAGCCTTAATCGGCCCAACATTAGCTATTACCACCCAACGATTTTTTACAGAATACCCGTTTGCAGGGCCGTTCATCACGTTAGCCGCCATTTATGTAATCGCATTTATTCTATTATTAATTGTGCCATTAAAGAAAATAGTGAAAACGCCATCGGATGAAGTGTTAGTCAAACGCGACTACAGTGCATTGTATTCACAACCTATTTTAAAATTAATCGCCATTGTTAGCGCGGTTGGATATGCCATTGTGGTTTTCACCTTTGCCTCGATACCGTTATCTATGAAACAACATGATTTCGCCTTTTCCTCTATTGCAATTGTATTTCAATTCCATGTATTAGGTATGTTTGCACCGTCATTTTTCACTGGAACATTAATTCATCATTTAGGGACAAAACGCATTATTTTCTGCGGTATCATATTGTTAATTTTATCAGCGACTATGAACCTGCTAGGTAACCATTTTTACAATTATTTGTTGGCGGGTATTTTTGTCGGTGTCGCCTGGAATTTAATTTTAATCAGCACTACTAACCTATTACCACATACCTATGAAGCTCATGAACGCGCTAAAGTGCAGGGAATGACCGATTTTCTTATCTATTTCTTCGGTGGAATAGGTAGCTTAGGAGCAGGGGTTCTTTTCTTCACATTCGGTTGGCAGACGATGAATACCCTATCTGTCGTCATCTCAGCCATAATTTTAATTAGTTTCTGGAAGCTAAAGAAATATATCCCCAGCAACCAATGAAGAACTTTACCATAGTACCGTGTTTTTATATTCAAAGGGCGTAATAGTTTCATCTGTTGCTAATCGATATCATTATGAATATATCTCCTTAAGATAAACTCTACTGGCTATAAACTAATTAAAAATCGGTGTTTTGTCTATTTTACAAATTAACAAACTGTATTCGGTTTTGTTTACCATTTATTTATTGGCTATTGACTTAATGACGGATAAAATTAAAAAGTAACTAATAGGAAGATATTATGTATAAAGAAATCCCTGTTCCCTGTAATGGAAAATACACAGAATTTCAATCTACAGTTGTTAATGAAATATTAGTTTGGATTGAAATGAACTTAACCAGTCGTTTATTACTCGATGATATCGCACTCAGATCAGGATATACAAAATGGCATTTACAAAGAGTATTTAGAAAAGTCGTAGGTATGCCTTTAGGTGAATATATTCGCCGAAGGAGAATTTGTGAAGCCGCTAAAGACCTATGTTCCACCGAGCTTCAAGTTATTGATATTGCATTAAAATACCAATTCGACTCCCAACAATCTTTTGCAAAGCGATTTAGAGCTTATTTAGGTACGTCACCGTCAATCTATCGCCTATCGGGTGAAAGTCAAAATGACCCATTACTACTGGAACCTAAAGTAGCTTGATACGCTAATATGAAAATAAAATTTATATTTCCTTTTTTAATAACACTACCAATACAAAGCCCCATGTAAGTTAACTACTGGGGCTTTATTATTTCCCATTTAGTTAAGAAAACCTTAATTTAAAATTAATAAAACCTTAAGGTTTCAGTTTTATATTTACTTTACTATCTTAATAAAAAAATAATAATTTTTGGGGTATATAATTTTATACATTTATCTTTATTAAAAAATAAAGGCTTCACGAGGAAGCCTTTATTTTTTGTGCATTCTAATCAGCAAATAAATTAGAACGGAATATCGTCATCGAAATCCATTGGTGGTTCATTAGTCTGTGGAGCAGGCGCTGATGAGCGTGCGGCTGGAGCTCCGCCACCACTAAATTGCTGTGCTGCTTGCGGCTGTTGAGGTTGGCCCCAACCGCCTTGGCCGCCTTGACCTTGTGATGCTGCATCACCGCCACGGCCACCTAGCATTTGCATTGAGCCGCCGATATTCACAACAACTTCTGTCGTGTAACGGTCTTGACCACTTTGATCTTGCCATTTACGTGTTTGCAAAGAACCTTCTATATAGACTTGTGAACCTTTTTTCAGGTATTCACCCGCCACTTCCGCTAATTTGCCGAAAATAACCACGCGGTGCCATTCGGTTTTTTCACGCATCTCACCGGTTTGCTTGTCACGCCAACTTTCAGAAGTTGCCAGAGTCAGGTTTGCCACAGCTCCGCCGTTAGGCATATAACGGATTTCTGGATCTTGTCCTAGGTTACCGATAAGAATTACTTTATTTACGCCTCTGCTGGCCATTTATTACTCCTGATGCATTGAATTTTAATCTCTGGATTAGCCGTGAAGTTTACCACGACAGAGCTGATTTGCACCAATATTTGAAATTAAGCTTGTTAATTTGCGAAACGCTTTCCAGCTTTTAGTGAAATTCCATAGTGCTTTTGTCAGTATAGACACAAAATAATACACACCGCATCTATCTTTTCGATAAATTCAGATCGCTGTTTTTCTGTTTTTCTGTTTTTCTGTTTTTCTGTTTTTCTGTTTTTCTGTTTTTCTGTTTCACCATTAAAATCTTACTCTAAATAGTTCAAGCAGTGGCTAGGCGGCAAGCGAAGGTATCGTAGGGAGAATACAAAAGTATGTGACCTGCGTAGCTGAGAGCAGCCAACAACACCACGGTTTGAAATATGATGAACAGGACCTATTCTAAATAGTTCAAGCTGTGGCTAGGCGGCAAGCGAAGGTATCGCGGGGAGCATACAAAAGTATGTGACCTGCGTAGCTGAGAGCAGCCAACAACGCCACAGTTTGAAATATGACGAATAGGAAATACTGTATATCCATTCAGCCATAAATATGTGATAATAGTCTCTTGCGATTGTTCAATATCAAATCATCCGGGAAGTGGTAAATGGATAATATCGAAGTCCGCGGCGCACGCACGCATAATCTGAAAAACATCAATCTCATCATCCCTCGCGACAAACTCATTGTTATTACTGGGTTATCTGGTTCAGGGAAATCATCTTTAGCTTTTGATACCCTGTATGCAGAGGGTCAGCGCCGTTATGTTGAATCTTTATCTGCTTATGCTCGCCAGTTTCTTTCTTTAATGGAGAAACCGGATGTCGATCATATTGAAGGGTTATCCCCTGCAATTTCGATTGAACAAAAATCCACTTCACATAACCCACGTTCGACGGTCGGAACCATCACAGAAATTCATGACTATCTGCGGCTATTATTTGCACGTGTTGGTGAACCTCGCTGCCCTGATCACGACATACCGCTTGCGGCTCAAACTGTTAGCCAGATGGTCGATAATGTTCTGGCTCAACCCACCGATCGCCGAATGATGCTACTTGCTCCTGTCGTTAAAGAACGTAAAGGGGAGCACGTTAAGTTACTCGATAACTTAGCCAGCCAAGGCTATATCCGTGCCCGAATTGATGGGGAAGTTTGCGATCTATCCGATCCACCAAAGCTCGAATTACAGAAAAAACATACGATTGAAGTCATTGTCGATCGTTTTAAAATTCGTGATGACATCGCTCAGCGTTTAGCCGAATCCTTTGAAACCGCACTAGAACTCTCTGGCGGTACCGCAATTGTCGCGGATATGGATGATGCGAATGCAGAAGAACTGGTTTTTTCTGCCAATTTTGCCTGCTCTGTTTGCGGCTACAGTATGGTGGAACTTGAACCTCGCCTATTTTCTTTTAACAACCCTGCAGGGGCCTGTCCAAGCTGTGATGGCTTAGGTGTTCAGCAGTTTTTTGATCCCGAAAGAGTCATTCAAAATACTGAAATCTCACTCGCGGGTGGTGCAATTCGGGGTTGGGATCGCCGTAATTTTTACTATTTCCAAATGCTGATGTCATTAGCTGAGCATTATAAATTTGATGTAGAAGCGCCTTATGACACTCTGAGCCCTGCCATTCAAAAAATTATTTTATATGGTTCAGGCAAAGAAACGATTGAGTTTAAATACCGTAATGACCGTGGCGACATCACTGTGCGCCGGCACCCTTTTGAAGGCGTGCTCAATAATATGGAACGCCGTTATAAAGAAACAGAATCAACGGCTGTCCGTGAAGAATTAGCGAAATATATCAGCAACCGTCCATGTGTCTCTTGCAATGGGACGCGCTTACGTAAAGAGGCGCGCTTTGTATTTGTTGAAAATACAACATTGCCTGAAATTGCAGATTACAGCATTGGCCACGCAATGGAGTTTTTCCAAAACCTAAAACTTACAGGCCAGCGCGCTCAAATCGCAGAAAAAGTTTTAAAAGAAATTGGCGATCGCCTGAAATTTCTCGTCAATGTTGGGCTTAATTATCTGACACTTTCACGCTCTGCTGACACCTTGTCTGGTGGCGAAGCACAACGCATTCGTTTAGCAAGCCAAATTGGTGCTGGTTTAGTGGGAGTGATGTATGTCCTTGATGAACCTTCAATTGGCTTACACCAACGTGATAATGACCGCTTACTTGAAACCTTGATCCACCTGCGTGATCTGGGGAATACCGTGATCGTCGTTGAACATGACGAAGACGCGATCCGCGCTGCTGACCATGTGATTGATATCGGCCCGGGTGCCGGTGTACATGGTGGGCAAATTGTTGCCCAAGGAACGCTGGAAGATATTGTCGCAAACCCTGACTCACTCACTGGTAAATTTTTAAGTGGTGAGCGCAGAATTGATATCCCACAGAAACGCGTTCCAATAAATAAAGATAAAATGCTGACGGTGTTTGGGGCAAAGGGCAACAACCTGAAAAATGTGACGTTAAAAGTCCCTGTTGGGTTATTTACCTGCATCACTGGCGTGTCTGGTTCAGGCAAATCAACACTGATAAACGATACGCTATTCCCTATTGCTCAACGCCAATTAAATGGGGCGACTACCATCACCCCTGCCCCTTATTTAGATGTAGAAGGTTTAGAGCACTTTGACAAAGTCATTGATATTGACCAGAGCCCAATAGGCCGTACACCACGTTCGAACCCTGCCACCTATACTGGTGTGTTTACACCTGTACGTGAACTATTTGCTGGTGTGCCTGAGTCTCGGACTCGTGGTTATAACCCAGGGCGTTTTAGCTTTAACGTTAAAGGCGGTCGTTGTGAAGCTTGCCAAGGTGATGGGGTTATTAAGGTTGAAATGCACTTTTTGCCTGATGTGTATGTCCCTTGTGACCAATGTAAAGGCAAACGCTATAACCGCGAAACGCTAGAAATTAAATATAAAGGTAAAAATATCCATGAAGTGCTGGATATGACCATCGAAGAGTCCCGTGCATTTTTTGATGCCGTACCTGCCCTTGCCCGCAAGTTACAAACGCTGATGGACGTTGGTTTATCCTATATCCGCCTCGGTCAATCAGCGACGACGCTCTCTGGTGGTGAAGCACAGCGTGTGAAATTAGCTAAAGAGTTATCTAAACGCGGTACAGGGCAAACTATCTATATTTTGGATGAACCAACAACTGGCCTGCACTTTGCTGATATTCAACAGCTCTTAGTCGTTTTACATCAGCTTCGTGACCAAGGAAACACCATTGTGGTGATTGAGCACAACCTTGATGTCATCAAGACAGCGGACTGGATTGTCGATTTAGGCCCTGAAGGGGGTAGTGGCGGCGGTGAAATCTTAATTGCAGGCACACCAGAAGAAGTGGCTGAGTGTGAAAAATCTCACACCGCACGGTTCTTAAAAACGATTTTAGAACGCGGCTACTAAGTAAAAAGGCCATTAAAAAATAAGTAAGAAGATTATCAGGGAGCATTTTGTTCCCTGATAATTATTACGATAGCTAAGAATTATTGGCTAACGGCAGCAAATGCTTCAACAATGCGTTTAACATTATGGTGATTGACACCTGCCATACAAACACGGCCAGTTCCAACCAAGTAGACCGCAAATTCGTCTTTCAGGCGAGCCACTTGCTCTTTAGAAAAACCAGTGTAGCTGAACATACCGCGCTGCTTTAATAAGTGATCGAAATTTTGGTTTGGTAATGCTTTTTTTAGCTCATCCACCAATACCGTACGCATGTCTAAAATACGTAAGCGCATCTCTTCCACTTCCGCTAACCATTTGGCTTTTTCTGCGCTGTTGGTTAATACCGCAGCAACAATTTTTGCACCATTAGATGGCGGGCTAGAATATAAACGGCGAACACCCGCTTTTAACTGGCCTAACACACGGTCACGTTCATCTTGGTTTTCACAGATCACAGAAAGGCCACCTGCACGTTCACCGTAGATACCAAAGATTTTAGAAAATGAGTTACTGACAAACACGGGTAAGCCAGCTTTAACCATCGCTCGGATAGCATAAGCATCTTCATTAATGCCTTCTGCAAAACCTTGATAAGCAATATCTAAAAATGGGATCAATTTGCGTTCTAATGCTACCTTAGTGACTTCATCCCATTGTGCAGGAGTCAGGTCGGAGCCTGTTGGGTTATGACAGCACGGGTGCATTAGGATGATGCTATTAGCAGGCAATTGTTTGAATGTCGCTAGCATCTCATCAAATTTAACGCCTTTGGTTTTTTCATCAAAGTACGGGTAGTAATGCACTTTTGTTCCCGCACCTGAAAAAATAGAGGCATGGTTTTCCCAAGTTGGGTCACTGCACCACACTTCGGAATCGGGATAATATTGATGTAAAAAATCAGCACCAATTTTTAACGCACCAGAACCACCAATCGTTTGGACGGTAGCGATACGTTCCTGTGCAATTAGCGGGCAATCCTCACCAAATACTAATTTTTGTAATTCAGTACGGTAATCTTTCAAACCTTCCATAGGCAAATACAGTGATGCGCTTGCTGGCAGTTTATTTAACGCCGCTTTTGCCGTACCGACTGTCGCCAGTTCAGGGGTTTTCCCGTCACCATCATAGTAAAGACCGATACTCAAATTAATTTTATTTTCACGAGAGTCTTTATTAAATTCATCCATTAACGACAGAATTGGGTCGCCCGGATAAGCATCAACATGTTCGAACACAGGACATCTCCTAATCATTATTTTACGCTAAATAAACCAAGCGATGATTTGCCATATTTAGCGCCATTTTTACGTTGTTATCTGAAAATAACCCTTTGCTGGCTATTCGTCTACATATTCCATTGCAACTCTAGAGGTTAACTTCGTCAGTAACTCATAGTTGATAATGCCTGTTTGTGTGGCAATTTCTTCAACCGGTAGTTGATTTCCCCACAAAATAACGTCATCCCCCACTTTATCATCGGCATTTAGTCCCAAATCCACCACTGTCATATCCATGGAAATTCGCCCAACAATAGGCACTTTTCGCCCATTAATTAACACAGGTGTGCCTGAAGGTACGTTACGTGGATAACCATCACCATAGCCGATTGCAACAACACCAAGCAGTGTGTCTTTGTCACTACACCATGTTTCACCATAACCTACACATTGTCCTGCCGCATGTTCCCTAACCGCAATTAATGTTGATTTTAGTGTCATCACCGGAAGTAAGCCGAAGTCTTTTGCGCTTTTCCCTTCTTGTGGTGAAGCGCCATACATCATTATCCCTGGGCGAACCCAGTCATAGTGAGCTTCCGGCCAAAGTAAAATTCCTGCGGAGGCGGCAATGGATTTCTCCCCCTCTTTACCGTCAATAAATTGTTTAAAGCAGGCAATTTGTTTTTCAGTTGTCGGTAAATGGGGGGCATCCGCTTGGCAAAAATGACTAACAATATTGATAGGAAGCTGAACTTGCTGGCAGCGTTGTAAACGTTGATAAAAGCCTTTGGCATCTTTAGGAAGTATGCCAAGGCGGTGCATACCTGTATCCAGTTTCATCCAAACTTTAAGAGGATAGGGTAATTTGGTGGCTTCTAGCATTTCAAGCTGTTCTATACAGTGGATCACGGTGTCAATCTGGTGTTCTGCCATTAACAACAAGTCAGATTGTTCAAAAAAACCCTCCAGTAAAACAATCGGTTTTATCACACCGTGCTGCCGTAATAGTAGCGCCTCATTGAGTCTTGCCACACCAAAGCCATCCACCAGCTCTTCTACTGCCTGACCAACCCCTACTAACCCATGACCATAAGCGTTTGCTTTGACAACTGCAATCATCTGGCTATTTGGTGCAATTTCTTTCACCCGTTGCAAGTTGTGTCGCAGAGCGCGGCGGTTTATCAATGCGGTTGCCGCTTTCATTGTTTCCTCGTTCTTTTTCTCTAAACCCGCTAAAAATTAAGCTGCCCTTTGGCAGCCCAATATATTCTCTATTTGTTATACGCTAAAAAATATCAATTTCCATTCGATCTTGTTTCTGTATAAAGAAAAAATTATTCAAACTAGTTTAACTTTAATACTCTAAATAGTTTGCATTGTCGCTAGGCGGCGATTGAGCTAATCCAAGAAGCATACATAAGTATATGACTCGCGTAGCCGAGTGCAGCCAACACCGTGACAGCGCAAAATATGACGAGTATTTATGATGAGGATTTAGTCCTCATCATTATAAGCTGGCCCTGCATAATTATCGAAGCGCGACCACTGCCCATTAAACGTCAACCGCACCGTACCAATCGGCCCGTTACGCTGTTTACCGAGAATGATTTCCGCAACCCCTTTGAGCTCACTATTATCGTGATAAACCTCATCACGGTAGATAAACATGATTAAGTCCGCATCCTGCTCGATAGACCCTGATTCACGTAAATCCGAGTTAACAGGGCGCTTATCGGCACGTTGCTCAAGACTACGGTTTAACTGCGACAGAGCCACCACAGGTACATTTAATTCTTTCGCTAGCGCCTTAAGTGAACGTGAAATTTCGGCAATTTCTAACGTACGGTTGTCAGAAAGAGCAGGAACTCGCATCAATTGGAGGTAGTCAATCATGATCAAACTTAAACCACCATGTTCACGATAAATACGCCTCGCACGTGAACGAACCTCTGTGGGAGTCAGGCCCGAAGAGTCATCGATGTACATATTGCGCTTTTCCATCAAAATACCCATCGTGCTTGAAATTCGCGCCCAATCCTCATCATCAAGTTGCCCAGTACGAATACGGGTTTGGTCAACACGGGATAATGATGCCAACATACGCATCATGATTTGGTTTCCTGGCATCTCTAAACTGAAGATTAAAACAGGTTTTTCTTCCGTCATCGCCGCGTTTTCGCACAAGTTCATTGCAAAAGTGGTTTTCCCCATCGATGGACGCGCGGCCACAATAATTAAATCAGAACCTTGTAAACCTGCGGTTTTTTTATCGAGGTCTTGGTAACCTGTTGAAACCCCAGTAACACCGTCGTGCGGTTGTTGGTAAAGTTGCTCAATTTTTTCAACAGTTTCAGACAAAATGGCTTCAATACCTTTTGGCCCTTCGTCTTTATTCGCTCTTGACTCAGCGATTTGGAATACTTTGGTTTCGGCTAAATCGAGGAGATCTTCACTGCTTCGCCCTTGTGGATCATAACCTGCATCTGCAATTTCATTAGCGACTGAAATCATATCGCGAACAATCGCACGTTCGCGGACGATGTCTGCATAAGCATTAATATTCGCCGCACTTGGCGTATTTTTAGATAGCTCAGCCAAATAAGCAAAACCACCGACGCTATCCAACTCACCCTGCTGTTCTAGTGATTCTGATAAGGTGATAAGGTCAATAGGTTTGCCTTGCTCAAGCAAAAATTGCATCTGTGAGAAAATGGTACGGTGGGGGCGGCTAAAGAAATCAGCGTGAGTCACACGTTCAGAAACGGTATCCCAACGCTCGTTATCTAACATTAACCCCCCTAAAACAGACTGCTCCGCTTCGAGAGAATGTGGTGGAAGTTTTAACCCTTCCATTTGGTGGTCTCGTGGGGCATCCGTTTTGAAATTTGATGAGGGTTTTTTAGCCATACATTAATATCCAAGTCTATAATTAACGATCTGCGCTTAGTATACGCCAATCTTATTTTTTTGTGGTTTTCTTTGCGTCTTTGCGCAAAGTAATCACAAGATAAAATACATCACTGAAAGCACAAACCTATAATTCTTCTGATTGAAACATGGCGTTATGATAAAACGATTGTTATTGTAATTAAAATGAATAGTCCTTATTGGAGATTGTCATGGCAAAACGTATTGAATTCGCGCAACATGGCGGCGCTGATGTACTTAACTTAGTAGATTATTCCCCAGCAAACCCAGCAGATAATGAAATTCAAATAGAAAACCGTGCTATCGGGATTAACTTTATCGACACCTATGTTCGCAGCGGTTTATACCCTGTTGCTAAGCTACCAAGTGGCCTTGGTACAGAGGCGGCAGGTGTTGTTGTGAAAACTGGTGCCCATGTCACAGGTTTCAAGCCCGGTGACCGTGTCGTTTATGCGCAAGGCCCTCTAGGTGCTTATAGCGAAGTCCATAATGTCCCTGAAAGTGCCGTGGCACACCTTCCTGATGGCATTACGTTTGAACAAGCCGCAGCCAGCTCATTAAAAGGCATGACGGTTTATTATTTATTCCATCAGACATATCAACTGAAACGTGACGAAGTCTTTCTGTTCCACGCCGCTGCAGGTGGCGTTGGGTTGATAGCTTGCCAATGGGCAAACGCGCTAGGCGCCAAGATGATAGGCACGGTGGGTTCTGCAGATAAAGCATTAAGAGCAAAAGATGCCGGAGCATGGGAAGTCATCAATTACCAAACAGAAGACATTGCAGCTCGCGTGAAAGAAATCACTAATGGCGAGAAAGTGAATGTGGCGTATGACTCAGTGGGCCAATCCACATGGATTGCTTCTTTAGACTCGCTCAAGCGTCGCGGCTTAATGGTGAGTTTTGGTAACGCTTCTGGTCCTGTTACCGGTGTAAACTTAGGAATTTTAAACCAAAAAGGCGGATTATACGTCACTCGCCCATCACTTGGTGTCTATGTGACTAACCGTGCTGAGCTAGACCAAGCTAGTAATGCCTTATTTGATATGATTTTAAGCGGAAAAGTGAATGTAGATGTGCCGCAATCACAAATTTTTGCTTTAAAAGATGCACAGAAAGCTCACCTCACTATCGAATCAAGAAAAACCCAAGGTTCGAGTTTGCTTATTCCGTGATAAATAACCCCCTTAATTAGCCAGTCATTTTTGCTAGTTAAGGGGCTTTATCTATTTTTAAGATTTAATTCTAGAGCTTAAACAGAGGAAGCTATGTGCCGATAAACATAGACGCCAGATATAAAAGAAATCATTACTGCTACTGACATAAAATAATAAATAACAGTTGTTGAATCGCCAAAAAAGTATATAACCATTCCAATAAAAGGGAGCACAGACTGATTAAGCAATACAATAATAGATGAGACTCCAGCAAAATAATTTGACGGAATACATTCTATACGTACCATTCGACAAATATTTCCTGTAAAGACTTTACCAATAATAGAAATTGCGTAGAAACAAACGAATATTATAAATGATGAAGGATATGATATTAAAAAAATCGAACTCCCCGTAATAATCAGAACCGCGCTAAGTAGAAGTTTTTTCCGCTGAATAAAGTGAGTTAATGAACTATAGAGATAGGTTCCAGTGACACCACAAAGGCCAGCCGCAACATCAATAAAACCGAAATACTTCGCAGGAAGCCCCATTTCTTTGTCAATCAATGCCGTACCACTCGATTCAATAATGCTATCAAACATATTATTACCAATGGCGAGTAATACGGTTAAAAACAATATTGGTATAGAAAAAATATAGATAAAATGGTGTTTGAACAGCCCATTTTCCTGACCTGAAACATTCTGATTATCTTCATGCTTCATATTGCTCAATTCTTTTTTCTTTAAAATAAAAAAAAGAGCATTAATAATATAAAGTAAAAGTGGAATGATAAGTACTGTACGAATCCCATAGTCGATAATTATCATGCCAATCAATGGACCTACTATCATTCCAGAAAAGTCCATTCTTGATATTAAATTAACATGATATTCCTTTTTGTAACTTATTAATGAGATAATTTTCTCATAAGAAATAATAGTTTGAGAGTTTCCTATTGATATTAGGCTACCCACAATACCAAATGCGACTGCAATTATTAGGTCTGAAGAAAAATCATTGAAAGCTAAAAATAGACATCCTATTGATTTGATAACATCAGATAAAATAGAAAGTGGGCGTACTCCAAGTCTATCAATGTATTTACCAATAAGTGGAATAATTAATATTCTTGGTAACCACCATAGAGCATAGGATAAACCTGAATATTCAATACTACCTGTTAACTGGTAAACTAGAACTGGCGTGAGAAAGACCATAAGGCCATCCGCAGTAAGTACGCAAAAAAGCATTAAAAAGAATAGGTTGCTCATAACTTATATTTTTATACCTTCTCCTTCAATAACACTTTAACATATCGACCTAACTTATCATCAAATACCACTACTGATTTAGGTGTGTTGTGCGTGGGTGCCTCTCTGACTATTTCCTTCTGCTTCTCAATCAGAAACTCATAGTATTTTTTATCTGCTTTGATATTATTTGTCTTATAACTCATATAATTTAGATTTTTTATTGGCCAGTCTATTACATCATGACCAGGAATATATTCTTTATCCTCACTGATATAAATAATCGGTCTATTAACAGTAACCACGCCAGCCATATTCATCAGGGCATGCGCTACACCACATGGAATAACTAATTCCACATTAGGCAAAGGAGTGAATGTTATTTCATCTTCAACGAAAATAGTATCCGAACCTTCCCTCATATCAACTAGCTTTAGTGTAATTTGATGTTCGGCTTTACCCAGAAAAGTTAAATGGTCTTCTTGGCCCAAATGTAATCCATAAGAATCAAAATCGTAATGTTCATAACCATGTTCTACAATATACATCGGTGACATTCTTGTCAGTGGGACAATTCCACTGTATTTCCCTGTTTTGACTGATGGAATTTCTTTAAATTCAACACCAATAATTATTGAATTAGGTAGAACCAAAACCTCATCATCATTAATTTTCTCTCTGATACGTACATTTATTTTGCTTCCATCATCTAAGTTAAGCTCTCGAGTTTCAGAATGTTGAAATTTGTGTTTCATTAAATTTTTATGCTGATATTCAGCAATACGATGATAAACAATATCAGCTGCTTCTTCTGTCATTGGAAAGTAGCCAGATACCTCTAAAGGATGAACATTTTCTGGTATATTTATAACATCATTGTCAGGAAACCAAGTAAGGTCAGGTCGCGATAATGTTTCAATATCAGGAAGAAAAAGTGCATAGGAATTAATTGTGAATATATTTTCCAGATTATGAAATGTATGAGCAATGCCAGGTGGAATTACAAGTGTTTTTGCCGAAGATGGAGTAATATTAAATTCCAATGACACTCTGAATGTGGGGGAATTTGCACGGCAATCGATGAATTTTGCAGTTATGATTTGCTCTGTATTTCCGATGAAAGTCAGCGTATCTTGCTGGCCTAAATGAATCCCATACTGACCGTATTTAAATTCATGCTCACCATGATAGATAATATTTATAGGGTAGGTAGTAACGAAAGGAATAACATATGAGTCTGACTTTCCATTATTAACTCTCCATCGTGAGATCCAATGTAACCCTGTAATAGTTATTTTTTGGTTGAGATCATTAATTTCATCCATATAAAACCTCATTTAAGGTGGCAGCCCTAACCTACAGGCCGCCAAGATAATTAAATATTGACCACTTCTATGTCATAACCTGCACTTTCTGCACTTTTTATTAGTTCGCTTAGGCTACTTGTATTAAGTTGATAATATTTATCATCTGCTGGTGCATTTTAGATTCCAGCCAGATAAGCAAGCTTATCTAAAGCAACAATTGCCACAGATTTTGTCTGTAGGATCATGTCAGTAAAACTATTTCCTTCTGCATTTATTACTTCAACACTTTTTGGAGATTTGTATAGGCGGGCTATATTTTGAATTTCGCTCATATGAGCTCCTTACTTTAGATTAAAAAGTATATAGGTATGTTTATGTCATGAAGGTGAAATGAAATATTAAAAAAACATTTCATTAACACTTATAGCATCGACATTTTTATTCTGTCAATAACCAATTAGTTTTTTAATCCAAAAAACACCAAAATTTCGATATTAATATTCATATATATTTAATATGAAATTATATAATAAACATAGTAACAAATATCCATTCAAGAAATAGAACTTACCATTCACTAGATCTTTTATATTCAAGAAATGTCATTGCAGTCTGCGATTGACGATAATTGGCTTTTACATAATCGATTCTCTCGATGGAATTTTCGCCAAGGAAGCCCATCAAATAAAGAATGAAATGAGTAAAGAAAATAGAGAGGATCGCTGCATATGTCACCCCTTTTCAAAGACCTAAGCCAGCGAAAGCTGGCTTAGGTGTTGGCAACGTGCGAAATCAATAAGATATTAGTATTTCAATGAATTACATAACCGTATGCATTTAAACATTCCTATACTTGTTCAATTAAGATCGCACTCAAACTGAACAAATATTATACAATCCATAAAGTTACATAAAGTAACTGTAATTGAGCTAGAGTTTTGCCTTTACGAGTAATTTATACTCACTCACCACGCGTCACAAATTCGAGAGCTTGCTCAACAACGACTAAGTCAGCCCCTTTTTTATGCGCATTTTCACTTAAATGACGACGCCACTGACGTGCGCCGGGGATACCTTGGAAAATCCCTAACATATGGCGGGTCATATGGCCTAAATAAGCGCCTTTCGATAACTCTTTTTCGATGTAAGGGTACATCGCTCTAACAGCGTCAACACCATTAGTGACAGGAAAGTGCTCACCAAACAATTGGTTATCAACCGCCGTTAAAATAGACGGGTTTTGATAGGCTTCGCGCCCCACCATGACGCCATCTAGGTGTTGAAGATGCTCTTTTGCTTCTTCCAGCGTTTTGACTCCACCATTAATCGCCATGGTCAAATGAGGAAAATCACGTTTTAATTGATAAACTCGCGGGTAATCAAGTGGTGGGATTTCGCGATTTTCTTTTGGGCTAAGGCCGGACAACCATGCTTTACGTGCATGGATAATAAACATTTCACAGCCGCCTTTATCAGAAACAGTTTCAATAAAATCACATAAAAACGCGTAGCTGTCTTGCTCATCAATACCAATACGAGTTTTTACGGTTACAGGAATAGAAACCACGTCTTGCATGGCTTTCACACAATCAGCAACAAGCTGCGCATCTCCCATTAAGCAAGCACCAAAACGCCCATTTTGTACACGATCTGATGGGCAACCTACATTTAGGTTAATTTCATCATAACCACGCTCTTGTGCCAATTTGGCACATTGCGCTAATGCGGCAGGATCGCTACCACCAAGCTGTAATGCAACAGGATGCTCTTCCTCACTAAAAGCAAGATAGTCCCCTTTTCCGTAAATAATCGCCCCTGTTGTGACCATTTCGGTATACAGCAAGGTGTTTTTGCTTAATAAGCGATGAAAATAACGGCAATGGCGATCTGTCCAATCGAGCATCGGCGCAACGGAAAATCGGTTTAGGTTGGTGTAGCCTTGTTTTGAGGTATTTTGATGCATGGTGGTCTTGTGTATTGAAATCAAATGGATAGCCCCAAAAAGTAAGGAGCCAAGCAAAAACAGCAGGCTATTATAACATAGAGCGAATTAAGTGCGATGATGACGAAAATGAGCGGCTGAACTCAGTTAATTTAACGAAATAACCCCCGATATGAGCAATGTCATATCGAGGATTTTTAAACCAATTATGTCATTTTAATACTCAGTCACGCACTATTTTTTCGCAGAAAGCAGTGCATAGCTGGTCATTAAGTTACGGTAATCAGGGATATGGTTTGAAAACAAAGTGCCTAACCCTTCCACATCATTACGCCAATCACGGTGTAATTCACAAGCGGCACCAAACCAGCTCATCAATTGAGCACCTGCTTTTGACATTCTATCCCACGCGGCATCACGTGTAATCGGGTTAAATGTACCTGAGGCATCAGTGATCACAAAAACTTCATAGCCTTCTTCCAGTGCAGATAGTGCAGGAAATGCCACGCATACTTCAGTCACAACACCGGCAATAATCAGCTGTTTTTTACCTGTGGCTTTGACAGCTTTAACGAACTCTTCGTTATCCCACGCGTTGATTTGACCAGGGCGAGCAATGAAAGGGGCATCAGGAAATGTTTCTTTTAATTCAGGAACTAACGGGCCATTAGGACCATCTTCAAAAGATGTAGTCAAAATAGTTGGTAAGTTAAAATACTTTGCCAAATCGGCCAGTGCTAACACGCTGTTCTTAAATTTATCTGGGTCTTGATCACGAACTAGCGATAACAAACCCGTTTGATGGTCAACAAGTAATACAGCTGCATTATCTTTATCTAGGCGGTTATATTTGAAACTCATATCAACGACTCCTCAATGATTAGAAAAGTACTCTATGCGGGTTCAGATAAAACAAAAGTGGTATTTAATCTGCTTATCGCGCCTAAAACACCACTTTTTATCAAAAATATTTCAACAAGATGAATTCACACAATTCGTTATTTAGTTTCTGCGCTCATTGTGACAAAATTCCCCATACGAGCACTGGTAATTGTATAGCTATCTGCGCCCGCTGCTTTAGCTTTAGCTGCAATTTTCGCTTCTGTTGAAGCTAGCGTATCACCTGTTGCGGTGATTGTTGCTGCTGATGCACCAAATGCGACGAAAGATAATACAGAAGCTGCCATCAAAGTTTTTAACATGTTCATAGTCTAATTCCTTCATTTTTTATTCGATGAGACAACCCTTGTTGTCTGCGATGAAGGCATCATATCGACAATGTTATTTAGGTTAAAGCTAATAATATAGCTCAATTTATTCAAATTAACTGAACAATGTACTTTATCTGAAACTCACAATGGAATAAAACCGAAAGATATAATCAAGCAGCCTTGTGGTATGCTTTCCCAAAGTTGGTCTACTTCTCGCGCAACCTTTAATAGGAATTGTATATGCCACTCAATAACCGAACACTCCCTACATTTAGGTACCACCCGAACCCTATTGAAACAGAAGCTTTTCTGACGGATAAAACAGTAACCTGTGATTGTTGTAAACAACCTACTGATATTTATTATGAAAGCCCGTTTTATTCTACTGAGGATATTGATGCTTTGTGTCCTTGGTGTATTGCTGATGGTTCTGCCAGTGCAAAATTTGATGGTGAGTTTCAAGACCCTGCCAGTGTTGAAGGTATTGATTGCGAATATGACGAGGACGGCGAGTTTTCACATACTCTAAACCCCTACCCTACTGAACTGTTTGATGAACTAATTAAACGAACACCAGGCTATCAAGGATGGCAACAAGAAATTTGGCTCGCACACTGCCAAGAGCCTTGTGAATTCATAGGCTATGTTTACTGGGATGACATCAAAGATAGACTCGATGAATTTGTTTCCCTTGAAAATGATATCGCTGATTATGGTTTTTCAATTTCAGAGCTCGCGAATATTCTCCATCAAGATAGCTCTGCTCAAGGTTATTTATTCCGTTGTTTACATTGCAAAAAACTACGTTTGCATTTTGATTTTAGCTAATTTATATCAACTAAATCACGTGAAGAGGCTTATCTTCACGCTCTCATCATCAACTATTCATCAGTTCAATAATTTGCTCCGCTAATTCTGGCGTTGCGGCTGATAGCAAGCTTCCCGCAAACATGGCTTGCTTACGCTGTCCATTTAATGCACAAACTTCCCCGCCCGCCTCTCGGATACACGGAATAAGTGCCGCACTATCCCAAGGTTTCATAATGGTATCAATCGCACCATGAATGCGACCGCTGGCAACCATGGCATGCTGATAAGCGTCATTAGCAAAAATGAAGTCCCTTGCTTGGCCCACAACCGCATCCAAATGATAAATTTGCGACCCTTCTCGGGAATTATAATTACTATTATGAATGCCTGATGCGCTTACCACTGCTTCTGATAATGATTTAGGCGATTGGCTTTCGAGTTTAAGCTGTCTTGGAGCCTGACTAGCTGTTTGCACCCAGCACCCTTCCCCTTGTGAGGCAAAGTAGAGTGTGGATATCGCGGGAAAACTAATCACACTAAGTAATGGTTCCCCATTTTCCACATAAGCAATTAACGTACTAAATAACGGCACTCCATAAATAAATGCACGCGTACCATCAATCGGGTCAATTACCCAACCAGAACTGAATTGCTGCTCACCGACAAAGCCAAACTCCTCACCTAAAACAGCGATATTCGGTGTTTTTTGTGCAAAGAATGCCCTAATTTCTTCTTCAACTCGGGTATCCGTTTCCGTAACTACGGAACGATCGGGTTTATAATCAAACTTTCCCGCCCCTTCAAAAGCGTCTACTGTCATGGTTTTGACTAATTTAGCGGCTTCGAGTGCAATATTTAACATGACCAAGCTCCTCATTGAAAAAGAAAATGAGTATAACGGATAGGTTATGGAATAAAGGCGCTAAAATGCCTTATCGACCAGAGATAAAGCACCAATACAACCTAAATTTGTTTAAGAGAAACTTCACCAAATGTCATAAATACCAAAGTGTGCCCCGCAATTCCACGGTACACCCCTTGCTGATTATTGAGTTCGCAAGCCAATGCCGTTAATTGCCATGCGTCATACTCTTCGATTTGACTAATGCGGGCGGTTAATAATGCGTTGTCTTTCCGCTCGCCATAAGCTTTCACCGCGATTGCATCTTGTGTTAAAGCGCTGTCGATAGAACTGTTTGCCCAGCTCCACATCCAACTGCCTTGGCTTTGGTCATAAGTACCAACAATTTGAACGGACGCTGTTGCCATTATATTGTCAGGCGCATGAAAAATAATGGTTCCTTCGTCTTGGTTCACTGACCAATCGGCTTCATCTAATTTCCATGTATCACAATGAAATTGGTTTTTGGCCTGTAACGCATTCATGCTACGTTCAATTAATGCCTCATAAGGCATTTGTTCTATTTCATTATCCATTTATTACCCAATATTTTTTAATGCGTTGATAATCAACTGCCAAAATTTATGATGGTCTAATTTAACAGCAACTTGAGTATGGCAATTTTCAGGCGCAGGATGGCGGAAGTCAGCCACCGTCATGCCTAACGTGTGCGTCCCAGTCAGTTCAATATTTACAGGCACTTTTTGTGTGGTCATTACGTTAGGGTCAATAACATAAGCAACCGCACAAGGGTCGTGTACTGGCGGAGCATCAAAGCCTTGAGCTTGCTTGTACATTTTTCCAAAAAAATCCAGTAGTTCGACGACAAATTGTGAACAATCACTGCCAATCGCAGCAATTTGTTTCACTACATCAGGAGTTGCTAGCGCTTGATGGGTAAGGTCTAAGCCCACCATGGTTAACGGCCATTTTTCATTGAAAACAATATGAGCCGCTTCTGGGTCAATTTTGATGTTAAATTCAGCTACCGCACTCCAATTCCCAACATGATAGCCCCCTCCCATCAGCACCACTTCTTTAACTCGTTCGACAATGCGAGGCTCAAGACGAGCAGCAAGCGCAATATTCGTTAATGCGCCAGTAGGAACTAAAGTTACCGTTTTAGGCGGGTGAGACATAATGGTTTCGATAATCAGTGAAACTGCATGTCTTTCATCAAGCTTCAATGTTGGTGTCGGTAATACAGGCCCATCAAGCCCTGATTCCCCATGAATATCAGGCGCAACTTCAATTTCCCGAACTAAAGGGCGTACCGAGCCTGCGGCAAATGGAATACCGCTAATCTTCGCCATTTCAGCGATAGCTAGTGCATTATGAGTGACTTTTTCGAGGGTTTGATTACCAGCAACGGTTGTTACCGCCAATAACTCAATGTCAGGGTTACCATAAGCCAGTAATAACGCGATAGCATCGTCATGGCCGGGGTCACAATCGAGGATTATTTTTTTGCTCATACCTTACCTTATTAAAATTGGAGTCAGAAATGGCACTGACCCCAATTTAACCAGCTAGCAAGGTAAAATCTATGCTTAATATCTGAATACTTAGAAATTTATTTTAAAACATGCGCATAGACACGTTTTTTCTCACCTTCATTTTTCGAAATATACACACCTTGTAACTCAGGAGCAAAGCCCGGTAATGCATTAATACCCGTTTCTAGTGCTTTGAAATAACGCAGTACTGGCCCCGACCACACTTCCCCAGGTACGACACACAATACGCCCGGTGGGTACGGTAATGCCCCTTCAACGGCAATACGCCCTTCCAATTCATCTAATGGCAATAATTCACAGTTACCACGAATAAACTCTAAATGTGCCTGTTGAGGTGCCATTTTCACTTCTGGGAAGTGAGCTTTACGGAACATCTCTTTTTGCAGCTGTTTAATATTGTCATTAACGCTGAGTTGGTGCATCTCTTGGCATAAACGGCGTAATGTATAGCCCTGATAATGGTCTTGATAACGCTGATAAACCGAAGGCAATACATCTTCTAATAACGCATCTTCATCCAGTAACTGTTCGAAACGGACTAAATGGGATACTAGCAGTTCCAGTTTTTCACGGGTTTCTGCGGGTGTTAACAAAAATAAAATTGAATTTAAGTCACATTTTTCAGGGATCACGCCGTGTTCACGTAAAAAATGCGCCAAAATCGTCGCAGGCACGCCAAAAGCGTCATATTCTCCACTTTCGACATCAATACCTGGCGTCGTTAGCATCAATTTGCAGGGGTCAACGAAGTATTGGTCCTGTGCATAGCCATCAAACGCATGCCAACGTTCTTGCGGTATGAAGTTAAAGAAGCGTTGCTCAGCAGCGATTTGCTCTGTTGGGTATTCGTGCCATAACTTGCCATCAACGATTTCAGGAACAAAAGGCTTAAAATAACGGCAGTGCTGAAGTATCGATTTTCTTACCTCAATCCCCACTTTCACGCAGTCCATCCACATCATTTTGCCTGCATTACCTTGGTGAATACGTGCATTGACATCTAAAGAGGCAAACAAGGGATAAAATGGGCTCGTCGAGGCGTGCATCATAAAAGCATTGTTGAGTTTTTTGTGTGAAACAAAGCGCTCTTGCCCCTTGATGTGGTTATCTTTTTTATGGATTTGTGACGCTTGTGAGAAACCAGCCAGTTGTTTATGAACTGACTGAGTCACCATAATACCGGGGTCATTTTCATTTAATTCCAATAGTAATGGCGAGCACTGGCGCATCATTGGAATAAATTGTTCATACCCCACCCACGCAGAATCAAATAAAATGTAATCACACAAATGGCCAATTTTATCAACCACTTGCCTTGCGTTATACACAGTACCGTCATAAGTTCCAAGTTGGATCACCGCTAAGCGAAATGGCCGTTGGGCTTGTGCTTTTTCAGGCATCACTTCTTGGATAAGCCCACGTAAATAACTTTCATCAAAGCAGTGCGCATCAATACCGCCAATAAAGCCAAAAGGATTACGTGCCGTTTCTAAATAGACCGGTGTTGCCCCCGCCTGTATCAGCGCCCCATGGTGGTTTGATTTATGATTATTACGATCGAACAAAACTAAATCACCCGGTGTTAATAACGCATTTAGCACGACTTTGTTGGATGATGAGGTGCCATTTAAGACAAAATAAGTTTTGTCCGCATTGAAAACTTTCGCGGCAAATTTTTGTGCCTCTTTCGCTGCGCCCTCGTGGATCAATAAATCGCCCATTGCCACATCGGCATTGCATAAATCGGTACGAAACAGGTTTTCACCATAAAATTGATAAAACTGCTCCCCTGTTGGGTGGCGACGGAAAAATTGGCCGCCTTGGTGCCCCGGACAGGCGAAAGTCACATTATGGCCCGCAGCATAATCCATCATTCGAGCAAAAAATGGCGGTAATAACTGCTCAAGGTACTGATTTGCAGCATCGAGCAATTGACGACTATTTTCTTCACGAGCAGCCGGGGCTGGCGGTAATAGCGCCGTTAAATAAGGTGGTAAATTTTCATCGGTTGGCAGCTGTTTATCACTAATGATAAACAGCGGAATACTCAGCTGACTCTCAACAACTCTTTCCCACAGCCCTTGGTTGGCATCTTGTTCAGATAGCACGACAGCGGCAATATTGTTTAACTGTGCATCGCGAATATCTACCCACTGAAATTCATTAGTGAAATAGATTGCGACCCCCTGGCTACATGCCACATTGATTTTGTTCATAGCAGTCTGGCTCTTAGTTAGCTGAGGAAAAGAGGCGGACAATATACTTGATAGATCAGGGAATTGAAATGACTAGCATGGTAAGAAAAGAGGGCAAGATTTGGAAAGTCGAATATATTTTATAAGCCACTGGTTAATAGCATAAAAATTCTATCTCATCACACCCCACTCCCCCATACTTCAGGCCGTCATAAAGATAATAAAAAGATAAATTAACCAATTAACCCTGTGAACACCACAAATTAATCGGTCAATTTATCCGTAATGGGACGTTAGTTGTTTTTTTCCACATACAAAGTCTGTGATGGGAATGCAAAGTCAGCATCGTGGCGTTTAACTATCTCAATGATCTTCAAATACACCGCTTGCTGTGCGGCTAGCCATTCAGCCCAAACCGTTGTTTTGGTAAAGCAATACACCATAATATTTAACGAAGAGTCGGCAAAAGCATCGAAATAAACTAATAAGGTTTGGCTGGTATCGATATTCACATCTTGTTGTAACATCGTGCGGATATCATCGACAATAGCTCCAATTTTGTCTGAATCTTCGTAACGCAAACCAATTTCAGTTTTGATACGTCGGTTAGTCATGCGCCCCGGGTTTTCCACACTAATAGAAGAAAAAACCGAGTTGGGAATGTATAGCGGACGGTGGTCAAACGTAATAATTTTAGTGATCCGCCAGCCGATTTCAACCACCGTGCCTTCAATGTTTCTATCCGGTGAGCTGACCCAATCGCCAATATTGAAGGGCCGGTCAAAGTAGAGCATTAACCCAGAGAAAAAATTACTCAGGATATCTTTACCGGCCATACCGATAGCAATACCGCCAATCCCGCCAAACGCCATCAAACCAGAAAGGCTCATCCCAAAATGCTCGCCAAACAGCAGTACCATAATGACAAATATCGCTGTTTTAAACACGCGGGCAACAATACGTGCCGAAGTGGGGTCACTGCCTTTTTTAATCTGTGCTTTTTCTAGTCGGTTCGCTAGTTGGAACAGTTTTCGCATTAAAATCAATGCAATCAATGAGATGGTAATAAAATTAACCAGAGAAGTGGAAATAAAGGTTAAATCAAAATCTTTTGCGGCCATGTCTACATATTGAGCAATAACAATAACCACGCCACACAGCACAACAGTTTGAATCACATTGATCAAAATACTTTTACGCTTATGTTTATGCTTACGGCGTTTATGTACAATCTCAAAAGCTAAATAGATTGCGAGAAAAGTCGCAATTAAGGTCATACCAATCGCATATTTTTCAAGTAATGCTTCTATCATTTCTAACCGCCCTAAAATTTACCTGATAGATCTTATTTTTATTTGTTTTACTGTGTATTGTTTTTCGTTATCTTGTTATTAAGATAACAATTATAAAGATAATTTTCCCAATAATTATCAGGTACTTTTTAGATTATCCAATAATGAATAACAACCTATTTTCCCCAAATGATAAAGAAATAAAAAATGTCCATGCGCTTAGACCATACCAACAGTATAACTATTTTGTCGGTAAAATCGCTGACTGGGAACAGGTATGGAGCCTCGGTGATGGGAAAAATCTCGTTACCGCATGGAATGATGAAAAATGTCTTTTTCTCCCCCTATGGCCTGCCAAAGCATTTGTTGAGTTGTGTTTAACGGGTGAATGGGCAAATTTTACGCCAATACTATTTACCCTTAAACACCTGATGACAGAAATTCTGCCTGATATGCATGAAGCAAATATTAAGGTTGCATTGATGATGCAGTCTGATGGGGAAAAAACATTAGTTTATGATGCCGCGGCGCTTCTGCGCGATTTAGAAGAAGAATGTCAGCAATATGAGTAAAAGGCAGCAATGTGCTGCCTTTTTAAAGTAAAAAACTACTTTTCAACACCAGTAGTGACAGTAAATTCACGAGTTTGCCCTGCCTCTAACCAAATCAGTGTTTGGTTATTTTTCGCCGCAAGGAAACCTTCTGGACGACAAGTTGCAGGGAGTACAAATGCGCCAACTTTTTGGTCACCATTATACAAAATCCAACGAGTTGCATAATTTAGCTCATTAGATTTAAAACGCGTTACAAACGTATCTCCTGCGGGTGAAACCATTCTAAACTCAGGCGTTGCGGTATATTGGCTAAGATCATCCATAAAAAACACAATTTCAGGGTCACACATTTGTGGCTGATTAAGCTGATTTAATGTGACTTTGCCAGATTTCAACGCTTCATTAAATGCGAGCCATTTTTCAGTTGGCTGTACATGCCCCGGTATTGATTCACGCAATTTAATCGCATTTTCGGGGATATTTTGTGTCAATGTTGCATTCTCCACGTAAGCATAATTCATATGGCACATATATTGGAGAGGCATAGGCACCGATGCTAAATTGGTGACTGACATATGAATATCAAATAATGCACTATCTGAGTTTAATTGCACTGACGGTGTCGCACGATAATGATGACCAAAACCCATCACATACTCATATTCGCCGACGACTTTTAAACTTTCGCCAGTCAGTTCAAGCCAAGCGCTATCCATTGCTGCACAAGGCATTTCCCCATGTAATGGATGTGAATCTTCTGGAGAAGGGCAACCATTACTGATTAAACCTGAATGGAATGCAAAGCAACCGTAGGTTTCAACTACCGTTGGAACCAGTTTTGGCGCTGAAAACATATTTTCCATTTTCAGATTTTGGCCACAAAATTGTGCATCCCAAATCATTTGTCCTAAAAAAGGTAAAATCGTTAAATACCCTTGCTGATTTTCAATTCGTAGCCCTTCCACGCCAGTTTGGTAACGAAATGCAGTGGCAGTAAATTGGTTATTTTTTAAAATAAGCGTCGGGTTTTCCGTAAATAAGCTTTTGTGAAGAGGTATCAATGTATTCATTTTCATACTCACGGTTTAATAAGATAAATGGAATTGGGTAGCTCACACTACCCAATTTGAGCACTATTTTGCAGCTTGTTTGGCTTTAAAGCGGCGTTCACCAACGAAGTAAATACCGACATACACAAAGCACAGCATGGAAACGAGGAATGAAAGTTGTAATGAGTGCAGCATATCTGCGACATAGCCTTGAACGGCAGGAACAACCGCAGCACCGACAATCGCCATCACAATGACCGCCCCAGCCATTTCGGTATGCTCATTATCAACGGTATCCAAAGTACCTGCATAAATGGTTGCCCAGCAAGGTCCAAACAAAATACTCACCATGACCGCTGCATACACCGCAGTGAAACTCGGAATAAACGCAACATAAATCAGGAACAACGCCCCAATCACCGAGTAGATAATTAGGACTTTTTCTGCATTAAAGCGAGTCATTAGAATATTGGCGATAAACTTCCCAATAAAGAAACAGGCAAAGCTATACACCATAAAGTTTGAGGCATCGCGTTCGTTAATATCCCCCATCTCTAATGCGAGACGAATGGTAAATGACCACACAGCCACTTGCATACCGACATATAAAAATTGGGCAATAATTCCTTTTCTAAAGCGGCTATTTTTCGCTAAATATTTTAAGGTTTCTACCGCGGTTGGGCGTTTATGATCTTGAGTTTCTGCCACTTTACATTTAGGAAACTTGGTAATAAGGAATAAAATCATTACCACAACCAATACCATAATCATATAACGGTAAGGTTCGAGGGTATTTTCCAACATGGCTAAACGGAATTCATGAATTTGTTCCGCATTCATTCCTGCCATTTGGTTTTGTAAGCTATCCCCCTCGGAAAATACCAGATACTTACCTAGCAAGATCCCGCCCGCTGCGCCAATTGGGTAGAAAGTTTGGCTAATATTTAAACGCAATGTCGCGTATTGTTTAGGCCCTATCATTGAGCTATATGTATTTGCTGCGGTTTCAAGGAAGCTTAAACCAATCGCAATGGCGAAAATAGCTGCCAAGAACATGGTGTAAGTCGCCATATGAGACGCAGGGAAGAACATACTGCAACCCGCGATGTATAGGATCAGCCCCACCATAATGGCATATTTATAACTGGTTTTTTTGATCACTAACGACGCTGGAATAGCGATTAAGAAATAACCGCCATAGAATGCACTTTGCACTAAAGCAGAGGCGAAGTTACTGAGTTCAAAGACACTTTTAAACTGTGTGATTAAAATATCATTTAATGCTGCAGCACATCCCCATAATGGGAACAGACACGATAGTAGGATAAATTGGAATAGAGGAGTCTTACTCAGGTAGCCATCCGGTAACTGAGTGATGTTCTTAATGTTCATAGTAACCCTTATATTTTTATAATTTATACCCGATGAGTGGCTATGTGGCTCTGATGACCACTTAATTATTCAAAGGGTATATAGCTACGTTGGACTATTATTATTTAGCTATTCATTAGCTGTGTTGATTTGCACAAATTCATTAAATTGCTCAACACTTGGATAAGAAGATTGAGTCCCTTTCCCTGTCACACTGAAGGCCGAAAACATCACTGCTTTTTTCAGTGCTTCTTCAATATTCCCCGTATGGACATAGTAATGAGAGAAACAGCCGATAAAGGCATCCCCTGCACCACTGGTGTCAATGGCATTCACTTTAATTGCGGGTATATGTAACTCACTGTCGCGAGTCATCCATAGCGCCCCTTTATCGCCTAATGTCACAATGACATTTTTTAACCCTTTATCCAGCAAAGACTGTGCGGCGCGACGAATGTTATCCATCGTGTCTACTGGCATATTGGTTAAAATTTCTAATTCCGTTTCATTAGGTACAAAGAAATCACATCGGCAAGCAAAATCGAGATCGAGCGTTCGTTGCGCTGGAGCGGGGTTAAGCAACACAGGGATCCCATGTTTATTGCCGAATGAAATTGCGTGATAAACCGTCTCAAGCTGGACTTCTAATTGCAGGACGATCAATTTACATTTTTTCAGATCTTCCGCTGCGCGATCGATATCTTCAGGTGATAAAAATTTATTCGCCCCTTTGACGATCAAAATGCTATTTGATGAATTTTGATTAACAAAAATAGGCGCGACACCACTTGAGGTACAAGGTACTTTTTCCACATAACGAGTGTTAATACCGTAAGACTCAAGATTGCGGATCGTATTATCTGCAAAAATATCATCGCCGACTTTGGTTAACATGATCACTTTTGAATTTAACTTAGCAGCAGCAACCGCTTGGTTCGCACCTTTACCACCGCAACCAATTTTGAAAGCTGGCGCTTCTAACGTTTCACCTTCTTTTGGCATTTGATCGATATAAGTGATCAAATCAACCATGTTTGAACCAATAACTGCTATATCCATAATGTCCCTCGTGTTAAATAAATCACATAATGATATGATAGTAACATTATCATGTTGCAAAAATATCATTTGTGATTAGGATCTCGAATAACGAATGATCAAGTGTTATATCTACCACATTTCCTCATTCTTTGTTGTCTATCCCACATTTATATAGGAAAGTTGAAAATGCAAGACTTAGCAAAATATATTGATCACACTTTACTTGCTGCGAATGCGACTGTCAGCGATATTACTAAACTGTGTACGGAAGCTGCTGAACACCATTTTGCCTCTGTATGTGTGAACACAGGTTATGTTCCTTTAGCCAGCGAACTTTTAAAAAACAGCGACGTTAAAGTTTGCTGTGTGGTAGGCTTTCCACTAGGGGCATGCTTAACTGAAGCCAAAGCATTTGAAGCCGCAGAAGCTGTCCGCCGTGGCGCTGATGAGGTCGATATGGTTATCAACATTGGCATGCTAAAAAGTGGCGACTTAGACTTTGTCCGTCGTGATATCGAAGCGGTATTTGCAGCTTGCGGCAAAGCAACATTAAAAGTTATTTTAGAAAACTGCCTATTAACTGATGAAGAAATTACACAAGTTTGTGAAATTTGCCGCACAATTAAAGTCGGTTTTGTGAAAACTTCAACAGGTTTCAGTACAATGGGTGCAACAGAGCACCATGTCGCCCTGATGCGTAAAGTGGTTGGTGATGAAGTCGGTGTAAAAGCCTCCGGTGGTGTGCGTGACCGTGAAACCGCAATTAAAATGATTGAAGCTGGCGCAAACCGTGTAGGTGCCAGCGCGAGTGTAGCAATTGTCACAGGAACGGCGACCAAGCCGAGTGACTACTAAGTGATGGGGCGCGGTCTAACCGCGCCAATTTTGTGCATTTAAAAAGGATTGTAGGGTGATAGAAACTAAACAAAAAGAACGCCTTCGCCGTTTAAGTGAATGTTTAAAACGTTCAGGACGCATTCATTTAAAAGAAGCCGCTAGAATACTCGAAGTTTCAGAGATGACTATCCGACGAGATCTCAGCGCAGACACAGAAGGCCCCATTCCTATGTCACTCCTTGGCGGCTATATTGTTTCTGTTACCCAACCAGCCAACTTAGCTACCCAAGAGCCGCAAGCCGATGTTTTTACCCCTGACCAAACCGAAGAATTATATATCCCTAATCTTGCCGCTAGTATGGTGACAGAAGATGATGTGATTTTCTTTGATAATGGCATTGAAATGGCCACCTTGATTTCACTCATCCCCGAAGAGATTAATTTCACTGGCATTTGTTACTCACATAACGTTTTTCTCGCCCTTAGCCAAAAGAAAAATGCCACCGCACTTTTATGTGGTGGGGAGTATCGCCCTAAAAGTGATTCTTTTTACAACCCTTCACTCCCTTCATTACTTGATTCAATCAACCCTAAAAAAGCCTTTATTTCAGCGGCTGGCGTGCACGGAAATTTTGGCGTAACTTGCTATAATCTCGATGATTTACCAATGAAGAAAAAAGCGATGGAAAAATCTATCCGTAAGATTTTACTCGCCCCTTATAACCTGTTCGATGAAGTCGCGACCGCCAATATGGGGGAATTATCACAATTTGATGTGATAGTCACAAATAGGCAGCTTTCTGATGAATATGAAACATATTGCCGTAATGGCTTTGTGAAAGTAATTTATTAAAATCGCCAATAGATTTAGCGGACAATATCTTGCCCGCTAACATTAAATCTTCACGGTTAAATAGTCTTCTGCGATTTCTGTTGCAGGGAACACCGATTGGCACTCTGCAAGCAATCTTGGTATATCTTCGCTCACGTAGCGACCACTAATATGGGTAGCGATAAAACGCTTAACCCCTGCCGCGCGTGCTAGCTCAGCCGCTTGTACCGTAGTCGAGTGGCCACGCTCATTGGCTTTTTGAGCAAATTCAGCCTCTAAGGTGGTTTCATGGATCATCACATCGGCATTTCTCGCAAGCTCCAGTGCTTGTTCTGTTGGTTGAGTATCACCAAAAATCGCAACGACTTTACCGGGAATAGGCTCACCAAGGTAATCAGCCCCATTCACGACTCGCCCATCATCAAGAACAATGGTTTCACCCGCTTTAAGCGCTTGCATCCAAGGGCCGCGAGGAATATTGTCATTGGCTAATTTGACTGCGTCTAATGCACCACTTTTTGGATGTTCTTCAATACGATAGCCGTAGCACTCAACACGGTGGTCAAGAGCATAAGCCGTCACAATTAACTCCCCATCATCAAATAACTGCCCAGCTTCAATTTCAACGATTTCCAACGGGTATGTCATATAAGACACACTCACGGCTAATACCGTTTCAATATAGTGTTTTAACCCTTTTGGACCATAAACAGTCAGTAGGTCTGTTGCCCCACCCATTGAGCGGCTACATAACAAACTGGGGAGACCAAAAATATGGTCGCCATGTAAATGGGTAATAAATATTTTCTCAATTTTTGGCGTTTTAAATGGGCTATTTAAAATGCGATGTTGTGTCCCTTCTCCACAATCAAATAACCAGTAGCTTTTACGGATACCGACTAAATTTAATATCATACTGGTGACATTGCGCTCTTTTGTCGGCACCCCAGCACTGGTTCCTAAAAATGTTAACTCCATAACTTCCTCATCTAATTTGTTGTTTTTATTATGGTAAGATTTTTTCCAATAAAAAAATCATTTATTTTAATCTGTATAGTATTCCGTATTTTTTGATTATCAACCAAAGCCAGTTATTCCAAATATTTCCAATATACAAATCGTATTTCCATATTCATCCGATCAATTCACAAGCACTGATCATTGTCTGCCCTGAAAATAGCAATATTAATGTTGATATCAGGAATATGTTCGATGAATCCCCCTTCGTCAAAATTGAAACCTAAACTACCGAACAGTTTGCTCCTCTCTACGGCAATTTGGTCTACGGCTATTTTGCCAATGGTGCCAAGTTATGCCCAAATCGTCCATTTAGACGATTTACCTACACTCGGTGGTCAGGCCATTCAATTTGAAGGAACCCAACCTGAAGATAGTACTGAACGTTTTTTAGCGGAATATGGACAAAATGCCGCAAACTTTGCTTCTGAAGAAAAAAACACCAAAAATCTGGCAGATATGGCACAAGATTACGCTCGCCATAAAGCCGCAAATAATATGGCGACGGATGAAATAACACATTGGTTATCCAAAGCCGGTAATGCCAGGCTAAATATTAATCTCGATAAAAAATTGTCAATTAAGACATCTCAATTAGATTGGTTAGTACCTTGGTATGAACAACAAGATTTGTTGTTATTTTCTCAGCACAGTATTCACCGTACTGATGGCCGGCTACAGACCAATAACGGTATTGGTTTACGTCATTTCCAACAAAATAGCATGATAGGGGTAAATGCTTTCTTTGATCATGATTTATCCCATTACCATTCGCGCTTAGGGCTTGGTGTGGAATATGCTCAAGATTACGTTCGAATGAGTGCGAATAGCTATTTGGGACTATCGACTTGGCGCAGTGCATCCGAATTAGCCGATGATTATAACGCACGCCCCGCCAACGGCTGGGATATTCAACTTGAAGGTTGGCTACCCACGTATGCGAATTTAGGTGCGAACCTAAAACTGGAACAATATTACGGAGATGACGTCGCTTTATTTGGCAAAAATGAGCGCCAGAAAGACCCAATGGCGGCTACCGTCGGCGTCAATTGGTCTCCATTTCCTCTGCTCGCAATAAATGCAGAACATAAAATAGGCAATAGTGGAACAAATGAGACAAATGCTAAAGTGGCGTTTAATTGGTTGCTAGGAAGGAGCTTAGCGCAACATCTTGATACTTCGGCGGTAGCGGCCACTCGCCATATTTCCACCAATCGCTATGATTTTATTAATCGTAACAACAATATTGTGTTGGAGTACCAAAAGAAAAGCTTAATTTCATTATCATTACCGAAAGTTATTCAGGGTATGACAGGAGAAGAACTTTCTATTATCCGCAATTTAACCACGAAATACCCGCTAGAAAAAATAGTGATAGAATCCCCTGAATTGATAGCCGCTGGGGGGGAAATACACCTTAATGGCAGAGAAAGTTCAGTAAAACTACCGTCTTATAAAATTGCCAATCATTCATTTAAAAACTCACAACTCAATCTTTATCGCTTAACCGTGACGGCTTATGACACTAATGGAAATGTCTCACCACAAGCAGAAACGTTAATTGAAGTTACCAACACAGGCGCTCTCACTATCACCCATAAGAATACCGCAAAAAGAAATAATGCTGTCGCTGATGGTAAAGACACAAATATATTCACTGTAGTAATTAAAGATACTCTTGGCCACCCAGTACCCAATGCGAAAGTCAATTTCACATTGCCTGCAAATCTTAATTCTATTAATCAAAAAAATACGGGATATTATTCATTACTTAATCATTTTATGTGGAAGGCTCAGGCAGAAAAATCAGTTTCTGACCAATCCCATAACATCATCGCTAACAGTAAAGGTGAAGCTTCCATTCAATTTACTAGTTTGGTATCAGGAAGTTATGCAATAAAAGCAAATATTGAGCATGGTACAGAAATTAATGAAATATATAACTTTAAATCCGATATTAGCCAGTCATTTATTGGTAGCGTCGATATCATTCAAAACAATGCAGTGGCAGATGGGATCAGTAAAAACAAAATTAAACTGCATATTGTGAATAATAGCCGACAAAGCATCGCAGGAGCACACGTTCACTTTGAAGCAGCAAATGCCATTATCTCACCAATTAAATTGACTGATGAATATGGAAATACAGAATTAGAAATCAGCAGCTTAGTCGAAGGTTCTATAAATATCATTGCCACCCTGAATGGCGATAGTCGAACAATACAAGTTAACTTTCTAAGGGATGGATCTGCGATAAATATTCAGCCGAGTATTGGGACTCTTTTTAAATCTACAGTAAATGAGAAAAATAGTCCTACACGCACACCGTTAAGTTTGCTAAGGGAGCTATTTCAAAATATGGGATAACACTGCTAACAATAAAATAGACTTAATTTAACTGCTCTTTCAGCGTCACAATTTGCCCCTTAATAGGGGCTTTCTACTATAAATTTTTTCAACCGTTCCCCTTCAACCCATCCCAATCCAACCCAAATTTAGCGAGATACTTTCGCAGCCTATCTGCATCATTGGGCTGTTTTTTATGTTGCCGCGAAACGGCAAACAGCTCACGCCCCGCTTCGGAAAGGGTAGATGAACGGCGACAAACTTCCAGCACTGTTGCCAGCTGTTGCTGGTCGAATAAATCAATTTCACCAATTTGCTTTGGTAATGTATTGGTTGATTTTGACTGCCATTGGGCTTGCAAACGGCCAATTTCTTCTTCGGCCACCGCTTTAGTAATACGCCCGCGTTCGGCAAACGTTGCCATCCGGCTAATGGATGCACCCAACTCACGAAAATTGCCACGCCACAGGGCCTGAGAGGAACAGGCAAACTTCACATACACATTGCGAGCTTCGCTATCAAAACGAATTTGGCTTTGTTGCTCTTGGCAAAATTTGGCTAATTCATAATCAATATTCGGTTCGATGTCTTCACGGCGGTCACGCAAGCCCGGTAACGCAAACGTCCACATATTGATACGGGCAAATAGGTCTTCACGAAATTTGCCCTCCTCCACTTGCTGCGCCAAATTACGGTGAGTCCCTGCAATTAATTGAAAATCACTGTGAATTTCTTCATCTGAACCATAAGGGAAAAAGCTTTTTTCTTCGATGGCTTTCAATAGCATTGCTTGCTCATCTAGCCCAAGTTCCGCAATTTCATCGAGAAATAAAATACCGCCATCCGCTTCTTTCAGTAACCCACGCCTTGGGTTGATTGCCCCTGTGAATGCCCCTTTTACATGGCCAAACAGCGTTGACATAGCGTTATCACCACGCAAGGTAGCGCAGTTTACTTCCACAAAGCGCCCTTTAACTTGGTGGCGACTTTCACGTAGTTGATAAATTCGCCGAGCTAAGAAAGACTTCCCCGCCCCCGTTGGCCCATTGAGTAAAATTGGGGCTTTAGAGCGTAGTGCGACGCGTTCGATTTGCTCAATCATGGTATTAAATGCCGCGTTGCGGGTGGCAATACCCGATTTTAAAAACGAAACCTGCTGTTGCTGCTCTGTTTGGAAACGGCTGGTGATATGGGTATAACGGCTTAAATCAAGGTCAATCACGGTATGAATGCCGATAGGGTCTTTTTCTCGCCCTTTTTGGCTCGGTGAAGTTTGAATTAATTTGGCTGGTAAATAATGAGCTTCCGTTAATAAAAACCAACAGATTTGCACCACATGGGTACCCGTAGTGATATGTACAAGATACTCTTCATTATCAGTATCAAATTGATAATGCGAAGAAAAATCCAGTAATGAGGTATAAACCTCTTCAAAATCCCACGGGTCAGCAATATCCACCTCATGCAGTACCACTTCCGTATTGGGAGAAGCTTGTTCAATATCCTCTTTCACCCGGTGCGCCATGCCATAGTCATTCACCTGATGCAGTAATTCAAAACGACCAATATCCAAATCAGGCTGTTGGCAAAGACCAACCGTTGGCCGCCATTTTGTCCAGCGATTGGCTTTTTTGCCTCTTCTATCGAGTACTGTGCCCAATACACCAATCACAACCTTACGTTTCTTGCTCATAGTATTTATATAAATTTATAAGTTACGATATAAAAAGATAATAAATAGCATAATCCATTTACCACGCCAATGTTACCCACTTTTCTCTTAATATTATTTTTTACTTATTTTTCAATGCAGTAAAATTATTTATTTCATTTTTAAAAAAGTTGGCACGCTTCTGGCAATACTATATTCATCCACTGCCGGAAATTGTATGAACTGCAAGTTCAACCGGTGCAGACATGGTGACTTAGCCACTACATGGTCTGTATGCCGCCGTCAGGAAGATACCTTGGTAATAGCCTAGCTATCAGGTTCGACTCCTGAAAAAAATACAAATCCAACTGTATAAAACTAAGCAGAAGTTAAGCTTAAAACCGCCACTCGAGAGCTTTGCCGAGTGATGAGCAGAAATTTAGACAGCCAATTTTGGCACTCTACTTTTCCCCTCACCACTTCGCTTTTTTCTTCAGTGCCGGATAAATATTGAAAAAGGAAAAATAATGAAAAAAATAAATATCGCTCAAGGACAAATCGCACTAACCTCAAAAAATGGGGATTTTAAACAATTACTGACTGCGGGTGAGCACCATTTAAACGATTGGTTCAATCGATTGACTGTGTCATTGTTCACACTTGATAACGAACCTATTGATGAAAAACTAGCAGACCACTTACGCCAATTTCACCCTGATTGGGTTGATGACCACTGTATTGACATCGCTTTGACTGATGACGAGATTGGTTTTATTTACTTGCACAATAGTTTGACAGAAATATTGCCACCAGCGACCCGTCGGTTGTATTGGAAAAATGGCAATAATTTAAAAGTGGAGCCGCAGTCGCTAGAAAATAGCGTTATTGACTCTGCATTCGTTGCACGTCTGATGGGTAAAAAACGCATTAAAGGCAATGAGTTGGCCTTGATTAGCCAAGTACCTGCATGGCATGTCGGTATGTTAAAAATTGATGGTGAGATACAAGATTTATTACAACCGGGAACTTACGGTTATTGGAAAATCAACCACAAACCGGAAGTTGAGATAATAGACACCCGTTTACAATCATTAGAAATTAGCGGACAAGAGATTTTAACCAAAGACAAAGTCACATTACGCATCAACCTGTGCGCCAACTGGCGCTATCACGATATTTTACTGGCGTTCTCAAAATTGAGTCAGCCTGTAGAGCATTTATATCGTGAATTGCAGTTTTCAATACGAGAAATCGTGGGGACTCGAACCTTAGATGAACTATTAGAAAACAAACAATTAGTCGATGAGCTGATGTTAGCTCAAGTCGCGCAATGCGTGGTTGAATTTGGCCTAGAAATTGACAGTATCGGTGTAAAAGACATCATTTTGCCGGGAGATATGCGCACTATTTTATCCCAAGTCGTTGAAGCCGAAAAATCGGCACAAGCTAACGTGATCCGCCGCCGCGAAGAAACTGCCGCGACTCGTTCACTGTTAAATACCGCAAAAGTAATGGAAAACAACCCGGTTGCATTGCGTTTAAAAGAACTTGAGACCTTAGAAAGTATCGCACATCGAATCGACCAAATTTCCGTTTACGGTGGATTAGATCAAGTATTAAACGGATTGGTAAAAATTAAGGAATAACAATGAATAACAATAAATTTAATCAATTAATTCAAGAAAATGGCGTGCCGGTAAAAATGTGGACCAACGGCGTGCCTGTAGACCCGAAAGCGGTAACACAACTACAAAACACCGCTAAAATGCCGTTTATTTTTAAGCACCTTGCGGTAATGCCTGATGTACACGTTGGGAAAGGTTCGACGATTGGAAGTGTGATACCAACCAAAGGGGCCATTATTCCTGCGGCAGTCGGCGTGGATATTGGTTGTGGAATGATTGCCGTGCGAACGTCCTTAACCGCATCGGATTTGCCGGATAGCTTGCAAAACATCCGTTTTGCTATTGAGTCGGCGGTTCCGCACGGTCGAACTACACATCGACATGGACGTGATAAAGGGGCTTGGCATCGTACACCAGATATTGTCGATACCCACTGGGCACACTTGGATGAAGAGTTCAAACGTATCTGTGATAAGTACCCAAAACTGCGTGGAACCAATCATTACAACCACTTAGGAACATTGGGAACGGGAAACCACTTTATTGAACTGTGTTTGGATGAACAAGACCGCGTGTGGGTAATGCTACATAGCGGGTCACGTGGTGTAGGAAACGCGATTGGTAATCTGTTTATCACATTAGCGCAAAAAGATATGCAACAGCATATCGCCAATTTGCCGGATAGAGACCTCGCGTATTTCGAAGAAGGAAGCGTGCATTTTAATGACTATATGGAAGCGGTAGGTTGGGCGCAGGACTTTGCTCGCCATAACCGTGAAGTGATGATGCACCGCGTTCTGGAAGCACTATCACGCGAAATTCCAAAACCGTTTATCACAGAGCAAGAAGCCGTAAATTGCCATCATAACTATGTGCAAAAAGAGCAGCACTTTGGTGAAGAAGTACTGGTAACCCGAAAAGGTGCCGTGTCGGCTCGAAAAGGCCAAATGGGGATCATTCCAGGGTCTATGGGAGCCAAAAGTTTTATCGTGCGCGGTTTAGGTGACGAAGAAAGTTTTTGCTCCTGTAGCCACGGTGCAGGCCGTGTAATGAGCCGAACAGAGGCCAAAAAACGTTTCTCAGTCAGCGACCAAAAAATGGCGACCGCCCATGTTGAGTGCCGAAAAGATAGTGATGTGATTGACGAAATACCGATGGCGTACAAAGACATCGACGCAGTAATGGCTGCGCAATCATCATTAGTAGAAATTGTTCATACCCTACGCCAAGTGGTGTGTGTGAAGGGTTAAAGATAAAAAGTAACAGGAGAAAGCATGGAAACTGACCATGAAAGTGTATCCGTGCTGATGAAAGAACGGATAGGTAAAACACTCAAAGAAATAGAAGAAACTCATCACGTTAAAATATTATTTGCGTGTGAGTCTGGAAGTCGCGGTTGGGGCTTTGCCTCCCGCGACAGCGACTATGATGTTCGATTTATCTATGTTCACAAACTTGATTGGTACCTAACACTGGATAAAAAACGCGATGTGATAGAAAAACCGATTGATGATGAGCTAGATGTGTCGGGTTGGGAACTGTCCAAGGCATTGAAATTAATGCGTAACTCAAACCCTGCATTAATAGAGTGGTTGCATTCACCCATTGTTTATTTTAAGGATGAGGCATTTTTTACTCAACTGGAGCAACTGGCTGCGCAATTTTATTCACCATTAAAATCACGCTATCACTATTTATCAATAAGTAAGCGTAATTTACATACTGACTTTAAAAGTGAGTGCGTTAAACTGAAAAAATACCTTTATCTGCTGCGTGCGATATTAGCCCTGCGTTGGATAGAAGTAAGCAAGAGTATGCCACCAATGGCATTTTCTGAATTAGTCGCGGCCACAGTTACCGATAACAAGGTACTTGCAGAGATAGATGAATTGCTGGTTATTAAGCACCAAGCGGTTGAAAGTGATTATGGTGCGAGGCGCCCAGCTATTGATAAGCTCGTTCTGGAAGTCATAGCCAATGCAGAACGCATGCAATTTCCTGAGCCCGCTTGCCGTGACAGCCGATTATTAGACGAGTTCTTGCGTACAATTGTGCTAGCAACTAATTGACTATCATGATTAAAAAAAGACCATCAGAACATTTTTGATGGTCTTTTTCTTTAATAATATTAAATAATTAACAATAAAGCTTATTGCCACCTAGATTTTTATAAATGAGAGTTTGGATCCTGTGTATGATGTAATACCGCCAGCACTTCAATGCCTTCAAGCGCTTTTCGATAATAAATAATATGGCTTTCAACAGGGAAGCTAAAGACGCCCAAATACAAATCTTCACTACGATCACGACCAAGGGATGGCTGTCGGGCAAGTATGTCTGTCATTGTTACTCGTAATGAGTTAGCATAAGCTTCGGCAACATTAACTCCCCAACGACGCATAGAATAAAGCTTGATTGAGCGGATATGCTCTCTTGCTTTATGAGTAAACCTAACGCTCATCCTTAAGCCTTATTTTCAAGTTCGTCCATGGTTAGCGGGGCAAATACATCATCAATGCTATGAAATTCACCGCGTTCTGCTTGTGCAATAGACTCCGCCAAAACCGTTTTTAGGCTCTGTAATTTTAATTGCATAAGCTGGTCATATTCGTCCGGAGAAATAACAACAGCAACACGTTTACCGTGCTTGCTTATTTCAACAGGTGCACGTTGAACTTTCATCAATAAATCACCAAATTGATTTTTAGCAACTTGTGCTGAGATAGTTTCCATACATCACCTACAATATAAAGTAGCTTGAATATCCATTATAGCTAAAATGGCTTAAACTAGCAATATTTCAAAAATATCGTTCATCTTGAAACGACCATTTTTTAGACAAAAAAAAAAGACCATCAGAACATTTTTGATGGTCTTTTTTCAAAGGCAATGTCAAACACGAAAGAAAAACGGATTTATCGCCAGTTCGGGTTTTTGATAATGGAATATTTACCCGCACCTAAAAATGCCAATGCAATACCACTCAAGAAGAAATACACGATACTTTCAATCGCCCATGCGCCTGTTTTATCAAGCACGAATGTTTTATCTAGCCCAATCATCAGCCATGCAATCACCATAGTGAAGGCAACTAATAATGCAGATGGGCGAGTTAAAATCCCTAAAATAATGAAAATAGGCGCAACAACTTCACCTAAAATTGTTCCATAAGCGATAAATTCAGGTAAGCCATAAGAAGCTAGCAGCGCTTTAATACCACTCGCCCCTGTCATTAATTTACTCATACCATGAAATAACATGAGCCCACCGACGGAAAGACGCAATAACAACCTGCCAGCATCTTCATGGGACAACAAACGATTTAATAAATTGACCACTTTATACCCCCTATGGATATCCAAAAACATCATTAAGTAGTATGACTTAAAAATGCATTATGGCTTAGAAAGGTAAAGTAAGAATCATTTTAATTTGCATTTCTTATAACTAAATCAATTTTCATTTAATTAAATTTTGTTAACTTTTCACCCATTCAAATATTACGTTTAATTAACCATTAAACAGTCAAATATACTGAACAATATTATATACATGACTTTACAGTAACCAGCGCTAATTCCGTTAATGCGTTATAAAACGGGCTACATGTTGTTCGATTTAATTGCTGAGAAAACTGGGGTAACCAACTCCCAAAATGGTCATTTAGCAATTCTTTTAATGCTGCCTCCCTGACTTGTGAAGCCAAAACTGCCGCTTGAAATAACATTAAACCAACATGGTCAGAAGGCTCTGGATAACGCGTCTGAATTTTTAAACGCTCTCGTTGTAAAAACTCGCTCAGCGCCAGTGTCGAAGAGCCCTGTAATACGCCTTCAGGGTCGAGGTATACCGAGCCCCATGGCGGAGCAGGTAATGCTTCAGGCCCAATAAATAAATTTGTCCACTGAGTATGCAGCGTCGCTATTTCGATGCTTAGCGATGCCGAGATGCGTTCGCTAAGCTGAGTACTGATTTTACAAGGCCACTGAGATGCAAAGTCATTTAGCTTGAAGAAACTTATCGCATAATGGCTTGCATCATCATTTGGAGAAAATAAATAGCAAGTGCCTAAGATATTAAACGCTGCTGCATAGTGTGAAAAATGGATCATGAAAAAGATAATTTCCTAAGCGATAAACTGTTATTTATTTACAGATGAATAGTATAGAAACAGTAACGCAGCATAAATTCAGCAATTATGGCAGCCGCAAAACCCACCACTAAATACCCTTTGCTGCTCGAAGTCATAACCCCACTCGCGGTTTGTCGCATATGGCGAAATAATCCATATCCCAATAAAATCACCGCCAGTATTCCAACTACCCAGCTAGTGATACGCAGCGACCAAATCCTTTGGTAGGCATGAATAGAGTCGATAGGAAATGTAATCGATTCATTATGATAACTCGTGCTAACTAAGTAATTTTCATAGGCAGGTTGATAAGCTAAACGGGCTAATAAGCTAATGCCAATAACCGTCCATAGCACCCATAACCCACGCGTTGAGACTTGAGCCGCTGGCGATCCTGCATGAAAACACAATAACAAATTGATTAATAAATAATACCCAGCAGCTCCCGCAGTTAACATCGTGCCGTAGAACATCAAATAAGTATTATCATTCATCCACGTTAACATTGATGTATAACGATAAATTGAAGCCATGGCATACACATCACATAACCCAGCAATGATAGCCAAACCAAGCAGCAGAAATGACAATTCCTTTTTGAACCATAGCCACAAAAAAGTCAGCCCAAGAAAAGCAAAATAGGTCGCAGTCAAAACCACTTCACGGCTTAGCCACGATGAAAAGATATTCAACAAAGAATTAGGCGCATTCAAAGGAACCCCTAAGTGGGTGATTGAAGACAATAAACCTACCCCCGCAAATACACAGGCAACAAACACGTATTGCTGCAAAAATTGTGTATTCGTTTTATGAGGTAAAGCCGCTGATAATTTTTTTGCGAAAAGCGCTAACATCACACTCAACCCGATGGATGTTTGCATTAAAAATGTGAATAATAACAATGGCCACTCATTCATTTGGCTTCTCCTTGTGAGTTTTGAGTGCGGCCAGCCCCAAGATGTGGGTGGATCACTAAATTGGGATGCGTAATCGATGAGTCCGGTAACCCACGGACATCCGCCAGCTCGCCATAACGTTGTCTGAGTTCATCTATTGGGCCGAACTGAATGGCCCCTAATGGGCATGTGGCGACGCAGACGGGTTGCTCCCCTTTTAGTTGCAGGTCGATGCAAAAATCACATTTCGACATTTGTTTGGTTTCAGGGTTCATTTGCGGTGCGCCATATGGGCAAGACCAAGCGCAAGTTCCACAACCTACGCATTTGTCTGTATTGACCATCACGATGCCATCCCCTTCACGCTTGTGCATCGCCGTTGTCGGGCAGTTTTTCACACACATTGGGTCGGCGCAGTGGTTGCAGGAAATGGATAACGTATAAGCAAAGACGTTATTCACCAGTCCTCCCGTACCATTTTCAATAAACTCACCGCCAGCGACTTCGTATACGCGACGATATTTGCGCCCCACATCAAGATTATTTTTGTCTTTACAGGCAACTTGACAGGCTTTACAACCTGAGCAACGTGCAGAATCAATATAAAAACCAAGCTGTTTGCTGCTTATCGCGGGATAAACGTGAAATTTACTCATGCTTTGCTTACCTCCACCAATAAGGTTTGATGGGCATTTCCATGTGCCATTGCTGTGCTACGGGCTGATGTTAAAACGTTAGCGCAACCACCTTGGTCAACGCCATTTTCATCAGGTTGCCACCATGCTCCTGCTTGTAAAGCCACCACTCCGGGCATAATCCGCTGGGTGATTTTGACGGGCACCATAGTGATACCGCGGTCGTTATTCACTTTGACGCGCTCTCCATCCGTGATATTTCGCCGTTTGGCATCAATTGGGTTGATCCACAACTCTTGGCGCTGCACTTCTTGTAGCCACGGGTTAGCAAATTGCGTTGAATTGGCACGATTACGACCTTTCCAAGTGATTAATTGCAATGGATAGCGGGAAGCTAGTTCATCTTCTGGTCCTTCAATGGCAGGCACATAATGGGATAACGCAGGGATATCCACATCATTGCGTTCATAAAGACGCTGAGAGAAAATCTCAATTTTTCCAGATGGTGTTTCAAACGGGTTATTCTCGATATCGTTAATATTTTTTTCGAAGGCGACATGGCCCACATGCGGTTTGTGTTTTAACAAATGGCGACGCTTAACCAGTAGCTCATCAAAAGTTGGAATGCCATCTTCTGGGCGTTTTTGATGAGCGTCATTGACTAAATACTCAATCCACTGTTTTTCTGTACGCCCTTCACTGAATTTCTCGCCAACGCCGAGTTTTTCAGCGACCTCTCGCAACCACTCATAGTCACTACGGCGCTCAAACTCAGGTTCAATCACTTTTTCCGATAAAATAATGTAGTTGCCCGTTCCCCATGTTCCCCCCACATTCCAGCGTTCTAAGAAGCTGGTTTCAGGCAATAAAATATCGGCATACTTGGCGCTGGGTGTCATGTATAAGTCACTGTAAACGATAAACTCAACTTTACTTTCATCTTCCAGAACTTTAGCAGCATGCAAAATGTCGGGGTTCTGGTTAGTCATATAGTTACCCGCTAACGAAAAAATCATTTTGATTTCCGTATCGAGTTTTTCCGCGTTTTTTAAACCGTTATCTGGCGTAACTAATGCTTTATCTTCACAAGCTTGCACCCAATTGGTGATATTGATTTTCGCTTTAACGGGGTTTTCAAATAGGCTCGGGCCCGCTAACGTTTTACGTAAATCAGGGGTCACTGCCATTCCATAGCCCGCAGCCCAGCCCCCTTTTACGCCTACATTTCCGGTAATTGTGGCTAATAGCGTGGCCCCTCTGGCGGAGCGTTCACCACAGATGTGACGTTGAGGCCCCCAACCTTGCATTAAGGCCGCCGGTTTTGTATTGGCATATTCGCGAGCCAGTTGACGAATGGTATCAGCGGGGACTTTGGTGATAGGTTCTGCCCATTCAGGAGTTTTCACCACACCATCTTTTTTCCCCATTAAATATGCCACTAATGACTCATTTTCAGGGATGCCGTCGGGCATCTGGTGCTCATCAAAACCAATAGTGAATTTGTCGATAAAAGATTGATCATGCAGGCCTTCGCTGATGATCACATACATCATGGCATCCATCATCGCATTATCTGTTGTCGGCAAAATGGGGATCCACTGATCCGCTAATGACGACGCGGTATCCGAGTAACGTGGATCGACAACAATAAATTTAGTGCCATTTTTTTTCATTTTTTGGAAATAATGATTCGTGTGACCAAAAATGGTTTCGTTCGGGTTATGTCCCCACAAGATCACCAATGGCGTATTTTCTAATGTGTCTAGCGTGCTACCACTTGCTGACGTGCCATAGGTATAAGGCGTAACCGCCATGGTATTGCCGTTGCTCACTGAATGGTAATTTTCCAGAAAACCACCCGTGATATTAAACAACCGACGCAACATATTGGCACCGGAGAAAATTCCCCCTGTTACCCCAGTACTGAGGCTAACAAAGCGCGATGCAGGGCCATATTGGGCGTTGATACGCTGCATGTTGTCAGCAATCAAGGTTGTCGCTTCTTCCCAGCTAATTCGCTCAAAGCGCCCTTCCCCTCGTTTGCCCACTCTTTTCATTGGGTATTTCAGGCGATTTGGGTGATAAACGAACTTCCGGTAACTGCGGCCACGCACGCAAGCACGCATGATGGGCATCTCTTCGTCTAAATCGGCATCTGGACGGGTACTAATTCGTGTCACCACGCCTTCTTTAACGTGTACTCGAATATCACATTTGCCACCACAGTCAAAACTACTGCAGGTGGAGACCACTCGCTCGCCTTCATTTTGCAGCGTTGTGGTTGGGATGATATTCGGGTTTTCTGCTGTTGATGCAACAGTGTTTGTCGCAATAAATGGGACAGCCATGAGTGCAGAGCTGCCTTGAATAAACCGACGACGGGTTAGGGGTTCAATCAGACTCTCACTATCCGCCTGATCGTAATAATTTTCCATGATAACTCTACCTCTGGCATACATTAAGTTGCCGCGATAGGGTAAACATTTCCCTGTTTATCAACTTTCGAAAACCTGCCAAACACATTGGAATTTCAGCCAACCACGGAAAACATGTGGTTATATCAATAAAAATTGCCTATATTCAGAAAATAGATAATAACTTTTGAATCTCAGCCAAGAAAAATTCCTATGCGAAATATTCCTCTGAAAACTGTCGATGCAACTCCGCGTGATGTTTTAGCTATCGGAACAGACTATTTACCAAACGTGCTGCTTGATTCTCACGTTCACCGCCGTGCCCAGTTTCTATATGGTGCGACAGGCTTGATTGAAGTGAGTACCGCAGATGGCGAGTGGGTCATACCGCCTGATAGTGGTGTTTGGATCCCCTGTAATACACCTCATGAAACGCGCATGTTGAATGTCAGTACGCGTAGCTTATACATTGAGCCCAAAGCCGCTCCACGTAGGGGAAACAAATGCGAAGTACTCAGGGTTTCCCCCTTACTTCGTCAGCTATTGCTTGAAGCAGTTGATACCCCAATTGAATATGATTTAAATGGTCGTGATGGTGTGATGTACCAATTGATTTTGTATGAAATTGCACAAGCAGAGCCCCTGCCTTTCTACGCCCCCATCCCACGAGATGAACATTTAGCCCAGTTGTGTCGGGAATTCCTAAAAGCGCCACAAATCACCTCATTACCACAGGAGTGGGCGGCAAAACTACATAAAAGTGAGCGCTCATTTAGCCGTTTTTTTGGTGCTCAAACGGGGTTATCTTTCTCTGACTGGCGGCAGCAAGCTTGCTTATTAAGTGCGATTACCCATATTTCTGCAGGTAAATCCATTACTGAGGTCGCATTTGATTTAGGCTACAGCAGCGTTGGGTCTTTTTCGACCATGTTTAAAAAATGGTTAGGGCAAAGTCCATCCAGTTTTATTCAGAGAATTAGTGGATAACACCTAACCATTCAAAAATTCAATTTAGTCAAATGTGGCAATTAACCATGCAGACCCTTGATAACTTCCTGCGTCTGCATTATTTCCTTGAATACGACTACGAATATAAATAGTGCGATTTGAATGAATTCCCACACGAATATCTGTACCTGTCGCGCCGGTTTGTTCATCCACAATGTCTAACTTACTGTAAATCGTTCTATTTGAAGCATCTTTCATTGGCAAGCGCTTTTGTGGGTCGCCATCTGTCACATAGTCTAACCGTAACCTTACCTTCGTTAAGGCAGCAAATTTGCACGTGTATCTGATACTTTCCGTCACCAAGCTATCGTAATGAATACTACTTAATTGACCGTGTCGCAAATTGACTGTGCTAGCCTGCCCAGAGCTCGTTTGCGTGGAGCACATTGCTTTCACATTTAACTGAGAAGCGGCAAGACGCATTGGCACTGTTGAGTCAGATAAAGGCCAGCTATCAAAGGGTGGCACTGCTTTAGGCTCAGTAAAAGCGCGAACATAGCCCGCTAAATCCATTGCAGGAATAACCAGTTTTCCATCAATAATTTGCTCATTAATAAAAAATGTAATAGTAACTGGAAATTGACTGGTAAACTCTTGGGCAGCCCTAACAAGCCCCACATAAGCATATGAGCACATTCCTGCATCAATATTTATCCAATTAATTATCGGAGTTTCCACCGTCATCACTAAATTGTTATTGATCCGGTAGGCTGTTTTTCCATCAATCGTGACTCCCGCAGAAGCCACATACATAAACAAACGATGAAATGCCTGTGATGAATGAATTCTTGTATTGCTGCTCCCCCATCGTCTCCCAACACAATCAACCAAGCCAGACACACTCACTTGAGCACTATTACCATCAATAACAATAGGGTTTCCTACACGATAATAATTTTTGCCATCAGAACCAACTCGTGCAACGGGTTCAATAACACTATTACTATCGATCCGAATTGAATAACCTGAATTGGAATTTTGTATTCGAGATGCATAATCTGCATGAGCATTCATTCCATACAAACTAAGAATGGCCACCAGAAAATACATTAATAAGCTAGATGGTTGTTTAAAGCACTCTCCCCTCAAAAATAAGGGAAATGGTATTTTCACCATAGAGCTGGAAACCGCCTGAAACAGGATTTGAAAATTAGACATAACCGATATTACCGCCTTAATAGTAAGTGACCGAAATCATGGCAATAGCACTAAATTTTCCAGCACGGAGTTGGCTCGCTGGTAGAGTATTGACGAGCTCAGCTTGTAAAATAATTCGCTGTAAAGTGGCATCTATTTGTTCTGGAAATATTTGTTGAATTTGATTAACTTCAAGTGGATGAGCCACACCACCAGTTATATTATTGATATTAATGCCAAGGCCATCAGTACTAGTGGATAAAATACTTTTTCCTTGATAAACCATAGTGTTACTATTTTTGGGGTTAATCATAATACCGAGTGATTTATTCCAATTACAGCCAGTTAAATACAATGGAAATGTATGGGATTGGGAAATATCATCAGAGTTATGCGGTATATTAATCACCCCAAAATTGATTTTTAACGGTGTACTGTTATCTTCGCTACGCAGGTGGCAGGCTGGGTCGACTAACGTTGCGCTCACATCGATTAAAACATCCGACTTAGACATAAATGGGAGGAATAAAAAACACAAAACAAATTTAGATAACCAATTGATTGTATTCATTACTCATACTCCAATGAAAAAGTCGCTGAGCTTGAGAAAACCCCTTTTTTTGCTTCATTCAACGGATTTTTACGCACAAATACACCAAATTCCAATTGCTGACTTCCACCTGTAACCGTAACAGGTGTTACCTCAATCGATTTATCCCAAGTAACAAACTCGCCTTGCTTATCAACTACACCAAGCAGTACACCACTACTTCCATCCGTTCCAAGGTAATTCCCTCCCTCTACAGTGACTTGTTTTGGGCTTTTCCAGGTAATCTTAATCATCTTATTAAGGTCGGCTTGGCTGCATTTTTCAATCGTGATAAAAAATGGTGTGATATCACTAGGAATATTGTCATTAATCGACTTCAAACGTATATTTTCAATTTTTACCCGCTTATTGATGGAATCAGCCGCTAACTGACAGGTTTTATTGACTAAAATACCACTAAATTCCACATCTAGGCTTTCCTTACTCCAACCAAAAATAGGAACCACAAGGCTTAAAAGTAAAATGGCCTTACTCATAAACCACCTCCAACCGTAATAAATTCGATTTATGCATTGAAACAGGTGGGTGAATAAAATTATTACCGTTTAATAAATTCATTTTCTCTATGGCCGTAACATTTCCATTCTGCACATCATAGAAGCGTATTTGTGCGGGCGTTGTTTGCGTTTTATCCGCAGAAAATGCACCGCCTGCGCCACATTGAGTCAACATCACCGCTGAGGTTGATATTTTTAAGTGGCAAGGCGAATTGAATAATCGAGCGCTCACTTCTAACCATCCACTATTTAAATCTTCATAATGTGATTCATTCACCGCAGTATGATTTAAAAGTCCGTTCGCTGAAGCCATCACTCCTATCATGCCACTGATGAAAAATAGACCAATAAGCATATGCTTTATCAATGCATTACTCCTTCTATTATTGATGCTAGGCGTATATCCCCCTCAGCTAACTAATGTTCATCCACCACTGTGCAAACGTCTTGTTGGCAATGAAAAGCCAAAGTCGGTTTTCCGCCATAATCATTGATATAGGTTAAATGAGGTCTTGTTAGTGGCTGGGAAATAAACTCTTGAGTCGATTTAGGCGGCACCATCACCACTTCAAATTGGCTTTGTTCCGACTGTTTTTGGTTATTACCCAAGCCAATAACCGTCAAATTGAAAGGCGTTGAATTATTGAGCTGATACCCTTTATTCGTTTTCATTAATGTGACCTTATGTGCCCAGTTTGTTTCTGACTTGGCTAAAATGGACGGAGGTCGATAAAAAAGCTTCACTCGCGATTGCAAAGCAATTTGTAAGGTATTCGCATCATGAGATTTAGGCGGGACTTCTCGCAAATTAAAATAAAATACGGATTCCCTATCTTGCGGTAACTGACTAAATAAAGGCGTCAGACTCAAGCGAACTAAGCTTTGGCTATTCGGCTCTACGCGTTGTAGTGGCGGCGTAGCCAATAACGCTCCTTTTGTTAGCTTCTTACCTTGTTGGTCTTCAATCCAACTTTGTGCGAGATACGCCTCTTCTGGGTTATCATTAGTTATCTTGATATTAATCGATTTCACATCCCCAGGAAAAATAATCCGAGTTCGATCCAGGGTCACTGCTGCGTAGGTATTAAATGATAATATAGGTATGACAAGCAGTACTCTCACAATCCATTGATAACAAATATCTAACTTCCACATAATTAGCCTCACAATCATTTACTTGATGATGAATAAACTGAACGGACCGCTTTGGCTGAAGAACATGGCAGCAACAACAAATCCGTAAGCTCATTTAATTTTTCAGGTAGAGATAACTCGCACTGTGGCTGGTTATTCCAATACAACGACAACTTTTCTTGAGGTGATACCCCCACTAGCCACGTCACACCGCCTTCACCCACTAGCCCTACTTCTTGGTTATTTTTATTACGTACACTGGCGCCAAAAGGTGGGTGCTTTCCATCTGACAAAGCAAAAACAACAAATAATTTATGCCCCTTCATCACCGATAAGCTGCGATAGCCTATGGCACCTTTGGTTAACGTAATATCTGTCGAGGGATCGAGGCTTTCGATATCATCGGGTAACTGGCTGGTATTAATTGAAGCAGTTGATTTTCGATAACTATTCACATTGGGAATAACAGCCAACCCAAATGCATTGGTTTTAATCACCCCATTATCGAGAGGAATACCGCTCACGTCGGGGGTTTCAACCATAAGTCGTGTATCACCATGCGCTGAGCGGTGCAGTGCCGCCCCTTTCGAGGTTAATGTGAGCCCACCATTGATTGACCCGCCAATGCTGTGGTATTGATCAGGCACATAGCTCGCATTTATAGATGTACTTGCTTGAGAGATATCTCGTGAATAAAAGCCACTCAAACTCACTTGATTATCAATATGTTGGCCGTGGTTATAACCAACATTGATATTGTAATTATCTTGTTCCCCATAACCACTATAGCCAACCTGATGATTAAATTGATTATTACCCGCTGACCGTGAGTAGAGTTCAGAAAATGTGATGCTATGACCGCGGAATAATGGTACTGTGAGATAGAGATTAATTGCATCTTCTTCATTGCCATTGTCCCGTTCAGTACGAGTTGCTGATAATGATAAATTTGCGGCATTCTGGGACAGAAGAGGAAAATTTAAAGGCGCATTAATGTATAAACCGTATTGCGTTTGTGAGTCGTGCTGCCAATAAGTACTATATTGATAATTAAGAGAAATATTAAAATCATCAAAATATTTATTTAAATATAATTGATAATTTTCTTTTGCTGCCTGAGTACCATAACCTATTCTCTCTTCATCCATAAATTGCGTTAGTGTTCGGTACTCTTTGTCGGCAAAACGGTAGCCTGCAAAGGTAATATCTGTGCGTAGCTCATCGAAAGATTTTGCGTAATTAACGCGATAAGAGCGGCCTTGGCGTCTTTTATCTGAAAAATCGGCAAAAGATTGTGTGATATCAAAAGAAACCGCGCCTATTGAAAAAAGATCCCGTCCGATCCCTAATGCTGCACTTTGGTAATAACCATTAAGTTGAGTTCCTCCATATAATGACCATGCATTTGAAACACCATATGATAATTCACCACTTACAACAGGCTCACCTGTCAAATGCCGATTGTCATAACGCGTCTTTCCCATTGCGACTTTATAAATAACGCGTCCGGGACGTGTTAAATAAGGTAACGAAGCTGTACTAAGACTAAACTTGCTCTCCTCCCCATTTTCTTCACGCACAGTCACATCTAATACACCACGGATCCCACTATCAAGTGTTTGAATACGAAATGGTCCAGGAGGCACTGCCGTTTCAGAAATAATGCGTTCTTGGCTGCGAACAATTACAATCGCATTAGTATTTGCAACACCAATAATTTCAGGTGCATACCCCACTAATTTAGGCGGTAGCATGCGGTCATCACTTTCTAAAGAAAAACCAGTATATTGCCAAGATTCAAAGATATCCGAATAAAAATAATTTTCTCCCAACGTAAAGATTGAGGCACTATCTTTCAATGAAGTAAATGCATAAAGACGAGTAAAATCAAAGTTATGTTTTTCTTGAGGATAATCACCCCGTTGCTTCTGATAAGATGTACTGTAATCACCACGTAGGCGCCAAGCCCCCCAATTTACCCCAGTGATTCCATTACTTGATAAATAGATTTGCCGATTACTATTCGTTTCTTTGGTTGCAGAAATATTCGCATTGTAATCAATAAATGCGCCACCTATTCCTTCTTCCCATAAATTAGCAGGAACCCAGTAAGGGTCGCGATATTCCATCCATATTTGCGGAATAGTCATTTTCAGCGATAAGGTGCTGAGCTCTATGGCTGTTTGAACGCCTGATAGCGCAGAAAAATCGAGGCATTTTCCACTATGAGAAAGTGTCACTTTCTCCATCGCAGAACGCTTTAACCCAATTAACTCAAGGATATCAGGAGGAATACAAATAGTTTGTGTCGCTTGGGTTGATTCGCCTGCAATAGGCTTATTTTCATAAACGGAGATATTGCGGGGTGCCCCTAAACGTTGCCCATTAACAAAGAGAGTAAAAACATAATCCCCCGGTAGCGTATACCCTGCTACCGAAAACTGGCTCATATCAATATTTTGCATATCATCTGCATCTAAAACATCTGTATTAAATTCAGTTGCAAATGCTTTCCATCCTATAAAACTCGGTAACAGAAAAGCAATGAGCCAAGCTAGCTTCAATTTTTCGTTAGTTTTGAACACCATGCTCTATACCATCCTAGCTATACCAGATTAAATGCAATAAGAGTTCATCTTCAAAATGAAGCTCATAAAAACATATTCTTCATGCGTGTTATTGGTAATCGATGAAAAAGCGGATCAGCCCGTAATAACGGCCCGCTTGAATCGGCTGTCCGGTTAATTCCAAACGTAAGAAATAGCGAAGGAAAAGGCTGTATCCTGATTTATCTTGATACAACACATTGTCAGATAATGAATAAACCTTATTAGGCTGTAATCGTATTTTTGAATTGTCTAATACCGATACGCCTAGCCCTTCGGAAGCACCTTGTAGCGTAAAAGCATCAATATATTGCGCACGTTGGCCGACAAAGCGTATTTTCCATGTTTTTAGGTCAATGGTTGAATAAGCACTACCACAATCTTGTAGCTCGATAATAAAAGGCTGATCATGCATTTCTCTTTGCAAGCTATTTGACAAAAAAGCGAGAGCCAAAGAAGAAAAATCAATAGTTTGATAGCGATTTTTCAACGTTATTGAACACGGCGCATCGATAACACTGCCTTTAAGTAATGTTCTTGCATTGACGTTGTAGGGCTTAATAATTTTGGGGTCTGCATATGAGTGAATACTAAAAATAAGCATTATCGACAAGACTATTATATTCATAACCCTTTGATAACTAACCATGCCCCCCCCTCTAGCGAATCAATATTTAACCACCAGTCAATTCTGGCGGTTAAACCATTTAGTTATTGATAGGTAATACGAAAGTTTGTTACTGCGCTGAACTTACCTTCCGATACACTTTTCGTTGTATCAACAGCTTTTGCTAACGCTTTGAAAGATAATACGTTATCTCCTTTTTTATTGATGATACGTGAAAGCACATCTTTAGCTTTTCCAAACTCAAATCCATCAATACCAATTCCTACATTGTTGGTATTACCCGCAGAAGTAGAAAGTAAAGTATTTGCTGCATCCGCATAGCTTTGCCCTGTAAACACTAATTCCATTGATTTAACAGCAATAGGTTTTCCAGCTGTATCAATATCAAAGTCAGTGAAATCACACCCAGTAAATTCAATATTAAATTTCACCTCAGCCACGCGACCATTTTCCAATGCTCGACGAGATAATTGTCCAAAATCAATAATTTGCTTTAGTGAGGATTGCGCTATATTACAAGGAGTACTAACAACGACACCTTCGAAATCAACTGTACCTGTGTTGTCGGCAGCAGAATTTGTTGAAAAAATACCAGCTATTAATGCAGTAAAAATAAATAACCGAGATGATTTTGATAAATAGGGTGCAATATTTAATTTGGTAAATTGCATATATTTTTCCTTTCAATTAAAAAATTAAACTACAATAAATACGCCATTAAATATTCAATAGCGTAAATCTAATTTCGATATTTAATTCAATTAAAGAGGACATAAAACTAAGCATCACCATATGAGTGATTTTTTACTCCAACCACATACCCAATTGAAAATTATCTTTTTTTTGATTCCCCATAATAGTAGAAAAGTGATCTTTCGATGAGATTAAAAAATTCATTTTGTATTCTTATATCTGCAATTTCATTCGAATGATTCACTAGGACTTTGAAAAAAAATTCTAGCCAATTTCTTTCTAATACGCCCAAAAGAGTATTTAATACTTCAACATTAATACCGGTTTCCCCTCTCTCATAACGAGAAACCTGTTGTTGACTTATTTTTAGTATTTTAGCTAGTTGGTACCCTGTTAATGATTTATCAATTCTGGCTTGTCTTAAAAATAACCCAACATCCCGACGTAATAACGCATTTGTTTTTATCATATTAATTCCAATGAATAAAACTCCCATTTGAAATTTTAAATGACTCGTTACGAACTTAAGAATCAGTTTGTTTTTACATCTAATAAAAATAGAGAATGATTTAATTTAAATATAGGTTTATTAATTAATTCTGTAAATACGTTTGTATCGATCGAACTTATATAATTTGATAGCTATTTCCTATTAAATTATATAACCCATGTAATATAACTTAGATGAACACACAATAAATATTAAAAATCAAAAGGTTAAAAACAAATAAATCAAGATAATAGCAAGGCGGATTAATTAAATATAAAAATATTAACATGCAGAAAATAACGAAATTAAAAGAATAAATTAAAGCTTCTAATTAAAATAAATCAATCCACTGGATTTACACAAAAATAGAGTTAAGCAATAAAGTCAATACTAAAACTCATAAATAAAATAAAGATAATCATCAATTACTATTTAATTTAATATTATTATATTAAGTTACATCCTCAAACGTTAATATAAGAAAAATTAAAAATAAAATATCCACTTACTGCATTCTTTATGCATTAATAGCATTTATTATTTAAATACCTAACACCTTGTTCAAATATCCGTTAAAGTAATATTAAAAAGGACTCCAAAATGATAGCAAAGTTTTATAGTTACCAACCACAGCAGGGTCACGGGCTACCCCATGACCCTATCCCATCACTCATTGGTCCTAGACCTATTGGTTGGATATCAACCTGTGATAGTAAAGGTAGAGCCAATCTAGCTCCTTATAGTTTTTTCAATATTTTCAATTATTCACCACCTATATTGGCCTTTTCGAGTGTTGGTAAAAAAGATTCAGTAACTAATGCCATCGAAACAGGGGAGTTTGTTTATAACCTTGCCACGCTTTCACTCGGTGAACACGTAAATATGAGTAGTGCCACACTCGCACATGGTGAAAGCGAATTTGCATTAACGGGGCTATCCCCCCTCCCTTCAACACTCGTTTCACCGCCTCGTATCGCTCAAACACCCGTTTCAATGGAATGTGTTGTCACACAATATCAGCAACTTAAACGGGCGGATGGGCAACTATTGGATACTTGGATGGTGATGGGAGAAGTCGTCATGGTGCATATTGATGAATCAGCCTTGAATAATGGCTTATATGATTGTGCTAGCCAGAAACCACTATTGCGTGCTGGAGGGCCAGCTGATTACTATTGGATTGAACAGCAGCAAAACCTCAAAATGTATCGACCTAAGTGACCATAAATCTGAGTAATAAGTCTCCTCCATAAGTTTATTACTCAGGTATGTTACCTTTATGGATAAAATTTACAGATTAACCGCTCGCTACTTGTTGGATAAGAAAAATGTGCCGTAATTAAATCAAACTGCGTTTCAGATGTTTGAAATGGGTTTTCCCCTGCTAAATTACGAGCAGCAAGCCTTGCCTTACACTCATCATTACTTACCTGCAATACATGAAATACATAAGATACATCAGATGATTGCGCCAAAGACATTAACCATTGACGCTGTATTGGTGTGTTGGCGGGAAAATCCATCACGATATTATTCCCAGCCTGTATCAATTGCCTAATATGGCCTTCCAATACCTGTTTTACTAAAGCACTTTTTTCGACATAGTGAGCCAATTCAGTAATTTCATTAGGATAAAGAGCGGCAAGCCATTCATCTTCACAGAGCAAAATAGTACGAGGGAGGTTAGCCAGTTGTTTCGCTAATGTCGATTTCCCAGAGGCAATTTTCCCACAAAGAAAATGCAAACGAGGTTGTTTTTTTAATAATGGAGATGCTTCTGTTAAATTCATAAATAGTTCCTTACTGAATAATTAACCAGATAAGGACAAAAAACCCGCCTTATCTGGCGGGTTTAGGATGTAGCTTATCCCCACCACTATGTGATGGTAATAATAATGCTTAAGCTTGCTACAACCTGTGACATATAAATTTCCTAAATTGAATTGTAACCAACCTATCAGAACTCAATACAAGCCGTCAAATTCAGTTGAATTACAATAACAAAAGACCTGAATAAATTCAGGTCGTTTGTTTTCGCTAATTAATGTTTACCATTTTTATGGTGATTCAGAGTCTCTTCTTTTAAATCAAGTTCATCACGTAAACGGTGATACACCCTTTCATTGATATTTTTACTTTTACGCATTTGATATAACGCGTCGCGTTTCGCTTTTAACGCCGACTTAGACATTTCGCGTTCCATATTAATCATCTTATGTAAATCATAGACATCTGACTCAGTTTCATCCGAATTATCGAGTCGTCTGCCATAAATTTCTAATAGTTGCGCCCCAACTTCAGTACGCATAGCAATTTCATCCATATCATCCGATGGGTGGTTCATTAATTCACGTAAATGTGCCATCGCGGCTTCATTTAAAGCTAAACGCGCTCGAATTTCGTCATTATCATAAGGTAAGTCTTGTACTAACCCTTTCGTTAAAATAGGCAGTGCGATACTGGCAATCAATAATGAGCATAAAATCACCCCCATCGCTAAGAAAATAGCCACGTCACGATTCGGGAATAATGAACCATCTGGCATCAATAAAGGTAACGTTAAAATACCCGCTAACGTGATCGCTCCGCGCACACCTGCTGTCGCCATTACTGCCATCATACGAATATGCATAACATCCGCTTCTTTACCGCGACGGCGTTTATGGAAGACGGTTAAAGTCATCGAGATCCACACCCAGCTAAACCGTAAAACTGCCAATGCCACAGTAATAATTGCCACATAAACAAACAGCATCCAAGGATGGCTCGCACCCGCGGCCTCTGCTACAGCAGGCATATTTGTCCACATACCCGGTAACTGTTCGCCTAACAAAATGAAAATCATCCCGTTCAACGCAGTTTGTACCGTATCCCACACCGCTTTACTTTGCATACGTGTAGCAGCTTGCATGCGACCTGCAATTTTTTCATAGTGCATGGCAATACCGGCAACTACTGCCGCTAAAATACCGGAAACATGCAAATGTTCAGCTAATAAATAAGCCGTAAATGGCATCAGTAAGCTGATCATAATTTGAATTGCAGGTTCTTCCCCAGTACGCTTAACGAGCAGTTGGTTTAACCAGCCAATTGCCCAAGCCACCAGCAAACCAATTAAAATTCCGCCAAATGCCACTAATACAAATTGCCCAGCCGCTGAAGCAAGGGAAAATGTACCTGTTAACGCAGCGACCACTGCAAAACTAAAGCACACCAGACCCGTTGCATCATTCAACAATGACTCCCCTTCCAAAATATGCGCCATTCGAGATGGCAATGGGGAATTGACAGTCATGGCAGACACGGAAACGGGATCCGTTGGCGATAAAATGGCTGCTAACGCAAAGGCAACAGCTAAAGAAATGGCTGGGATTAACCAATGTATAAAGAAGCCCATACCAATCACTGTTACAACCACTAAACCTATGGCTAGCGACATGATCGGTTTAATTTCTTGAAATAAGGCTTCTTTAGGAATACGCCATCCATCAAGGAATAATAAAGGAGGAATAAATAAAAATAGAAATAGATGAGGTTCAAATTCAACTGTAAAACCGTATAAAGACAAGCCAGCCCCTAGTGCTATCTGGATCAGGGGTAATGGAATAATATCTTTGAGCAGTCGTGAAACAAAAACGCTCACAACAACGGCTAATAAAAAAACGAGTACAAGTGTCACTACTGACATTGATTGCTCCATGTTTAGCTAATCATTAATTATCAGTTATGAAGTAAATAGATAAAATGAATCAATGTAAAGTGGCAATTAATCAATCGATACAAAAATAATAAAATTAAGAAATAGCCTATCTATCATCAGGTTGCAAAAATTACCACTGAATTAAATGCCCCATAAGAAACTTATTTATCTATTTGATAAATAAATATTTAAACGCAATATCAATAATAAGTTATGTATTGCCATCAAAAATAGAACTAAACCATCATTAATCGACTATTTTGTTGTTTCTTTAGATAAATTTAGGCTACTTGATTTTTTTCTTTTTAGATTTTTTTCATTATTTTTATCGGAAGTGCTTTTATCTGCAGTATTGGTGTTTTCTATACTATGCCGCTCAATTAATTCTTGTAGCACTTGCTTAAGAATCTTACTTTTACGTAGCCCCAAGGGAGCTAAAACAACTTCTTCGTGTTGCTGAGCTGCAATAAGTAAACCATCAACTAGTGACATTCCACTTGATGTCACACTGACAAGTGTTATGCGCTTATCACTACCATTATGGTTACTGTGGCGAACCACGTGCCCTTGCTGTTCTAGCCGTTGTAGTACGCGAGTAATTGTCGGTTGTTTACTGACTGTTTTTTGTGAGAGCTCTGTAATCCCCATCGAGCCATTACCTGCTAGTGTGGATAACACTCTCCACTCTAATATTGACAAACCTTTTTCTTCAACAATGGCATGAAACTCAGATGAAACCAACATCCAAGCCTGCCCCAATAGGGCAGGCAAATAATTATCAACAAAAACCTTTGAGTTTGCCATTCGCTCCCCTTGATAACATCTTGAATTATTGCATTTGATTACAACCCCTCAAGAGTAGCAGAAGTCGGCGATAATTCAGCTAAAACTTTCCACTTAGCAATGAACCAAACCCATCAACACGAGTTTCTAAACCCAACTTTTTTAACATCATATAGGTCGTCGCCACCGAAGAAGACAGTACAGGTAAACCAACTCAGTCTTCAATTAATTGTATTGAGGGTAGCGAAGGCATTTGCACACATGCAGAAGCCACAATTGCATCTACTTGGGTATTGAGTTTTTTCGTAATTTCCACTGGTGCTAATGGGTTTTGCCGGCCCACATCTAAATTATCTGGAATTTCCAATGAAATACTATCTACCACTTCAATGCCTTCACTTTCGATATAATCAATCACTAACTGCGTCAACGGCTTCATATAAGGCGTTAAAATAGACACTTTTTTAGCGCCCATTACATGTAAGCCGTCAACTAATGCCCCAGCGCTAGTCACTACAGGTGCTGGATGGCCGTTATCTACCGTACGTTGAAACAAACGTTTTTCTGAAATGCGATGATAACCTTTCCCCATGCTCATAATCGCAACTAAACAGGCATATCCCAGCACATCAACCGCAGCATCTGACAATTCAATAGCGCAGCGGTCACTATCGGAGTCCATTTTTGCCAGCTCCTCTTTGGTAACTTTTTGCATACGCATACGGCTTGAATGAAAGGTAAAGCGCTCCGCAAACAGAGCTTCTCTTGCCCGTAATATAGCCGGAATTTCTGTTTCCATCGTGGTATTTGATGACGGGACAATCTGCCCAATACGATATGTACGTGCTAAACTCATATCTCCCTCTCCCCAAATGACTCACCTGATTCTGGAAATACATTTAAAGCTTCATCTTCTTGCCCATTACCGTGAAAACGTGCTGCCGTTAATGGCCGGCGGTTCACCTGTAAATCAAAGATATCAAAACGGTTATAATGCCCTGTAATATCATGCATTTGTCGTGGTTGAATACAGCGATTTAAATCAATTTCACCGTAAACAATCCCTTCTTTGTCAACCAATGGTTCGCCTACAACTCGTCCATCAGGCCCGATAATTCCTGAGAAAGCGCTATTTGGCCGAGCCAGTAACTCACGTGCTTCTGGGTGAGTTGCAGACATTGCATCCATAATCTCTTCTGACACTGTCGAACAGGAAACAATCGTAAAAACTTTGCCTTCGAAACAGTGGGCAGATGCGCGTAAACGAATCGCTTCGGCCATGTCATAGTCTTTTGGTGCAACGGGTAAGGCGATATAGCTCGCAATATGGACTAACTCGCCTTGCGCCAATAGAGCAAAACGCGCCAATGTATTGGTGTTTTCCCCACAGGCCAATGCCCCAAGAGGCCCAATACTGGTTTGATGAACTTTTAGTGAAGAGGCATCTCCATTTGCCCACGTCAGTTTTTCTGCCCATGTTGGGACTAATTTACGATGGCGCCCCAGAATTCTTCCTTCATCAGAAATCGTCACTAATGTATTATATAACGTAGCGATTCCATTAGGGTTCCGCTCATTCACACCAATTACAACATTGATGTGGTGGCATGCGGCAGCTTGAGCAATTTTTTGTATTTCAGGCCCTGGGACTTCAATGGCAGATTTGCACAGTTTTTCAAACCATGGACTGCCATCTATCGGGTTCATCACCCAACTCCAATAAGGGTAACCAGAAATAAAAACCTCTGGAAATGCAACCAATTTCGCTCCGTTATCCGCCGCCTCTTCAATTAAACGACAAACTTTATCTACCGTAGCATTGGTATCGAGAAACACCGGAGCGGCTTGTACCGCAGCGGCTTTAAACGTCTGCAAATTAAGCATACTTCCCCCTTAAACGGCGACAACTGGATGGCGCAATTCACCAATATTCTCAACATATGCTTCAATCACATCCCCCGGCCAGACCCATTCTTGAGGTGTTCTTCCCGCCCCTACCCCTTCAGGAGTGCCTGTTGCAATAATGTCACCTGGTTCTAATGTGATCCCTTGGCTAATATCTTCAATCAATATATTCACATTAAATAGCATGTGGCGTGTATTTGAGGATTGTTTGGTTACACCATTCACCTTCAAGCTTAAATCTAAGGTATGGGGATCTGGAATCTCATCAGCAGTGACAATGCATGGCCCAAATGGTGCATAGGTATCTTGCCCTTTAGAATAAATCCATTGCCCAGCACGGCGGCAATCACGCGCACTCATATCAATCATCAAGCTGTAGCCAAACACATAATTAAGAGCATCTTTTGCCGCGACACTTTTCGCACGAGTACCAATAATCACCGCCAACTCCACTTCCCAGTCTAATTGTTGGGTAATTTTGGCGTTATGTTCAATGGCATCTCCCGGCCCAATCACTGTGGTTGGGGGCTTAGAAAAGATAACGGGTTGTTTTGGAAGGTCTTTTGAGGTGTCCAATGTACGGCTGGATTCCGCCACGTGTTCAACATAGTTTAAGCCAATACCAAAAATATTTTTACGTGGGCGAGGTATCGGCGCCAAAATTTTCACATTTTGTACAGGCCACGCAGTCCCTGCTGGGAATTGCCCTTGATATGTATTCAGAAGTTCTGTACCAACACGCACACCTTGTGGGCCTAAATCGATAAAGTCCAACATATTATCAGGCAAGTACAGCCCTTGCTCTTGTGCCAGAAGGGCTAAATCCACTACTTGTTGATTAACAACTGCTCCTAAACGGGCTGCCGAGGTCACATCAGAACGATAAGTTATTAAGCGCATTTTCTTTCTCCTTGAATGAGGTGATTACCTCACTCACTTCTTCACGTAAATTGGAATAATAAAATTATTTATATTAATCAATAAGAAACATAATACTCACCTAGGTAACGACTTTCTGGTGACCGTCATTTTCTACTAGAGCCTCTTCATAATAGAGCCCCAAAGAGTGCATTACGGGTAAATCATTAAAGCAAAACAGACAAGCATCTTCGGTTTGTGAGGTATTCACATGTTCATGGAACATCCACGATGGTACACAGAAAATATCACGCTCTTTCCAATCAAAGCGTTGCCCATTGATCACGGAATACCCTTGCCCTTTCGCTACTTGATAAATAAAACTTCCCGTATGGCGATGAGCTTTACCAACAAAGCCCGGACGCAGTAATTGCATACTCGCTCCAATGGTTGGCATCACAGGTCCTCCTGTGAGCGGGTTAGTGTAGTGCATCAAAACATCATCAAATACTGAGCCATCCGCTGCCTTCGCTGCACGGCACAACGCCTCGTAGGTTGGCCCCCATTGGTATTTAAATAATGGTGAATAAGGTTTATCCCAGCCGATATCGTGAGGACGTAATGCGGTTCCTCCCCACATACCAACGGGGTAATCGATAGGTCGTGTTTGTGCTTGATGCAAGTCAGGATGCACTTTGTAAAACCCAGCTTCCATGGCATTGACTAACGGGATATCTAATCCATCTTGCCAGATACAAGGTAAACCATCTTCCGCAACGCCGTGTTCATGCCATGTCCCATTCGGCGTCAGTACAAAGTCGTTGGCTTCTAGCATCATTTTTTGCCCTTCGACAATGGTATATGCCCCACGCCCTTCCATAATAAAACGCAATGCTGAGGATGAGTGGGCATGAGCCGAAGCGGCTTCTCCTGGGTGCATGACTTGTAAACCTGAGTACAGCCAACCTACTGCAGCAGCCACTTCTTGGCGGCCGGGATTATTCAGATAGATTACGCGACGCCCCGCTTTTTCTGGTGTCACCAGTTCAACTGAGCGCAACACATGTTCGCGTAAATCACGGTAGCGCCACAACACAGGAACTGAGCTTGATTTGGGTTGCCACGGTTCAATCTTGTTTGCGACCGTCCATAATGCACCTGTCTTCAACGCATCTAGTTCTTGGTAATACGCCACTAGCTCAGGGGTATCTGCCACATCGGCACGCCCTGCCACATTTTCTCGGTATTGGTCATGGGAGTGTGTACTCATGCTATTTTCCTCTTTGTTTGCCAAAGCCTTTAACGCGACTTCCAGGATTGAACGAGTTGCTGACGCCCATATTCATACGGTGCCGGCCAACGAGTTTCCCACCCATAACGCGCACATTCATGTAAGACCCATGCAGGGTCAGAAAGTAATGGCCGAGATAAAGCACATAAATCCGCCCGCCCAGCGGCAATAATGCTGTTGACTTGGTCAGCATCAGTAATAGCACCTACGGCAATAACCGGTATTCCAGCTTCATTACGAATACGGTCTGCCATTGGTGTTTGGTACATCCGACCATAGACCGGTTGCTGTTGCGGTGACACTTCACCTGAAGAGCAGTCAATCATATCTGCGCCCGCTTGCTTCATTGCACGGCCAATTTCCACCGCGTCATCAACCGTAGTCCCGCCATCCACCCAATCCGTCGATGAAATACGTACACTCAAAGGTTTTGACCACACCTGACGCACAGCACTAATGATGGCTAACGGAAAACGTAAGCGATTTTCTAACGTTCCACCGTAGTTATCTGTACGCTGATTAGTTAATGGAGAAATAAAGCTCGACAGCAAATAACCGTGCCCGGCTTGCAGTTCAAGCCAGTCAAAACCAGCCGTTTCTGCTCGTTTTGCTGCAGCAACAAATTGGTCAATCACCGTAGTCATTTGTGCCTCGGATAGCTCTACCGGAGTTTGTGAGATATTCGGTAAATAAGGCAACGCTGAAGCAGAAACTAACGGCCAGTTATCTGCATCCATTGGGTGATTTTCTTTCTCCCACCCTCGCTGAGTTGAACCACGGCGCCCTGCATGGCCTAATTGAATGCCAATTTTGGCATCCGTTTTTTGATGAATAAAATCAGTCACACGTTGCCAAGCAGTAACTTGCTCGTCATTCCAAATACCGACACAGCCTTTTGTCACACAGGCATCGGGGGCTATAGCCGTCATTTCAGTCATCACTAGACCCACACCACCTAATGCGCGGCTTCCCAGATGTACCAAATGAAAATCATCGGGTATACCCTGATTAGCGCAATACAACAATGTTGGTGACGCGACCACGCGGTTATTAAGAGTGATACCTCGTACATGATAAGGTGTCAGCATAGGGGGCACTTTTGCCTTTGAAGTCACACCTGTTTGTTCCGCAAACCACTGCTCATAGTTTTCCAACCATACAGCATCACGCACGCGCAAATTTTCATGAGATATACGCTGTGAACGCGTTAAGAGAGAGTAGGCAAATTGCTCTGGAGCTAAATTTTCATAACGACAGACATTTTCAAACCATTCTGTCGAATTGCGTGCCGCATTCTGAATTTTCAGAACTTCGACACTGCGAACCTTCTGGTAATGCTCAAGCCCTTTACGTAAATCACCCCCTGAAGTTTTCAAGCTTTCACACAGCTCGATAGCATCTTCTAGTGCTAATTTAGTTCCAGAGCCAATAGAGAAATGGGCGGTATGAGCGGCATCTCCCATCAATACTACGGGAACGTCTTTACCTTGTGTGGGCTGCGTCCAATGCACCCAATTTCCACAAATGACCCGAGGGAAGCGGATCCAAATTGCGGCACCACGTAAATGCGCTGCGTTAGCAATCAGTTTTTCACCATCAAGCCACGGCGCAAATAGTTTTTCACAATAAGCGATGCCATCCTCTTGAGACATTTGGTCAATACCGGCTTTAAGCCAAGTTTCTTCCGTCGTCTCCACAATAAAGGTCGATAACCCTTCTTGAAATTGGTAGGCATGAACTTGAAACCATCCATGCTCATTTTTGGCGAATAAGAAGGTAAAGGCGTCAAAAATCTTCTTTGTACCTAGCCAAACAAAACGGCAACGACGTGGGTCAATATCTGGTTTAAATACGTTTTCATAACGCGTACGCACCGTACTATTAATGCCATCAGAGGCGATAAGCAAATCAGCTTGGTACTCGCGAGCAATAGCTTGGTCATCCGTTACTTGGGTTTCGAATACCAGCTCCACCCCCAATTCCACACAACGGTCTTGTAATATATTGAGTAATTTTTTACGCCCAATGCCGATAAACCCATGACCACCGCTGCGGTTACATACACCTTTAAAGTGCACATCGATATCATCCCAGTGACTAAATTCTGCAGAAATCGTTTTGGCAGAAACTGGGTCCGCTTGGCGCAAATTACTGAGCGTGGCATCAGAAAATACCACTCCCCAGCCAAAAGTGTCATAAGGACGATTACGTTCCACCACCACTACACGGTTCTTTGGGTTCTGTAGTTTCATCAGCAACCCGAAATAAAGCCCTGCGGGACCACCGCCAATACACACAATATTCATGGAACTTCTCCTTTACTTACACTGGTTGCTGAGCGGTTAATGCCTGATACAAGGCGTCTGGAATGGGGATGGCTTGATGCGTTTCTAATGACGTCGTGACATAAGTTTGCGTCACTTGCATGCGCAGTACTCCATCAACACCGACACAGCGTTGATGTAACGTCAGAGACTTGCGACCAATACGCTGTACATGTAGCTCTAACATCACGTTATCCCCCATTTTGCTAATGGCCTTGAACTCCGCTTCTAGGTGTACTGTCGGCAAGCCAAAGCGTTGTTCCATGATGTAACCCGCAAAGCCTTGAGGGACTAATTCATCAACCCAACGTTCAAGTAAATTGTTAAACATCACGAAATACTGGGGGTAAAACACAATCCCTGCGGGGTCACACTCCGAAAAATGAATTTTATGTGGCTTAGTAAATGTCAGTAAACTCATGATGTTATCCTTAATTCATCGCTAAACGTTGACGGCATTTTTCCAATTCTTTCCCATGTTCATCAGCCAATGCGGCTTCACGCAGTTCACGTAAATTAATGGGGGTGAGTTTGTTACCTTGCTGCGCAACGATGTCCATTAAGATTTGAAAATTACGCAACCCTCTCGCATGAGTGTCGCTATACCCCTTAACCACGCGTTGACATTCGGTAATTTCGGTTGCAAGTGCAGGGTTAGCTTTCGCTGCTTTAATTACAGCAGCTAACCACTTTTCAATGCGCTGCGTTTCTAGTTGATAACGTAACGTCGAACGTCGGCCTTTTCGCCATGCGGCTAATAGATACAACTGTAAAAAACCTAATAAAGAACTGGTAGTGATCGTGCGCCCCTTTTCGGTCATTTTGCGAAGCGCTTTGTGTAACCAATGTGGACGCATTAACCAACGACCTAAATTTTTGGGAAGCGTTTCGCAAATTTCTTCAATTCTTGGATGCATAAATTCATTGATCTCCAATAATTGATTATCTTTTGCCTGTACTTCATTGCGAACGCGAGAAAAGCGGCTATCACGAATTTTAAGGTCAGCCACTCGGATGGTGTCTTCATAGGACATCCAAAGGGCTAAGTGGCGCGCAAGCGCACGTTGCAAACGCTCATCTTGCCCGCCATCTTGCGCAAAGAGGTTATTGAGGCGATCCAAATATAAAGTGGCATAGGCAGGGTCTTGGTAGTCTATAAGTCGGCGAGTCCCTTCAGTCACGAGATACTGCACATGAGGAGAGAATTCATGTTGGATACGAGCTAATAGTTGCGATACCTGCTTATTTTTTGGTGAATATACGGTGTTCTTTGTGGACTCCGGCCGATATGCATCTTCGGGTTTAGTCGCTTTTTCTGCCCCTAATGTAAAAGCTCGCAAACTTGGTTTTACGCCAACGCCCCCACGTACAATCGTTTCTTCAAATTGTGCGCGGCTAAATGGTAAAACACCGGAACCAAACAGCGCACCAAATAAAACAGCACTAATCACACTGCCACTTTCTTGTGCTGCTTGTGCCATATCAAAGTGAATAAACTGACGCGCAGATGCCGCAGTGTGGCGAATTAATGCTTGGCTATCGACTCGCCCATCACCCATGGCTGATTTTTCCGCGATAGAGTAAACACGGTGTGTTGAACTGATCAATGTTGTGCGCTCTGGGGTAACAAAGCCGCGCTGTACTGCTCTGCCTGCTTCCATTAATTCAGAGGCCAAAACAACATCAACATCACCGGGCATCGGCATAAGCGCTAATACAGGAGAAGGCGTTTGTGGGTTGTCAGCACCTGGGAATAATTCCACATAATAAATTGTGGCCCCCGTGCGCTGCGCCACGCCAGGCACTGAAGTCGTTTGAGCAAAATAACCGTTTTCTTCACCTAGGTTGACAACCCAGTCGGCAAGTACTCCACCGCCTTCGCCGCCCATGGCTAAAATGGCAATTTTAATCGGCTGTAATACGACTTTTGTTGATGGTAATGCAGTTGATAAAGAATTCATGCATCCCCCTTAGAAACTAAATTGTTCACGACGACGTGCGTCACGACGCTGTAAATAGCCAATAAACCAACCGCGTACACGATGACGCAATTTGTCCCAACCATTAGGGTTAGTAATAATTTGAGCTTTAAAAAAAGAAGGGCACAAGACAGCAGCGTGAGAGACTTCACCACATAGCCCACAACCGACACAGCTATCCATCACTGTTGCAACCGGGTCTGTTCTTAATGGGTCTTGGCTTGGTTTAATTGATAAAGACGGGCAACCAGATAAACGAATACAAGAGTGATCCCCGGTACAGGTATCAGGGTCGACACCAAAACGCTCACGTACCACTCGTTTGCCTGCGGCAACATCACTACGCACTTTTTTCTTTTCGCGGCGTTGTTTGTTCAACATACATTCGCTTTGCGCAATCAGAACCTTGGGCCCTTGCTCATCGGTTGTTAAAGCTTCACGTAACGTATTTGTCATGGTTTTTAAGTCATAGGTGTGTTTAATGGTTTTCACCCAATTAACACCCACCCCTTTCACCGCTTTTTCAATTTCATGACCAGTACTACGGGTTGGATTCAACGCTGTCGAAGAGAGAATATCTTGCCCTCCTGTCGCAGAGGTATAGCTGTTATCAACCACAATAGTTAAGTTATCGCTACGGTTAAAAACACTATTGGCAATACCACTGGTTAAACCGTTATGCCAGAACCCCCCATCTCCCATCACTGAAATCGCGCGTTTCCCAGCCTTTGCATTCAAAGCCGCAGCCCCTGCGCCTCCTAGCCCATAGCCCATGGTGGTATTCCCCAAATTAAAGGGCGGTAGAATAGAAAATAAATGACAGCCGATATCCGCACTCACATGATGTTCGCCTAATTCACGCTCTACCAACTTCATCGCAGTGAAAATAGGCCTTTCGGGGCAACCTGTGCAAAACCCTGGTGGGCGCGCATGGACAGATTCATCTAATGTTGGCTCTGCTGCATTCACGTATTCAGGTAAAGATTCTTCAGATTTTTGAGTGGCAATATTAATCGTTGGAATACGAATCTGTTTTGCAGCCGCTTTGACTTGTGGAGCTATCTTTCCATAGCATTCAAAAAACGAACGTAAACCCGCAAGCACTGTTGCAGTATTATATTCCCCCGCCATTGGCAGCATATCCTTACCATGCAGGGCAATATCAATCTTGCGTTGACGCAAAATATTCGCCACATTTTGCTCAACAAAATTTGGCTGGCCTTCTTCCAAAACTAGAATGGCTTTTTTATGACGACAAAAGCGTTCAAATTCATCGTCAATCAATGGATAAGCCACATTCATCACATATAAAGGAATTTGGCTATTACCAAAAACATCCGCTAGCCCTAGCTGATTTAATGCGCGGATCAACGTGTTGTAACAACCGCCTTGTAGCGCAATTCCAACATCATCCGAGTCTTCTGAAAAAAATTCATTTAACTCATGTTGTTGAATAAATTTAATTGCAGCGGGCCAGCGAGCTTCAATTTTTTCTTTTTCATGTAAGAAACTAGCAGGGGGTAATACTATGCGACTGACGTCTCGAGTTGGGTTCTCAAGCGCATCTTTGACGGTAAATTTAGGGCGCTGATTATCTGCGCAAACAAATTGCCCGTGAACGTGACAAGAACGAATACGCATTTGTAACATAACGGGTGTATTACTGGCTTCAGAGAGCTCAAAACCATCTTTCACGGCTTGAACGATAGACGGTAAATTGGGCCGAGGGTCAAGCAACCACATCTGCGATTTCATCGCAAAAGCATGGCTACGCTCTTGCATAATAGAAGAGCCCTCACCATAGTCTTCACCAACAATAATTAAAGCACCACCTAACACACCACCCGAAGCTAAGTTAGCTAAGGCATCAGATGCGACATTCGTCCCCACTGTTGCTTTAAAAGTCACAGCTCCTCGTAGTGGATAATTAACTGAGGCTGCTAAGGTTGCCGCTGCAGTTGCTTCACTTGCGCTATTTTCAAAGCGAATACCATATTCAGATAAAATATCTTGTGCGTCAGCAAGGACATCCATCAAATGGGAGATAGGAGCACCTTGATATCCCGCAACATAAGATACACCCGACTCTAATAGCGCTTTTGTAACAGCAAGGATCCCTTCACCACTGAAGGTTTCACCTTGCCCTTGCCGTAATTTTTGAACTTCTTGTACAAACGATCGCTCAGCCATTTTAACCTCACCAATCAACATCAGAACGTTTTTATCTTTTTTGTGTTTATTATTTGTATATCTTTTGTTAATAACAGGTCAATCCATGATTAATCATGTAAATTAGATTTATGCAGAGAGTGGATAAGGCTTGCAGATAAGGGACAAATAGTGAGTTAAAACAACTAGAAAATTAGTTTTTCCGCCAAATAGCGTAGAAAAAAAAGATCAATAAAATAAATAAAAAATACTGAATAGCATGTTTAAATAGAAAATAGGCCTCACAAAAGCAAACAAATCAGAAAAAAACATCGCCATAAAATAATTAATTAGAGCATTGCATTAATTAAATAAGAAAAAGATAGGTAAACATAAAATTTAATATGAAAAATCATATATATTTTACTGTTATTGAAATAAAAATAACTTTATTTTTTATATTGTTATCGCTATCACAACAACCGCATAGTTTCTATTTTTTTGCAGTTTTAGGATAGTTTCTGCATGTTTTTATCTAGGTAAGAAAATTTGTTTATGTTATGTTCAACTCATGACTAGTTAAAAAATAGTCAATAAAATGTTAACAAAAAGGAAGGCTTCATTTGACTTAAATGGAAAGCATTCCTCCCTAATATAATAAGTCATTGCAAAATATTATAATAAATTGAATTTACTGAGAAAAACACATAACAAGCAATATTAGTCGGGCCCTATTTTGGTTATTCTATAAAGCAGGGCTGGCAAATCATTTTGGAGGAACCTCCGATGTTGAGCAACTCGTGGTCCCATTCATCTGCATCTCAGATTGAAAATCAGCTCTGTTCTTCAGAGCGTTTATTATTTACCTCAGCTGACCCTGAAGAGATTAAATCGATGGTTGGTCGAGTCATGAAGCCACATCAATTTAACTTACTTAATCCACATCAACGCCTTGATGCTCGTATGCACTATATTCCTATGGGGGATATTTCTCTAAGCCGCTTACGCTATGGTGCCGATGTCTCCATTATTCCAGGGCAACTACAGGACTTTTTTTTGGTTCAAATGCCTCTATCAGGTACAGCAGTCATCGAAAGTGGTGGAAAATGTATTGAATCAACTCCTCAGATGGCCTCACTTCTTAGCCCTGAAGAATCAACAATAATGCGTTGGAATAGCGATAACGATCAATTTATGTTACGTATTTCCCGTTCTTTACTCGAAAGATCCTTAGTAGGCCAACTAGGGCATACTTTAGATAAACCGTTAGTTTTTGAGTTGGGTTTTGCTTGGCAATCTTGCATTGCATGGCGCACTTTAATGAATTACCTGATTGAATGCGCAACTCGCGCGCCCGATCTCTTACAACATAAATTGATCACGACTCAAGTTGAACAATTGGTTTCTGTCACTTTACTTTCTACCCAAGGCCATAATTATATCGAAGACTCAGGCATGCGAAGGTCAACAATTCGTCCTCGTCACGTACGCAGAGTGCAAGAATATTTAGAAGCACACGCCCATGAACCTATCACTGTTGAGCAGCTAGCTCATATTGCAGGCGTCAGCTTACGCAGTTTATATGCTGGTTTTAAAGAGTTCTTAGATATCAGCCCAATGCAGTATTTACGTGATTTACGGATGGAACGAGTTCGAGCAGAGCTCCTTTCAGGGGAAGCAACTAGCGTCACTGGGGTAGCTTTACGTTGGGGATTTGCCCATATGGGTCGCTTTAGTGCAGATTACAAACAACGCTATGGTGAAACTCCAAGTCAGAGTATGAAAAAAGCCTAAATTCCCAATCATCACTTTCTTAGAAATACCCCCCATATTGTTATGTAATGCCAATATGGGGTTTTGATATACAAACGTGTTTAAAAAGGTATCGATGCCTTCAAATAAATTTGGGAACCTTCTGGACGGTTTCTGACTTCAAAATCCTTTTCCCATTTAGCAGTAAATAGCCACCCTTGCGGGTTAGCATAGCGAATTGAAGGCCCAATAGAATAGGCTCGAGCTTTTCCTTGAGCTGAATTTGGTCCGCTATCATCTGTCGTTTGCCAAAATGCATAGCCCCCAATACCTGCCACCCAACCATTGCCGACCCCCCAACCTAGTGCATAATCAGCGTGAAATGCTTGCCCTGAACGTGTTTTCGTATCGTTATTGCGGAAGTTAAAGTCATACATCATCTTCAAATCCGCATTTACACCAACAGGTGGAATATAACTGATTGCCCAAACTGGTTGCAGCGCCCAATAATTCTTACCTAAACTTGATGGGTCTGTTTTGCTGTATTTACCTGTTGGAGCATACGCATCTAGCCCAACCACATAATGCAAATCGGCTGATGGATGAAACCCTAATGCGGGGCCAAATGTAATATCACCGAGGCCGCGGCTGGTATCTTTTTGCCCCGCCGCTTTTGCAGTCACATCCAATAGTGGCACAATCGTATGAAAAGCCAGATCACCACCAAAGACTTTTTGGTCAGTTACCCAAATAAGTCGAGGAGCGAGTACGTTCACATTGACGCTAAACCCCGGAACAGGGATCTTATCGCCTTTGTTATCGCGAACACTGTCATAATGTGCATTTCCACCATACACCAGTACATGTACCCCTTGCGGTGGCAGCGCACCTGACATAAAGTTTTCTAGCCCATCGGGGTATACCCCTAAACCGCCACCTTCGGTGGCAATCGCACCAAACGAAAATATGCTGAGACACGAACCTGCTACAAGCTTACCGATTGTTGTTTTTTTCATCATGTTTCCTGCCATAGTGGGTTGCTTACTGTGTGTGCTTTACCTGTTAAGTCACAAATCCTTTGCTGATTTATTATGTCCTGCGTTTGACTGCTAATTTTTGTGCAACAAGGTAACCTGAACCACCACCTAAACCCGGACCGGGGTGGGTTGAGGCGCCAATATGAAAAAGGTTTTTGACTGCGGTTTGATGCGTTTTCGTCTGGCCAGTCGCAGCAAAAGGCCGCAACCAGAAGAACTGATCAGGTGAACAAGTTCCTGAATAAGGGTCACCACCAACAAGGTTACAATTATAATTTTCTAGGTCGGCGGGAGAAATTGCCTTGCGTCCCACTATCAAATTAGAAAAGCCTGGCATTACCAGCTCTAAACGCTGTTGAATTCGATCTGCAACAGCCTCTCGCACTTGCTCATCCCAACCCCCGTCATCCGGTACTGAAATTTCACCAGCAGAGTCCCCCTTTAACACTCGAGGCAACTCTTGCATTTGGATCCATAAAATCCACCCTCCTTCTGGGGCTCGACTGGGATCGAGCGCGGTAGGTTGGCCAATACCAAATGTCGGTTTATCTGGTAAATAACCATTATTTGCCTGTGTCACCGATAAACACACTTGCTCCATGCTTTCAGTGAAATGAACCAGTGGTACATTTAACAGTTCAGGATTACACCAAGGGGGAGGGGCGCTTAAAGCAAAATGAATTTGCATACCCGCACGCCCATAACGGTAACCTCTCGCTTTTTCCCTCACTTGCAGTGAAGTATTTTCGAGTAATGACCCATACAGCTGCGTTGGGGTAACGTTACAAACTACGCTTTCAGACGCAGCAATGATTTGCCCATTCGCCATCACTCCTGTTGCTCGTTGGTTTCTCCCCTCACCTGTAGTGATGATTTTTTCAACATTCATACCCGTTTTTAGCTGGCCACCATGCGCTTCAATAACCTTCGCAAAAGCCTCCACGATACGAGCACTGCCACCTTTCACCACTGGCATACCGCCAGCCACCACCGCCGCAAAGGTTAATTTCCCAATTAATGCAGAACTGGCTTCATCCGGCCCAAGTCCGGTATGTAATACCCATGGCGCCATCAAAGCTCGGCTAAAGTCGTGCTGTAATTCACGTTCTGACCAACGGCGAAAGCTTTCTATTCCTGCTTTTGCAAAATCAAGCAAGCCATCGACTCCACGTTTTCGCCATTCTGAAAATAATAATTTCAGCATATTGGCGCTATATGGGTTTTGCCCTAATAGGCCAAATGTAAGCGCTGCATCTTGCGTAAATAGCTGTTCCGCCATCTTACGAAATGCAAGGCCATCCCCCGGAGCCAACTGGTCGAGTTGCTTAGCCGCTTCAGAAATATCCCGTTTTAACGCAATCGATTGACCATCCGGTTGCACTAACCCCGTTGAATAATCACATTGAGCAAATTCTAATCCATACTGCTTTAAATAGGGTTCGAGCTCTTGGTACCCAGGGCTACCAACAAATAAGGAGTACCAGCAAGAAAGTAAATCATGGGTATAGCCCTCAAACAAATTCTCAGTGCGGATACAGCCCCCTAAGCGGTCATTTCGCTCAAGAACGAGGACTGATTTTCCACGTACTGCCAACAAGGCTGCACACATCAAGGAATTCATTCCACTGCCCACGACTATCACTTGAGGAGTTGAGCTTACTGTCATACCTCACCCCACAAGTGCGAGTACACGTAATGGGCTGCCAGAGCCACCTTCAATTTTAAGTGGCGCAGCAACAATCACGACACCTGTCGCAGGCAGTTTGTCGAGGTTCGTCAAACATTGTAGGCCATATTTATTGTGACCATGCATTAAAGTATGGCAAGGGTAAGGTACTGGCCAACTGTATGATTGCCCTGCATCCGTATTGATGGTTTCAACGCCAAATCCTTTGACATCACGCTGATGAATAAGCCATTCCACCGCTTCTTGCGATGGTCCGGGCGTGTGTGCACCATCTTCACGCATACTTACATAGGCAACCGGGTCATTCGCCTTTTTCGACCAATCCGTTCTGAAAAGTACCCAAGCTGCTTTAGGAATTGTGCCGTGCTTTTCTTCCCATTTTTGCAAAAACTCTACAGTTAACACCCAATCAGGGTTTTGAGCCACTTCCGCACTGGCATCTACCACAACGGCTGGCGCTACAAAGTTTTCCACTGGAATAGTATCAACGGTGTTATTGATTTGGTCTTTGCCACTGATCCAGTGAATTGGTGCATCAAAATGCGTGCCGGTATGTTCTCCGCAACTAAAATTATTCCAATACCATGCAGGGCCGTTATCGTCGTAGCAAGAAATTTGTTCCATGCTAAATGACCAAACTTGCCCAAATTGTTCAGGTAATTGCAGTGCCGGAAATGAAGGCGATAAGGTTTGTGTCAGGTCGATAACTTGGATGTTCCCTTGCTGCAATTGTGTCGCGAATGTCATTAAAATTTGCTGGTTCATAGTCACTCCCTCCTTAAGGCGCTTCATGTAATGCAGTAAAACTACCGCCATGGAACACTAACGGTTTACCCGCTTCACTACCTATACGGCGAACATGCCCCACCATTAATAAGTGGTCACCAATCGTGTCTTGCTTATGGTTTTCGCACACCAATGTGGCAATAGCACCATGCAATGCAGGAACGCCTTCTGGTGTTAGGTGGGTAGCCACATCTGCAAATTTATTTTCGATACGTGGGTTCGCAAAACGCATCGCTAGTTCTTGGTGTCCGTGGCCTAATATATTGATAGTAAAATGAGTACAATCACGAAATACCGCTAGGTTTGGTGAATGATTCACTAAGCTCCATAGCACTAATGGTGGGTCAAGTGATAACGACGCAAATGAGTTGATAGTTAACCCAACATCACGGCCATCTGCAGTTCGGGTGGTAACAATAGCCACGCCTGTTGGGTAACATCCCAACAGATTACGCAATATCTTTGATTCAAATTCGGTATCGCCCCATTCCCTATCACACATGAGTGTATCCTCTGCAATCATAGACATACTGATATCTCCCATTAAGCTCGAGCTTCTTCCATCATTTGCGATTGAATATACGCCTCACAAGCAGCCTCATCTTTCCACCAAGGGAATAATACGGGCGGGTAATTAAAGGCATTCGCGATGGTGTGTGCGAGGGATGGCAGCTGCTGGGCTGCACCCAATAGGTGTAAAATATGCGGCTCAGGTGGGGCGAGTAAGGAATTGGTCCATTCCACAACATGACGACCATACTTCCAGAACTGCTCAAATGTGTCATTCATCCACTTTGCAGTGTAAGGTTTGTCACCATGGGCTAAAATAGCGTCATAATAGACTTTACAAGCCTTGGTAGCGTTATTCGAACCTTGACCCGTTAGTGGGTCATTGGTGACTAACGCATCTCCTAAACCAAACACAATGTTACCTGATGGTAAAGTTAACACCGGTTTTCTCACTGTTGGTGCAAATCTTCCGGCTAAGATGCCATTATCATCAGTTAACTCAACATTATGACAACGTTCTGCTTCCCAAGGTAAATAGGTATTGAGTATTTTTTTACTGTATGCCAAGTGTTCCTGTGGAGTACGAGCTTCATTCCACTGATCCATAGGCCCACCGGGGATCCCTTCAAACACCATAATGTGGCAATCACCACTATTCGTCAGTGATGGGAACACAAAATACTCACCAACACCGGGTATTAAGTTGAAAGAAACTTGTGAATACTCTGGCGTTGGTAACATGCCATGCACATAAGTCAGTGCCAAGGCCCGTTGTGGTTTGTCATAAGGTGAGCGGGAGGCATCGCGCTCAAGCAGTTTAACAATTTCCCCTTTTCCACCCGCTAATACGACTAAATCGTGTGTTTGCGCTAAGCGTTCCAGTTCTGCAATACCAACATCTCCAATGCGTAAATTACCGCCACGCGCTGCAAATAACTCCATCCAGTAAGGCATTTTGATACGTTGGTCGACAGCTTGGGCATAATTATCGAGACGTGAACGCCAAGAAATGACTTTTTCCCCCGCTTTTTCGGGATGAGGAACCGTAAAACCAATTCCTTCAACCGGCGGACACTGTTCTTCCCAAAAATTAATACCTAAATCGCGTTCAAATTGCAGTGAAATATCGAACATGCACTGGCTCGACATCACTCGGCCATTTTTAACGTCATCTGGAGTGCGGTTTGTTGCAACAGTGACTTCATAACCTTTATTGAGTAGACCCAAAGCTAATGGCATACCCGCTTGACCACCACCGACGATAGCAATACGGCGCATAGTATTTTCCTCTACAAAATAGTTAAAATGGTGTCTTATTCAGCAAGACGGGGAATTGCCGGTTTAGCCTGTTCAGGCCCCATAGCGGAGTAACCGCCATCGACAGCGTAATCCGCACCTGTAACAAAGCTGGCCAAATCAGAAAGTAGGAACGCGACAACTTGAGCGACTTCTTCTGGATCACCAACGCGCTTTAATAAGTGGTAATCAGCAGCAACACGGTCTGTTTTTTGGCGGTCTCCCCCTGTGATTTCATCCATAACTCGGGACCAAGTCCACCCGGGGGAAACGGAATTTACACGAATTCCTTCAGCCGCATAATCCATTGCTTGGCTGCGAGTTACCTCTAACATGGTGGCTTTAGATGCAGGGTAGAGCCAACGACCCGTTTGGGCGACAGAAGAAGAAATACTGGTAAAATTGACGATGGCACCTTTACCCGATTTTGCGAAATGTACTTTTGCAAGCTGCGCAGCCATCACTGCACTCACCACATTAATATTCAACGCAGTGAGCCAATCCTGCCTTGTAGATAACTGGCCTTCATCAAGATAAGTGGCGGCCAGATTAACTAAAAAATCGAGTTGCCCATATTTTTGCGCAACACGGTCAATACCTTGTTTAAGTTGTTGGTCGTCAGTGATATCGACAGGAAGAAAATCAATATTGGGCTCACTTTGAGCTACCTTTTCACCATTCAAGGTATCAATGTCAAAAATCGTGACTTTAACGCCGTAATCACTTAATACCTTCGCAACGGTTGCACCAATTTTGGTCGCTCCCCCAGTCACAATGGCAATCTTATTATTCAAGCCTTTCATCTTTGTCACCCTCTTTTTCTCTCATTTAGTTACAAGGAGTTCACAAAAAATTAACATAACGAATAGTTACGCAAATATGCTGGAAAGGGGTAGCCGATGGGCGCAAAAAATATCCATTATGTGCGGTAATTTAAATAGTAAGGTGATGATATAAATCGTTAAATAGCCACTTTCAGCAGTGGCTATCCAAATAATGAAAAGTATGATTAATCGCAGAAATTAATAAAATAACTTATGGACGTTCTAAAATACGGGCACCAGGGCCTTTCCTACCAAGTACATCATCAGGATTACGCAGCGGACAGTCACTGAGTGATAAGCAACCACAACCAATACAGTTATCCAACTCATTACGTAAACGTGTCAGTTGCCGAATACGCTTATCTAAAGATTTACGCCATTGCGTCGACATCTCCTTCCATTGCTCCGAAGTTAGCGCGCTATTTGCAGGAAAACGCCCCAATGCCTCTTGAATTTCATGTAGTGGGATCCCCGTACTTTGTGCAACCTTAATAATGGCGATGTAACGAAGTACAACAGAGTGAAATCGTCGCTGATTCCCTTGAGTTCGTGTACTTTGAATTAGCCCCTTTGATTCATAAAAATGGACTGTAGAAACAGGCACTCCCGAGCGTTTTGCCACTTCGCCCACCGTTAATGCCCGAGTAAAATCAATTTTTTTCCCCTCGTTCTTCTGAGGTTTTATCGTTTTTGTGTCTTTGTCCGCCATTTTAGCTCACCTTTGCTTGACCTCAACTTAACTTAAGGTTTTATAGTGCCACCCTGCTAGTTTGTCAATTGAGGTTATTTTTTAAAAGGGGATAGGTTTATGCCATCGGTGATTACCAAAATGTTAGAAAGCAATAGCTTATGGGTTATTGCTCGCTTACTAGTCTTGGTCTTATTTATTTCATCTGGTTTAGCCAAAGTTTTTGATTATGAAAATAGTCTGGCCGAAATGCGTGCCGCAGGTCTTCACCCAGATTGGTTTTTCAATATTGCTTCTGCTGCTGTCATGTTAATTGGCTCTGTTCTTGTGCTATTTAACCGTCTTTTATGGCTTGGAACTGGCGCGTTAGCCGTGTTTTTGTTCCTCACTATTGTGGTTGTCCACACCTTTTGGAGCTACACGGGAGAACAAGCTCAAATCGCCATGTTTTGGGCAATTGAACATATCGCTGTTATTGGGGGCTTAATCGCTATCGCCATTGCAGGGCATTTTCGAGGTCTTTATTTCGCGTTAAAGACGCAGAAATAGAAGGAAAATTTAATGAATAAAAAAACAATAATGACACTTTGTTCCGTTTTGATCGCTGTTGGGGCGGGTAGCGCGATTTATTCGACCTATGCGCAAAATGAAGAAGACGAACAAGCAGCATACCAATATCCACCCGTAAAAGTGGCATTGGCACCTGTTAGCTTAGATACCGCGCCTCGTACTTTTTACGGTGTAGGTGAGTTAGAAGCTGACAGCCAAGTCTTAGTCGCGGCAGAAACCAATGGCCGTATAACAAAAATTGCATTTGAATCTGGCCAGCAAGTCAAAAAAGGCCAATTATTAGTGCAACTCAATGATGCCGTTGAACAAGCTGATTTATCACGTTACCAAGCACAGTTGCGCAATGCGGCTCGCTTATATGAAAGAACACGTTCATTATCTGCGCAACATTTAGTGGCAGAGGCTCAAGTGGACAGTACACGTGCTGAACGTGATATTGCCCAAGGCCTGATCCGCCAAACCCAAGCATTGATTGCGCAAAAGACAATCCGAGCTCCATTCGACGGTACGATAGGTATTCGCCAAGTCCATGAAGGACAGTATTTAAACCCAGGGGAAGCCATTGCCAGCCTGGTGGATACCAAAACCTTAAAGCTCAACTTTTCCTTAGATGAACAGGCCTCACCGGAACTGCATCAAGGCCAAATTGTTGATATTACAGTTGATGCTTATCCCAATAAAACTTTTCCAGCCCGTATTACGGCCATTGACCCACTCATTGGTAAATCACGTACTATCGCCCTGCAAGCCACATTAGAAAATAGCGATGGCACATTAAAAGCTGGGATGTACGCCAATGTGAATGTGGTACGCCAAGCCAGTAATGAAGTCATTACAATCCCAGAAACCGCTGTTACGTATACCGCCTATGGCGATACCGTATTTATTACGCAAGGTGAAGGGGATGCGATGACCGTCAAGCGGGTGTCCGTAAAAACGGGGCAACGTTGGGATGGCAAAATTGAAATAGAACACGGCTTAAGTGCTAACGATAAAGTCGTCACTTCTGGGCAATTACGCTTAAACGACGGCTCTGCTGTCACCCCTGTTGCCCAAGATACATTGTCTGAACCTGTCACTAATACGGCTCAAGGTTCATAAGGAAGGCGTAATGAAATTTACTGATATTTTTGTTCGCCGACCTGTTCTGGCTCTCGTGGTCAGTGCGCTGATTGTGTTAATTGGTTTATTTGCGTTGAGTAAGTTGCCTATTCGCCAATATCCACAACTTGAAAGCTCGACGATCACCATTACTACGCAATACCCTGGCGCATCAGCTAAATTGATGCAAGGGTTTGTGACACAGCCCATCGCACAAGCGGTTTCCTCTGTGGAAGGCGTAGACTATCTGTCTTCTTCTTCTGTGCAAGGAAGTAGCCTTGTCACCGTACGAATGGAACTTAACCGAGACTCCACTCAAGCCCTTGCACAAGTAATGGCGAAGGTGAACCAAGTTCGTTATAAATTACCGAAAGAAGCTTATGACCCTGTGATTGAACTTTCCTCTGGGGAATCTACTGCGGTTGCTTATATCGGTTTTTCCAGCACCAATTTATCCATTCCTGCCCTGACAGACTATATTTCTCGCGTCATTGAACCAATGTATTCCTCAATTGATGGTGTCGCTAAAGTTCAAGTCTTCGGAGGCCAACAATTAGCAATGCGTTTATGGCTGGATGCCGATAAATTAGCTGGCCGAGGGCTAACCGCTGCGGATGTTGCACAAGCAGTTCGCCAAAACAACTACCAAGCGGCACCCGGTAAAGTCAAAGGCGAGTTCGTGATTTCTAATGTCTATGTTAATACCGACCTCACTAATGTCGATGAGTTTCGTGATCTAGTGATCCGCAACGACGGCAATGGATTAGTACGGTTAAAAGATGTGGGAACCATTGAATTAGGAGCCGCTTCCACAGAAACCAGTGGTTTAATGAATGGTGAGCCTGCTATTTACCTTGGTTTATTTGCCACACCAACGGGTAACCCTTTGGTAATCGTTGACGGCATGAATCAATTAATGCCTGACATCACCAAAACCTTACCACCCGGTGTTAAGGTGGAAATGGCATTTGAAACTTCGCGCTTTATTAAAGCGTCTATTGACCAAGTGATTAGCACATTAGTTGAGGCGCTACTGATTGTTATTGCGGTTATTTACCTGTGTTTAGGGTCAATTCGCAGCGTCATCATCCCAATTTTAGCTATTCCGCTATCTATGTTAGGTGCAGCCGCACTCATGATGGCATTTGGGTTTAGTATTAACTTACTGACGCTACTGGCCATGGTATTAGCAATTGGTCTCGTCGTCGATGATGCTATCGTTGTGGTCGAAAACGTCCATCGCCATATTGAAGAAGGGAAATCACCAGTTTTAGCGGCTTTAATTGGTGCTCGTGAAGTGGCAGGCCCAGTTATCGCGATGACGATCACCTTGGCAGCGGTATATGCTCCAATAGGGCTGATGTCAGGTTTAACGGGAGCTTTGTTTAAAGAATTCGCACTCACGTTGGCCGGGGCGGTGATTGTTTCGGGTATTGTGGCATTAACCCTTTCCCCTGTAATGAGCTCGTTTATGTTGAACTCAAAACAGAATGAAGGGCGTATGGCACGTATGGCAGAAACCTTCTTTTCTACCTTAGCCCATTACTATACCATTGTATTGAATTTCTCTTTGAAAAACCGTTGGTTAACAGGTGTTATTGCCGTTGGTGTATTCATTAGCTTACCACTGCTTTATCAATCAGCTCCTCGTGAATTAGCCCCTGTGGAAGACCAGTCTAGTGTATTAACGGCGATCAAATCTCCGCAACACGCTAACCTCGAGTATGTAGAACGTTTTTCGCGTAAATTACATGATGTTTTCATGGAGTTGCCAGAAACAGAAAGTACTTGGATTATTAACGGAACCGATGGCCCCTCCGCCAGCTTTGGGGGAACTAACTTGACATCATGGGAGCAGCGTGACCGCGCCGCATCTGAGATCCAAGGTGACTTACAAGGGCGCGTCGGTGATGTCGAAGGGAACAGTATTTTCGTTTTCCAGTTACCCGCCTTGCCAGGTTCAACGGGTGGCTTGCCAATCCAAATGGTTCTCAGAAGTCCGCAAGATTATTCGGTACTCTATAAAACCATGGAAGAGATCAAGCAACAAGCACGTGAAAGCGGTCTGTTTATGGTGGTAGATAGTGACCTCGACTACAACAACCCAGTGGTAGAAGTCCGTATTAACCGTTCAAAAGCGAATAGCTTAGGCATTCGTATGCAAGATATCGGGGAATCACTGACCTTATTAGTGGGGGAAAACTATATTAACCGCTTTGGGATGGATGGCCGTTCTTATGATGTGATCCCTCAAAGTATTCGTAGCCAACGCTTAACACCGGAAGCCCTTTCACGCCATTATGTGAAATCGGAAGCGGGAACTATGATCCCACTGTCAACGGTGGTTGATATCAATACCCAAGTTGAACCGAATAAACTCACGCAATTTAATCAGCAAAATGCGGCAATTTTCCAAGCAATACCTGCTCCTGGTGTCACATTAGGCCAAGCTGTTGCTTATTTAGATAATATTGCCAATGAGCTACCAGCAGGTTTTAGCCATGACTGGCAATCCGATTCGCGCCAATATAAACAAGAAGGAAACACCCTCGCCTTTGCCTTTATGGCGGCGCTCATCATTATTTACTTAGTCTTAGCGGCACAATATGAAAGTTTAGTCGACCCATTGATTATCTTGATTACTGTTCCACTTTCAATTTGTGGTGCGTTAATTCCATTGGCACTTGGTTATGCAACATTAAATATTTACACCCAAATCGGCTTAGTCACATTGATTGGCTTAATCAGTAAACACGGAATATTGATGGTTGAGTTTGCCAATGAATTACAAGCCAATGAAGGGTTAGATAGACGACATGCCATTCTCAAAGCAGCACAAATTCGTTTACGCCCAATACTAATGACAACCGCAGCAATGGTGATTGGCTTAGTTCCTCTGCTATTCGCCACTGGAGCAGGAGCAAATAGCCGCTTTGGCTTAGGCTTAGTGATAGTCACTGGTATGTTAGTTGGCACATTATTTACCCTGTTTGTTTTACCAACCATTTATACCTTGCTAGCCCGTAATCACAGTGCAACCGCACTAACACCAAGGCGCTATGAGCTTGCCGAAGCGAATCGCCTAATCAAAGAAACTGAGGAGACGTCCCAATGAGAAATACGTTAACTAGCCGTCATCAACGTAACAGCCGTACAGTCAACGAAGTGGAAGTGAATGCAATGAGTAATAGCATGGCCATGCTATTAATTTATCATGGTCTCCCCGCAGGTCTGGAAAAATCTCATTCAGCGTCAAACTCGAGCACTTTAAATAAGCCTACACGCTAATGTAAATAGCCGCCAAACCTAAATGGTATGGCGGCTATTATCAAATAACATCCCAACGTACTGTCTCTATTGGCCTTCATAAAAAGCTAAAACAAGATTACCTTCCCGAATAATAATTGGGTTGCCGGGTAATGCGTCCAACAATTCACGCTGAGAACTTTCTACGACCACCGCCACATCTTTATAATGATAATTTTTTAATAAATCAGGTAACTGCTTTAAGCTATAAAACCGATTAGCGGCATCTGGGTATTTTAGCCCGTAGCCTAATTCCCCAGTTTGGTGAAGCATCGTAATATCACTGCGTTTAAGTACCCATGCCAATGTGGTGCCTAGCCCGACATTATTGGTTAACAATACAGATTTATCAGCTAACTGGTGATGATACTTCGCAATCACCTCTTGTGGCGTATTATTACTGGCAATACGAGATGGGATCACATGCCCTACCGTTAAGCTAATTGCCACCGTACACACTGCGGCTAAATACCAAAACCGTTGTTTGAAAGAAAGCAACGCAACCAATAACCAAAAAATAAATGCGCCAGCGGCTAACCATAGCTTTCCACTTTCATCGGCCTGATATACATTCAGTTTAGGGTAATAAGCAGAAGCAATAATTCCACCAGCAATAACGCCACCTATCAGTGTGTTAATCAATGCATTCAAACGAATAGTGAGTGTGTTTTTCTCAGTCAGTATTTTTTCAATGTAGGCTGCCATAAGAACCGCGATCGGTGCAATACAAGGCAAAATATAGGTCAGTAATTTTCCTTTAGTAATACTGAAAAAAACAAATGGCACGATAAACCATAATAGAAAATAAATATGTAACCCTTTTTGCTGCCATGCGTGTCGTAGCGCACCAAAAAGGTACCCTAGCCAAGGTAATACCGCAGCGAGCAAGATAGGGATATAAAACCAAAATGGGGATTTGTTTTGCGCGTTATTCGCCATAAAACGTTGAATATGCTCAACCCAGAAGAAATAGTTCCAGAAATCAGGCTCACGGCTGGCAATAACAAAGGCCCAAGGTAAGCACACGACAAAAGCAGTGAACAGCGAAACAAACGAGAAAACAAATACTTCTTTGAATTGCTTAAAGTAAATAGCGGCAACAGAGCAAACAAGCACTGGCAGCACTAAAACGAGAAAACCTTTTGTTAATACCCCTAACCCACAGGCTACTCCCATCATCATAAAAGCGAGTAATTTATGAGAGAAGTATTTTGTCGTTAAACCCCATTGGAAAAAGAAAATCACCATAGTGATAAATGCTGTCACAATCGGGTCAAGAATATTGTAGGTACCGATGGTAAAGACCATCAGCATTGAAAGATAAATAAACACCGCGTTGAAAGCGAGACGTGAGTTTTTCCAAGCCATTTTAGCGCTAAGATAAACAAATAGCCCACTAGCTAATGTACTAAATACCACACCAAGACGAACAGAAATGTTATTTTCACCAAATAACATTTGGAAAACAGCCCCTACCCAATAACCAAAAATAGGTTTCTCAAAATAACGAATATCTAAAAGTTCAGGAACACTCCAGTTATAACTTATAATCAGTTCCCGACTAATTTCTGCATACCGCAGTTCATCCGGTTGCCACAGTAACCTACCATTTAAGGGTAAAAAATAGGTCACTAGGACAAAACCAAATAACAGGCACCATTTAAGGTAGGCAATTCTATTGTTTGCCATAATCATCTCATCTCAACCATTCTTTTTATTGATATTTAATCATTTTATTTATTTCGTTTGAGCAAACACGCTCTTTTATTTAGCTATTATCGTTATGCCAATTAAACCCCATTTAAACAAATCGAACGTTAGTTGGTAGAAAGGTCGCTGTATATAAACAATCAATAAATGAATACTACAATTCATGTACAAAAATAGATAAGAATCAAATAATAAGACTGAGTGTTTAAAGAATAGTTCAGTATTTAAAAATAAGGTGAAAATTTAATTCGTTCTTAATATTAGTCATTAATACAAAAAAGTGTACGGCAGTTTATAAACAAAAACCGGTCAGGGTATTCACCATAACCGGTTGTTATTCATACAAAGTAAAACTATTTGGCAGCAGCTAACGCCTGTTCAAGGTCTGCTAAAATATCATCAATATGTTCTATGCCAATTGATAAGCGGATCATATCCCGAGAAACTCCTGCCTGCGCTAACTCTGCATCATTAAGTTGACGATGTGTCGTTGATGCAGGGTGGCAGGCTAGTGATTTAGCATCACCAATATTTACCAACCGCACAATCAGTTTCAAGGCATCAATAAAGCGTGCCCCTGCTTCTTGGCCACCTTTAATACCAAACGACATAATACTTGCTGGCTTGCCGTTCATATACTTTTGCGCTAAGCCATGTTCAGGGTTACTCGGTAGCCCTGCATATTTCACCCACTCTACTTGTGGATGATTTTCCAGGTAGTTCGCAACTTTTAGCGCATTTTCGGTATGTCTATCCATTCTTAGCGCGAGGGTTTCTAAACCTTGTAAAATCAAGAATGCGTTAAACGGTGATAATGCAGCCCCCGTTCCGCGCAATGGCGCAACACGGCAACGAGCAATAAAGGCCGCTGCACCAAAATGTTCGGTATAACTGACACCATGGTATGCCACATCCGGCTCTATCAATAACGAAAAGCGATTCGGGTATTTTGTCCATGGAAACTTACCTGAATCAATAACTATTCCGCCAAGTGATGTACCGTGACCACCAATATATTTTGTCAATGAATGAACGACGATATCTGCCCCATGTTCAAATGGACGGCATAAATAAGGTGTCGCCACCGTATTATCGACAATCAAAGGAATACCATGGCGGTGTGCAACTTCAGCGAGCGCCGCAATATCAACAATAAAGCCCGCTGGGTTTGAAATTGACTCACAAAAAATAGCCCGCGTCTTATCATCAATAAGCGCATCAAATGCGGCGAGATCGTCATGCTCCGCAAAACGTGTTTCAATTCCTAAACGCGGCAGAGCATGGGCAAATAAGTTATAGGTTCCACCGTATAATTTAGCTACAGAAACAATGTTGTCTCCAGCTTGTGCGATAGTTTGAATCGCATAAGTAATTGCCGCCATACCAGAAGCAACGGCCAAGCCAGCGACACCGCCTTCAAGCGCAGCAACTCGTTGCTCTAAAACATCGTTAGTCGGGTTCATGATACGAGTGTAAATATTACCCGCGACTTTTAAATCGAAGAGGTCAGCACCATGCTGAGTATCGTCAAAAGCATAAGAGGTGGTTTGGTAGATTGGCACGGCAACGGACTTAGTGGTAGGGTCAGGAGAGTAACCGGCGTGAATCGATAATGTTTCTAATTTCATTAGTTATCCTTGTTATGGCACATCAGAAAAATATGGCCAAAGGACGTAATTATTACGTCGTTATATTTTTTCTATGATAACAATAGATATTACCCCAGATCGTATTACAGACAACCCGATCTACTTGAAATTATTTCATGTGATACAGAAAAGAGATAAAGAAGGGATCATGAGTCATAAATCAAACTAGAGCCCCTCTATATTTAATCTAATGAATAGTTTCTATAATAATAAAATTCAAAGTTGACACTAAAAATCTCATTAAATAATATATTATTCCTAATTAATCATGCGAAACCAATCAGTCATTACCTATAACAGAAACGGTATAACATCAAAATAATCCTAATGGATAATTAAATGTTATTCTGTTTTCATTTTCATTTCTTGTGCCATGAGTTTGTCTTAACGTAATATTTTTATAACTCACAGAAAGTTTTTTTAAAGCGCCTGTCTGGAAAGTATAGTATAGTTCTGTTTCACGGACCCACTCGCGACCATTATCCGTAAACTTATTATGAATATTAGTCCCTTTAGTATATCGATTCATTATTTTCAACCCTGGAACACCCACATGAGTGAAATCATATTCATGTCTGATTTGGTAAGAACGTTCCTTCGGCGAATCAAAACTATTACTCAACGAGTCATTGCTTAGAAAGCCACCACCAGCACCATCTAAACGCATCCATTTAGAACTGCCCTCTAAGTGTTGATAACCGAAAATTAATTTATTACCGCCATACTGAGCTGTAAGTGCAGAACTGAATGTTTTATTATCAAGTTTCCCTGCTTTTGAACTGCCTGTATCCTTACCCCACCAATAATTTAAATCTGCCCCCAATCTTACATTGTCTATATTATAGAACTGAGTCAAATTTACATAGTTTTGCTGATAGATATCTTCGAATTTACTACTCCAAAGGGAAAATGATGTATCTTTACTGTATACATACTTACCACCACCATAATAAAAATCACCACCTTTGATTTTATTATATGTTAGTGTTTCCATATCTTCTGAAACTCTCGACTTTCCTTTTTGGAGTACAGAAAATTGTAATTCTAAGCCATCAATTTCTTTACTAGAAAAATCTAGTCCACGAAAAACCTGAGGTAAAGAACGAGTATCTGTCGCAATTACCATCGGGTTTCTAGGTCTTAAGTCTCCATATCTTAATTCTGATTTAGAAAATTTTGATTTCGCAGTAGCTCCAACATAACCATAAGAATGCGGTGAATCATCAGGTAAAAGCCCTGTACCAGTAGTACCTCTACCTCCGTCAAGTTTTACCGATAATAACCCTAGCCCATCAACCCCAAATCCAATGACTCCTGGTGTATAACCTGACTTAATTTCTAATATGAAATTTTGAGTCCATTCTCTAGAATAGTTTTTAACTGCTGAATCACCAACATAATTTTTATTAATGAAATAATTGCGTAATAATAAATTACCTTTAGCTCCGTCAATAAATCCATTTGACTCATTACTAGAAAATGCATTCTGACTCAAAATTAATAATGATAAAATAGGGATAGCAAAACCAATTCTATTATTCACTAAAACCTCCAACTGTATTTTTTATTATTAAAATATTTCATATAAAGCCTAAAAATTAACTAACTCATCGCTATAATTTTATTTACAGTCTCTTAATATTAGTTGAAGAGCATCACAAAAAATAAAATCATAATTTAAATTTCATTAACCACTATCATTATATGTTGGTGTGGGTAAAACTTATTTTATTGAAACAACATAAACTGATAACACCCAAAATGTTATATACTAAATACATTGTCAATGTGACGAAGATCTCATATTTTTCTTTGGAAAAATTTGACTATGACCTTTTGTTCTTTTACTGAGATTTTGAGCATGAAACCTGCTTTTCACCTAATGGCCAAACCAACAAGCTATACTTGTAATATTGATTGTGTCTACTGTTTCTATCAAGGCAAAGATAGTGGGACATTAAGCCAAAAAACGCCTTCTCGATTCATGAGTGATGATGTATTAGAGAACTACATAAAAAAATATATAATACAAAACCCAACTCAATTAGTTGAGTTTGCATGGCAGGGTGGTGAACCTACAATGGCTGGTATCGATTTTTATCAAAAAGCACTTTCACTACAAAAAAAATATGCTAACGGGAAAAAGATAACCAATACACTACAAACTAATGGCATTTTGATTGATGACAATTGGGGAGAATTTCTTTCAAAAAATAATTTTTTAGTGGGTATATCTCTTGATGGTACTAAACACATCCACGACAAATACAGAAAAACTCATGCAGGGAAATCAACTCATGATAAAGTTGTTAATGCAGTGAGAATTTTACAAAAATATAATGTAGAATTTAATGTATTGATCGTAGTAAATGAATATACCGCCAAATACCCGCTTGAAGTCTATAAATATTTAACACAAGAAGTGAAAGCGAATTATCTGCAGTTTATCCCATCTGTAGATCGTCGACCTCAGGGGGTATTTCAAGGTGAACTAATTAGTCCCAATCTTGAAACTCTTGCTTATGTCACTCCATGGTCTGTAACAGGCCCTCTTTACGCTTCATTTATTAATAGTATTTTTGACTATTGGTTCAAAAATGATATTGGCAGTGTTTTTGTACAGATTTTTGAGAACACCTTAGCAGCAGTTATGGGACAGAGTCCTGGCATGTGCGTAATGCGTGCAACATGTGGGTTAAGTTTAGTTATCGAGCAAAATGGTGATATCTATAGTTGCGATCACTTTGTATATCCAGAATATAAACTTGGTAATATATTGACTGATAACCTCACTGACTTAGTTTATAGTAAAAAACAAAAAAATTTTGGAATGAGTAAAAGTGACTTTTCTAAAGTATGTTTAGAATGTGACTACCGATTCGTTTGTCAAGGCGGATGCCCAAAACTAAGAATTAATTCCATAAATGGAAAAGCGCATAATTATTTATGTGAAGGATATAAAAGTATTTTCAAGCATTCAATTCCCCCAATGAAGACCTTAGCTGCGCTATTACAACAAGGTCACTCTATTCAAGAAATCAGACAAATAACACCTTTAATGATCCTATAATAACGAATATGCTTAGAGCAATTTCTGCCCTAAGCATGTTTGAGTTATCATTATTCAATTTGAAATAAAACTCTATTTAACGAAAAACCTTTACGGGATGAGGGTGTTTTCTCGTCACAAATCAGTACTGACTCCATAGCAATTTTGATCATATCATCAAACGTAGTTTGACGTTCTTCAGCTGATAATTTTTCATTAGTTCGTATATGGTCAGAAACCGTACAAATGGTCAATGCTCTAGCTCCATATTCCGCAGCAACAGCATAAATTCCCGCGGCCTCCATTTCGACACCTAAAATACCGTATTTTTCCATAATATCGAACATATCCGGTTCAGGTGTATAAAATAAATCTGCAGAAAATAAATTGCCAACCTGAGTAGAAATTCCATGCTCACTTGCAGCTTGCACAGCACTACAAACCATATTGAAGTCAGCAATTGCAGCATAATCATGCCCTTTGAAACGCATTCTATTAACTTTAGAATCAGTACAAGCACCCAGCCCAATAACTACATCACGTAACTTAACATCTTGCCGCACTGCACCACATGAACCTACACGTATAATTTTCTTAACACCGAAATCGGTGATCAGTTCTTTTGCATAAATAGAGCATGATGGAATACCCATTCCATGCCCCATTACAGAGACTTTCCGTCCGCGATAATTTCCTGTATAAGCAAGCATTCCTCTTACATTATTAACTTCTTTAGCTTCTTCAAGAAATTTAGTTGCTATATATTTAGCTCGCAATGGATCTCCTGGCATGATAACTACATCAGAAAAATCACCGAGTTCCGCATTGATATGAGGCGTTGCCATTATAATCTCCGAATAAAAACTTTTATTAATTTCATTTGAAATACCCCTGCTTATTTCAAAACAAATATAAAAAGACTATTGAAAATAAACATTATAGATAAATCAGAGGTATTTATTAATTACGCGGTAGATAGAAAGTTATTTTAAAATAACTCCATCTCTCCCTGTTTTATTATAAACAATGAACCATATCTTAAATAAATCATCATTATTAGTGTGACTGACTTAAATTTAATACTCTATGTTTAGTAAAGAAACCAAGTAAGAAACAACAAGCAAAAACAGTAAAATATAAAATATTAGCTGTAATTAATGCGGCCTGAACACCAAAGTGCTCAACCACTGGACCAGTTACGACAAAAGTTAACATTGTACCAACTGTTCCACAAGTTAAAATAAAATTAACTAATTTAGGCGATGACACACTCGTTTGTTGTGAACCTAAAGTAATAATAGTTGGATAAATTGCACTAGAAACAAAACCTAATCCAAAAATGATATATTGTAATAGATTGACTTGTTCACTGTGAATAAATATATACATTGCGATAGTCGCTAAAGCCGCAAGAAATACAAGGACTCTTTGTAAATCAAAAAACTTGATAACAAAACTAAACACCCACATACCGATCATATAAGATGTCCAAAAATAACTCACTAGTACGCCAGCTTCACTGATATCCATTCCTAGGTCTTTAGTTGTATACTCAGGTATCCATTGAATAAAAGCCAACTGTCCCAATATATAGCAAACAGCAGCAGCGGAAAGTAATACAACATTCAGTCCCCATTTTTCAGAGGTTACCTTTACTGATACATTACTTCCATTTTTAGACGATTCTTCTGCATTAACTTTTTTACCAATGGCAGGAAAATCAGAGAGCAATGTTAGTGACATTATTCCTAGATAAATTAATGCGATACACCCATATACCCAGTACCAGCCTAAATGGCGAGTCAATATCGTAGCAGCAATAACAGGGAATATCGTTCCTGCCATACTAAAAAACGAATCGGTGAATAATAAACGTGCACCACGCTGTCTACCTTCATATAACTGAGTGATCAAAAATGTCCCAATAGACATCGTGATTCCACTGACGGTACCTAAAATAAACATACAAATAGAAAATATAATTAAGGATTTTCCAAAGAAAAGCCCCGTTATAGATAACAATATTAAAATAGAGCCAAATATTAGTTGTTTTTTAATTGCAAATACTTCCATTAACCAAACATTAAGAAATATAGCAACTAATATACCTGTATTTAGAAATGTAAATGTATTACTCATACTAGTGATTGGCACTCCAAAGTACTGTGCAATATCACCCATTACCATTCCTGTTACTATAATTAATGCACCAGTGAATGAATAAGACAGACAGCTTATAGCAAATAGCCTCTGGACATTTGATTTATTCATATTTCCCTCAGAAGGAATTTATATTTTAAATATATTTAAGTGTTAGATTTAATAATAATGCCGAAGTTAATCGGCATTATTTTATATATATTACTTACTTGCTACATCACTAATACGTAAATCTAATTTTGGATTTTGATTTGGTTGCTTTTTAATAAATTCAATTACCGCATCAGCAGCACTGATACCTGGGATTGTTTTAGTATTTTTACCGTTATTAAATGCTTCAAAACCATCGCCACCTGTTGCTAAGAAAGAATTAACAACAATTGGATAATATTCGTTATCATTAATATCTTTACCATTTAATTTTAATGAAACGACTCGACTGTCTGGATTTTTCTTACTGTCATATTTCATTTCTAAGCCTGAAGAGACTTGTAATACGCCATTTGTCAAGTTTGCGGCATGGTTCATTAATGAACGAAGATCTTTTCCACTGATTTCCATGTAAGTAAGTTCATCAGGGAATGGGAACATACTGATTACATCACCAAGAGTAATATTACCTTTTTCTATTTCGCTTCGAATACCACCGCTATTAACAAAAGCAATTTTCGCGCGTGAATCTGTTTGCAAGAAAGCATCTGTAATTAAGTTACCCAATAAAGATGATTCACCATAAGCACGTGTTAATTCGACGTTCGCATTTCCAATTTTTTCTAGCGTGATTGTTTCTAGCTTTTTAGTCCAATCATCAATTTTCTTTTGAGTTGCAGGGTCTGGCGTATGTTCATCTGCGAACATATTAATTAGTTGCCCTTTATATCCTTTGATCTTATTTGTATTATCATCAACGTCTAACACTAACTTACCTAAGTTAATGCCATAAGAATCTGTTGAAACAATTAAGGTATCATTTACTTTAATGGGCTCTGGTGTCCCTACATGAGCATGGCCTGTAATTAAAACATCGATACCATCAACTTGTTTAGCTAGGTCAATATCTTTTTGTAGCATTCTAGATACATCAGTCGCACCGAAACTTGATTGACGAGCAGGGACGCCTTCATGTACCAGTAATACTGTAATATCAACTTTATCTTTCAGCTCATTAATATATTTTTGTAAATACTCGACTTCGTCTCTAGCTTCTACACCTTCTCTTTTATCTTTATTCACTGTGTCGTAGAAAGCAAATTTTCCGTGTAAGCCAATAACACCTAGTTTAACACCATCTTTTTCTATAATAGTCCACGGTTTATCCCAGACAGGTTTCTCTGAATTCTCATAAAAAACATTTCCTAATAAAACAGGAAATTTAGCCTTATTTAATTGAGTTAACATATTAGGAACACCATGATCAAATTCATGGTTACCAATTGAAACTGCGTCGAATGACATTTCATTCATAATATCAACTACAGCTTCACCATTTGTTAACGTACTAATATATGGCCCTGTAAAATAGTCACCTGCATCAAAGAAAAAAACACCTTTTTCTTTATTTTTAGCATCTTTAACTACACTAGCTATATTAGCAAACCCGCCTACTTGTCTATCTTTACTAATATAAGGAACTTTAAATGGTGAAACATGAGCATGTAAATCATTAGTATGATAGATAGTAATATCTTTTGCATATGAAAGAGTACTACCTAATAGCGAACCTATAATTATGGGTAAAACTAATAACTTTTTATTCATAACAATTGCTCCAGAATAAATATATTGCCATCATTTTTGATGACTGTAGTTAATAATAATCGTACTGGAACATATGTGATTTTAGTCACGTTTAACCACTGATTTCATCATCAACAGAAAAATACTATCAATTTATGTTGGTACATCTCTATATTTTACTCTTCGCTGTCAGAATACAAGTCTACATTCAATATCATACTTAAGTCATACTGTTGTTTTGCCACTCCTATGCGCTGAGCAGCTGTTAGTGTTTCATTTGGAGGAATACAGCAGTAATTATAATATTTACTAAATAAAGAAAGAATTTTAACTAAAATTTTTGGTGATAATGAATTTATTCTTTTACTTGGGAAGAAATACAAGAACGTTTTTATAAATTCTTCAGAATATTTTAATGATGGGTTTAACTTTAGATACTCATACGGTTGATTGTTTTTAGAACTAGTCAAGTTACAAATATATTTATACCCTTCCCCATTAATATCTTTATATTCATGCCAAACATTCTTCCACCATCCAACTTTATAGCTTCCAGTATGTTTATATTGAATGCCATCTCTATTTTCATTAGAAATAACATAGAAAACATCACATTTCTCATTTCTAATTGCATTCCCATAAGCTGTTAATACTGCTCCTCGAATATAAACCTCATGATGAATAAAGTGATGTTTTACATTCGGTGCTAACAATATCTCTAATGTTTTAAAATGACTATGGCCAGCAACAACAGGCTCTATAATGTGTTTTGACACATTATCACTCGTATAGTGGATATGATCAAAGCTATGACGCTTATGAAATGATTCATATTTCTTATATATTTTTTCTATTGTATTTTCTTCTAATAAATTAATAGATTCCGCTGGAATATTTTGTGATTTATAAATACTTTCTAATGATAACTCTTGATCATTCCAATTTGTCGTAATAGACAATACATAACCTGTTTTAGAACAGCAACTAACTATACAGTGTAAATCATTAGATAGTCCCGTTTTATTTTCAACCCTACAATTTAAATTAAATAAATTTGTCTCTATTGATGAAAGTTTATTTTTTATTTTATATTTTTCAACTTTCCTACATAATATATCTAATATTTCATTTATATTTTCTAATCTTCGATAAAAAGATGCCGGTGTAATTTTTAACTCTTTAAAAATAGTACTAACCTTGGTGTTTTTTAATAAACTTTCTATGAGTTTGTTATCAACATCATCAAATTTGTTTAGATTTTTTAATGAATAAACATTATTACAATTCTTACATTGATACCTAACAGTACCAATTGCTGTTGTTCCATATTTTATACTTTCAGTTGAATAGCAGCTTGGACAAGCTTTTTCTATATTTTTCATATAGAAAGACCAATATGGATAAAATATTTTTTTTAAGTCATCGTTATTAATTAGATAACTATTACCACCACATTTAGGACAATATATGGCTCTATAACCAAGTTTGAATGATGGTTTAACGTAATCAGCGCAATCAACTAGTGCAAAATTCTTACAATCCTCTGATTTACATACATTTACATCAATCTTTGGTAACATTTTACCCCCACCAACATATTTTGATAGTTTATATTATTATTGATAGATCATGAACAATAAATGTGAACTATATTACATATTATAATTACAAATTAATTATTTTTACTATACATAATTAACTTGTAATTATATTCATGAATCTATACCAATCTATATCAAATAGAAAGATTATATTTTCTTTATTTATAAGTATATAAATCAAATCAGCAGTATTAATTTACCTTAAGGGATAATGTAAAGTATATGAGGATTGTAAAATGGTAGATGTCACTCGTAGAACACTTTGTGAAGGGTTGATGGCTTTATCTGTACTTGCAATAACGAACACTAATGTTTTTGCAGCTACAGCTAGACCTCGACCAAATATTCTTTTTCTCATCGCAGATGATTGGAGTTGGCAGAATTCCGAAGCCGTTGATAAGCTTGGTTTAAACCTTCCAACTTTTGAACGAATTAAACGCTCCGGAGTTAATTTTCCTAATGCATTCACAGCTGCCCCCACATGCACAGCCTCACGGGGATCTATTTTAACGGGTAAACCTATTTACCAACTAGAACAAGGAGCTAATCTCGCAGGTACATTATCCTCAAAATTATTAACATATACCGATATCTTAAAGGACAATGGTTATTATGTAGGTTTCTCTGGTAAAGGCTGGGCACCTGGTAAAACTGAGCCAGGAGGAAGAAGTCAAAACCCAGCCGGCGCTCGATATAAAAACTTTGATACGTTTATGGCTGAGCGACCAAAAGATACACCATTCTGTTTTTGGTACGGTAGCCCTGAACCTCATCGCCCTTTTACAACGGGAGAAGGAGTTAAAAAAGGAATAAAAGTTAAAGATGATGGTGTTCCTAACTATTTACCAGATAACCAGATAGTACGTGATGACATAGCGGATTATATCGATGCAGCTCAGATATTTGATAAGAATTGTGGTGATATTCTTAATAAACTTGAAAAAGAAGGTCTTTTAGATAATACCGTTGTTGTTATTACTGGTGATAATGGCTGGGCATTCCCAAGGGCGAAAGCAACCCTATATGATGCAGGAACACACGTTCCACTTGCCATTATGTGGAATAATGTCATCAAACCATCACGTACAAATGACTCACTTGTATCCTTAACCGATCTAGCTCCTACCTTTTTAGAAGCAGCAGGAGTTAATCCGCCATCATCAATGGTTGGGAAAAGCCTGCTTCCAACCTTGCAATATGACCAGCCACATCGTGAATCGGTTATTACTGCTATGGAAAGGCACATGGATGGTGGAGAGGTTCCACTAGAAACTTATCCTATTCGTGCATTACGTACTCATCAATATTTATATATCAAAAACTTTGAACCTAACCGCTGGCCAGCAGGAAAACCAGGCAAGGACAACGTTACATTTAAGGAATATGCCAATAAAGTTTATAGCGGCTATGCTAATATTGATGCCAGCCCAACAAAAGCATTCATCATTACCGAAAAAGATAAGAAAGAAATAGAACCTTTTTATACCTTGGCGACAGGTAAACGACCTAATGTTGAGTTATATGATATTCTAAAGGACCCAGATCAGCTCAATAATTTAACTCAGAATAAAGAATATGCAGGCGTTCTTGAACAGCTAGATACTCAATTGATGACAACTTTAAAAGAGCATGGCGATCCAAGAGCAACAGGAAATGGCAATATTTTCGATACCTACCCAACTTATAGCGACCCTGGGTTTGGTCGTCCTGATAACTACTAAATTGATGGCTTTAACATGTTAGTAGTATTCTTTAATAAGATTAATTAAATATACAGTAATTAAACAACAAGGGGCTCTCACTTAACAAATAGAGTGAGAGCCCTTAACGAATCACTTAGTCATTATAAAAATGCACCATAAATAACCGAAGTAATAGACGCTAATCCACAGATAAAAGTAAAGATTTGTGCCAGTTTTGAAGTGCTAAATTTTTTCATTGCAGGAACAATATTCATCGAAACAACAGGTAGAATGAATAGAATAGCGGCAATCATTGGTGCCCCCATCGTTTCAATCATGCCTAAAATACTTGGGTTACGAATAGTCACAATCCAGGTTGTTATCACAATAAATAACATGGATGCCATTTGAATTTTCTTCACAGAGAAAGAAGAGCGAGATTTAATTAACCCAACCAAACCTTCGTGAGCGCCTAAGAAGTGACCAAAGTAACTTGATACAATCGCAGCGAAAGCAACAATAGGCCCTAAATAAGATAGGATTGGCGATGGGTTGATATTCGCAATATGTGATAACACACTGATATTTTGTTCTTTCGCAACGGCAAGCTCTGCTGGGCTTAGTGATAACACCACAGAGAAAACGAAAAACATCACGAAACCAGTCAGCATCAATGCTGCACCACCAGTAATCATATCCGTTTTTACCACTGCATTATCACCAAACTGCTGACGTTGGTCTTTAGTAAATTGGCTGATGATTGGGCTATGGTTAAATGAGAATACGATAAGTGGGATCGCCATCCAAACAATCACAGGCATTGCACTCCAATCAGGAGCCACCTCTAGCATGGACATATTCCACTCAGGGATTAGATACAATGATAAAGCTAACAAAATGAATACCAAAGGATAAACCATTAGGGAGGTGAGCTTTAACATAAGGTCGCGACCAAATACCACACCAGCAGTCATTGCAGCAATCAATACTCCAGACAATAACCATCGTGGTAGTGGGTCTATTCCTAATTGATTTACTAAGAACGAATCAACAGTATTCGTGATACCGACACCGTAAATCAATACGATAGGGTAAATAGCAAAGAAATAGGCAAATGTAATAATATTTGCGCCTACTTTACCAAAATGCTCTTCTACCGTATCGGTAATATCGGCATTTGGATTTTTTGAGGATAAGACAAAGCGAGCTAACCCTTTATGAGCCAACCAAATCATTGGCGTTGCAATTATTGCTAATACTACTAATGGCCAAAACCCCCCAGCACCAGCTTTAATTGGTAGGAATAAAACGCCTGCCCCCACGGCGGTACCAAATAAAGAAAGTACCCAAGTAAAATCCTTATAAGTCCACTTACTAACAGGTTTATCTTCTGTAACTACTGCTTTTTCAATTGTGCTCATCTTGTGTTCTTCATCATTAACGTTATTAAAATAAGATGTGCAGATTTTGCATTAAATGGGCAACAGTACCTAATTTAATTACTCTATTTCTTTCAACTTTTTGGGGTAGATCTCGTTAATAACGTAAAAGAACAAACGCCACGTAATTATTCTGTAAAAAAATAATTTCGCAATCAATTAAAAGAGTAAATTTTAGATATAAAGTATTTAATTTTTAATTCGAGGAATGGCTGAGTTATTCGCTCAGCCATTTTTTTTACCTGAGAAACTGAAATGTTATAGATATATAGGCACTAATATTTCTGTCGCAATTACAACCACAACCAATCCAACTAATACTGGGATTGACGTTCTTTTCACGACTTCGAACGGAGAGATTTTTGCCATACCAGATACGGCCACGACAACCCCTGATACCGGCGATAAAGTCCGCCCTAAGTTAGAGGCTTGTAGCATTGGTATCACTAAGTAAGCAGGATTGACCCCCATTTGTTTTGCTAAATGAGGAATTAGTTCAACAAATGCATAGAACGGTGCATTCCCTGAACCTGTGGTCATCGCAGCTAACATCGTAATCACCACCAGTGCAATCATCATCACAATTGCGCCAGAACCGAATGACTGTGCAAGGTCAATGAGCCCTTTAATAAAGCCAATGGTACTTAAACCTTGAGCAAATACCCCAGCCGCCACTAATAACATAACGACCGTTGCGAATGCTTCTGCCATACCTTTGTAGCAAACTTCTAAGCCACTATAGACATGTTTAGCGCTGAAGCTACGGATGAATTCAATGATTGCAGCCAAAATAATACAGCCAACAATAATGGTAACAATATGCAATTCAGGCGCCCATTTACCATCAAACACTAAAACACCGATAATTGGCGTAAAAGGTAAAATAGCGTAGAAAGCAGGAGCATGGGTTTTAATTTCATTCACATCTAACATTTCAGTCGTGACATTTTCTTTTCTGTCGAGGTAACGCTGCCAAAAGAAGTGAGCGATTGACATTGCCACAATTGCCGCGATAGAAATCGGTAAGGTCGTTTTAAATGCAAAGTCGATTAATGGCATTTCGGCCGCTTTTGCCGCTAAGATAACATCACCAGATGTCGGCGCTAAAATAATTGCCGCTGGCGATGCACAGATTGCTGCTGCTGCACCTCGGCTGATCCCGACATTCACCATTACAGGGAATAATGTCGCCATCAGTAATACACCGAGGCCTGTCGCAGAAGATACCGCCAGTGACATCAAACATGCCACAATATAAGCAGCAACCATCAACAAATAAGGTGAGTTGATCATTTTTAATGGCTTAGAAGCGATTTTCACCACAACATCATTCGCCCCAATGTGAGTCATATAAGATGCAAACCCACATAACACCATGATCATCATACCAAGGTCGCCACCTCGGCTCATTAATAGGAATTTTATGTATTCCAGAATATCTGTTACACGCCACCCCGTCGTTGGAACAGAACCTGGTAAAATACTTTTGCCCATAATAGCGGTAATGATTAGAAGTAAAATCCCTCCTGTCATTAACACACCCGTTGCGGAATACCCTTTTATGATATAACGCCCAACTCCAATGGCGACAATAACGCCGATTAAGAGCTCAATCATTTATTTCTCCTGCCTGTCTTATTTTGTAATTATAAAAAAAATTACTCTGCCTAATCATTAAGCAAAATTCACTGACAATGATCATGTCAGCAGATGATTTTTAATATAGAAATGCGTTAAAACACAAGAGAAATAAATAAAAAATCTTTTTGATAGTTATTTTGCAGCCGATCTTCCTATTTATTAACAACACATAGGAAGAACGGCTTAGCTTAGACTAGAAAAAATATTTGAAGCGAGCACGAACACCATAGCGTTCATCATCATGATGACTAATCAAATTAGGGTTATCTGCATTAATTTTAGAGTAATAAGCACCAAGATAAATTTTGTAATTATCTATAGCTAAAATTTGAGGTAACTCATAAGAAGCATATAAAGTATGAACATCATATTTACCTGGGATGTTATTCAACACTGAATTAGGGTCTGTCGAAATATTTACTGCATTAAAATCTTTAATATTATTATGCGCATAGATATAACCTAGTTGAGCGCGACGCCACAAAGCATAGCCACCTAACGATAAATCTGTTTCTGCTATTGCATCTAGGTATGCAGTACTGAATGTTAGCTGCACGCCATTATCTGAGTCTTTTTCTACGCTATTCCATCCTAAAGTCATACCATATCCATTACGTTTGGACATATCCTTCCAATGACCATCAACGTTATCCCCATAGGCATTGTTGATAACTTGGGATTCCATCGCAATAGCCACTTTAAAATCATTCGGCTGCCAAGCCACCACAGGCCTTAAATAAATAACATTTTTCTTATTATCTAGCTGATAACCATGGTAATTAGAATCATCGAATAAAGCAGTACCATCTTCAACCAATGCGTTAATTTCAAAATACCAATCATCTAATGAATGGGAAAGTTGAACACTACCACCATCACCTGAACGCCCACGCCCTTCTTTCATCATATAAATATAACCGAACCCATCACTGTACAAATCATTCGCCGTATTGCCTGAATACTGTACAAACGTATCTTGTCCTAATGGGAACATATCATAAGCTTCGTAACGGCCGAGCTTTACTTGCCAGCGATCCTTTTGCCCGAAATAAAAAGCGGCATCATCAAGGTTCATTTTTCCTGTCATATCCGCAAGCGGCTGCACAGAAAACCCTGCATAATTTCCATTATCTTTCAAATGATTACCATCTACCCCAATCAAGATCCGTCCATTAATATCCCAATTATCACTCTTATTTGGTTGGTTGTTTTTCCCAAGGGCCGTTCTGACAGATGTAATTTGTCCCTGACGACTCGCCCCATCCATATTGAACTCAACATCGCCATAAAGCTTAAGTTCACCGTAATCATTGTGGTATTGGATCCCAGATGTTGGTTTTTCTTCACTCTCCCTTGGTACATTTGTATTGGAAATAGGCTCCTTAACAACGGTTGATATGGGTTGTTTGGTAGTTTCATGCATATTCATCACTCGTTCGAGCTTCTCTGCTTTCTGTTCAGCAGCTTCGGCACGTCGTTCTGCCAACTCAGCTCTTTTCTCTAACGCCTCCAGCCTTGCCTCAATACGACTTAAATCCGTTTGAGCATCCCCCACCAAAGGGAATAGGATGACAAAAGCCGCTGCAATCGCAGATAACGGTAACATCTTCATATTAATACCTATTTGAATTAAACCAATAAACATCATTGCTAGCGCTTTCTTCTCTTTTTTGATTTATCGTGAAGTGAGCAGCCCAGAACATGAACACAGTATATAATTAAAGATATGTTAACGTTAACATGAAATTGATAAAAGAAAGATCGAACTCACAATTCACTGATTAATCTAAAATAAACAACGTCAAAAACTATGTTCAGATTTTATTTCAACCAGTTGAAAAGTAAGTGATTTTATAAATTAATAATATGGAAACTAACCATTGAATAACTCATAAATCATATCGCCAAAAAAGCCTCGATACTGTAAATATCTAATTTGTTTGCTTTTTTCCTTGAAATCATGAGGAAGGTCATCACCGAATTTTTTACTACGAACCAATGCGGCCTTTTCAAACCAATCTACATCTAGAGTAGCAAAATGCTTTTCCACAACCGTTTCAGTGAAACCTTTCTGCCGCATTTCTTGTTTTATCCGCAATGGTCCATACCCTTTACGGAGATAACCTTGCATTAATAGCCCCGCGACACGGTCGTCATCAAGAAAATGTTGCTCACTTAGCCTTTCAAGCACCAATTCAATTAAAGGCTCATCAATAATACCTTCATTTTTTTCATACATACGCCGTTTCATACGAGCAAATAGCTCTGCTTTCCCATAATCACGGCGGGAAAGCATAAACAAGGCATATTGGTAAAGCTCGGATTCATTCATGGCGTTAAATTTTCATCATTAAATTGGGCGCATTGCGCGCCCAGTCTAACATAAACCTTTGTACTCTAGCTTGAATAAGTATGTGATTCGGCTGGCGGAGCTCAGTCAACACCCATGCGGTTTGAATCGTGACGCGTATATACTCTAAATAATTCAAGTTGCATGTAGGCGACAAACGAAGACAGACCGATGAGCATACATAAGTATGTGATTCGGCTGGCTGAGCGCAGTCAACACCCATGCAGCTTGAAGTATGACGAGTATGACAAGTTAGTGAACTTGAGCGCCACTTAACAATTTATATATCGTATCAGGGGTATAACTGCCGTCTTGGAAATAAATTGTCCAATCCGTAATATCGTCGCGCGTTAATGGATAAACTTCCCCTTCTTGCATATTTTTCACATAAAAAGGATGGTTAATTAAACGCCCTTCAAACTTGTCTCCATTCCAAGAAACAGGTTCAAACCACATATGTTCATGACCATCGAAATCTTCTTCTGCATCATGGTAACCAATACCGCATTTCACTAAAAAGCGCCATTCCGAATCTTCAGCTTCCTCGTTTTTACCGAGGAATTTGGCAAAAAATCCTTTCTTCTGAGCGACCGGTTTTGGCCCGTAGTTATCTAACATATGGGTAAAATATTCCCAACGTAATTTGGCTTTACGGGACATATCAGCGGTTTCTTCATCGGTACGCATAAACATCATCGCGTTTTGATCTTCAAAGCCTTCAAAGAAACTTTCTAATACCGGGTTTTCTTGTGTCACACGAAACAACATCGCGGATGGGTGCTGATGAGATTCGTCTCGATCATGCCAATCCCCCATGAAACGCTCTGATGACGCATCACCAAACTCGAAATTCATCTCTTCAAGTGGCTTCAAATCATCAATTGGCGTTGATTTACCCACATGCAACAGCCCTTCTTCAAACGGTACTGCAACTAAATACTCATAGCCTGCTTGGGTTTGACCAATAAAAATAGGTTCATTAAACACGATTTTTCCGTGAGTAATACTGTTATTCACGAAGCTCCAAAATAGTTCGGGAATACCATAATAAGAAGCAATCGGGTGCGGTATAATAATTTCTGCTTCCGATAAACCACAACGTGCCAAACCGTGAGTATGGAACCAATACATGGTCGGAGCACGCTCTTCTTCCGGCTTGTCTTCGTTGTCTTCTTGATCATAAATAGCATGAACAACATACAAAGAATCAATGCTTGGCATCAAATCATCAATTAGTTGGAAATTAAGCCACTCACGAGTAAACACTTTCCCTGCGGCAGAAATATCCAAGCCTAGTAATAAATCTGGCACTAATATTTGAATAATTTTCAGCTGCTGAAGGTAATTAGCTAATGGCTGCCCTTGAAATAAACATTCAACAATCACTGCTTGAGGAGCAGCACTGGCCTCTGCATACAGCTCAGGGCTGATTGGATCAGTGGCAAAATAAGGATTGATGGTATATTCAGGGTCGCTATCCACTAAAGAGATATAAAAACGTAATTCTTCTTCATCTTTTTTACAGCTAAAGAAAAAGCCGCCATCCTCAGGAATGTAGTCTATTTCACCATCGGTGAAATAAGTTTGCTCTTCTAAACGCTGCTCTAATAATAAAGACGTCAGCTCAGAACCAGGGATAGCAACCATCATTGATGCTTCTTTTTCACCCTCACCTGCTGCGGTATCAAGGTAGTGTTGTTTATTATTCATTTTCAGACCTATTAATAAGTGACTCTGGCGAGGATATCAGCTTATATTCATTAAGAATATTGTGATTATTCTTAACAAACAGAGATTGTGATTTGATCCTTCGTATTGCAACTAAGTTAATAAATAATCATTATTCGACAATCAGTTATTCTACTTTTCATACTGTATTGACTGAGGCACAATAATGCACTTTCTTTAATTTGCTTTAAATTGATAAAGCAAAAGTTCTATTTCAATAAAGGTAATTCAAATATGGCTGATTTAACCAAGGCACAAAAAGAATATGTTGATGAACTGGCGATGCAGCGCGTTTTCGATATGAATAGCGATGAAGTGCTGGTCAACGCCTTAGAACAAAAGATTCACCAAATGGAAGACCATTTAAAAGCCTATTTTCATGAGCGTGTTAAGTTTCATCAACAAAACAAAAAATAGTATTTTCAGCCCTATCGTGCCGATGTTATTTCTTGCATCGGCAGCTATTTTATGTATGAAAAATGATAATCTTAAATAAACAATTAACATACAGGTATCTAGTTTTAGATCTTCATAAAAAAGCATTAAGCGCTATCGATAAAAAAATTATCAATGTTAAAATTCCAACTATTATAGATATACCTAACTACACCTCTCTATTATCTAAAGATTGAGCCAATTTTATGAAACGCATTCAATTCAGTACTGCACTGATTCTTTCTTCTATTATGAGCATGTCTGTGAGCTTTGCCGATAGTGATCGTCCGTTATTTTCGGTCTCTGTAAGTGAGTCTGGAGTCCCACAAAGTAACAGCGAAGGCGGCATTACTCGTTCTTCTACCACAGAGTCACGAGTACTGCCGATTTGGGGCGATGAAGCCCGCGCTCGAGGGTATGATTTACCGGAACCTTTTGGGATCGGCTACGGATATATGAACCTACGTCAAGATATAAAAGTTGACAAAATAGCCTTTAAATCAGAAAAGGGCGTAAATATTCCTTTTGTTAAATTCGATTTAAATGATGACTTAATGATTAAAACAGGACATACACGCAGTAAGAATGAATCACATATGTTAAAACTCGATACTTGGGTCTTTCCATTTATGAACGTATATGGCGTTTATGGAAAAACCAAAGGAACATCAACCACAAATCTTGATAGTGTAAAAGCTCGGGTCAAAATTTTTGGCAAAGAAAATATAATTGATATCGGTAAAAATCTACCTTTTGAATTAGACTATAAAGGAAAAACGTATGGTGGTGGTGTTACCTTCGCTGGTGGGTATAACCAATTCTTTAGTACATTAGATTTTAACTATACCAGAACAAGCCTTGATATCTTAGACGGTGACATTACTGCTTTTGTTGTAACTCCTCGGGTTGGTTATGAATTTATCTTTGAACCTTTAATCCCTGGTCAAGGTAATACAAAGCTACAAATTTGGACTGGAGCCATGTATCAAGATATTACCCAACGATTCAAAGGTGATATTAATAAACTAGATTTACCGCCTGAATTGAGTGGGTTGATGGCATTAGCGCCAGACGATGCAAAATTCGATGTTAAACAGCATCTTGCCCATAAATGGAATAATACTGTCGGTGCCCGTGTCGAACTCACTAGAAACTTTAATGTGTTAACAGAAGTCGGTTTTAATAACCGAAATAGTTTTTATATTTCTGGGGAATTCCGTTTTTAATGTGGCATTCGGCAATTATCCAAAGGCTGGCCTTGCTCAGCCTTTTTATTATTTTTCCCGCTAAAGCTGATTTACTCCCTGATCGCCAGCAAATCGATGGCTGGTTAAACGATCTCGGTGGAAAAAATAGCTTTGATGAAAGTAAAACTGTCGATTGGGGCGTATTACCGGGGCCATTTTATACCCCCGAAATGGGCGTTGGTATTGGTACTGCGCTGGTTGGTTTATATCGAATAGATAAAGAAGATAAACAAACCCAGCCGTCTTCTATTGGCTTAAGCGGTTTTGCGTCGTCTACAGGCGCGTTTGGCTTAAATTTTACCAATTATAATTTTATTGATAACGACCAGTGGCGGTTATTTGTTTCCGGCACCATTAACAATATTCCCACTTATTACTGGGGTAAGGGATATTCTGCAGGGAAAAACGATCACAATAAAGAAAAGTACCATTCCCAAGAATTCCAAATAACCCCAAGAGTCTTATATCAATTAGCCGATTCGACTTATATTGGTCTTGGTTGGAACTTTTCATCAATCAATGCCAGTGATCCTGATAATGGCGCCAAACAGTATTTCTCCAATTCAATTGGGGGTCGTTCGGTGTTAAATTCAGGCGTCAGTGCATACTACAGTTATGACACACGAGATTTTCTGCCCAATGCCTATCATGGGCAAGCTTTTGAGGCCATCTATACTTATTTTGCGCCTACCCTCGGTAGCGATACACGTTTCCAAACCACCCAATTACAATATGCCTATTACCATGCCTTAGCCGAAGAGACTGTTATTGCATTCGACAACTATGCGAGGTTTTCAACCGGAAATGTACCGTGGAACCAGCTATCATTACTCGGTAATGGTAACCGTATGCGCGGGTATTACGAAGGCCGCTATCGTGATAACAATATATTCACCAACCAAATTGAACTTCGCCATAAACTCGATTGGCGTCATGGCGTTGTGGGTTGGCTAGGAACAGGAACCATGAGTGATGCTGCATCTGAATTAGGCCAAGGGCATTGGTTGCCCACTGTTGGCGTAGGCTATCGTTTTGAATTTAAACCAAGAATGAATGTTCGCTTGGATTTCGGTGTTGGCCGCAACAGTACAGGGGTATATTTTCAAGTTGGGGAGGCGTTTTAATGTTCAAATGGGTTCTGGCAATGGGGATTGGGCTTTTATTAGCCGCTTGCCAAAGTCATGACAAACTGGACTTGCCCGTTATTGAGCCTGTCATTACCCCCTATACTTTTGAAGAAGCCTCACAAAATTGGCCTATTATTGCTTCCTTAGCCCCACCACAAGGTTTGCGCGCTTGCTGCGCCTTTGGCTACAACTTGCAAGCTGAGCTATGGGGATTACCTGTCCCGTTTTACACTATCGATAATATCGTTGAAGCAGATAGCCTAGGAGAACATCATTATAATGACAGCTTTTTAGGTGCCTCTGCGGCATTAATGGGGCTCAGTAATGAAAAAATAGGCTTACTCTATACGGATAAAAGCGGGTTTATTGATATTTCCCATGTCAGAGATACTGCAGATTATACTTTTTACTTATTTAGCCAAATTTACCCACGTCTAGGCCAACAATGGTCGTTGTCACTAAGTGAAGAATTAGCGGATAGACAAATACATTTCAGTGCATTTGAACCGCCGAAATCCGCCAAACAGCGCTATACACTAAGCGCCTACTTAGCCGCAAAATTGGCTTTCCAACTCGCGGTATGGCATGAAATTGCACAGTGGTATGGCTATCAATCTGTACCGGGGTTTTCTGAAGGGGTTTCCGCATTTTCCCCTGAAGACCTGTACTCAAATTTACTTGGTTCCCGTCTCGCCTTAACTTTGATACTACAAGGCCGAGCAGGCTCTTTAGCCACTTACTCTCAATCAATGGAAAATATTCTTCCACTGGCCCTTCACCAACTCGGTAGCAAAGATAGAAAAACCACGCGAAAAATATTTGATAGCGTTGATGGTTTATGGTGGAACAGTTACCGTAGAGTACCAGAGAAATTTCTTGTTTTAACAAGAGATTACCAAACAAGTGACCAACGTTATCCTCTGATGCCCCCACAAATTATGCCATCTGAAGGCTTATTTTTAACGTTGCCTGACCGCTATCTCAAATATGATTTGTCATTACTCGCACAACTGCGTTTGCTCCCTACTGGAAATATGAAACAGCTCCCCAAACCGACCTCTTATTGGACGGTGGCAGATTTTCCACAGCTGGCGGAAGATGCGAAGCAACAAGATTTACTGCAACAAATTTTAAAACCTTAAAGGGACTATTTGTGATATCCATATGACTCACCCTATAGGACTTTATCCTGACATTGTTGCGCTTAAAATTTAAGGTAAATGTCACTTTTTACTCATTTGCAGATAATAATCTTATTTCACTTTTGTCGCCTCGATAGGCTTTAATAAAACGATGGAGAACTCATTTAGGTCAAAAAATAGACTACCAACTGCTTATTTTTCAGACAAAATAACCCTATAATAACTAAATGAATTGTGTGTTTTTTGCTCAAATTTAACTTAAGTAAAGCGCGAACGCCACGGGAATAAACAGTTTAACTTATCATTCATCATATGAAAATATACCAAACGAAACCATTAGGTCATTTAAAATCAATACATTCATTTTAATATAAAAAAATTCACAAAATAATACAGAAGTTTCCTTAATATCATCCGGATAAATGTAGCTCGTGAAAAATTAATCTGCTAATATTCGCTCGAATTTTGTTCAGAGATACTTAGGAGAAGCAAATGCCCTCTCGAACGATGAGGACAAACGCCGTCTTCGCTTTCTTATTTTTACTTTTATTTTCGAGCCTGAGTATGGGCTCCACCAGTACCAGCACAATGCTCAATAAAGAGTATACTAATAAAACTGTGCAACAGAATGTAAGTCAGGCTAAAACCTCACTCCCTGACTTGCGTAAATACCCTTCTGGTACGCCTCGAAAGAAAGCATTTTTGAAAACGGTTGTCCCTGTTATTGAAAAAGTGAATAAGCAGATTATGGCTGAACGTACTTGGTTGCTATCAGTACGGGCTAATAAGAAGTGGAGCGCACAAGAGTTGCGCCGTCTTGAACAAATCTGTAATAGCTATGGTATGAAATGTAGTAATCCAAAACGTTTAAATTGGAACAAACTACTGAGTCGTGTCGACATCATGCCAACACACTTAGTTGCCACACAAGCAGCAACAGAGTCTGGTTGGGGTACATCACAACTTGCTCTGCAAAACGGTAATTTATTTGGTATGCGCTGCGGTAGTGGCTGCCAGACCAAACAAGGAAAGATTAAAGGCTATTCTACATATTCTTCTGTAGAAGAGACCGTGACTGCTTATATGAAAAATATGAATACCCATAATGCTTATGAGTCATTACGTACTTCACGAGCAAAACAGCGTCTATCAAAAGATGAGCTAGATACTAAAAAGTTAATCAATGATATGAAAGGGTACTCAGAGTTAGGTTCTACTTATAACCGCTATTTACAAGAGATGTACGCGAGTAATGAAGAATTGATTACACAAGCTCAGCAAAGAGCAGCCACTCGCATTTAATTTTGTATCACCAGGTACAAGACATAAAAAATCCACTTAACTAAGTGGATTTTTTTATCCCTCACAAACCGTATTTAACTTACTTAACTCATTCGACTAATTCATTTTTTATGTTTTTTTAGATTTACTCTATTGCCTTAAATAGTTCGAGTGTTGGCGAGGCGGCAAGAGAAGCTATCTCTCGTTTTTAATCTGATGGTTTAATTGTCTTTTATTGGGTATTTCAGTTTCACCACATTGCTCTAAATAGTTCGAGTGGTGGCGAGGCGGCAAGAGAAGCTATCCCTAGGAGCATACATAAGTATGTGACTAGGGTAGCTGAACGTAGCCAACAAAGTCACCGCTCGAAATATGACGAGCAATACGACAAGCAATATTCTGATTGCATAGAAAAAGAGATCAAATATCATATACCCTAACCTTCTAACAAAATAATTAACATCTTTGAGTCTAATATGAATTTCTTCTCTTTTGAGTTTCTTGGCTCTTTCTTGATTTTTTTTCTTATTTATTGGGGTTGTCAGCCCAGTGCAAAGTTACAAAATGGCTTATTAATCACTGCTAGCTATTTTTTTGTTTATTCATTTAGTCCTGACTTTGCTTATATCTTATTTAGCTACACACTGATTATTTATTTGCTTACCAACGTGGCAACCAATTGGCTCTCTAGTCGATGGATATACGGTATTCTTACCGCTGTCATTGTTGGCTTCTTTACCACCTTTAAATATTACTCATTCTTCCAAGAGACTATTCAGCAAACACTCGATAAATTTGGTTTTAGTGTTGGTCTTCCTATATTGGAAATACTCGCACCACTTGGACTCTCATTTTATGTATTCCATTCGGTAAGCTATACGGTATCAGTTTGTCGCAAAGAAATTCCTAAAGCCGATTTCTTTGATGTAACATTGTATCTTGCATTTTTTCCGAGCATCGTCGCAGGGCCAATCAACCGCGCGAAGAACTTTCTTCCCCAAATACAAGCGGAAAGCCGTGAGATTTTAGATCCTCGAAAAGCGATATTGCTTATTTCATTAGCACTAGTGAAATTGTTTTTATTTAGCTCTTACTTGTCTGAAAATTTTGTAAATCCAGTCTTTGATTCTCCCGTGGGTTACAATGCGGGAGAGATCCTAGTAGCAACCTATGCCTATGCTTGGAATATTTACTTTAACTTCTCAGGTTATACCAATCTGGTGACGGGAATCGCGTTATTATTAGGATTTAGAGTCCCTGTTAACTTTAATGCGCCTTATTTAGCTGCAAATTTAAAAGAGTTTTGGGCCCGTTGGCACATCAGCTTATCTACATTTATTCGCGACTATGTTTATATCCCCCTAGGCGGTAACCGCAAAGGTTTTAGCCGTATGAATACCAATGTATTCCTTGCGATGGTCATTTCAGGGTTATGGCATGGTGCAGCAATGACATTTGTAGTTTGGGGAGCCATTCATGGATTAGGAATTGTGCTACTCAATCTTAAGAGTTTATGCATGGAAAAATTAGGATGGACCCAAGTGATTCCTAATAAAACATTATCCGTTTGGGTGTCACGAATTATTACTTTCCATTTTGTCTGCTTTGCATGGATTTTCTTCCGTAGCCCCTCATTTGATGATGCCCTGTTAATGGCCAATCAAATCATTGCACCTGGTTTTATTGCTTCAATTAATGCAAGCCTAGGCTTACTAATCGCATTTTGGCTACTATTGATTACCTACCCTTATTTTGTACAAGGCTACCATTATGTGGCAAAAAAATACCAAACCATTCCTTGGTATTATTATCCTATTCCGCTCGCGATTATTCTAACTATTATGTTTATGCTTTCTCCTTCAGGTATGCCGGGGTTTATTTATGCTAACTTCTGAGTTTAAAAATACCCTAATCAAAGTTGGGCAGATTTTATTTATTGTCCTAATTGCTGGCCTATTATTAATTTGGTTGAATCAAAGCTCACTAGAACGATTTTGGCAGCAAAAATATCACCAAGATACCCCATGGGCAAAAATGGCAGGGAATCCTATCTGGGATTATGGTGCTTATTTACATGATGGTGCGCTTGAAGCAGGAAGCTTATTCACTTATTACGCATCAGGGCAAAAAGCGCAGGAAGACAAACAAGCCGCAGAGCTTGAACTGGCCAATAAAGATAAAAAACTCAGTTTCCCCAAAGAGTTTCAAATTGGTCTTCATTTCGTAAATGGCTATATTTATCCAGCTGAAAGCTTATCGATTACTTTCCCTGAGCGGCTTAAACGACCACAAGTTAGAGAGAAAAACCAGAAAATTAACTTTGGTGGTTTTACAATCAAAAAAGATCAGCCAATCGTGGCAAAACATATTGCCAATATCGAAAAGGGCCAACAAGTCCTGTTCGCGGGGGACTCCATGATGCAAGGCGTCGCTCCACATGTTAAAAACATGCTCTTGAAAAAATATAATATCGATAGCATTAATCTAAGCAAGCAAAGTACAGGACTGGCGTATCCACGCTTTTTCAATTGGCCCCAAACCATTGCTAAGGCATTGAATGATAACCCCAACATTAAGGTTTTAGTCATTTTTTTAGGACCTAACGACCCTTGGGATATGCCACCACAGACGGGTTATAAATACGTCAAATTTAAAAGTGAAGATTGGGAAAAAGTGTACCGTGAACGAATTGGTGATATAATATCGACCGCTCGCCAGCACAATGTTGATGTTATTTGGGTTGGGCCTCCTAATATGCGTAAAAATACGCTCTCCGATGGCATGAAATTCTTAAGTAGCCTCTACCAATCTGAAGTTGAAGACAACGGTGAAATTTACTTTTCGGTCAATGATGTCTTTAAATATAAAGGCGATACCTATTCTGACTATATCGGTGATGCGAGTAGTACCATTAAATTGCGAAGTGGTGACGGGATCCATTTCAGCGGAAAAGGTCAACAATTGATCGCTGAAAAAGTATTCTCACTCATTCATTTCGAAGAAGAGGAAGAAAAGGAACCTCATGAAACTGAACAAACTGTGTCAAGCTAAGTCCAAAATATTGGCGGGTAGCGTGATTGCGCTTTTGTCGCTGGGCTTATTGTCTTGCCAGAACACATCAGACAAAACTCGCACGACTAGCCTGCCTAAAGGCCAGCCAGTCGTTGCACAAGGGCAGTTGGTCAATAACGCAGAGCCTAATTTGCCGCAGTTGGCAAATAAGTTGCGCCAAGGCAACCAACAAGTTCACATTGTCCAAATTGGTGATTCACATACAGCCGCTGACTTTTTCAGCGGTAATTTAAGAACATTATTTCAGCAACGTTATGGTGACGCGGGCCCAGGCTTCATTCCTCCGATTTCGGTACCTGGGCAACGAACAGCGACCATTAACCGTATGAGCGAAAAGAAAGAGTGGTCACTGGCTTCAAGCCGCAAAGATGAACGCTTTGATTACCCACTTGGTGGGCTAATTGCCGAGCCACAAGCAGCCAACAGTAAAGTAGTGCTCAAGCCTTTACAGCCTGCGCTAGGTGCTTATCAGCTACAAACTCTATACCAAAGCACAAGTGACTCACAAATGCGTGTCGCTCCTGCCGTCTCCCCCAATGTTGCATTGCCAGCCACAGGCAACCAGTGGGTATTTTCGTCCCCTGTAAATACCCAGCTTCCAGCCCAAGTTACTGTTAATAAAGGTGATAGGTTGAAAATTGGTGGGTGGTTAGTGCGTTCGCAAAAACCAGGAGTAATGTTTTCAGCTCTTGGGCTCAATGGTGCAACACTGAGTATGACAGATAAATGGCAACCACAATGGAGCGAAACCTTAGCTCAAATGTCCCCTGATATGGTGATTTTAGCCTATGGAACCAATGAAGCTTTTAACGATACATTAGATTTAGCCGCTTACGAGCAAAATTTACGCGCCAAAATTCGCTTAATTCGCCAACAAATGCCAAATAGCGTTATTTTACTTATCGGCCCGAATGATTCACTTAAATTTAATGATGCGGCGAGTTGCCAAGCTCAGATGCCAGTGAATTTAACGAGTGTGATTCAAATTCAAAAGGCGGTTGCCGCTCAGGAAAATACGCTATTTTGGGACTGGCAAGCCTTCATGGGTGGCCCTTGTTCAATTCGCACATGGGCAGCACAAGATTTAGCACGACCTGACAATGTGCACCTCTCCGTCGAAGGTTATAAGAAGAGCGCACAAGGCCTATATAGTCAGTTAAACCAAATATTGAATTGATTACTGGTCCAACGCACGATAAGGCAGAAGTATATTCAACGTACTCTGCCTTTTTATTTACTCCTACTATTTTTTAATGTTAAGCACCTAATAGTTATCATTTCACTTTGTTTTTTTCTTACTTATCTTTTTTTTACTCTAAAAACATAATTCCAATATTAAAATAAAAATAATTATTTTAAATAAAAACAATGAGTTAAAATAATGACTCTCGGAATATTACTGACTCGTTAAGAATTTATTGTTCTCTCTCAAAAACATAAAAAATCGTGACCAGTAATTAAATCAATATACCCTATATAAAATTAGTATCCCTGCGTTCCTTTTAATAAACCACATCGCTATACACTGAAGTTTATTAAGTCAGGAAGTAATAACAAATCGATCTTTCAGCTTATGCAAGCTCAAGGTTTGTTGTTAAAAATATGGAAGCCGTGAACAATTCTTTGACACAACCAGAATAATTTTACGGTAATAATCGTAGGTAATATTTATTTAGGTTCAAAAATGTCGACTAATTTCTGTATTAAATCGTTTCATACCTATATTGAAACCCTATCAAATAAAATAAAAAATAGCTTTTATCTAACTCACTCTCTACTATTTAAAGTGAGGTCTGGCGAAATTGAAATACGGATAGAAGAAGGCCCATGGCAAATACTAACGGCTGCAGATATCTGTTTTCTCCCCAAAGGATCTTCAATTGAGATAATCAATCTTGATAATCACAATCTGCTGGCTGTAGATGTACTTCCAATGACCACCGATATGTTAAAATCCTTTTACCAACAGCATGCAGCATTATTTATTAATAAGAAAAAGACACACTCAATAAGCCAAATTTGTTGTACTAGCTTACAAGAAAACCCGATTATTGAAGATGTATTTCATTCTGCAATTAAAGAAGCTAACTCACCGACCAGCCATAATGTTATTCATATTCATTTAAACTTTATTCTATCATTTTTTTTACTGGTGAATGAATTTACCTCTACATTATATGCCTCAATGAATATCTCGATAAAAGATAAAGTGTATGACTTAATTTTTCATAGCGCAGGTAAACAATGCCTTACTCTAGATACTATCGCAAAAAAACTCCATATGAGTCCTTCAACCCTTAAACGACGACTAGCCAGTGAACATACAAGTTTTTCCAAAATTAGCTTAATGTCCCGAATGAACAAAGCAATGATATTATCTAGAACAGAAAATATGCCTATGACACGTATCGCCCAAGAAGTCGGCTATGATGATGTCCCTTATTTTTTACTGGCATTTAAAAGTTTTCATGCGCAGCCAAGCTTCCCCCATTCCTTGATTTAGTACTTTATTCACCTTTAAACTTTAGCCTTACCATTTTCATGGTAGGGCTATTATTCAATTAAAAATAGTGTTCCTCGATATCAGATGGAAGCGCTAAGGTATCTATTGGCGGGATATCGACCTGAGTACCGCCTGTATTATCTATTGGCCTTACAGTTGCATCGGGCAAATCGGAATAAATAGTAAGATTACCTTTAACCTGTGCCTGATTTCCTGCCTGATCATATACATTAACTTCATAGTCATGCACACCTTCAGCTAATGGGTTCAATACCGATATTTCCCATTGACCCAGTTTATTCGCTTTTTGTTCATAGGTATGATTATCAATGGTTAAAAATACATGAGTGTCTGGCTCCGTTGTCCCACTGAATTTTGGCGTATTTACATTGGTTATATCATCGCCTTTTTCACCAGAGTCAGTCATAACATCTAAGCCACTAACAAGCTCAGGGGCTTTGGTATCAATAGTCACCTTTCCTGATTGCTGTGCCTGATTACCCGCTTTGTCATATGCATTAATTTCATAGTCATGCACACCTTCAGCTAATGGGTTCAATACCGATATTTCCCATTGACCCAGTTTATTCGCTTTTTGTTCATAGGTATGATTATCAATGGTTAAAAATACCTGAGTGTCTGGCTCCGTTGTCCCACTGAATTTTGGCGTATTAATATTAGTTATATCATCGCCTTTTTCGCCAGAGTCAGTCATAACATCTAAGTGACCAACAAGCTCAGGGGCTTTAGTATCAATCGTCATTTGCCCTGTAAGCGCCTGCCTATTTCCCACGGCATCTTTAACTTCAATACGATAATCATAGGTTTTATCAATCAAGGCATCAGTAACAGATATCGCCCATTTTCCTTTTTCATCCGCCACCCCTTGATAGATTTTACCGTCAATTTCAAGCGCAATAACTGCCTCAGCCTCTGTCACCCCACTAAATTTTGGCTTATTGATATTCGTTATATTATCGCCCTTGTGGCTTGAGTCAGTGGTGTTATTTAGCCCCCCTAAAATTTCTGGCGCTTGAGTATCAACAGTAATTTTTCCGGTTAAATTGTCTGTCCCTAAGTTCCCCGCAATGTCAGTTACCCTTATATGATAATCATGTGTCCCATCGATTAGTGGTTCTGTTAACGTAAAGCTCCACTCCCCTTGTTTATCAACAAGGATATTCGTGTAGATCTCTTGACCAACTGTGATTTCCAAATAAGTGCTAGGCTCTGCAATCCCAGCAAAAGTCGGCCTCGTCATACTGGTTAAAATATTCTGTTTAGTGCTGGAGTCTGTAGGGTCCACCACACCACCAATAAGGTAGTCAGGTGCTAATGTATCAATAACCAATTGCCCAGAAACTTGTCCTTTAATACCTTTAATATTATCAATCGCAAAAATGACATAATCATGAAGACCGTCACCCAATTCAGTATCTACCTGGATCGTCCACTCTCCTTTCTCATTGGCGGTAGTTTCAAAAATTGATGTAACTTTATTATCAAACACTAATCGAATTGTCGCATTTGGTTCGGTAATTCCACTAAATGTAGGCTTATTTACATTGGTGCAGTCATCGCCCTGAATACCTGAGTCTGAATCTTCTTCTAATTCCCCACTCACTGAGGCGACTGTTTTCACAATAAAGTTACCAGAAACTTTGTTCTGGTTTATTTGTCCAAGCACATCCACTGCTTCTATTTCATAGAAATGCACGCCATCAGCAAGTGCTTCATTATCAGGCAATTTAATCTGCCAATTACCATCATAATCAGCGGTAGTACGATATATATTTCCATTGATCGTCAAGCGTACTTCCGAATTAGCTTTGGTTGTTCCATTAAATGTTGGTTGGTTAACATGAATAGTGCCGCCATTTGATGATTGTTCGTCTAATACCGCATTCAATACTGGCGGGGTAATGTCATATACCAAATCAAACTCAAACTGCGTTTCACGATTAGCTAAATCCTTTGCCGTAACCGATAATTGAATTTTTTCACCATCCTTAATACCTACAGGAACAACATCACTAGGTAATTTCAGCTGCCAACTCCCCTGATTATTTGCCTTTGTCGTACCAAGTGTTTTTCCATTTATGTCTTTGATGGTAACTAGGCTTGCGACGCTTGTAGTCCCCGTGAGTGTTAAATCATTTTGGTTGAAAAGTAATTTGCCATCTTTCTCAGAAATTAATTGTTTATCATTCACACCAAATTCAATACTTGGGGCAGTCTTACCGGATTCATCACTGAGCACTTTAATAATTACTTCATGCTCAGTTTTATTACCCGCGATATCAAATGCAGTTATTTTTGCCACATGCTCGCCGTCAGGTAATGCCAGCTCATTAGCAAAAACTGTTTTAGAGCCATTATATTTAGTTTTTAGCTTATTATGTCGAGTCGTTTTTCCATTCACGTTTATCAAGTAATAATCCATATTTCCATTATAAGTGAAAACCAATTTAGGATTGGTTACATTCGCAACTTGTGTACCCGCATGAAGTTGCTCCTCAGCAACCTGAAAATGATTAAATATGGGTGCCTTAGTGAGGATATTAAGTGTTGTTTGCCCAACTGAAACTGTACCATCGTCTTGGATAAAACTAATATGGTAAGCGCCATCCCCTTTAATCGGTACTTCGAAGCGCCACTCTCCCTGATCATTGGCTTGAATAGGATAACTATTACCATTTACTTTGGCTGAGATCGTGCCACCGGCTGTTATTTTGCCTTTATAAACGGGTTTTTTATGATTGGTATAGTGGTTACCGATTTGGCCAGAATCTGTATCTGGGTCAAGGTAAAACTTGAAATCACTGATAAATACAGAAGAAGATACTTCCCTTACCGAACCATAAACATCTTTAAATGTGAGAGTATAGGGGACTTCTCCTAAAGGAAGCTGGACATCGTCGGGGACTTTGAAATTCCATGAGCTTCTGCTTTTACCAAAAGCTATTGAATAAGTTTTTCCACCAATAAAAATGGTCCCTGCAAGCTCATCTCTATCCGACGAACCTACAATCTTTCCCTGTAACTTTGGGGAACGACTTGAGCTTAGTGAGTTATCAACTTCCCCAGTACTACTCGACTCTGCCGCAACTTGAAATGCCACATTTAAAACGCAATCCTTTATTTGAATCCCTTTTTCTTCAATCACCTTTTCTGTCGTCAACCCAGCTGGAGACGTTGCAATTAATACCAAATTATCAAGGTCATAACGGCGATCCACTTTAAGAAAACCTGGCGGTAAGCTAAAAGACCAATTTCCATTTTTATCAATGTCTGAGATGGAGAAAATATGCTCATCCTTCTTACTCAGTCTAAACTTAAATTGTAAACTTGAACCAGGGGTTACTTTTCCTTGAAAAGTCGCCATCAAATCATTAGTCGATTTCTCACCATAAAATTTACCTTTATTCCAAGGTGAAGCCAGAGCAGCATCGGTAATCTCCGGTTTACTCGAATTAATCGTCAGTGTATCTATTTTTTCAAATTGATTATTTGCTGTATCCGTAACAACGATTTTATAATCACCAATAAAATCTTTTGGTAATTCATTGGGTAAAGATAAACTCCAGAAACCGTTGTTATCAACAACTGTCGAAACCGACTCATTATTTAGTTCCAGAGTGATTTCACTCCCCGGCTCACTTTTTCCTGTAAATACAGGTTTACGATGTGCAGTAATAAAGTTTCCTTTGGTTCCAGTATCCGTTTCTGTACTTAGTTCAATTGTGGATACAGGAGCAGTAGTATCTATAAAAATATTCCCAGAAATATCCTTTGTTTGCCCATTTATTGGGTGTTCCGCCGTCACAAGATACTGGCAATTCCCTTCCGCGAGCTCTTTAACTTGGATTTCCCAATTTCCAGTGACTTTATCTGCCAATGTAGAGAAACTTTCATTCCCGATTGTCAGTCTAACTTTAGCCCCCGCCGTGGCGTTCCCTGTAAATTTAGGCACTTTAATATTGGTGATATAATCACCTTGCTTTCCACTATCATACGCAGCATCTAATGTGGCGGTTAGAGTCGGGGGGTGAATGTCTCCAGATCCTACTGATGAGGGCAGGTATGTAAAACTCTGACTAATTGTCTCTTTGTTACCAGCAGGCTCCTCTGCGATGACCTTGTAGTGATTATCCTTGCCTTCATTCGCATCAACATCAAAAATCAGAGACCATTTTCCTTGGCTATCGGCGTAAGCCGTTTTAATTTGTCCTTTAAACTCAGCGGTAATTTTACTTTCGGGGTCAGCTTCTCCACTAATTTGTGGTCGTTTTAAGTAGGTTATCAACGCATTCGAATTGTCTTGGCTCGCAGGGTCTAAGTGTGCAATCAGCGTGATATTGCTATCCACGGTAAACTGCCCGCTGGACATCCCGATATTTCCGACAGTATCGGTCACACTCACTTGATAATCATACTCACCGTCTTGATTGACTGCGGGTAATGCCACTTGCCACTGCCCGTCTTTATCGGCAAGGGTGCTGTACTCCTGCCCCGCAAACTGGATCACCACCGCCGATTGCGGTTTGGTTATCCCTTCCAGGGTGACCGCTTGGTGCTGCGTAAGATTGTCCCCTTTGGCACCGGAGTCGCTGCTTTCGGTGAGCTTCGCAGTCGCAGCCGGTAGCGTCGTGTCGACCCATACCGTCTCGCTGATTTTCTCGCTATTTCCCGCAATATCGGTGACCTGCACCTTGAGCAAGTGGCTTCCCGACGCGAGTGCCGAGGTGACCATAATCGACCAAGCGCCCTGTGCATCGGCCACCGTTGAGTAAATTTCTCCACTCAGTGAAACCTGTATCGTCGCGTGGGGCTCGGATTGCCCGGATAATGTCGGGAGCGGTTGGTTAGTCATCAAATCAGACTGGTTATTGAGTTGTAACGTCGTGGGTTGCAATGTGGTTTTTATCTGCACGGACTCTGTAACCACGGTGCTATTGCCTGCCACATCCGTGGCTTTCACCGTATAATCATAGGTGCCATCCGTGAGTGTTTGCTGGACGACGATAGTCCAATCCCCATCGCTATCCGCTGTCGTGACCACGTGTTGCCCGTCAATCGTCAACTCGACACGGCTTCCCGCTTCCGCCTTGCCTGAAAAATGCGGACGCGACTCTTGAGTGATATGGTCGCCAACCTTGCCACTATCAGACAGTGTATCAAGGTGGACCGATAGGCTATCCACCTGAGTATCAACAATAAACTGCCCGCTGGACATCCCGATATTTCCGACAGTATCGGTCACACTCACTTGATAATCATACTCACCGTCTTGATTGACTGCGGGTAATGCCACTTGCCACTGCCCGTCTTTATCGGCAAGGGTGCTGTACTCCTGCCCGGCAAACTGGATCACCACCGCCGATTGCGGTTTGGTTATCCCTTCCAGTGTGACCGCTTGGTGCTGCGTAAGATTGTCCCCTTTGGCGTCGGAATCGCTGCTTTCGGTGAGCTTCGCAGTCGCAGCCGGTAGCGTCGTGTCGACCCATACCGTCTCGCTGATTTTCTCGCTATTTCCCGCAATATCGGTGACCTGCACCTTGAGCAAGTGGCTTCCCGACGCGAGCGGCGAGGTGACCATAATCGACCAAGCGCCCTGTGCATCGGCCACCGTTGAGTAAATTTCCCCACTCAGTGAAACCTGTATCGTCGCGTGGGGCTCGGATTGCCCGGATAATGTCGGGAGCGGTTGGTTAGTCATCAAATCAGACTGGTTATTGAGTTGTAACGTCGTGGGTTGCAATGTGGTTTTTATCTGCACGGACTCTGTAACCACGGTGCTATTACCTGCCACATCCGTGGCTTTCACCGTATAATCATAGGTGCCATCCGTGAGTGTTTGCTGGACGACGATAGTCCAATCCCCATCGCTATCCGCTGTCGTGACCACGTGTTGCCCGTCAATCGTCAACTCGATACGGCTCCCCGCTTCCGCCTTGCCTGAAAAATGCGGACGCGACTCTTGAGTGATATGGTCGCCAACCTTGCCACTATCAGACAGTGTATCAAGGTGAACCGATAGGCTATCCACCTGAGTATCGACAATAAACTGCCCGCTGGACATCCCGATATTTCCGACAGTATCGGTCACACTCACTTGATAATCATACTCACCGTCTTGATTGACTGCGGGTAATGCCACTTGCCACTGCCCGTCTTTATCGACAAGGGTGCTGTACTCCTGCCCCGCAAACTGGATCACCACCGTCGATTGCGGTTTGGTTATCCCTTCCAGGGTGACCGCTTGGTGCTGCGTAAGATTGTCCCCTTTGGCGCCGGAATCGCTGCTTTCGGTGAGCTTCGCAGTCGCAGCCGGTAGCGTCGTGTCGACTAACAGGCTTTGGATAAAAACCCCCTGATTTCCTACGCTATCTGTTACCTTAACATTTAATATATGTGAGCCATCAGCTAAGTTATCACTGATAGTGAGTGACCAATCACCCTGTTCATTCGCCTTAGTGAAGTACTCTTTTCCAGCTACCTTAACGATGATATTGGAATTCGAATCTGTTTTTCCCGTAAGCGTTGGCTTTACTTTGCTGGTCAAAAAAACCGTTGAGTTATCAAGCAGTACACTAGCATCTGGTTTTGATGTTTTGATAGTAACGCTCTCAGTGATGATTTTTTGGTTACCAGCAGGATCCACGGCAGTGACTTGGAAGTTTGATACTCCATCGGCCAATGGTTTCTCGACTGTTATTCGCCACGTACCTTTATCATCAGCAATTGCCGATAATGTTTGTCCTGCAATCGTTAGCGTTACCGTACTACCAGCTTCAGCTTTCCCTATAAAAGTAGGAACTTGCTTGTTAGTTAGTCTCTCCGCCGACGTTTCGGTATCCGAATGCCCATCAAGGCTAACAGAGAGATTATCAAGCTGAGTGTCGACTTCAAATTGGCCATTCACCGTCACAGGCTTACCTTCACCGGAAAAAGCAACTAATGAATATTCATATACTTTATCTTCTAACGGTTCAGTGATTTTTAATGACCACTTTCCATCTTTATCCGCTGTGATCGAATATTTGTTATCATTAATCGTTAGATAACCCTGACTATCAGGAGAGATAACCCCAGTAAATATTGGTGTATTAATATTCGTAATATTATCCCCCCTTTTCCCTGAGTCGGACTCTTCGCTTAATTTTCCTTGAATAAAAACCTGTGTTATAGGTTTAGCTGTCTGGGAAGGTGCTAATGGTTTATTTGCAGGCTGAGAGGGTGATGAAGAACTTATTGGCATAACAACGGGTGCAGATGGTGAAGGAAAAGTTAAGTTGCTGTCTTCGACTTGTGCTTTCTCTGCTTTATTTTTTTGATTTAGCTGGTTTTTCGCTTCTGTGAGCTTTGTTAATGACGAACTTAGTAATACCTCTTTTTCATCTTTCTCAGAAGACAAGGTCTGAAGCGCCTTTTCTAATTGTTGGTTTTTTTGATTTAACTCCGCCAGTTTTTCACTGAAACTTTGTTCATCGTCTTGTCGGTTATCATATTGCTGTTCCTCACCTTCAATTTGCTCATTATTCTTTTTTGAGGCTTGGCTATCAGTATATTCAATGATGTCACTCGTCAATTGCTCTTTGATATAAATAGCATCAGCACCGACATTTAATGTTATTGATGATAGAATTTCATCTTGTGAAAGAATCTCGCCCTGCTCAGTCAATAATGTCATATTTCCTAAAATAACTTCAGACAGCCCATTTTTAATGTTCTCAATAGAACCATCTGGCTTAGTTACAATTAAATCAAGCCCTTGAACTTTAAACTTTTGGATTTCTATGCTTTTTAATTTATCTGTGATAGTTTTATCTGTCATGTTCTATATCATTATATTAATAAATGGGGTTATCAGCTATATACCCATAAGCTGCCGTTAATGAAACCGATTATATCCATTTAATTAAAAATAAAACGTCATTTAAGATAATGTGGTCTGACAATCTTTTTTTTTGAGCTCCAATTCCAGTGAGTTCATTTCAATAGCGATTATAATATAATCCTGAATTAATAAAATTGTTTCTAAAATAAAAGAATTAGATATGGAAGAAAATGATGATAACTCTGATGAAGAACTAGCCCCAATGGTTGATGGGTTAAGTGGAACACTATGTATAATTATTTTAGTTTCTATGGTGTTTATTTTCAGTGGAATGAAAACTGCAGAAACCCATATTAATTATGGACAATTAAAATTTTAAAAAATACAAATAGATATCCAAAATAAACGTCTTTATTTTAAAGGTGGAATTCATTTATCAAGCAATGAAACCTCTTTAATCAAACAAGAAATAGTTAAAAATAAAAGTAATAAAATTATTATCAGTGGTTACATCAATGATAAAATCAGCCACAGTAAAGAAAAAAACACCTACAACCTTCTTTATATGGCATCACTAATTAAGAGTCTGGGAATTAATAAAGAAATTGTTCTAAAGCAAGGAACAAGTGAATATTGCCCAGGTTGGAACTCATGCATTTATTGGGATTACAAATAACATGTATTATCTTGGATTATTTTTTTATGCCGCAACGTTTCTCGCTTGTTTTTTATTACAATCGGTACGTGAAATGGTTCAGCAATGTCTATTACTTGCCCCTGAAATCAGCTACACCATGATTGGGATTTATATTTATCCTTTAGTTATATTTTTATTTCATCGATTATTTAATAAAAATAAAAAAAGCAACTATACATTACTCTCAAACCAAACGAAATTATCTGCATCCGTTACTGTGTCATTAGGATTAATAGGAACATTTATTGGATTAACAGGGATGATCACCGCAATATCAGCATCACTTGGAGGAGAAGGTGATGTCTCAGAAAAAATGAACGCCATGATCTCATCTATCTCAATGGCACTTAATTCAATGTCCTTTGCATTCTTAACCTCTATTCTTGGGGTTTCTATTTCAGTTTTACTGTTAGTGAGTTTGAATTTCTTTCATTTCTTTTACCAAAAAGAAAATAAAAAAACTCAACAACAATCTGCAAACTACTCAGAAGAACTTAATCATATTCAAGAAACCCTGAACACATTACAGAAAGTGAATATCAATATAGCGCAAAAAATGATTTCCGTGACCGAAAGCAATGAGCTAGCAACTGATATTTCCTCACATCTTCTGGCTTTATCCTCCACAGCACAAGAACACTTAGAGGTTTTACAATCAATAAAAGAAGCTGACGATGACTGGAAAAGAAAATTAGCCGTCTACTTATTAGAAGAAAAAATAAACAAAAACAATCAGAATGAAAAAATTTCAGAAGAAATATTAAAAATAGATCAAACTACACAATGGCTAAAAGAAAATACCATTGAGAGCAGAAAAAAACTATTAACTTTATTATCAATGGAGTAAGCACATGCGTCCCATCACCTTAGGTTTATTATTAACATTATCACTACCAACTTGTAGCTTAGCCAATCAAGATGTAGAAAACTTCCAAACATTTATTGGCCGAGTATTAAAAAACTCCAATCCAGTTCAAATAAAAGCGTTAGAATTAGAAGCTGAAAACCTCAGAGCAAAACAAACAGATTATTATTATCTACCAAAAATATCCGCTTCAGGAAAAATAAAAAGCCATGATGGCAGCACTAACAGTAATATTACTGCCAGTTCATTGATCTATGACACTACGTTAAGTCACCGGTTTAATGAAAAAAATTTAAAATTAAAAATATCAGCACTTTCACTAAACAAGGAAAAAGAAGAACTTTACACCTCGACAACTAACAACTTAATTGGTATTTATTATCTCAATGAGCTAACAAAAACAACAGCTGATTTAAATAGCAATGCTAAAAGTATTTTCAAACTTATTACTCATCGCTATAAAAGTGGCATAGCAAAATACAGTGATGTTGAACAAGCTTCTTTATTGATGCAGAGGATTGAAACAGAGCTACAAAATATAGAAAAAGAGATTGAGCAATATAAGTCTAATATTGAGCTTTTATCAGGCATTACCTTTCCTTCTAAAGGTGTAACGGTTCCAAAAAATCTATTAAAAAAATTACAAGAAACTATTATTGATAGTGAAAATGCACAACAGAATAGCGAATATAACTTGCTACGTATGCAAGCTGATGCAATGAAAGAAAATGCTTATCAACAAAATCCCTTCTTAAATATTAATCTTATCGCCGAAGAACGATTTATTGATCAAGTTAGAAGTCGTAACGAGTCTTATATGGGAATGGAGGTTAAATTAAATATCTTTGACCTTGATAAAGTTCTGAATGAAAAATCTCAACTGAAACTGTATGAAGCAACAAAAGGAAAAGCTGATTATAAATATAAAGAATCCACAGCTAAAATTAAAAATTTAAAATTAATCGCTAATTCAAATTCGACTGAACTTACAGGGCTACATGAACAACGTAAGACCATGCGCTCAATAATTAAAAGCCAACAAAGGGAATATGAAATATCACAATCTTCTTTCTATGAAATGGTGAACACACTATTTGATATGTTAACAATGGAAAGGCGCATTGCTGAATTAATGATTGCTGATATGAAAAACAAAATGGAATATATCCAATTAACAGGGAAGTTAGCTGAAATTGAAACGTTATCTAAATAAACTGAACCGGGCACCTAAAAAATTAAAAATATTTCTAGGTATCACGTCATTATTTATCGGTTATATTATATTAGCTAAAATAGAAATATCCTCTCCAGGAGAGGGGATTATCTCAGGAGTCTCCAATCGACTAGAAATAGTGAGCCCGGCTTCTGGATTTATTAATCAGTTCGCTATTAAAACTGGTGATAAGGTAGAAAAAGACCAAGTTTTATTTTCCTATACTAATTTAGATGTCTTTCATCAAGAAAAAACCTTATCCGGCCTCGTTACTTTTGCTAATGAACGCATCAATGAATTAGAAGAAAACAAAAAACTGTTAAATAAAATCCTTGATGGAAGCATAAATACGGAATCTGAATATTTTTTCTTTGCAAAGGGCTTACAAAGTAAAACTTTAAGTGCCTATAGAGAACTCTATGGTCATATTCTCTTACGCATGGAGATAAGTAATTTACGAGATAAATATATCTCACAAATTAAAGAGTCTAGCGAACTAGAAAATCAAATTAACATACTGAAAAAGAAGGACTTATTATTAAAAAACGCAAGAGCTCCTGAAATTGAAAAACTCAATAATAATGCTGAAATCAGCCGCACCACCGCGCTAATAGCATCAGGTGAATTAAATGCTCAAGGGTTATTGCGAGAAATCTCACTGCAAGAAAAGAAGTATACCGCACGACTTATCGGGGAAATACAAGAAAATGAAACTTTACTTAATCGACTAAAAAAAGAGAAATTAGAAAACAGTGGTCAGATGGAATTACTGCGCAATAAAATAAGAGCGAATAGTGTGTTATCACCAGCAGACGGGATTGTATTAAGTATCGAAAAAGATTTAGAGAAAGGTTCGTATGTTGAAGCCTCAAATTTAGTGATGGTGATTAAAAAACAGCAAAGTACGCGGGTTATTGAAGGTAAAATATTAGCGAAGTATCGCCCTTTTATAGCGCCACAGCTACCAGCCAAAATTGTGGTGAACTCCCCTGGGTTTAAAAAAATCATTAACGGGAAAGTTACAAAAATCAGCGCTGATTCCTTTAGTGATAGGGAGCGGAACAGTCAAGAACGCTATTATTCAGTACAAATTACACCAGAACAAAATACGGAGCTCCTTCCAGAACATGACGGTTTGCCAGTGATGCTCTATATCTCTAGTAAAGAGATTTCAGTACTTCATTATTTAACCGCATTAATTAGCGATAACATTATATTTAACGTTTGGTGACTTATGCTAGGTTTTATTTCTGCATTATCTGCTGCTGTTGCAACTATGACATTACTTATGGCTGTGCTCTTAGCTAATGTGTTATCAAGCACAATGGCTGCTGAAAAAAATAAAGACAAGGCGGCATTGATAGGAATTGATAACCACAATACTGAAGCGTCTTCATCTATAAATACCGATAGTAATAATGACAATAAAAATGGCAATGGCAATAACATCATGACATCGTTAATGTTTAGCCATGACACCTTAAAACTAATTGATCATAAAAAGGTTAAATCTATTGATGTTTATTGCAGTTATGGAAATAACATATCTTTTGACGCAGCAATGACCTATACCATCTATAACACGGTATTAATTAAAAAAAACACGCCTAATGTACACATTAAAGCCTTAAAACCTATTAAGGATAATCAAGGGGTTAACGCTTGCTTCCTAAAGAGTGAAGAAAATGAAAGAAAGTAGTTTCCATGATGTTATTAATCAATACTTTAAGATATTAGGAGAACCATTTTCCTCTCCAGCACTCTCTTATGATAATAAATATATCTTAAATAATATAAATGAATTTATTAATAATGATTTTTTCACTTATCAATACACTTCTATTTCAGATTTTAATGAAAAAAAGCTACCAGCTCTCTTTATTATGGAGATAGCAGATGGGAAATATATTATCATCAAAAATCATAGAGGCCAGCTAACTAATCTAACAACCGACATAGCAATAACACAACAACTAATTGAAAATAAACATTTGTTTTCATTTTCTGCAAGTGAAAACACACTCAATGAAGAGAGCATATATAAATCACTGATTAAGTTAACACCAAAATCTAGCTTATTGTCATTACCTTTAATTGTATTCGCACTATTATTACCTTTATATTCAAATCTTTTTAACTCCCGCTTAGTTTATAGTGAATCTATAAGCTCACTTTTATATATTAGTTTTATTTTCATTGTCGTTATTGGCTTAGAGTTTTTTATTAAACACATTATTCATGAACAGAACACAAAAAAAATAAAGCTTAACATCAGTACTTTTAATCGCTATTTTATTAATTTATTAAAACAATCTAGTTGTAAAAGTGCCTCAATTAAAGTGAGAACAGCAGAAGCATCAATCTTACAAGTTTGGGAAATTAAGCCTCAAATTATTTATGATGTCGGGTTAGCCATTTTATTTTCATTTTGCATTTTTGGTATGTTAGGTTTTTATTCATTATTGCTATTGAGCTATTACGCTGGGCTTATCTTTTTATGCCTACACATCCGCTTTCTTTCCTATAAAAACATGCTCCGAGCGAATACCTTAAACTATGAAAAATCAGCCATGTACTACTCATTGGAACAAAAAAAACATGAGCTTTGTTTTGCCAGAGATAACCATTTTAAACAGTACATCAGTATAAAAACTAATGAAGATGAAAAAATAAAATTAAAACTAAATGAGGCCAATCACCATTGGATGGAAATTATCAAAGTAAATACGTTTTTATCTATGATAGTAATGTACGTAGCTAGCTATTTGGCTATTGGTGAAGGCAGTCTAAGCTTGGCTTCTGTTATCGCCGTGATGATCATTAATAGTCGACTTTCTGGTGCAATTACAAGTGCCATTAATCGCTTATTTATGGTGAAAACACATCTATTTCATATCAAATCCAGTATTGATCAGTTAAAAAACAACCCACTTATCCATTTCAAAGCAGATGGTATAACAACAGATTCAATAAAACATTTTAGTGCAAAAAATCTTAGCGTTAGCATTAATGGTAAAACCATTATTAATCAGCTTGATGTTGAAGCCAAACCCGGCGATGTTATTGGTATTACTGGTATTTCAGGCGTAGGAAAGACATCACTAATGAAAGCATTATGTGGGATTTCAGAATACTCATCAGGGGATATTACAATCAATGGTATTGGTATCGATGAAATTTCCCAATGCTTTTTAACAGAAAAAATTGCCTACCATAATGGTATTTCAACATTTATTCATGGCAGCATTCGTGATAATTTTAATTTCTACGGTGTATTCGATAACAATACAATTGTTCACCTTACCAAATTATGTTGCCCATCCTTACTGATTAGTAAGGAAACCTTAGACGATACACTCATCACCGATATCGCCGCATCTACAGGGGAAAAACAAAAGTTACAGCTCGCTCTGACTCTGATAAAACAACCTGAAATGATATTCTTAGACGAATCGACATCATTTATGGCGACCTCTGATGCACTCTCATTCTTACAATTAATGAGGCAAGAGTTTGAATTAGATAAATCAATTATTTTCTTTTCTACTCACGACTTAGGACTAACCTCATTTTTTACGAAGCATATTGCATTATCACCGGGTCATGCTAAACACATTAATTCGCCACAACACCATAATAAAATTATCATCCCTAAAATTAGCCTAAGCTAAATAAGCAAAACGCCCACTTAATAGCGGGCGTTTTAATTCAATACATTTAGCTCTGATGTATTTTCATAAAATACATTACAAGAACATGAAGAACACCATACCGACAATTGCCCCTGTCGTACCAAGGATAGTTTCCATTACCGTCCATGTTTTTAGCGTTTGCGCTTCTGTCGCACCAGTGAATTTTCCATATAACCAGAAACCAGAGTCATTCACGTGGCTTAAGATCAATGAACCGCCAGAAATACAGATAGCTAATGCTGCCAGCTGTGCTCCTGAGTAACCTAACTCACTGATAACAGGTAGCACTAAACCTACCGCTGTTAAACATGCAACCGTTGCAGAACCTTGAATGACACGCACTGCACCCGCTAATACAAAGCAAGCAACAGCAATTGGTAAACCAGCACCAATTAAAGAGTCACCTAGTGCAGGGCCTACACCTGAATCCACTAAAATTTGTTTGAATACGCCACCAGCACCCGTCACAAGTAAAATGATCCCAGCAGGTTGAATCGCTGCGGAACAAATCGCCATGACTTTTTCTTTATCCATACCATAACGGAAACCTAGGCCATAAATCGCCAGTAAACACGCTAACAGTAATGCGGTGAAAGGGTGACCGATAAACTCTAACCAATGCTCAAGGGGGGTTCCTTTTTCAACTAAATGCGTTCCGATTGTTTTTAAACCCACTAATACCAACGGGAAAAGCACTAAACACAAGCTAAATCCAAAGCTTGGCATTTTGCCATGTTCTGTATTTGGCGCTTGATAATCTGCTGGAATATCAATATGAACAAAGTTACTGATAAACTTACCAAATAATGGCCCTGCTAAAATCATACCTGGGATAGCAGCACACAAACCAATTAAAATCATCCAGCCATAGTCTGCCCCCATTTGTGATGCAACTAGCATTGGTGTTGGCCCCGGTAATAAAAACGCTGCCGCAGCGGCTACCCCAGCAAATAATGGAATAGCAAGGCGAACAACGTTATGGCCTGTGCGGTTCGCTACCGCAAACACCACACCAATTAACAAGACAATAGCCACATCAAAGAAGAGTGGTAGCGCACAAATCAGCCCTGCGACACCCACTGCATAGTGAGCATTCTTTTCACCGAATAGGTTAAGTAGCTTATTCGCAATCTGATCTAATGCCCCTGTTTCATGTAAAATTTTACCGAACATTGCCCCAAGAGCGACTACGATAGCAAGAAAACCTAAGGTTCCCGCCATTCCTTTTTGCATGGTTTCCGTGATCTGTTGTACTGGCATACCTGAAAATAAACCGGCACCAATAGAAACAATCATGAGTGCAACAAAAGCATGTAAACGAGCATACATCACTAAAAAAAGTAGTAAAACGACAGAGCCGACTGCCGTCAGCACGAGCGTTAACGTGCTTAATGTTTCTGGGGTATTCATTAGTTATCTCCAGCGACAATCTTACGAATAGTAGAACACGTATTTTCAATCACGTTTTCTAAGGATGGGCGAATATCAACAACCTGCACATCAGGTTCATCCGCGCCAGGTTCTTGTAAGGCATCAAATTGCGATTTCAGCATTTCAGGCTTAAAGAAATGCCCTTTACGTGCTTTCAATCTTTCTTCAATAACAACCGCATCACCTTTTAGGTAAATAAAATAGAGGTTGTGGTTCCCCTCTCTTAAGATATCACGATAGCTTTTTTTCAGTGCAGAGCTAACTACCAGCGATATCTTATTAGTTCTTTGCATTGCAAAAATGGCATTATTTAGTGCGACTAACCAAGGTTTACGGTCGTCATCATTTAATGCATGACCAGATGCCATTTTTAAAATATTTGATTTAGGGTGAAGAAAGTCACCATCAAGGAAAGCAGCTTGTAGTTGCTGTGCAACACCGGTAGCAACAGCAGACTTACCACTACCCGATACCCCCATTAGTACAAATGTATAGTTTTGTTTTTGGGTATCATTCATAGGAAACTCCTCAGATATTCACTATTGTCCTGGCTTTAGTTAAAAACCGGCTTTTGTTACCGGTAACAAGTTACGGGTAACATTATCATCAGTGCGGATTTATTTGGCAATCAAATTGGTGAAGAAGAAAACAGATCTGTGATGATACTCTCAAACTGACTTCAGAAGAGGCAGGTGAAAGACAAAGCAAAACTCGCAATCAATATAGAAACAAAAAACAAAAAGTATATTTAAACTTTATTACTCCCCTTAAAGCATTCCTCTAAATAGTTCGTGTTGTCGCTAGGCGCCAAGCGAGTCAAGCCCTAGGAGCATACATAAGTATGTGACTAGGGTTGGCGAGTACAGGCAACAACGCGACAGCGCGAAGTATGACGAGGAATAATTAGATACTTTCGCCAGTAAGGACACAAAACCCCACATCAAAATGCGTATCCGTTAGCTTCTTACCCGACATTCTTGCCAACAAGACTTCTGCCGCCTTACGCCCCATTTGGTCTCTTGGCGTCAAAATACTCGCCAGTTTTGGCGTCATCACTTGCCCTACGTCGTGACCATGGAAACCTGAAATAGCAAGGTCTTGCGGAATTTGAATCCCTAAACGTTGGCATTCAAAAATAGCCCCTATCGCTAAGTCATCATTGGTACAGAATAAACCGTCGGTATCTGGGTACTTATCACGGCAGTCGTGCAGTAGTTGGGCACCTAGCGAATACGATGAGCTAGCCTGCGTCATCACATTACGTGGTTCAAGATTAGCATCGAGCATTGCCTGTTCATAACCTTTCAAGCGGATAAAAGTACGTTCATCATGTCTTGCGCCTAAGTACACAACCTTACGGCAGCCACGCTCAATCATCGCCCGAGTCATTTGGCGAGACGCTTCAAAGTTATCAATACCAACTGCAATATCTAGGCAAGGAGAAACGCTATCCATAATCTCAACAACGGGGATCCCCGCGGTTTTCAACATGCGCAGCGTTCGTTCAGTGTGTGTTCGTTCGGCTAAAATCACGCCATCAATATTATAAGAAAGTAGTGAAGTCAGCCGCTCTTCTTCTTTTTCGGGCTGATAACCATAGTGAGCGAGCATGGTTTGGTAGCCATGGCGGTCTGTCACGGCTTCAATTCCACGAATCACTTCGGCAAAAACTTGGTTAGTTAATGAAGGAAGCAACACCCCAATAGCATGGCTAGTTGAATTCGATAAAATATCGGGCGCCTTATTTGGAATATACCCGGAAGCCTCCACAGCTTGGGCGATTTTCTCACGTAAAGCTTCTGAAACCTGATCTGGGTTTCGTAGAAAACGGCTCACCGTCATTTTTGTGACGCCAACTTGGTCGGCAACATCCTGTAGAGAAGGTCTTTTTTTCTTCATAAGTTCAAAGCGATATCCAATTCGTTAACGATAACCATGTTCTGCTATCTGTTAATGGATAGCAATCTTTGTTACTGATTTACATCACATAAATGTCGAATTTTCCGAACAATGCGATTTTTATAGTTGACTCTCTATCATGACTCCGCTAATTTTCGCGCTATATAATTATTATTATAACGAATAGATGAAATTAGACTATGGCGATCAATCGTAGGCAGTTCCTTAAATCAAGTGCAGTACTTGCTGCTTTTTACAGTTTGCCGAGCTTCGCACAAACTCGTCCAGCAGTTGAAAAAGCTTTATTTGGTCATCTTCCGACGCCAAAGGATATTCAACGCGTCATCAGCTCTGGCCCCCCTTCTGATCTATTGATGTTCGCATTAGCCCCCGAAAAAATGGTGGGATTTTCCTCAATTTCACTGAAAAAAGGACACAGTGGCCTTTTTGCAGCGCAATGGCTCGAATTACCCGTATATGGTCGTTTAGCAGGTCGAGGCAGTACGCTTTCCTTGGAACAGCTTCTATCCTATAACCCAGATTTAATTATTGATACTGGTAATATTAATGATACCTATCTTTCACAAGCAGAAAAGGTTGCCCAACAAACCCATGTACCTTATTTATTAATGGCTGGAGGGTTAAAAGATGCGCCACAACAGCTTATGCAACTCGGTGAGGTTTTAGGCGTTATCCCACAAGCTCAAAAGTTAGGCCAACTTGCTCAACGCTATATTGATGATGCTGCCTTATTTGCTCATCAAAACCAACAGAAATCACTAAGTTTTTACCTCGCGAGAGGAGCAAAAGGTTTAGAAACCGGCGCTAAAGGCTCAATTCATACTGAAGCCATTGAAATGCTTGGTTTGCGTAATGTAGTTGATATCCCTAACTTCCATGGACTGACAACGGTTTCTATGGAGCAATTATATCAATGGAACCCTGACATCATTATAACGCAATATGACGAAGCCATTGAATTGATCACAAACTCTGCATTATGGAAAGGGCTAGATGCCATTACTAACAACCAGTTACTGGTTTTCAGCGGTATGCCATTTGGCTGGTTAGATGGGCCTCCGGGAGTTAACCGCTTACTCGGCATGAGACGGCTACAGAGCCATTTCGATAAGAGTATTGCCGAAAATATCAAGCATGATATTGCTGAATTTTTTACCCATTTTTACCATTCTCCACTGACTTTAGAGCAGATTGATTGGCTCATGGAAAAATCATGAATGGTGTATTGAAACAAGGCGGAAAATCCCTTTTATTAATCGTTATTTTATTAATAAGCTTTATTATCGCCTTGATAAGTGGTAAGTACTCACTTACGCTAAATGAGCTTTATCACCTGCTCACTAGTCAGTTACCTTCTCACAGCGAGTTGAGTAATCCGCGGCATGAAACCGTTTTCTGGCAAATACGATTCCCGCGCACATTAGCCGCTATTGTTATTGGTGGAGGACTGGCTATTGCAGGTGCTGCTTATCAGGGAATGTTCCGTAACCCATTGGTTTCACCAGATATTTTAGGGGTTTCAGCGGGTGCTGGCGTGGGGGCTGTTATCGGTATTTTTTTTGGGCAATCATTATTTTACATTCAGCTAAGTGCATTTATTGGTGGCCTAATTACCGTTACTTTAGTGTGCTTTATTGCCCGACTAGCGCGTCAACATGACCCCATTTTATCTTTGGTTCTTGTCGGTGTCGCTATCAGTGCGTTATGTGGTTCAGCAATTTCATTGATGAAAATTCTTGCAGACCCTTACACCCAGTTGCCTTCCATCACTTTTTGGCTCTTAGGCGGGTTATCATCAATTACCCAAGCAGATTTAATGTCAGTATTACCTCTGATGGTTATCGGTATTATTCCGCTATTATTATTGCGCTGGCGCATGAATTTACTCAGCTTATCTGATGAAGAAGCTAAAAGCCTTGGGATCAATGTCAGTTTAACTCGAGCTATCTTTATTATTTGTGCAACACTGCTCACGGCAAGCGCTGTTTCTATTGCTGGAATTATTGGTTGGATAGGCTTGATTGTGCCACATATTACCCGAATGATAGTGGGTGCTAACTTTCGCTATCAGCTCCCTGCATCACTGGCAATTGGAGCTATTTTATTACTCATTACTGATACCTTAGCACGTACTATCGCCGCGATTGAATTACCCATAGGCATTTTAACCTCTGCAATCGGTGCGCCCTTCTTTTTAGCTATTTTATTGCAGACAAGGCGGGTGAAATGAGCATTGTATCTTTGCAAGAGGTCGCAATTGGTTATCATGGCACAGCTATCATTGATGGCATTAATCTTTCATTACCTAAGGGGGAGATTAGCTGCTTATTAGGTGCAAATGGCTGCGGTAAAACCACCTTAATGAAAACTTTACTGGGGTTATTACCTGCAATTAAAGGCGAGATCCTACTCAATGGGCAAGGAATTCAAACTTTTAAACCACGCGAAATAGCCAAAACTGTCGCCTATGTTCCCCAAGCCCATGATACCCCCTTTACTTTCACTGTAGTCGATATGGTCATGATGGGCTTAACTCCCCATATTTCATTATTTTCAGTCCCTAAAGAGACCGAAAAAAATTTAGCATATCAACAACTAAAGTACCTTGGCATTTCACATTTGGCAACACGGCTATACAGCACGCTTAGTGGCGGAGAAAAACAGTTAGTATTGATAGCAAGGGCTTTAATACAAAAACCATTACTTCTAATTATGGATGAGCCTGCCGCTAGCCTTGATTTTGGTAACCAAATTCGCTTGCTTGAGCAAATTGAAAAGCTTAAATCCCATGGTATGACGATATTGATGTCAACCCATCACCCACAACATGCCGCTGCTATCGCTGATAATGTTATTTTGCTCGATAAGCACCACAAAGCGAGGCAAGGGTCATCTAAATGTATGTTAACACTTACTAACTTAGCAGCCCTCTATAATGTGGATAAACACAGCATTCAATCTCACTTTCAGCTTCCATCAACATTTTCTAGTTAAGGTCAGGGATCATGTTAATTAATCAAATCAATTTTGCAAAAATGTATCAGCAACATATGCAACAAGCCCAACGAAGCCGCAAAGAGCCAGAGCATTGGGATAAAAAAGCACAACAAATGGCGCAAACTTGCGCTAATCCCCATGACCCATACTTAGTGCGCTTTCGTGAATTAATGGATTTAGCAGGCGCTGAAATCTTGCTTGATGTGGGCTGTGGCCCAGGTTCAGTTAGCCTTTGCCTTGCTAATGAATTCAAGGAAACGATAGGTATTGATTATAGCCGCGGCATGCTCGAAATGGCTGAACTGCGGGCGAAAGAATTAAATATTCCCAATGCGCGCTTTGAACAACTGGCATGGGAAGATGACTGGAGTTCATTACCCAAAGTCGATATTTCAGTGGCGTCACGCTCAACACTCGTTGATGATTTAAAAGCAGCCTTACTGAAGCTTAATCGCCAAACAAAATTGCGGGTATACACGACCCATACCATCAACCCAACATTTATTGATGAAAAAATAATTCGCAAAATAGGCCGCGAAGTGGTTCGTTTACCCACCTATATTTATGCAGTGAATATATTGCATCAAATGGGCATCAATGCGCGCGTTGATTTTATTAAAAGTCCAAATAAAGGTGGATTTGATAGCTTTGACACTTTCGCTGACAGTGTCAATTGGTCCCTTAAAAATATTACACCAGGAGAAACCGCTATCTTACGTCAGTATTATGATGAACAAGCGGCACTAGGCAAAACAATCCCTTATCCATCCAGAGATTGGGCAATGGTCTCTTGGGATGTGGTCGATGAATCGGAACTGACATTATGATTTACGTGCCTGATACATTAATCGACCAACTACTGCTAGATGATATCCAGTACGGCGACCTTACCACCCGTGCGCTCGGCTTGCAGGCTCAAATGGGGGTGATGACCTTTGCATCCAAATTTGGGGGCTGCATCAGTGGGGTCACCATCGCCAGACGTATGTTAGAGAAACTTGGGATCACTTGTGATTGTCACTTTCAAGATGGCCAACAAGTTGCCCCACAAAGCGTTTTAATTCGCGCCACTGGGCCGATTGAAGCCTTACATCAGGGCTGGAAAGCGGTACAAAACGTACTGGAATGGTGTGGAGGTGTCAGCCACTACACCCAGCAAATGGTAAATATTTTGCATCAATATCAACCGGATGGGCAACTTGCGTGCACGCGAAAAACCATTCCTCATACTAAACCCCTTGCCTTAACTGCGATTTTGGCTGGGGGCGCTATTATTCACCGAGCAGGTAGTGCAGAAAGTATTTTACTGTTCACCAATCATCGCCAATGCCTTGAAAATCCAAATGATTGGGTGAGTCATATTAAAACACTACGCCAAGCCGCCCCTGAAAAAATGATTATTGTTGAGGCGGATGACTATGAACAAGCCATTCTCGCTATCAATGCGCAAGCCGATATTATTCAGCTAGATAAATTGCCCATTGAACAAATTCAGCGGCTACAAGAACTCACCAAGCAACAAAGTCGGCCTTGTCGACTGTCCATTGCAGGTGGAATTAATTTAAAAACAATCGAAGCATTCGCACAAACAGGGGTGCCATTATTGGTTACATCAGCCCCTTACTACGCAGCACCGCGAGATATTAAAGTACATATTTTTAAGCAGTAACCTAAGTAGTTAGCGTCAAAAAAATCATTTGTAAAAACAGCCTACCTCGTAGGCTGCATTCGCTTGTGGTTAATGACGCATATCGTTATATAAAAAATAATATATCGTTATTCATAAAACTGGAAAGAGATAATGAAAATAAAACAAATTACCTATTTGGTTGGGATGGCTTTATTCGCAGCACAGGGACACGCCGCGTCTGACCCTAAAGCAGAAAAAAACACTGACGTGATGTCTGTTTGGAGTACACCATTAGCAGCGGATCCAAATGTCATCACGCAAGAGCAAATGACACAATTGAATAAAACCAACGTTGCACAAGCACTGAGTACAATGCCAGGTGTATCCATTCAAAAATCAGGTAATCGCAACGAAACCCAAGTGAATGTACGTGGATTTGATAGCCGCCAAGTCCCTATCTTTTTTGATGGCATCCCAACTTATGTCCCTTATGATGGCACCCTTGACCTAGGGCGCTTTATGACGAGCGAACTCGCAAGCGTTGAGCTATCAACTGGATATACTTCACTATTACAAGGTCCAAACTTGATGGGGGGAGCGATTAACCTAACCACCGCTACCCCTAAAAAACCTTTTGAGGCCAATATCAGCTTAAACCAAGGTTTCGCTCGTGGCGCAGATAATGCCCACAATATTAGTGCACGCTTAGGTGGCCGCAATGACTTAGGTTTTATTCAAGTCAGTGGTAGCCAATATAAGCAACGTTTTATGGGGATCCCGAGTTCAGAAAATGATAACCCATTGGCGGGAAATAATGGACGCCGTCCTAACTCTGCAACAGACGATAAACGTATGATGGTGAAAGTGGGCTGGACACCCCGTGAAGCTGACGAGTATGTGGTTACCTATCTAAAGCAAGATGGTGATAAAAACAGCCCGCCGAGTGTAACAAACACCAAACCTCAAATTTGGCAATGGCCAGCTTATGATAAAGAAAGTATTTATTTCAATGGAACAACCCAAATAACCAATGATATCGCGTTACAGAGCCGTCTGTACCACGACACATTTAAGAATACACTCCATCAATATAGGTCTGTTAAAGACTATAAAGACGGTATCTATAACTACAGCCGCTATGATGACTACAGTAATGGGGCTGACATGCGTGTTGACTTCACCGTGCGTGAATTAGATATGCTGTCATTTGCCGCACACTGGAAAGAAGACGTTCACCGCGCACGTGCAAAGAGAGATGTCCCATTCGACCACTATAAAGATAATACCTATTCTATTGCTACAGAATATCAATGGGTTGCGATGGATAATCTCGATATTATCGCTGGTATTGGTTACGATTGGCGCAAAAGTGCCGACGGCAAACGTTATGATTACAAATCAGGTGATTTTGAAAAATATGATGGCAATAGCCAACATGCATTCAACTGGGAAATGATGGCTCGTTACCATTTAGAAAATGAAGATACCGTACAGTTCTCGGTATCAGAAAGAAGCCGTTTCCCAACACAAAAAGAACGCTATACCAAAGAAAAAATGAAAAGTGATGATACCTTTATCATTAATCCTCATATTGATACAGAACGAGCCCTAACTTACGATTTGACCTATAAAGGTCATATCTCCCCAGTTTGGTCATATACATCAAGTATTTATTACAACCATGTCTCTGATGCGATTATGGCCCATCGTGTTGGTACTAATAAAAATGGGGGATACGTGCTTGAAAACCGCAATAGTAGCAAAGTTGACTACTTTGGGATTGATTTAGGGACTAACGGACAAATCACTGATTGGATGGAAGCTGGTTTAAGCTACGGATATATTCACGCTGATCCTAAGCACTACAGTGTAAAACACGTTGCCGAATTACCTACCCACAAAGCCTTTGCTTGGGTGAAATTCACGCCATACGATCCATTTAGCATTACCATTACCGAAGAAGCAAGAAGTTGGGCATTTAATTATGTTGATGCAGAAAGCAAAGTACGTGGCTATGCTAAAACTGACCTGCGCTTAGATTATGATTTTGGCCAAGGTATTTCTGTTAACACCTCAGTGAACAACTTATTTGATAAATCCTATGAATACACTAATGGTTATATTGAAGAAGGCCGTAACTATTGGTTAGGTATTGAATATAAATATTAATCCTTAATATATTAGGCGAAGATTAATTTCTTCGCCTAATAAAGTGTAAACTTTACAAAATTAACTTCTGTCTCTCATAAAATAACAAAGGCATTAATTTAAGTGCAAATACCTAGGATTATTCCCACAAAAGAACATCCATAGGTAAGAATGGATTTATTTGGATTAATATATTTTTTTAACAACAAATATGTAGGCAATATGAATTAAATCACCTAAAAATTATTTTAATACAGTTTTTAAACCCAACCAAAGTATCAATTCAATAAATTTGCTAATTAATTACAAAAAAGCTCATCGCATAAAACTTGCAGTAAATTGAATCCCTATTTAAACTATAACAACAAGAAGTTAAATAATAATATTTATTCAGCCTATTTATTAAAATTGGCTGTTATTACTTTTAGATTTTCTATTCGTTATTTTAATTAGAGAGCAGACGGCATCTATGAACGAGTCACATGACTACACTATTGACGAAAAATATATTTTCGAAAAAAACACAAGCTTAATATACTCAAAAGATGATAAAAATCAATTTATTGAATTATCTAAACCTGCTGCTAGATTATTCGATGAGATTATCTCATTAAATTTAAAAAAAGGACTCGCAACACGAGATGAACTTTTAACGAATGTATGGGAAGAATATGGCCTTGTCGGTTCTAATAATAATTTAAATACTTACATTAGTGAAATAAGAAAAAAATTAGAGCAGGTCGGTATTGATCCTAAGTGTATTGTTACAGTACCCAAAAAAGGATTTCGTCTTGATAGTCATATCGTTATACACGTAAAATCTGACGAACAAAATAATGAAATTAATCCCCTCCATATAAGTAAGCATGACTATATCGAAAATTCAGAGTTATCTCAAAAACTCCCTGATAACACAATATCAGAAAACTTATCACTTGATGAAAATACCAATAACTCGGAATTATTAACTGGAGAAGACGATAGTAGCAATATCAATACGACACTCGCGATTAAAAATAAAAACAAAAAAATATTAAACAAAAAAACTTTAAAAATATTGCTATTAGCTATTTCAACAATAGCGATATGCTATTTAATTAATTTATTTTTTTGGTATTATATGGCTAAGGAAAATCCAACGAGTGACTACCTGTCAGTCAGTTCACGTGAAAAATGTATCATACAAGCACCGGTTAATATGCTAGCTAAAGTTTCTAGCGATAATATCAATCTAATACATAGCAAGCTGGATAAATATAATATTCGATGTGATGAACCCAAAAGAATCATTCTTTTGTCAGACTTAAATCAAGCTTATTCCATTGATAAAAATATATCTCTCAGCATTTGTAGCAGCATTAACATTAAACATGATTGCATATCGATTAATGATCAGAGAATTTGAATGAAAAAATATATTGCCGTATCGTTATTTTTAATCGCAACCGCATCAACCGCATCCTTTGTTATCAATAAAAATAATCACAATGTTCAAATCTGCCATTCTGAAATATTATGGATTAAAGATAATAATACACAGAATGGGTTGAGCTTGAAATAAAAGATTAATTTACAAATTTCAACAAAAAATTATGGTCGCATGAATATGTATGGCTACTTAAAAGATGATAAAAAAATCTACCGACTTAATAGAGCAATTTATTTTAATTACTTAGCGATTGACCACAATGGTAATTATGTTGTTACCTTTAAATCTTCATCAGTAACCAATTCAGATAATATACCTGAGAAGCTATTTTCTAATTTCATTCAATTAGAAAAAGATAAAATCAAGTACTATATTAATATAACTAAAATGAGTGATAATCTTTATATTATCAAAGATGAATCTTCTTCTGCTTTTACATGCCAACTCCAATAAAAAAAAGCCTACCAACAATTACGCTTAAGTAGGCAAAACCGTCAACATGGGAAACAAGTAATTTCAAATTCAATTCTTAAAAAATAAGTAAAATCAGAAAGATAATCTATTGAAGACCAAACATTGCAACTTGTGAAACACCATTTTGATCAATCATCCCACGAAACATACCTTTAGTATTAAATTGCATAACAAAATTGCCCTTATTATCTACAGCGATAATACCTCCAGTGCCTCCCATATCTTTCACTGAATTCAAAGTATTCATTGTGGCTTCAGCCAATGGCGTATTGCCGTATTTTATTTGAGCAACAACATCATAAGCAGCAACACCTCGGATAAAGACCTCACCTAAACCAGTTGTAGAAATTGCAACTGTATTGTTATCCGCATATGTTCCAGCTCCAATAATGGGTGAATCACCAATTCGGCCATAATGTTTATTAGTACTGCCACCTGTAGAGGTTGCTGCGGCAACATTTCCGCGGCTATCAACGGCAACAGCACCCACAGTGCCATACTTATAATCAAACATTAGCGGGTCTATAAATAGCGAGGCGTTAATTCCCTTTTCTTGATCGAGTTTCCGGCTGATCTCTTTCACTTTCTTTAATTGTTCGCTGCGTTTTTCAGTAATAAAATAGGATTCATCAACAATATCTAACCCTTCTGATTTCGCAAATTGTTCAGCTCCGGTTCCTCCCATCATCACATAAGGGGTTTTAGTCATCACTTTATAGGCGGCCATGATAGGGTTTTTTACATTCGATACACCCGCTACGGCGCCAGCTTTGCGATCGCGACCATCCATGATAGAAGCATCTAATTCCACTTTATTATCTGTAGTTAAAGAAGCCCCTTTACCTGCGTTATATAGCGGAGAGTCTTCCATTACGATCACAGCCGCTTGAACGGCATCTATACTATCGCCACCTTGAGCTAAAATGGAATATCCTGCCTGTAATGCTTCCTTTAATTTCTCTTCATGCCCTTTTTGTAATTCAAGAGTGAGTAAACGTTCTGTAATATCCCCTGCTCCGCCATGGATGACAAGACGAAAGTTAGTATCGGATTTTGAAAAGGCTAGAGATGAGAAAAAAAACAAAAAATAAAGAATAAAAAATAAAAAGGTAGATAGTTTTTCTTTCTCGTAATCCTTCAGTTTATACATTATATCTTGCATTTGGATCTCTCAGTAATACATAGGATTACATTATTAAACAAATCAAGTTACTCCTAGCCCTAAATACTATAACATTACCTGTAAATTACAGTGTTGATGTATTTTTAGGCAATTCTAATACTAATTCATCCAACACACTCCATGTAATCGTATTTACATCACGGATTTTGCTATCTGAAATGAATATTTGCTCTGATAGTGGCTTAATTGGCTTAAATAATTCTTTGTAATCAACGGATACTCCATTAACAGCCAAACTTTCAAAGGACATATAAATTGGTGAATTATTTTTAACTATAATATTATTTCCTTCTCGCCTAAAGGATATCTTTTTTTGCTCATTTTCTATGGTTAAATTAGCAAATTGCTTAGGCCTATAATAAACTTTAAAGTGAAGGACTTGAATAGTATTGACATCAATACTACTATTATTTTCTCGCATGTTTTTGTCTAATGGAGGGATAGCTCTATATTTTACAATATAAACCGTTTCCCTATCTTTCGCTAATTTATCATTATCACCAATAAACATAACTCGCCAAGTATAAGAGTTGCCAGCTTCCAGCTTATGAAGTGGAGGAGTGACCATAAAAGGAATATTTATATTATTTTCTTTTATATCAAGACCACTACCTTCATCTAATAATTCAACAGATGATTGCATTAAATAAGGTGTTTTATCTGTATCATTCAAAATTCTAAATGACACACTTTTCTCACCTTCAATAAATGTTGTTCTTTGGTAGGGAAAAACTAATGTTCTATTCTCCCCCCAAGAGACGCTTATAAAACTAAAAAATAAAGATAAAAATAATGGAACTAACCCTAGTGAACGGAAAAACATTTTATCACCCAATTTTCTTAATAAAATAATTCCACTGATATTGCTAAACTTTAGTATATATAGATACTTCAACACGTGCTCTATACTTTCCTATCTCTGTATTCGGATTTAAGCAAATAGCCCACTTAATATTTAGATCTTGAACTACATTAGAAACAGAGTTTAACCCTAATAAGGTTTCTTCTTGGTTAGCAAAATTCAATAAGCCCGCTTTTCCTTCGTCCTTACAAGTTAAGCTTCCGCTACTACCAGCTGCATATGGTAATGCTAACAGATATGGCGTATTAGAGGTTATGTTTCCACCAGTTCGGTCGAACCATAACTTATGTTGGTTAGCTGAATCCACAGTTCCTTCACGAGCGATCGCAGAAATGTAAATTGGTTTATTATCTGCTGTACATTTATATTTAAAACTGGATTGTCTGAAAAACTCAGTTTCTCTACCAGCAATAATAGTAAAATTGTCTTGGCTAACATCAGAAATACTACAAACCCTTACAACGTTCAAGCTAGTTGAAATTTGTAATGTACTAACACCATCTTGATCATTATCTTGACCATAAGAGCCAACATATAATGGAATTCCACTATATGAGTAACGGCCAGGTTGTATAGGCACAGGTGCATACATTTGCATTGGACCTGCTATATATACACTAACATTCCTTTTTGAATTATAACCACCAGGAGCTCTTGTCCCATCCGGTGGTGTGTAACAAAGCTTCCACTGACGGTTGCCTTTAGTACTTCTATCCACCAAATTAGGTACATCTTCGAATACTACACCACTATAGCTTTCTTTAACGAATCCTGATGAACCTATATTGTTATTTCCTGAAAGTTTTACAGAAAAACCTAAACTAGGAACAATATAGGCATAAGCGCCGCTAGCATGAGTAAGTTTTATTCCAACTTTATTGACTCCAGGAACTTTCTGCAGGGCTGCAGTTGCATTCGGCCCCCCTTCCACAATAGGCTCATCAACACAAGATGTACTGCGAGGTGAAATAGAAAAAATCGCAAAATCCGGTGATGTCCACGCTTGAGTTTTGGACCCATAAATATAGTTATAGGTTGTAGAAGTTCGACCAGACAGCCTACCTTCGACTAAGTAGGGATCCGTTGCTGCCTTCGGGTGCTCTAAGTCAATAATACCTTCTAATGTTAATGTCATTGTACCGCCGTTCTGAGCTGCTATCATCGATTTCATTGGAAAGAATGAAATCAGTGATATCAACAATATTAACGGTGAATTAATTGACTTATTTTTAATAAAAAATTTCATAGCCCCTCTTAAAATTTTAATAAGGTAAGAGTCCGGTATAACAAATTATTGGCAATTAATAGAGATAGTACGGATTGCCTGTCCTTTACTTATATTAATGCTGCCTAAGTTAGAGAATGACGCTAAACATTGTTGGTTGCTATTTGCACCCCAACGAATTTGCAATTTACCAGAATCAGGTAACCCACTCATAAATAACTGATTATTATCGCCAACAATACCTGTATTTTCTTCGGTTGCATTTTCTTCAATTAACGATGCTACAGCCCCAAACGGCAGCACAGTACCATTCGACATTTTTAAGTTGATAACAGCTTGATATCCAACTTTAGTATCAAATTTAACTTTAACAATTGCCCCTGCTGCGGGATAAACCGTTTTACTGGTTTCTCTAAGAAGAACATCATTAGGTAGTGTATTGACATCCATATTTATAACATTTGCGTTATAAGGAGATATATAAGGATACAATGCATAACCTCGATTATTAACCTCTACATCTTGGTTACTTACCTTAGTACCAGCTGCACCTTCAGCTTCAATGATCGCCATACTATCTCCCATAGTACGCCCGAATAGAACACCACCCGAATGTAATAATAGGCCGCCATTGACACTTGCGTTCATTGATTGACTATTCTTAGAATAGCTATATGCAGAGGAAATATTACCCGAGGAACCTGAATAACCAGCACTTAAAGAACCACTATTCCCGACGCCTTTATTCCCATACCCTTGCGTAATACCATAATAAATTTTATTATCTAACAAGTTACCTGAAATTCCTGCTTGCTGATCAATATAGCCATCATTATTCTGGCTAAATGAATAAGTACTATATATATCCTTCGCTAACACATTGTTGGTAAATATGCTGAACGGTATGCTGACATTTACTGATACCATTCTATTTTCAGGCCAAGATGTATTATCTTTTATCCTATCTATGCTGTATGTAATACCATAGTTTATTTTGTTATAAGTTCCGTTATATCCCATCACCATCTGACGAACTTCACGGTTGATTTCCCAGTAATCAGAGATGCTTCCTGATAAGAAAACACTACCATATTCTCCCAATCTTTGCGTTATAGAAGTGGTAAAACTCGCTCTCTGACGTTGGTTAATCCAAGGCGCAACCCCATCCTTCAACTTATAGTCATAGTTATTGAAATCAGCAAAACTAAAATAAGATCGAGTAGAATAGCGTAAAGCAGTTAAATCGATAGAAGTCCCTGTCGACATCATACTTTTCGAATAACGAACACGGTATGATTGTCCAGCGCGGTCTCCTAAATCGCCATCCATATTAGCCGTAGCATGGGTAATATCCATAGATAAAGCACCAAAAGTGCCTAGTGATACACCTAAGCCAGCTACTGCTGAAAAATAATTATCCGCAAATAATAGGCCACCATATAATGTACTATTTGTAGGCAGACCATAAATTAAAGATCCTAAAAAGAAATCAGATCGTTTAGAATCAACGGTATACCCACCATCATAGCGACCAACACTGGTCTCATACTTATAGCCACCAGGTCTAAGCATCACAGGTAATGAGGAATACGCAACTGTGAAGGTCCCCCTCTGGCAGGATAGTTGTCACCCCCCTAAAATTTAACCAGTTGGGGGTTAAGGCTTGAATGTGCCGAGTTACA
>NZ_JAXADV010000090.1:0-277 GCF_033901115.1 Providencia sp. CIM-Carb-044
ACTGTTTTTTCGCCTCAGCCAGTTCGGCTTCTAACGCCACCTTCTCGGCAGCCTTCGCCGTCTGCTCGGCTAAGGACGCTTGAATTTTTTCCGCTTGTTGTGCTTTTTGTTGCAATTCGGCAGCAAGCTGCTGGTTTTTCTCCGCTAAGGCTTTTGCGTCTGCTTGCTGTTTGGCGAGTGCCTCACGGGTGGTTTGGCTCTCCGTTTCAGCTTTCTTCAACCCGTCTTCTTTTTGCTTCAACAAAGCGAGTTGTTTGTTTAAATCCGCCGTCAACGC
>NZ_JAXADV010000091.1:0-275 GCF_033901115.1 Providencia sp. CIM-Carb-044
GTGTCACACAGCGCGGATGCCGGCCAAGTCCAAGTGACGGGGTCATTATCGGATTCCATGACGTCGCTAAGTATGACGATGAGTGGCTCGGTCACCGCGACACAGCACGGTATTTCTGCGCACCGTTTAACCTATCGTGACCAATCTCGTTTAGTGGTTGATGTGCCAAATGCGCAAGGCGTGATGATTGAAAATGGCCATGCGACGACGAATAGCCGTGGGTTAGCCACCATCAGTAACGTTCCGACCTACTATAATATGGAATACAAGGTGGA
>NZ_JAXADV010000092.1:0-275 GCF_033901115.1 Providencia sp. CIM-Carb-044
GAATAAGTCGATGCCATATATTTCTGAGGTATCGAAATACTCAGGACTTGTTCGCTATCATTAAAATCGATAGCCACGTTTTTATCGAGAGAGAATAAATTAATACAATCATTTTCTTGAGCAGAAAGTAATATTTCTTTCGCTTCTTCATTTAAGGGAAAACGTTTTATTAATTGTGCCGTAATACACGGCTCAATTGTTCCGTCATGATTAATAAACTTAATTTTTTCGCCGCGGATAATTTTTTTATCATTTAAAATAATATCCGATTCATA
>NZ_JAXADV010000093.1:0-275 GCF_033901115.1 Providencia sp. CIM-Carb-044
AAGACATTGTTATGGGGAGAGGAAACCGCTTCCCGCTTTGAGCGTGAGCGCCGCGGATTTCCGGATAATGCGAAGCTCGGGGGCAAGCTGATGCGTTTTACTGATGCAGAAATGAAATTATTATCTCAACAAAAAATAGCGTTACTAACAGCGAAAATGGCACTTTTTTTTGTTCGAGCAACTGAAAAATATCAGACCCAAAAAGAACATGAAACGATTGAAAGTTTAATCTTGCAAACTATCTGTAATCCCAAAATACGTTCATTAAAATATTT
>NZ_JAXADV010000094.1:0-269 GCF_033901115.1 Providencia sp. CIM-Carb-044
GGATTGGGAGTTTCCCCATCACGGTGATGAATGATACCGCTTGAGTCAAAGTAGTCAGTAACAACTCACTTGTTGAAGGGGATGGTGGCTGTTGGTGAAGGTGGGATAACAGGGGGTAGGAGAAGTAATGGAGGGGGAGCGGTTGGAATGGATATTGTGAATACAAAGTAGTGAGTAACAGCTCACAGATTATTTAGGGTAGCGGAATTTTAAGAATATCACGAGAGTACTGTGGATAGGGTGTTTCCCCATCATGGTGATGAATGACA
>NZ_JAXADV010000095.1:0-257 GCF_033901115.1 Providencia sp. CIM-Carb-044
CAACATATGGGGATCATTGAAATTATGGACTATGTTCATCAAAAAACGGGTTACTTAGATGCATTTAAAAATATCGCCATCAAAAAAGAAAAACACTAAGGCCAAAGAGGGCGATTTACTCGCTTGCATATTTGGAAATGGCTCAAACTATGGTGTTCATCATATGTCATCAATATCAGATAGAGCCATCGGTGTGCTTAGAGCCGTCAATGATGGTTATATTAGGCCTGAAACAACGAGTGAAGCTAATGATATGA
>NZ_JAXADV010000096.1:0-244 GCF_033901115.1 Providencia sp. CIM-Carb-044
GGTGCATCCGGGAGGATTCGAACCTCCGACCGCTCGGTTCGTAGCCGAGTACTCTATCCAGCTGAGCTACGGATGCAAAATTCATTCGATTTGAAATCGATACATTCTCAATAACTTTTCTGAGTTAAATTAAAAGGTATTATTGATATGCTAAATTATTAGCTAAGAGATGGTGCATCCGGGAGGATTCGAACCTCCGACCGCTCGGTTCGTAGCCGAGTACTCTATCCAGCTGAGCTACGGA
>NZ_JAXADV010000097.1:0-242 GCF_033901115.1 Providencia sp. CIM-Carb-044
AGGTACCGTAACCACCCCAGATGGTCCAGCCGTGTACATGGTTCAAACACGCCAGGCATTCGAGCGAACACGCAGTGTTGCCTAACCCTTCCATCGAGGGGGACGTCCAAGGGCTGGCGCCCTTGGCCGCCCCTCATGTCAAACGTTAAACATCATGAGGGAAGCGGTGATCGCCGAAGTATCGACTCAACTATCAGAGGTAGTTGGCGTCATCGAGCGCCATCTCGAACCGACGTTGCTGG
>NZ_JAXADV010000009.1:0-186766 GCF_033901115.1 Providencia sp. CIM-Carb-044
GCTTTCTTCTAACCGGTTTGTCGTGACAACGGATGCGCATTATAGGGAGTCGAAAAATTCTCGCAAGTGTTTTTTTGCGTTTTTATTTTGTTCGTGTTTTTTTTAGCCAAAAACATATTTATAAGTTAAATTAGGTCTATATGTTGACTATTTAAGCAGCAATCACACATCTACTCACGTAATATATGCATCTAAGAATTATGCTTTGAGATGAATTATGGAATTAAGTAAGCAACAAACAGCCTCACAAAAAAATCGCTCTTATATTATTGCAGAAAATCTTGGCCAGTTGATTTTAACCAGCGCCTATTTACCTGATTCCATTTTACCCAGCGAATTAGAATTATCAGAACAATTCCAAGCAAGTCGAACAGCAATAAGAGAAGCAATAAAAATATTAGCTGCAAAAGGTATGGTATTAGCTCGCCCCAAAATAGGTACCCGGGTTATGCCTCCCTCAAATTGGAATTTTTTAGACCAAGATCTCTTAACATGGTGGTCCAATATCGAAGAGCAATCTGTCGTGATGGAACACTTTAAAATGGTTAGACTAGCGATAGAACCTCAAGCTTGTTATCTTGCAGCTATACATGCAACAAAAGAACAAAAGCAATCATTACAACTGTTAGCAAGTGAAATGCAATTACTAGCCAAAGAATTTGACAGAGCGCATTGGGTGAAAGTTGATTATCATTTCCATTTAACTATTTACAAAGCTTGTGCCAATCCTTTCTTAATTTCTTTTGCTAATTTATTCCGTTCTATTTATCTGCGTTACTTTGATGTCATTACTAATAATGAGGTTATAGAGGTCGAAATTCATCAACAACTTGCCAATGCAATTATTCATGGTAAAAGTACAGTAGCACTCGACCTTTGCTATAACTTACTAACGATTACCCAAAAGCAAGACTAACAAAACAATATTCCATTAAAGCTTTCATTTATTTGTATAGGTAACTGATGTTCAAAACAGCGAAAAATATGTCTGGCCTTCCATGGATTGCGGCAATGGCCTTTTTCATGCAAGCGCTTGATGCCACAATTTTGAATACGGCTTTACCTGATATTGCAAGAAGCCTTGATCACTCGCCGCTTGCGATGCAATCAGCCGTAGTCAGTTATACGCTTACTGTTGCTCTATTGATTCCTGTTAGCGGCTGGTTTGCAGATAGATTTGGTACAAGACGTATATTTATTTTAGCGGTTTCTTTATTTTCTCTTGGTTCATTACTTTGTGCCCTTTCGCCTTCCTTAAATTTCTTAGTGACCTCTAGGGTTATTCAAGGAATTGGTGGGGCAATGATGATGCCAGTCGCCCGCTTAGCCTTAATAAGGGCTTACCCTCGAAGTGAGTTATTACCTATCTTAAATTTCGTCACCATCCCTGGTTTAGTTGGGCCAATATTGGGGCCTCTATTAGGTGGTATCTTAGTAACCTATGCAACTTGGCATTGGATATTTATCATTAATATTCCTATTGGTGTTTTAGGTATTTTTTATGCCTTAAAACATATGCCTGACTTTAAAATGCCAAAACGTAAATTTGATACTTTAGGGTTCTTATTGTTTGGTTCCGGCTTAGTCATGCTATCTGTCAGCTTAGACTTATTCAGTGATAAATCTCTTTCAACATCGATTCCAGTCACTATTGTCTTAGTCGGCTTTCTCTTCTTATTTGTTTATATTTTCCATGCAAGACGCACTAAGCACGCAATAATCCCATTGAATTTATTTAAAACGCGTACATTTTCTATTGGGATCAGTGGTAATATCGCGACACGCTTAGGAACAGGCAGTATTCCATTTTTAATGCCATTAATGTTGCAGGTGGGTTTTGGTTACGAAGCCGTTGTGGCAGGAATGATGATGGCACCACTAGCAATAGGGTCAATCACTGCTAAATCGGGAGTTACTCGGGTCCTAACTAAGTATGGCTACCGTAATACATTATTTGTTATCACCATTATTATTGGATTAATGATCGCACAGTTTTCCTTACAATCACCAAGTATGTCGATTTACCTGTTAATCGTACCTTTATTCATTTTAGGAATGGTAATGTCAGTGCAGTTCACCGCAATGAATACTATTTGCTTGGCTGATTTAACAGACAATAATGCAAGTGCGGGAAATAGTATGTTAGCGGTGACTCAGCAACTATCGATAAGCTTCGGTATTGCAGTCAGTGCTGCAATCTTAAACTTCTATGGTGGACAACCTAATAGCAATACGGTCGATAATTTTCACTACACTTTTATTACCGTTGGTGTCATTACGCTTATCTCAGCTTTTGTCTTCTTATTATTAAGTAAGACAGACGGTGATAATTTAATAAAAAACAAAACCAAAAAAGCGAAGAATTAATATTTTTTAACCGATTGGCGCTCAATTAGCTCAGGGGTAAGAACCAAAACGCTCGCCTTTGCCTCTGGGTTATCCATACGATAAATAAGTTGGTCAACAGCCTGTTGGCCTAACTTATCTTTTGGCTGATGAATTGTTGTTAGTGGTGGGATCATATAAGGTGAAAGATCGATATCATCATAACCAATAATTGAAATATCATCAGGTACTTTCAAGCCCTTTTGGTATATCGCTTGATAAGCTCCCACCGCCATCGCATCATTACCGGCAAAAATAGCCTCGGGAGGGACAGGTAAGCTAAGCAGTTTATTCATAGACTCAAACCCACCAGCAAATTCAAAATCACTGAAAATGATATAATCATCATAAATATTAATGCCGCCATCTGTCATGGCTTGAATAAAACCTTGATGGCGTGCCCTTGCTGGTGATTTGTCTTGTGGTCCTGCAATACATGCAATACGGGTAAAACCAGATTCAATAAGGTAACGAGTGGCTATTTCCCCACCAAGAAAAGAGTTATCTTGAATGATATCGCCATCTGATTCGAATGGTGACCAGTCCATCATAACCGTTGGCACAGCGGGGTAACGAGCCAAAACATTTTTTGATGGCCCTTGAACTTCTGTGCACATAATCAATAGCCCATCAACACGCTTTTGTAGCAACGTTTCTAAACTATGATTCATCCGCTGAAGGTCACCTTCAGTGTTGCACAAAATCAAACTATAACCGCGTTCGTAACAACTCCGCTCTACCCCCCGCACTACTTCTGCGTAGAATGGGTTATTACTTGTTGTCAGTAACATCCCAATCGTATTAGTACGATTCATTTTTAAACTACGCGCTAACGCAGAAGGGGCATAGTTTAACTCTTCAATCGCATTTTTAACGCGAGTGGTAATGCTCTCGCTGACATAGCGATTTTGATTAATAACGTGAGAGACGGTGGATGTCGACACCCCCGCAAGGCGTGCCACATCTTTCATTGTTGCCACAAGTTAATCCTGTTGAGTCAAAAACTGGTCAATTTCTTTACGCCATGGAACAGACGGTTGAGCTCCTGGGCGAGTCACAGCTATCGCCGCCGCCGCATGAGCAAAAATAATCGCTTCTTCGTCAGCCTTACCTTCAAGCAGTGCAGTAACGTAAGCCCCATTGAATGTATCACCTGCGGCAATAGTATCCACTGCTTTTACGCGAAATGCAGAAATTATTTTACCTTCTGCACCTTTTTCACTATACCAAACACCTCGAGAACCAAGTGTTATCATCACTTTACTAATACCTTTTTGATGTAAGGCTTCAGCTGCATCCTGAGCACCTTGATTATCATTAACCGCAATACCTGTTAAGTGTTCAGCTTCTGTTTCATTTGGTGTGATGATATCAACTAATGATAATAATGAATCAGGTAATGATTGAGCAGGTGCAGGGTTCAAAATGACTTTCGTATTGTTTTTCTTAGCTATTTCAGCGGCCATTTGTACTGTTTCAATGGGGGATTCCAGTTGCATCAATACCGCGTCCGCTTCCACAATTTTTTGCTGATAATGAGCTAACCTTGCCTTGGTTAGTTGCGCATTTGCACCTGCATTGATGCCAATTGTATTTTCCCCTTGTTGATTCACATAAATGAGGGCGACACCTGTCGTTTCACCTTCAATTGCATCAATACATTCAGTTTTAATATTATCGAGAGATAACTGTTTTTTTATACTCACACCAATATCGTCATCACCAACACAAGCAATAAACGTTATGTCAGCACCACTGCGACCTGCTGCAACAGCTTGGTTGGCGCCTTTCCCGCCAAATGCAACTTGGTAATGATCGCCTCTAACGGTTTCACCCGGCTGAGGGAAATGCTTAACATTTAATATATGATCCGCATTGATACTACCGAGAACCACCAGTTTTGCTGTACCCATAACGTTTATTTCCTTTTTTGATGACCCAATGAATTGCAAACTAAAATAAACCGCCGCAGTATGCCGCGGCGGTTTTTATCTTATTGTTTTACCACTAATTCTAATTCAACCGGAACCGTTGAATCCACTTTTTCGCCTTTTAAGACTTTATCTGCAATCTGAACACCAACAATCCCAATTTGGTCTGGGCGCTGTGCAATAGTTGCACCTAATTTTCCACCTTCAACAGCTTTGATACCATCATTTGTTCCATCAAAACCGACAACCAGAACATCAGTACGGCCTGCGGTTTGTAAAGCTCTTAATGCCCCTAATGCCATTTCATCATTTTGAGCAAATACCGCTTGAACAGCGGGATGTGCCGTTAACAAGTTTTGCATTACGTTCAAGCCTTTTGTTCTATCGAAATCAGCAGGTTGGCTCGCCAGTAAATTGAATTTGTGCTCTTTTGCTCCAGTACTAAAACCTTCACCGCGCTCACGCGCTGCTGATGTACCTGAAATACCTTCTAATTGAATCACTTTCGCTTCATTGCCTGTTTTTTGTGCAATATAGTCGGCAGCCATTTTCCCGCCCATGCGGTTATCTGATGCCACATGGCTGACAACTTCACCTTTGTTAGCTGCTCTATCCAAAGTGATGACAGGTATATTTGCTTTATTAGCCATTAATATTGAGTTACCCACCGCATCTGAATCCGTTGGGTTAATTAACATTAATTTTGTACCACGAACGGTTAAATCTTGAACGTTGGCTAATTCTTTAGCTGGATTATCTTGGGAATCTAAAACAATCAGCTCATAACCCAATTTATCCGCTTCTTTTTGTGCGCTATCTTTCATCGTCACAAAGAACGGGTTATTCAATGTAGAAATTACGAGTGCAATGCTATCTTTCGCCATCGCATTGACACTAACGGTTGCACTCAGTGCAACTGCAGATAATAACGTTGCTAGTTTGTTCAGTTTCATAATAATTTTCCTGTAGGGTTACTTTTTATTATCAACAAGTACAGCGAGTAAGATGACGACAGCTTTAACAATCATCTGGTAGTTTGACGAAATACCTAATAAGTTTAATCCATTGTTTAAGAAACCAAGGATAAGCGCACCAATCAATGTTCCGACGATACGCCCCTTACCACCAGCAAGGCTGGTACCACCAAGTACAACCGCAGCGATAGCATCAAGTTCATACCCATTACCTGCCATTGGCTGAGCTGATGATAAACGTGCAACTTCAATGACACTCGCCAATGCCGCTAGCAGTCCACATAAGGCATAAACCACTATTTTAATACGGTCAACATTAATACCAGAAAGACGGGTAGCCGCTTCATTCCCACCAAGTGCGTAGATGTAAAGACCAAGGCGAGTATGATGCAACATATACCACGCAGCAGCAAAAACGATGATCATTAACCAGACTGGAGTTGGAATACCAAATGGACGGCCAATACCAAACCAACCGAATAAATCTGCGTTATCACTAAATCCTGTATTGATAGGGCTGCCGTCTGTATAAACTCGTGTCACACCACGCAGTAGTAGCATCATGACTAAAGTCGCAATGAAAGCTTGGACTTTTCCTTTTGCAACAATCACTCCTGTACATGCACCGATAGCAGCACCAAGTGCTAGTGCTCCCGCAACAGCCACTAATGCGTTAACTTCCGCCCCGACCATGGAGGCTGCAACCGCTCCCGTTAAGGCCAATAAGGACCCAACAGAAAGGTCGATTCCTGACGTTAAGATAACTAATGTCATCCCAACCGCCATAATGGCGTTGACGGAGGTTTGTTGTAAGATATTGAATAGGTTATTAACCGTAAAAAAATTCGGGCTTAATGTTGATACGATTGCAATCAAAACTAATAGTGCGATTAATGATTTTTGCTCCATCAGCCATGCTTTGCTGAACCAGCGTTTTGATGATGCGGTAGTTGAACTCATACTGATAACTCCTGAACTGAGCCATAATTTTTACCCACTGCGGCAGCCATTAAGGCTTCCTGAGTCGCGTCTTTGGCTGAAAATTCGCCGCTGATATGACCTTCGTGCATCACCAAAATGCGGTCACTCATTCCTATTACTTCAGGCATTTCTGAAGAAACTAAAATGATACTCAGCCCTTCTTTTTTAAACTGGTTAATTAGTTGATAAATTTCTTTTTTAGCACCAACGTCTACACCACGAGTTGGCTCATCGAGGATCAGTACTTTTGGTCTTGTCATCAAACCGCGCGCAATGGCCACTTTTTGCTGGTTACCACCAGAAAGGTTGCCAATTATTTGGTCCATAGACGGGGTTTTAATATTGAATAACCGAATGAAATCGCTAACGGTTTGCTGCTCTTCACCATGCTTGAGACTTCCCCCCGCACGACTAAAATAACGTAATGCCGTCAATGACATATTTTCTTTCACTGACATGCCTAATACTAATCCATCACGTTTACGGTCTTCTGAAATATAAACAATGCCACTGTTTAAGCCATCTTGTGGTGTTTTCAGTGTTACGGGTTTGCCTTCCAGTTTTATCGTACCTGATTTTTTTGTCGCCGCGCCGTAGATGATTTTCATCAACTCTGTACGCCCCGCGCCCATCAAACCAGATACACCTAAAATTTCCCCACTCTTTAGGGTGAAATTGGCATTTGTTACACCAGGTCCAGATACATCTTCAAGCTGCAGCCTAATTTTTCCAGTTTCTACCTCAACCCTTGGATATTGGTCTTCAAGTTTACGACCAACCATCATTTCAATGAGTTTTTCTTCTTCTAATTCACTCACGGGTTTCTCACCAATAAACTGGCCATCGCGAAACACCGTTACATCGTCGCAAATTTCAAAAATTTCTTTTAAACGATGAGAAATATAAACAATGCCACAGCCTTGAGCTTTTAAGTCTTCGATAACTCTAAATAAGGATTCTGTTTCCGTGTCCGTTAGCGCATCAGTGGGTTCATCCATGATAATCACTTGTGATTGGAAGCTAAGGACTTTGGCGATTTCGACCATTTGTTGTTCGCCGATAGAAAGCTCTGCAATAGTTTGATGGCTATCATAATCAAGGTTAAGCCGTTTAAGCAGTTTGTCAGACTCACTGAACATTTTTTTCCAGTTAATTTTGCCAAATGCATTAACATACTCTCGGCCTAGAAAAATATTTTCAGCGATGGTTAATTCAGGGATCAGGTTGAGTTCTTGGTGGATAATCCCAATACCCGCCTCTTGGGAACTTTTGGGCCCATTAAACGCCACTTCTTTGCCTAAATAGCGGATTTGCCCGGCATCTTTTTTATAAATACCTGTCAGCACTTTCATCATGGTTGATTTGCCAGCCCCATTTTCCCCCACCAGCGCCATGACTTTCCCTGGATAGACATTCAATGTCGCACCACTGAGGGCTTTTACCCCTGGAAATGATTTATCAATCCCGATAAGTTCTAATAAAGGTTGCATAGTCACCTCAGAAAGTCACACCAGAACAAAGAATAACGTTAGCGAACGGTGAACATTCCCCTGTTCGGATCACTGCTTTACTGTCATGAGTGAGTTGTTTAAAACGTTCATGACTGCAATAAATAATTTCAATCGTATTGTTTTGAGTGACTTCTAACTGTTGTAAATGAGCCAAAATAGCGGCTTCCATTTGTGGGTTAATGGTGCTGATTTCCTCTGCTAGAATGGCTTTTTCAACTTGCATCTCTTGGGTGATGACACTTAAAACTGACATGAAATCTGGTAAACCTTGCGTAATGGCTAAATCAATACGTTCCGTTCCTTGATAAATGGGTAAACCTGCATCAGCAAGCGTTATTTGGTCTGTATGACCTAATCTTGCGATTACAGAGGTAACGTTGGCATTAAGTAAAACACCCTTTTTCATTTTTCACCGCCATTCCAGTAAGCGAAACGTTTCGCTCATGTAATAATAGTAAAGATAAGTCACAACTCAATATTGATGATTAATATTTGTGATCAATATCGAAACGTTTCGTTCGTGTTGAGAAAGTTTAAAAACAATAACTTATTGAATCACTTATAGCTGAATCGTTTTTTCTAATTTCTTGGAGCATATCAAAGAAAAATGGAAAAATAGGTCGCAGTATGTAATAAAAGAAATTGATAGTTTTAATATCAACGCTTCTACAATAAAAGGAATGAATATGCAGCTTGCTGAACGAATAGCCCAATTAAGCAATTACCTTGAAAGCGGTTTATATGAACGCCAGCAAGCTATTCGTTTGTGCTTATTAGCCACATTAAGCGGTGAAAGCGTATTTCTATTAGGCCCTCCAGGTATTGCCAAAAGCTTAATTGCACGAAGAATGAAATATGCTTTTCGTCACGCAAACGCTTTTGAATACTTAATGACGCGATTTTCAACACCGGAAGAAATCTTTGGTCCTCTTTCAATACAGGCGCTAAAAGATGAAGGACGATATGAACGTTTAACCAAAGGTTATTTACCAGACGCTGAAGTCGTATTTCTTGATGAAATATGGAAAGCGGGCCCAGCCATTTTAAATACCTTATTAACGGCGGTAAATGAGCGCAAGTTCCGTAATGGTGATGAAGAAAAATCCATCCCTATGCGGTTATTAGTAACTGCATCAAATGAATTACCCGATGCAGATAATAGCCTCGAGGCGCTATTTGACAGAATGCTAGTACGTATTTGGTTGGATAAAGTACAAGAGAAACAAAATTTTCGCGCACTGTTAACAGGAAAATCATCGCTGAATGAATCTCAAATGCCAGAGCATTTAAAAATCAGTGATGAAGAGTACCAACAGTGGCAACAAGAAATTCCTAAAATTACGCTACCCGATCACTGTTTTGAACTTATTTACCAATTACGCCAGCAGTTAGATGCTACAGATAAACAACTTTATGTTTCCGATAGGCGCTGGAAAAAAGCAGTTTACCTATTACAAGCAAGTGCTTTCTTTAATGGTCGCAACAGCGTATCTCCTCTAGATCTTGTGTTATTAAAGGATTGTCTGTGGCATGACATGCAATCGATGAATACTTTACCGCAACTATTGCAGTCATTATTACAAGAAGATGGCTGGCAACAGAGAAAGTTAACTCGCGAAATAGAGCAAATTTATCAGCAATGGATGTCATCGACCCAAGACCAAAACAACCAAGATGCATTTAAAGTCAATAAAAACAATGCGATGTTTGCTCGTAAAGCGTCTTACGTATTGCCCGAAAATATCAGTGACGGTCGAATTACCCTGTTTTTACATCGTCCACTTCAACTGCATAATATGAAAGTTACCTTTGTAACAACTGATAAAAAGTCACTAATAACCTTCTTAAATAAAGGAACGACACTGTCCGCTCATCTAAATGGGATTGGTTTTGCGCAAGACATTGCTGCTGAGGTAAATAATTTAAACCAGATACAGTTATTAGATGTAAGTCATCAATCATCTACTTTATATATTCAAGATAAAACCTCGTCACTTGCGCCAAATACAAATAACCAAGAGTGGCTAGACAAGCTAGATAAAATTCAAGGTGAGATTCAAGCCGCGCGCTATCAGTTTGAAAAACAGCAGCCCAACTTATTTATTGAACCACACTGGCTTGCGGATATTGAACAAAGTTTTATAAAGCTCACTGAAAAGCTAAACCAATTACGTAACCAAATCACGGGTAAAGTGGCCGAATAGCGATGATGAGTTTAGCCACATTAGAAATGCTGCTTTCGGTTAATGAAGGCCAATTAATTGAAGAGATAATTATATCTTTGCTAGCAACTCCTCAATTAGCGGTATTTTTTGAAAAACATCCTCGATTAAAAAAAGCTTTACTCAAAGATTTATCGGGTTGGAAAAAGGATCTCAAACAGCGTATGCAAGATGCGCTTGTTCCCGCACAACTTTCAGAAGAATTTGAACTTTATCGTCAGTCCCTTGGGATTTCGACAGATGCCTTTTTTATCCGATTACCTAATGTCATCGCAAAACTTCACCAACTGGATTCCCCTTTTTACCGTGAGGCATATCAGCTACAGAGTGGGAAAATAGAGAACCGCAGTGCAAGACAATCATTATTTGTTCAAAGATGGCGTATTAGCTTAATTTTACAAGTTACAACACTACATAAAGAGCTACTAGAACAGGAAAAAGAACAATTATTGGCAGAATTACAACGCCGACTGGCTCTAAGTGGTAATTTAGAAGATATTCTTGGCGAAAATGATCGTGCTGCTGGCCGGCTGTGGGATTTAACCAAAGGTGTGAACATGACTTCCGCTTATAATGACCAATTATTAAGCCGATACAGTGAATTTTTACGTCAGCAGCCTGAATTAGAAAAAATAGCCCAATTATTAGGCCGTAGCCAATCCGCTCAATCCATTCCTGATGATAGTGTTTTTCTTGAACCAATGGCTATCATGGAAAAAGTGCCAGAAACGGTTCCTGAGCAAGTTAATGGCTTAAATCAGAGTGATGATATTTTACGGTTATTACCTGCAGAACTCGCTATGTTAGGCCTTGAAGATATTGAATTTGAGTTCTATCGAAAATTACTCGAAAAACAGCTTCTAACTTATCGGTTACAAGGAGATAGCTGGCAAGAAAGAAAAGTTCTGCGCCCTATTACCCACCACCATAATGAAGAACAGCCAAGAGGACCATTTGTTGTATGTATTGATACATCGGGTTCGATGGGCGGTTTAAATGAACGCTGCGCCAAAGCATTTTGCCTCGCGCTAATGAAAATTGCGCTGGCGGATAATCGCTCATGCCATGTGATGTTATTTTCCACAGAAATTGTGCATTACGATTTACTTTCTATTGATGGCTTAGAGCAATGTATTCGTTTTTTACATCAAACATTTAAAGGTGGGACTGACCTTGCGGCTTGTTTGCAAGAAACCGCAATAAAATTGGAATCAAAACAGTGGATTGATGCAGATGCCGTGGTGATTTCTGATTTTGTTGCTCAGCGTTTACCGGATGAGTTAATTCAGAAAATAAAGACTATGCAGAAGAAAGGTAAATACCGCTTCCATGCGGTATCTGTATCAAATTATGGGAAACCCAGTATCATGAAGATCTTTGACCATATTTGGCGTTTTGATACTGGGTTAAAAAGCAGGCTGTTACGCCGCTTTAGCCGCTAATTACAGCATACCTTCAACGGATTCTTGCATTTCAGCACCCCATACACCACATTGCACTTGGCCAATGTGTTGGCGTTGAAGAAGTAGCATAACTAAGCGAGACTGGCCAATACCACCACCGATAGTTTGTGGCATTTCACCTTTCACTAACGCTTGGTGCCACTCTAATTCCATACGTTTTTCATCGCCAGTTAAACTTAATTGACGAGTTAAACACTCAGGACTTACGCGAATTCCCATTGAAGAAAGCTCAAATGCGTCCTGTAAAACAGGGTTCCACACAATGATGTCGCCGTTCAAACCACAAAAACCGTCTTCATTTTTTGTTGTCCAGTCATCGTAGTCTGGCGCACGAACATCATGTGATTCACCGCTAGATAGCTTACCACCGATACCAATTAAGAATACTGCGCCTAATTCTTTTGCGATTGCGCGTTCACGCCCTTTCGCATCTAAATCAGGGTAGCGCTGTAACAACTCTTCACTGTGAATAAAGTGGATTTGGTCAGGCAGGAACGGTGCCAACCCAAATTCTTTACTTACGGCAGCTTCTGTTTCTTTTATTGCCTTATAGATTTTACCCACTGTCTGCTTCAGATAAGGAAGTGTACGTTCCTCATCTGCCATCACTTTTTCCCAATCCCACTGATCAACATAAACGGAGTGGATTGGGGTTAAGCGATCCTCGTCCGGACGCAACGCTTTCATATGAGTGTATAAACCTTGGCCTTTACTAAAACCGAAACGCCCTAAGGTTTTACGTTTCCATTTAGCCAAAGAATGAACCACTTCAAAGGTTGCACCTGGAATTGATTTCACTTTCACTTGAACGGCTTTTTCGCTGCCAGATAAGTTGTCTTGAGTACCATCCCCTAAGCGGCTTAGGATTGGCCCTTGAACTTCAATTAACCCTAATTCTTTTTCAAGTAAACGTGAGAAATATGATTTCACAAAACTAATTTGTTGCTGATGTTCGATAAATGACTTGTCCATAATTTATTCCCATAATTTATTAGCTGTATTAGCTGATGTATAGATTAAGCAACAAAATGAGGTATAAATTCAATATCCATCATTAAAAAAAGCCTTTACTGTTTATTTTGAATAAAAAAACAGGTATAAAAATGAATAATCGTTAAAATAGAGGTGAAATAATGCCAGAAAATTATCAAATCGATAATCTCGATCGTGACATACTTCACGAATTAATGGCAAATGCACGCATACCGTATGCTGAATTAGCCAAAAAATTCGCTGTTAGCCCCGGGACAATTCATGTCCGTGTCGAAAAAATGAAACAAGCAGGAATTATTAAAGGCACACGTATTGATATAAACCCAAAACAATTAGGGTTCGATGTTTGTTGCTTTATTGGCATTATTTTAAAAAGTGCAAAAGATTACCCAACCGCACTAAAAAAATTAGATGCCTTAGAAGAAGTTGTCGAGGTGTACTATACAACAGGGCAATACAGCATTTTTATTAAAGTAATGTGCCGTTCTATCGATTCTTTACAAGACGTACTTATCAACAAAATTCAAACCATTGATGAGATACAATCCACAGAAACACTGATCTCCTTACAAAACCCGATCTTACGAACAATCAATCCGTAGAAAAAAAATGATATAACCACATTATCCACAGGTAGATCCCAGCTCATTCACAGCGTACAATAGCGCCCTATTATTGTGAAAGAGAATCACCATGACAAAAGTAACCTTAATAAGTGGCAGTACAATGGGCAGTGCGGAGTATGTTGCCGAGCACATGGCTGAGATTTTAGAAGAACTCGGTCATGAAACCGAAATTCAACATGGCCCGGAGCTTGATGACTTAACACTTGAAGGCATATGGCTGGTGGTGAGCTCAACACATGGTGCAGGTGATCTCCCTGAAAATATTCAACCTCTTTTTGATTCAATAGAAGAAAGTGCTCCTGATCTAAGCCAAGTTCAATTTGGCTCGGTAGGGATCGGTAGCTCTGAATATGACACTTTTTGTGGTGCGATCCATAAAATAGATGACTTGTTAACCAAGCAAGGGGCTAAAAGGATCGGTGAATGTTTGGAAATTGATGTCCAACAACACGAAATACCCGAAGATCCCGCAGGGGAATGGGTTAAAATTTGGGCAAACGAACTCTAATTTGATTAAAATAACAGCAATCAACTGTGGATAACTCAGGGAAGATCCCGGTATTAACCCGTAGTTATCCAGAGTATAAGTTTTAGGTTCCCCATGCCCTGTGCATAAGTACCCTTTTTGATCCCAGCTTATACGCAAATGGATCACGGATCATTCACAGTATATGATCCTTTACACTTTCATGATCTTTAAAGTGAAAATCCACTTATCCACAGAAACGAGTGATCCTAATAAAAGATCTAATAAAGAGATCTTTAAATAAAAAGATCTTTATATTATATAGGGGAGAAACCTAAAGCTTGGTCTCTTCCTCAAACTTGAGTAGAATTCTCTCCTCAAATGCACAATCCGCATTTTCTAACGTTTAAGGTCCACACATGTTTTATCCAGAGCAATTTGACGTCATCGTAATTGGTGGTGGTCATGCCGGTACTGAAGCAGCAATGGCAGCTGCACGTATGGGGCGTCAAACCCTATTACTGACTCACAATATTGATACATTGGGCCAGATGTCTTGCAACCCAGCCATCGGTGGGATCGGTAAGGGGCATCTGGTTAGAGAAATTGATGCCCTTGGTGGTCTAATGGCCACAGCAACAGACAAAGCAGGTATTCAATTTAGAACATTAAATGCCAGCAAAGGGCCTGCAGTTCGTGCAACCCGAGCACAAGCTGACCGTGTTCTTTATCGCCAAGCTGTTAGAATGGCTTTAGAAAATCAGCCAAATTTGATGATTTTTCAACAACCTGTAGAAGACTTAATTGTTGAAAACAATCGAGTTACAGGGGCTATTACTCGCATGGGCTTAAAATTTAAAGCCAAAGCTGTGGTATTAACCGTTGGTACTTTCCTTGATGGCAAAATTCATATAGGTTTAGAAAATTACAGTGGTGGTCGTGCAGGTGATCCCCCTTCAATTTCACTTTCTCAACGTTTGAGAGAATTGCCTTTACGTGTTAATCGTTTAAAAACAGGAACGCCACCACGTATTGATGCAAGAACTATTGATTTCAGTCAGTTAGCTCAACAGCTAGGTGATGATCCAATGCCGGTATTTTCATTTTTAGGTTCACAAGATCAACATCCACAGCAGATGCCTTGTCATATCACCTATACCAATGAAAAAACCCATGAAGTGATCAGAAATAACTTGGATCGTAGCCCTATGTATGCAGGGGTTATTGAAGGGATCGGCCCACGTTATTGCCCTTCGATCGAAGATAAAGTTATGCGTTTTGCCGATAAAGACTCACATCAGATCTTCTTAGAGCCAGAAGGCTTAACAAGCAATGAAATTTACCCTAACGGGATATCCACCAGCTTACCATTTGATGTTCAAATGCAAATTGTTCATTCCATGAAAGGAATGGAAAATGCAAGGATCATTCGTCCTGGTTATGCTATTGAATATGATTTCTTTGACCCTAGAGATCTAAAACAAACGCTTGAAAGTAAATTTATTGATGGCTTATTTTTTGCTGGCCAAATTAACGGTACAACAGGTTATGAAGAAGCAGGGGCCCAAGGGCTACTAGCTGGGCTTAATGCTGCACAACATGCCTTTGGTTTAGAAGGTTGGTTCCCTCGTCGTGACCAAGCTTATATCGGTGTTCTCGTTGACGACCTTTGTACTTTAGGGACAAAAGAACCTTACCGTATGTTTACCTCACGTGCTGAATACCGTTTGATGCTTCGTGAAGACAATGCAGATTTACGTCTGACAGAAAAAGGCCGAGAGTTAGGTTTAGTTGATGATGTTCGCTGGGCGCATTTTAATAACAAAGTCGAATTGATTGAAAAAGAGCGTCAGCGCTTAAAAGATATCTGGGTTCATCCTAAATCGGATAACCACATAGAAATAGATGGAATTTTAACCGTTCCATTATCTAAAGAAGCAAATGGGGAAGATTTACTCCGTCGCCCAGAAATGACGTATAAGATGTTAACTTCACTCAACCTTTTTGCACCGGGTATTGATGATCCTCAAGCTGCGGATCAAGTGGAAATCCAAGTTAAATACGAAGGGTATATTGCTCGTCAAAAAGAAGAAATTGAAAGACAACTGCGTAATGAAAATACCTTGTTGCCTGTTGACCTTGATTACAAACAAGTCAAAGGGTTGTCTAACGAAGTGATGGCGAAACTAAACGATCATAAACCAACATCTATTGGTCAAGCATCGCGAATTTCAGGGATCACGCCTGCTGCAATCTCTATTTTACTTGTTTGGCTGAAAAAACAAGGCATGCTACGCCGGAGCGCTTAACGTGGATTTATTATCAAAACTTAATCAATTGCTAGTAAAAACCGATATCGACTTAACGGAAAAGCAAAAACAGCAGTTAGTTGATTATGTTGGGTTATTAGCGAAATGGAATAAAGCCTATAACCTGACATCGGTACGTGACCCACAGCAGATGTTAATCCGTCATATCATGGATAGCATAGTGGTGAACGGTCAACTCAACGGAACAAAATTTATTGATGTAGGAACAGGTCCTGGTTTGCCTGGTGTTCCTTTAGCGATTGTTCGACCTGATTCCCATTTTGTTTTATTGGACAGCTTAGGGAAGCGCATACGCTTTCTAAAACAGGTTCAACATGAGTTAGGGCTAACTAATATTGAGCCTGTTCAATCACGTGTTGAAGAATATCGGATTGAAAATGGTTTTGATGGTGTGATTAGCCGCGCATTTGCTTCACTGAATGATATGTTGGGTTGGTGCCATCATTTACCTTCATCTGAAGGGCGCTTTTATGCACTTAAAGGTGTCATTCGTGATGATGAAATGGTGCTACCAGAAGGTTTTGTGATTGAATCTATTACAGAGCTTGAAGTACCTGAACTTGATGAGCAGCGCCATTTAGTTAAAGTTTCTATAAAATAAAGTTGCTTTCTGTCAAAATATTTTGTCTTTTAGAGCGATAGTCGGTGTGTTAAAAAGCACCGGCTATTTCTATTTTTAGCTAAAGAATAAATACTTATTTTTCACGTGTTATTTACATGGAAATAACGAATAAGTTTCAAAAATAAAGTGTTGATAGAAAAAATGCTGGCTAATTGGCAATTTTTACTTAATCGATTTAGCTAGGTAAATAGTTAACAGTGAAATATTTGATTTATCACGTTTAAATTTAACTTAAAAAACTAATTCTTTAATTGTTTGATTTACAGATTAAATCTATTTTTTGTTGTCAGTAAAGTTGAAAGAATAAATAAAGAGGATAAAGTCAAATGTGATATTTATCACATTAATGTGAATATATGCAGCAATTCATTAACTATTTATTAATTATTACAGCGACAATTCTGCGCCAACTCGAAAAAATTAAATATTTATTCACCTTTTCGCTACTTACTGATTGAATTCATTTCGCCTGCCCGTATAATTTGCACGTTTTTGTCTCTTGACACATTTACGCAAAGGCAGTTTTATACAACACTTAGCGTTTCTGAGGCTGAGAAGAGCTGGGAGTAAACAAAAAGTTATGTCTGTATCCCTTTATGACAACAAACACGCTGCAAAGCAGTTGTCTGTTCAGTTTATAACTTTAGTGATCCTCAGTGGGGCTTTCTGTGCAAATAGTATAGAATGGGGGGCCTCTGCTCTTGCTGGTGGGTTAGCATGCTGGTTACCAAATATCGTATTTATGCTGCTAGCACAATTTCAGAAAGCAAAAGGAGAGGATGAACCTGTCCGCATTGCCTGGTTCTTAGCATTAGGAGCAGGGCTAAAGGTTGTTACAACTATCGCTGTCTTAGTTGTTGCTTTCGGTGTGTTCAAAGCGTCATTAACACCACTGGGTTTGACCTATTTAGCGGTGCTAATTGTTCAGATTGTTGCACCAGCCGTTTTTAAACGGTAAGTATTTTTAAACTACAAAAGGGTAAGAGGCATCATGTCTGCATCAGGAGAAGTGATGACTACAGAGGATTACATAGGCCACCATCTGAAAAACCTTCAGTTGGACCTGAGTACCTTTAAGTTGGTCGATCCCCACGCTAGTCCAACATTTTGGACGTTGAACATTGACTCGCTTTTTTTCTCGGTAGTTCTCGGGGCTCTGTTCCTGTGGCTATTTAGAAGAGTTGCAGCCAATGCGACTAGTGGCGTACCCGGTAAGTTACAGACTGCAATAGAACTGATCATTGGTTTCGTTGATAACTCAGTCCGTGATATGTATCACGGCAAGAGCAAAGTTATTGCTCCTTTAGCATTAACTGTGTTCGTCTGGGTATTCTTAATGAACCTAATGGATTTACTCCCAATTGATTTCCTTCCGTATATTGCTGAGCATTATCTCGGGTTACCTGCATTACGTGCAGTACCAACCGCAGATGTTAGTGTCACATTATCGATGGCTATTGGTGTGTTTATCCTAATCCTCTTCTACAGCATCAAAATGAAAGGAATTGGCGGATTTACAAAAGAGCTCACAATGCAGCCTTTTAACCATCCTGTCTTCATTCCAGTCAACTTGATTCTTGAAGGGGTAAGCCTGCTGTCAAAACCTGTATCACTCGGTCTGCGACTGTTTGGTAACATGTATGCAGGTGAATTGATCTTTATTCTTATCGCGGCTCTGCTTCCGTGGTGGTCACAGTGGTTGTTAAGCCTACCTTGGGCTATCTTCCACATACTGATTATTACGCTACAAGCCTTTATTTTTATGGTTCTGACGGTTGTTTATCTGTCGATGGCATCTGAAGAACACTAATTTAATTTTATCAATAATTGTATTAACTGAAACAAACTGGAGACTGTCATGGAAAACCTGAGTATGGATCTGCTGTACATGGCTGCCGCTGTGATGATGGGCTTAGCGGCGATCGGTGCTGCGATCGGTATCGGCATCCTAGGTGGTAAATTTTTAGAAGGTGCTGCTCGTCAGCCAGATTTAATTCCTCTGCTGCGTACACAGTTCTTTATCGTAATGGGTCTGGTCGATGCTATTCCGATGATTGCTGTTGGTCTGGGCTTGTATGTAATGTTCGCTGTTGCCTAATTAACGTTACGGAACACTGTAAGAACATTAATTCACTAATGAATATGAGGTATTGTCTGTGAATCTAAATGCAACAATCCTCGGCCAGGCTATCGCGTTTGTCCTGTTTGTTTGGTTCTGTATGAAGTATGTATGGCCACCGATTATGGCGGCCATTGAAAAACGTCAAAAAGAAATTGCTGACGGTTTATCTTCCGCAGAACGTGCTAAAAAGAACCTGGAACTGGCGCAAACCGACGCAACCGACCGACTGAAAAAAGCGAAAGCTGAAGCACAAGTCATCATTGAACAAGCGAATAAACAGCGCGTTCAAATGATTGATGAAGCAAAAGCAGAAGCGGAAGCAGAACGTGCAAAAATCGTCGCGCAAGCGCAAGCTGAAATTGATGCTGAGCGCAAACGTGCACGTGAAGAGTTACGTAAACAGGTTGCGATGCTTGCTATCGCAGGTGCCGAGAAGATCATCGAACGTTCCGTGGATGAAGCTGCTAACAGCGACATCGTTGATAAACTAGTCGCTGAACTGTAAGGAGGGAGGGGCATGTCTGAAATTGCTACTGTAGCTCGCCCCTACGCCAAAGCAGCTTTTGACTTTGCTGTGGAAAACCAAGCTGTTGCTAAATGGCAGGAAATGCTAGCCTTCACCGCTGAGGTGACGCGCAATGAACAGGTTGGAGAGCTGCTTTCTGGTTCTATTGCACCAGAAACATTAGCTAAAACGTTTATCTCTGTTTGTGGAGATGAAATTGACGAGCATGTTCAGAATCTGATTCGTGTTATGGCGGATAACGGGCGTTTAACGACGCTACCAGAAGTGTTAACGCAATTTATCCAATTGCGTGATTCTCTGGAATCAACCATTGAAGTTGATGTAATTTCTGCTAACGAACTGAGTGAACAGCAGTCAGCTAAAATTTCTGCAGCGATGGAAAAACGTCTGTCACGCAAAGTTAAGCTGAATTGCAAAATTGATAAGTCTGTTATTGCTGGAGTGATCATTCGTGCTGGAGACCTCGTTATTGACGGGAGTATCCGCGGTCGCTTAGAGCGTTTAACTGACGTCTTGCAGTCTTAAGGGGACTGGAGCATATGCAACTGAATTCCACCGAAATCAGCGAACTGATCAAACAGCGTATTGCTCAGTTCGATGTTGTGAGTGAAGCTCACAATGAAGGTACGATTGTATCCGTTAATGACGGTATTATTCGTATTCACGGTTTAGCCGAAGTCATGCAGGGTGAAATGATCGCGCTGCCTGGCAACCGTTACGCTATCGCACTGAACTTAGAGCGTGACTCTGTTGGTGCGGTCGTCATGGGTCCTTATGCCGACTTGGCAGAAGGCATGAAAGTTAAATGTACTGGTCGTATTCTTGAAGTTCCAGTAGGCCGTGGCCTGCTAGGACGTGTTGTGAATACACTGGGTCAACCAATTGATGGTAAAGGTCCTGTTGATAACGATGGCTTCTCTCCTGTAGAAGTTATTGCTCCAGGTGTTATCGACCGTCAATCTGTTGATCAACCAGTTCAAACTGGTTATAAATCAGTCGATGCCATGATTCCAATCGGTCGTGGTCAGCGTGAGCTTGTTATCGGTGACCGTCAAACAGGTAAAACTGCTTTGGCTATCGATGCAATCATCAACCAACGCGACTCAGGCATCAAATGTGTGTACGTGGCTATCGGCCAGAAAGCGTCTACCGTTTCTAACGTAGTTCGTAAACTGGAAGAGCACGGCGCGCTGCAAAATACTATCGTTGTTGTTGCTACAGCATCTGAATCAGCTGCTCTGCAATACTTAGCACCATATGCTGGTTGCGCGATGGGTGAATATTTCCGTGACCGCGGTGAAGATGCACTGATCGTATACGATGACCTGTCTAAACAGGCTGTGGCATACCGTCAAATCTCACTGTTGCTGCGTCGTCCACCAGGACGTGAAGCTTACCCAGGTGACGTTTTCTATCTGCACTCACGTTTACTTGAGCGTGCTGCTCGCGTTAACGCTGAATACGTAGAAAACTTTACTAAAGGTGAAGTTAAAGGCAAAACAGGTTCATTGACAGCTCTGCCTATCATTGAAACCCAAGCTGGTGACGTTTCTGCATTCGTACCAACAAACGTAATTTCGATTACAGATGGTCAGATCTTCCTGGAATCTAACCTGTTTAACTCTGGTATTCGTCCAGCGGTTAACCCAGGTATTTCAGTATCTCGTGTTGGTGGTGCTGCTCAGACTAAAATTATCAAGAAACTGTCTGGTGGTATCCGTACCGCACTTGCTCAGTATCGTGAACTGGCAGCGTTTGCTCAGTTTGCTTCCGACCTCGATGACGCGACTCGTAAACAGTTAAGTCATGGTCAGAAAGTAACTGAACTGCTGAAACAGAAACAGTATGCACCTATGTCAGTAGCAGAGCAGGCACTGTCTCTGTTCGCGGCAGAACGTGGGTTCTTGGATGATGTTGAGTTAGCGAAAATTGGTGCGTTTGAAGCTGCTTTAGTTTCTTTTGCACAGCGCGAGCATGCTGACCTTATGAACGAAATTGGCCCGGCTGGTAGCTATAACGATGATATCGAAGGCAAGTTGAAAAAACTGCTCGAATCATTTAAAGCAACTCAGTCCTGGTAATACTATTCGGCCCAGTTCTTAGGGCCGTCTGGTTAATAAGGAGAAGCAGAAATGGCCGGCGCAAAAGAGATACGTTCCAAGATCGGAAGTGTACAAAATACACAAAAGATCACTAAAGCGATGGAAATGGTCGCTGCGTCCAAAATGCGTAAAACGCAGGAACGCATGGCGGCCAGCCGTCCTTATGCAGAAACCATGCGCAGTGTGATTGGTCACCTAGCGTTAGGTAATCTGGAATATAAACATCCATATCTCGAAGAGCGTGAAGTTAAGCGTGTCGGGTATCTGGTTGTTTCAACAGACCGTGGTCTGTGTGGTGGCTTGAACATTAACTTGTTCAAAAAACTGTTAGCAGATATGAAGTTATGGTCTGAGAAAAACGTTCAGGTTGATTTGGCTTTAATCGGTTCTAAAGCGGTATCATTCTTCGGTTCTGTGGGCGGCAATGTCGTGACTCAAGTTACCGGAATGGGGGATAACCCAACGCTTTCGGACTTGATTGGTCCAGTTAACACTATGCTACAAGCCTATGATGAAGGGCGTTTGGATAAACTGTATGTGGTGACGAATAAGTTCATCAATACAATGTCTCAGGAGCCAACTATTCTTCAATTGTTACCATTGCCTGCAAGTGATGATGAAACACTGAAGAAGAAGTCTTGGGATTACATTTACGAACCCGATCCTAAGGCGTTGCTGGATACCCTGCTACGTCGTTATATCGAGTCGCAGGTTTATCAGGGCGTCGTTGAAAACCTGGCTAGTGAGCAGGCCGCACGAATGGTAGCGATGAAAGCCGCTACTGATAATGGTGGAAACCTGATCAAAGAGTTACAGTTGGTTTACAACAAAGCTCGTCAGGCCAGCATTACTCAGGAGCTTACCGAAATCGTTTCGGGTGCTTCCGCGGTTTAACAGCTAGGTTTACGAATTACGTAGAGGATTCAAGATGGCTACTGGAAAGATTATCCAGGTAATCGGCGCCGTTGTGGACGTCGAGTTCCCTCAAGATGACGTACCAAAAGTGTACGACGCTCTTGAGGTTGTTAACGGTAAAGAAAAACTGGTGTTGGAAGTTCAGCAACAGTTAGGCGGTGGTGTTGTCCGTTGTATCGCAATGGGTACATCAGATGGCCTGAGCCGTGGTTTAGAAGTTGTAAACTTAGAGCACCCAATTGAAGTACCAGTAGGTAAAGCAACTTTAGGACGTATCATGAACGTTCTGGGTCAACCTATTGATATGAAAGGTGATATCGGCGAAGAAGAGCGCTGGTCAATTCACCGTGCTGCACCTAGCTACGAAGAGTTAGCTAACTCAACAGAACTGCTGGAAACCGGTATCAAAGTAATGGACTTAATCTGTCCATTCGCGAAAGGTGGTAAAGTTGGTCTGTTCGGTGGTGCGGGTGTTGGTAAAACAGTAAACATGATGGAACTGATCCGTAACATCGCGATTGAGCACTCAGGTTACTCAGTATTCGCAGGTGTTGGTGAGCGTACTCGTGAAGGGAACGACTTCTATCATGAAATGACCGACTCAAACGTTTTGGATAAAGTATCACTGGTTTATGGCCAGATGAACGAGCCACCAGGAAACCGTCTGCGCGTTGCGTTGACTGGTCTGACTATGGCTGAAAAATTCCGTGACGAAGGTCGTGACGTACTGCTGTTCGTTGACAACATCTATCGTTATACACTGGCAGGTACTGAAGTATCAGCACTGTTAGGCCGTATGCCTTCAGCGGTAGGTTATCAGCCAACGCTGGCGGAAGAGATGGGTGTTCTGCAAGAACGTATTACCTCAACTCAAACAGGTTCTATCACTTCCGTTCAAGCGGTTTACGTTCCTGCGGATGACTTGACTGACCCATCACCAGCAACCACCTTTGCTCACTTAGACGCAACGGTAGTTCTGAGCCGTCAAATCGCATCACTGGGTATTTACCCTGCGGTTGACCCTCTGGATTCTACTAGCCGTCAACTTGACCCACTGGTTGTTGGTCAAGAGCACTATGATGTTGCTCGTGGCGTTCAGTCTATTCTGCAACGTTACCAAGAACTGAAAGATATCATTGCAATCCTGGGTATGGATGAACTGTCTGAAGAAGACAAACTGGTTGTTGCTCGTGCTCGTAAGATCCAGCGCTTCCTGTCTCAACCATTCTTCGTTGCTGAAGTATTTACCGGTTCACCAGGTAAGTTCGTTTCTCTGAAAGACACTATCCGTGGCTTCAGTGGGATCCTGAACGGTGATTACGACCACCTGCCAGAACAAGCGTTCTATATGGTTGGTACCATTGAAGAAGCTGTGGAAAAAGCTAAAAAGCTTTAATCCAGCTGACAGGAGGTTGATATGGTAGCTGCAATGACATACCACCTGACTGTAGTGAGTGCTGAAAAACAAATGTTTGAAGGCATGGTACAGAAAATTCAGGTGACAGGTAGTGAAGGTGAGCTGGGGATTTACCCACAGCATACCCCGCTGCTGACTGCCATAAAACCGGGCATGGTACGTATTACCAAACAGTTTGGTGACGAAGAGCTAATTTACCTCTCCGGCGGTATTTTAGAAGTACAACCAAATGGTGTTATCGTACTCGCTGATACAGCGATCCGTGGTAAAGATTTAGACGAAGCTCGTGCAGTGGAATCTAAACGCAAAGCGGAAGAACACGTCCGTAAAGCTCACGGCGATGTTGATTATGCTCAGGCATCAGCAGAACTTGCAAAAGCAATAGCGAAACTTCGAGTCATCGAGTTAACTAAAAAGCTAATGTAATGATAGCGGTATAGTAAAAAAAGCCAGTTGGTTAAGTCTAACTGGCTTTTTTATTTGAGCGAAATATGTAGTAATTTATAAAGGAAATAGGTTTACTTTCATCCCTAAGTTGGAGTTTCAGGAAAAATGACTGTGCAAAGAAAAAGTGTCGTGATTTTAGCTGCCGGTAAAGGCACACGGATGTATTCAGAGCTACCTAAAGTTTTGCATTTGCTTGCAGGCAAACCAATGGTTCAGCATGTTATAGATACAGCAAAATCCATTGGTGCATCAGATATTCATCTGGTATACGGACATGGCGGTGATTTACTGAAAGAAAAACTGGGTGAGCAAAACCTCAATTGGGTATTGCAGGCGGAGCAACTCGGTACGGGCCATGCGATGCAACAAGCTGCCCCTAGCTTCCAAGATGATGAAGATATTGTCATGCTCTATGGTGACGTGCCATTAATCGCTAAAGATACCTTGGACAGGCTGATTGAAGTCAAACCACAAGGCGGTATTGGTTTACTGACGGTTATCTTAGATAACCCAACAGGGTATGGCCGTATAATTCGTGAAAATAATGAAGTTGTCGGTATTATCGAGCAAAAAGATGCCAGTGAAGAGCAACGTAAAATCCAAGAAATCAATACAGGAATTATGGTTGCTAGTGGCAAAGATTTTAAACGTTGGTTGGCACAACTGAACAACGATAACGCACAAGGCGAATATTATATTACTGATATTATTGCATTAGCACATAAAGAAGGTAATAAAATTGCAACCGTTCATCCTAAACATTTAAGTGAGATGGAAGGCGTGAATAACCGCCTACAACTAGCGGCGTTAGAAAGAGTTTATCAGAAAGAACAAGCGGAAAAACTGTTATTAGCCGGCGTGATGTTGATTGACCCTGCACGTTTTGATTTGCGCGGAACGCTGACTCATGGTCGCGATATTATTATTGATACTAACGTGATTATTGAAGGTAATGTCACATTAGGGAATAACGTACATATTCAATCTGGCTGTATATTAAAAGACTGTGTGATTGGTGATAACTCGGTTATCAGCCCATATTCAGTGATAGAAAACTCTGAATTGTCAGCCGAATGTACAGTTGGCCCTTTTGCGCGTTTACGTCCAGGTGCTAAATTAGCAGCCAAAGCACACGTCGGTAATTTCGTCGAAATGAAAAATGCCTCTTTAGGTTTAGGTTCTAAAGCGGGTCATTTAAGTTACCTCGGGGATGCCCAAATTGGTGATAATGTGAATATTGGCGCAGGTACCATCACTTGTAATTATGATGGTGCCAATAAACATAAAACCATTATTGGTGATGATGTGTTTGTAGGGTCTGATACTCAGTTAGTTGCGCCAGTTTCTGTTGCCAAAGGTGCAACAATAGGCGCTGGCACGACGGTTACACGTGATGTGAATGAAGACGAACTTGTCGTTAGCCGTGTAAAACAAATGCATATTAAAAACTGGCAACGTCCAGTTAAGAAAAAATAAGTAAATATTGAGGAGAGGTAGCGATATCTCTCCTATTATAAATGCGAATTAATCGCGAAAATTAAAATAGCTACTCAAGGTAGCAATATAAAAATAATATCCCCATTTTCTACAAGGCTGGGGAGCAGTGAAAACTGTACAACAATTAGGTTGCGACAAATGAAGGTTTCTCAAGAAAGGAACCTTTTGTCTAGGAATCAAAAAAATATGTGTGGAATTGTAGGTGCTGTTGCACAACGTGATATTGCAGAAATTCTGTTAGAAGGTCTTCGTCGTCTTGAGTATCGTGGTTATGATTCAGCCGGTATGGCTGTCGTTGATCACGAAGGTCATTTGCAACGCTTACGTGAAGTCGGCAAAGTGCAAATGCTAGCTGAAGAAGCGGAGAAAAACCCAGTATCGGGTGGAACGGGGATTGCACATACCCGTTGGGCGACTCATGGTATTCCAAGTGAACGCAATGCTCATCCGCATACCTCTGGTTATATTGCAGTTGTTCATAACGGCATTATTGAAAACTATTTAGAACTGAAAGATGAACTGAAAAAACTCGGTTATGTCTTTAGTTCAGAAACTGACACTGAAGTGATTGCGCACCTTGTTCACCATGAGCAACAAAAGGGCGGTTCGCTGGTGGAAGTAGTTCAACGTGTTATCCCACAATTGCGCGGTGCTTACGGTACTGTGATTATGGATAGCCGTATTCCTGAATTATTAGTCGCCGCACGTTCTGGTAGCCCATTGGTTATTGGTTTAGGTGTGGGTGAAAACTTTTTAGCATCAGACCAATTAGCGCTGTTGCCTGTGACTCGTCGCTTTATTTACCTTGAAGAAGGGGATGTTGCCGAGGTCACTCGTCGTACTGTTCGTATTTTTGATAAAAGTGGTGAAGCTGTCGATCGCGAGCAAATTGAATCAAACGTTCAATATGATGCGGGCGATAAAGGCGTTTACCGTCATTACATGCAAAAAGAGATTTATGAACAGCCGATGGCGATTAAAAACACCCTTGAAGGGCGTTTTAGCAAAGATAATGGCATTGATTTAAGCGAGTTAGGTCCTCGTGCGAGTGAAATTTTATCTCAAGTTGAACATATCCAAATTGTAGCTTGCGGGACATCTTACAATGCTGGCATGGTTGCACGTTATTGGTTTGAGTCTTTGGCCGGTATTCCATGTGATGTGGAAATCGCTTCAGAGTATCGCTACCGTAACCCTGCGCACCGTAAAAATAGCTTAATGATTACGCTATCCCAATCAGGTGAAACCGCTGATACACTGGCAGCATTGCGTTTATCGAAAGAGTTAGGTTATTTGACCTCTTTAGCGGTATGTAACGTCGCAGGTTCTTCACTGGTACGTGAATCTGAATTTGCTTTGATGACCAAGGCAGGGGCAGAAATTGGTGTGGCATCCACTAAAGCATTTACCACACAGTTAACCGTCTTACTGATGTTAGTTGCGTATATGGGCCGCTTGAAAGGTGCTAACCCTGAGCTCGAAGAAAACATTTCTCACGCTCTACATGCGCTACCGGCTCGTATTGAAAGCATGTTATCGCAAGATAAAGTTATCGAGGCATTGGCAGAAGATTTCTCAGATAAACATCACGCATTGTTCTTAGGTCGCGGTGATCAGTTCCCTATTGCAGTTGAAGGGGCTCTGAAATTAAAAGAGATTTCTTACATTCACGCAGAAGCATATGCAGCGGGTGAGTTAAAGCACGGCCCATTAGCGTTAATTGATGCCGATATGCCTGTTATCATCGTTGCACCTAACAATGAGCTGTTAGAAAAACTGAAATCAAACATTGAGGAAGTCCGTGCGCGTGGTGGTTTGCTGTATGTATTCGCTGACCAAGATGCAGGCTTTGAAGCCAGTGAAAATATGAAAATTGTTTCGCTACCTCATGTTGAAGAACTGATCGCACCAATTTTCTACACTGTTCCTCTGCAACTGTTGTCTTATCACGTTGCATTGATTAAAGGCACAGACGTTGACCAACCACGTAACTTGGCGAAGTCGGTGACGGTTGAGTAATTCAGCTGATTTAAATATAAATAAATCCGATTATGTTGTTAATGGCATAATCGGATTTTTATTTACAGGCCTTTTAATAGGCTTAATTTAAAATTAATTGTTGGTAATAATGGCGAAAAATGATGTTTTGTAGTTTTATAAGGCAATAGCTTATTTTGATATAAAATAACTTCAAAAATATTTTTCACATCATAAGGTTGGTCTGAGTTTTGATAGTTGACTTTGACTCGATTATCTTGATAACTCAGTAATATACAAGGTAACAGCGATAGTTTTAGTTGCTTAGCCACTTGATAGCGGTGGTTACCATCCATAATAATACCAGTGTGAATTTCACATGTAATTGGTGTTGTCCAAGTCCCATCACAGGCAATTTTGTGGCTAAGATAATCAACATGCTGTTCATCTGTTTCTTCTGATGAGCAAAAAAATTGTATTGGTTTCAATTCAATATGGTAGGTATCGTTAGTCATAACATCACCTTTATCAAAAAATTACTTATTATCTAAGCTTACAAAGTATCCAGGTTCATAAGGAATAGATAAAAATTTTTCATAGAATGTTTTAAATGTTTTATCTGCATTTAAATCAGCGAATAGTTCTGGGTGGATCCAATGTGCGAGCTGCTGTATAGCAATAAAATCATAAGGGCTATTATAGAATTGATGCCAAATAGCATAAAATTGTTGGTTCTTAACGGCATTACTGCCAGTATAGGCGGGTTTTTTTAAGTATTTTTCTAGTTTTATTTTAGCCGCATTGAGGTTTTCATTTGGGCCTAAGCCTATCCAATCTCCTTCAGGCATGAATTTTGAAAAGTTGGCGCTGGTAATAATCACTTTATCAGGGTTAGCGGCAAGCACTTGTTCAGGATTCATCATATAGAAGGTGTTAGGGGCATTGTTTGCGCCGATATTGTCACCACCAGCAAGTGAAACAAAGCGACCAAAGTTACCATCACCAAAAGTCAGACAGCACTCATCGGTATAACCACCTATGCGTTCAATAAAAATGCGTGGTTTTTGGGGATTATTTTTTGTGAGTACATCACTAACTCGTTTTAGCTGTTTTTCTCTAAATTGAATGAATTTCTCAGTTGTTTTTTCTTTCCCCCATAAAGCACCGAATAAGCGCATGGTTGGTGGTGTATTTTTTGATGGGTTAAAGCGAAAATCGACATAGATAATAGGGATCCCCGCCTTCTGTAATGCTTTATCGTGACCTTGCTCTTCAATAGCGGTTTTAGCTTCGATATTCATAATGATGACATCAGGCTGTAAAGTTAATGCATGCTCTATGTTTAAAGAACGTCTTTCTGTGCCACCAAATGTTGGAATTTTTTTTAGTTCAGGGAAATGCTCACTATATTGGCGCCATGTTGCAGGATCTGAGGTTTGCATATCGTTCCCCATTGCAACAATACGTTTTGCAGGGTTTTCTTTATCTAGCATGGCGACTAGGTAAAGCATACGGCCTTCACCTAAAATGACTTTTTTCACTGGAACGTTGACCTTGACCTTTCTATCTAGAATGTCGGTGACAACAATCTGCTCTGCTGAAATAACAGTAGAGAATAGCAAAGTAAAAGAAAACAATAACAGGGATACTATTTTGATAGATAATTTATGCTTTTCTTTCATATAATTCCTCATTGGATGAATGTTTGATCAGTAAAATGATTGTAATTAGGCTTGTGATATAACCAGCTGAAACATAATAAAAAAGCCAATCAATTCCAGGAAATAGAATAAATATACTTCCTAAGGCAATTCCTCCAATAGAAGCGAATTGATTGATACTTTGTGATAAACCAAGTACATAGCCTTGATGTTCAGAAGATATAGTTGAAGATATTAATGCCGTGAGTATTGGCGTTGTTGCACCAAGTAAAACTCCCCAAAGCAAGTACAGTGAGGCAAACCAAAAAATTATAGGGGTTAATGCAAGACAGATAACAACAATGACACAGGTGAAGATAATCCATTTTAAGCGAACCAATGAAACAGTTATTGATTGGTGTTCAAACCATTTAGCCCATAACTGAGCAGATAGAATAACCCCCATTGCTTGTAGACCATAAATTAACCCAATAACCCAGAAATCTATTGAGTAGGAATGGTTGAGGTATAATGAAAAACTGGGGAGGGTGAGCATTCTGCTCATTAATAAAAGCCCCATTAATAACATAAGGTGTTTCACAACTTGTTGAGGGCGATACTTTTTTTTGTTGTTAGATGTTTTTTTTGCTTGTATCACTAGATGATGTTTTTTATCTGAAGGTAAGAAAACAAATACAGTGACTGCGCAAACACCACAGAGTAGCCCCGCAATTATATTGATCCAAAAGAAATTGAGATAATCTAAGATTAACCCACCACAAAGTGCCCCCAGTAAAGATCCGATATTTGTAGATACTTGTAGGAAGGCAAAAAGCTGTGTTCGCTTTTTAGGATCGGTGACTGAAACGCCATAAGCTTGAGCTGGAGCAATATACCCTGCGCAAGCTCCTTGCACAGTTCTCAGTAATAAAATTAGCCAAGGGTCGTTACAAAATGATAATAAAATTTGGGTAATTGCTAAGCCAAGCAATGCACGGATCATCATTGCTTTATTACCCATTCGATCACCCATTCTTCCCCAAAATGTACTGGTTAACATGACACCAGTCATAGGGGCGACATAAACCATTGTCAAAGAAAAAGACAGTAGCCAACCCGAGCTATTATGTTGTAAATGAATAGGCCAAAATGGCCCACTCATTTCCATCGCTCCCATTGAAACAATTTGGATACCAAATAAGAAACCAATAATCAGATGGCTTTTCAGTAAATTCACGGTTAACTTACCTGATATTGAGTTAGATTTAGCTCGCTGAAGGCAGGATGCGGAATGTTAGGGTCTAGTCCTAGATACCCCATGCACCAAGTGTATATTTCATTCGTATAAGGGAGTGGAATATTGAGATGCTCACCTAAATGAACGAGTAAACTTAGCCCATAAACAATATCTTCCTGAAATACTCGATGTTGTTTATTAAAAGACCAGCCACTTTGCTTATGTTTTATTAATGGTAATTGGATACCATGGTAAGCCTCATTGGTACGAAGTATTGACCAAAGGGTTTATGTATCACTAATTTGTTTAGGATAAACTTCGCGTAATTCATCAATTAAGGACTTTACTGTGACTAAAGGAATACCTAAGTTGTCTATTAAGTGTCGGCAAATAGAGAGTCGTTCTTCATCACAACGCTGTAAATAATAGGCGCTAAGCTCGGTACAATCATTCCACCAGCAGATAGGTGACTCAAAATAGTCATTATGCCATTGAGCGTATGGGCCGATTAGCCCGTAGATTACCGAGCTATGCATTATAGGGTTTGCTGGTGTTAGGGTAATTTCCAAATAGTTATCGAGAATACTAATAGGTGCGGAATATAGCCTTGATAACAATTTATGAAGCTGCTTTTTATTGGATTCATTTTCTCGACGATGAAAAGCAATAAAAAGTGCCGACTTTTCTCCACCGAAACAGACTTTAGTCCCAAGTTCTAATCCCCATGCTATATGAGGAACATCTTTCATTCCCCAAATCACGATATTAGGATTGTTTTTAAAGAACTGTTCAGCAAGCCAGTCAAAACCATTAATTCCAGGAATAGCACCGATAAAAACAGTTTTAGAAGAAGATAGATAAGCAGAAATAAAACGTAACCAACTTGCTTGATGATGGGAAGGGACAGTAAGAATGACTATGTCAGCTTCAGGTATCACCAGTTGTGGTGAATTGGTTATTAATCCAACAGAATGGTTTATTATCTCACCATTATTGTAATGAACAGACAGAATATTGTTTTGCTGTTGATGGCGTTCAACCGTTGTTGCATTTTGGGTCAGTAGTGATGTTTTTATATTTAGATATTGACTAAATAAAGCTACAGCAAGGTGACCCGTTTGACCTCCTCCGCAAATCACAACATTAAGATGTTTTTCTTCCGACATGACTTCCTCCTTAGCTAGCTTTCTCTAAAGAAACAGTATTAGTAAGCCAATGATTAAGTTGATGAGATATATCAGGTGAGGTCAAATTACGAGAGCTAAGCCACTGCTCATTAAATACGGTATTAAGATATTTTTCACCGCCATCAGCTACGATAACAACGATATTGCCGTGAATAGTATCGTTATTAATATACTCTAAGGCTTTATAGACAATTCCTCCGGTAGAGCCTCCTATTAACAAACCGTATTGGCTAGCAATATATCGCGCAGTTTCAAATGCTTGAATATCTGAAACCTGTGTATTATGGTCAATACAGCTGTAGTCCAGTACTAATCCAACTTCGTCCCCTTCAGGAGTGCCTGTACCTGATTGATAATAAGGTTTTCCTGGATATCCAAAAATAATGGACCCTTCAGGTTCAACGGCAACAGTGATAGTTTGTGGATTATGGGACTTTAGGCCTTGAGAAACACCAGTCATTGAGCCGCCAGTGCCAACACAGCCTATATATGCATCAATTCTGCCAATTTGTTCTATTAGTTCACAAACTAATGCAGCATAACCACCTGAGTTTGCTACATTGTCTGATTGATTCATAAACGTTGTATTGGGAAGTTGGGAGGCTAATTCACTAGCAAGGCGCTGACGTTCGACAACAGCTACTTCGTCTTCCTGATAATTACCAGTAACATAACGGATTTCAGCACCTAGTGCTTTCATTATCGCTATTTTGTCAGGAGCGGCGTGATGATCAACAACGGCAATAAAATGTAAATCAAATTCAATAGCAGCAAGCGCAAGGCCAATCCCAGTATTGCCTGATGATGATTCTATAATGGTACTTTTAGGCTTAATTTTCCCCGATTTTAGCCCTGCAATAACCATATTGCGTGCCATTCTGTCCTTCATACTTCCACCAGGGTTGTTCTTTTCTATTTTTAAAAATAAGGCACTTTTTTTATGGGGTACTGCAATACGTAAAATGGGTGTATTACCTATCAAATCAGTGATTTTGTTGTAGATCATAAGCTTACCTATTTAGTGTCTTTGAAAAAGATAAACTGCCCAACATTGTTTTCCTGTACATATAATCGGCAAGGTATTGGGTGCCGATGAAATTGACTCTCAAGTAAATCCATTTGATATCCCGCGGTATTAACGAATCCTAATAAGTCACCTGCTTGGGGAAGGTTGTTAAATAAAATAAGTCTGTGAGTAATAACATCATCTTCTAAACAGCTATGTCCTGCTATCCATGCTCGGATAGGTTGCTGTTTTGATTGTTTGGTAACAATATGAAAAGGGTCGATTAAAAATTCAGAGTTAAACCACGTTTCGCAGGCGCTGAAGCTACTGCCTTCGACAAATATAATAGGGTGTTCGGATTGCTGGCAGGTACGTACAACTCGAAATAGAGTGATGGCGCTTTGATCAACAAGGCTACGCCCAGGTTCTATCGCTAATGTGACATTTAGCTTATTAATATATTGGGCGATTGTTTCATTATCGGTACATTTGCTTGTGAGTAATGTGCTAAGCCATTGTTCTGCTGACTGTTCACTACCATAAGGATAAAAATCTGCTGGAATACGGTGATTTTGATAAGTTTCAGTGGATTGATTATTAACCCAAGCTTGATAATGTTCTGTTGGGACATATTGAATAGGTAGCCCACCTCCGATATCGATAGTTTGGATGTTAAGCCCTAATTGTTGTGATAATTCAATCAGTGGTAATATTTCGTGAAAAGCTTGTACCCGTGAGGCTAGTGTATAGCCACCTAAATGGAAGTGGATCCCTTGCCATTGTAATTTATCATGTTGTTTCACTAATTTAAGTGCATTAACAAAAGCCGGGTATTTCATGCCGAATCGTGAATGGCTTGAATGCGGTTGATATCGCAGTAGTACTCTTGCTTTAAGTGATTGAAATTCTAATAAATGTAGAATATCTTGTAATTCTTCAAGTGAGTCTACGACAATTAGTGAGTTATGTAATATCAGTTGCCAGAGAAAATCATCTGTTTTGGCAGGGCCAGTAGCGCAAATTTTTTCAGGTGAAATGCCATATTGGTTGGCATCTCTCCATTCATGAAGGCTTGAAACATCAACTCCAATATTTTCTTCGATAGCTGTTCTGAGCAGGACGTTTGATTGATTAACTTTCACACCATATAAAATACATCCATTCACGTTGTTTTCTTGAAAAACAGCCTTCAGTTTTTGGATGTTCTGTTTCATCGTATGAGGAAAAACTAAGTTCAATGGTGAACCATACCGCTTAATCAATCCGACAAGCTGTTCATTATTAGAAAAACACAGTTGATGAATCTGAGGATCCATAATAGGAGGAAGCTCTGTTGGGGCTATTGTTTTAGCTGATAAATGAACAACAGTTGATATATTGACTAAGTTAGATTGATCCACCATGATTTTCACCTCTTAAAAGTCCACAGCAATTGATCCCATTACAGTTCTTGGTGAGCCTTGAGCGAAGGTGCTGTACGAAGCAACGCCAGACCAATAGTGTTCATTTAAAATATTATTGATGTTTAGCCTCAATGTTACAGGGGTATTGGAAACAGTTGTTTTATAAGCAGAACCGACATCAACGGTTGTCCATGAAGGAATTGAGTGGGTATTTTCTTTGTTCACATATTGGCGGGTATGATAATTAACATTGCCATTAATACTTAAACCAGAGACTGAAGGAATATCATATTCGGCTCCAATATTAGCCACCCAAGGAGATACACCGATGGGTTCATGCCCTTTGTTTTTCCCTGAAGCAGTTTTAGTCAACTCGGCTTGAATATAGGTAACACCACCCGTTAAACGAAGTGATTCAAAAGGTTTGCCTGATATACTTAGTTCGACTCCTCGGTTTCTTTGTTCATCATTTGCTGAGTAAATCAAACTGTTAGGATCTAATGATCCACTTGGTTTACTAATTTGGAATAGGCTTAAAGTGGTTATTGCAGATGGTTGTTCATATTTAACCCCTAACTCATACTGTTTTGAACGAAATGGTTTCATCATTTCGCCACTATTTTTTGCATTAACTGGTGCGGTGCTTCCTTTACTTAGCCCTTCGACATAATTAGCGTATAGAGAAATATTATCTACAGGTTTAAACAATACACTAACGAGAGGGGTGATTGCGGACTCGTCATAACGAGTTGAAAGCTTACCCAAAGTAAAATTGTCAGACTTTACATTTTGATAGCGAAGGCCTGGAGTTACCATAAAAGAATCATTCAAGAAGCCGATAGTATCGACGAAAGAAACTCCTGATAGTGTATTTTCAGAACGTTTAGTTATTTTAGCGTAAGCAGGGATCTGTTTATCAATATAAGTAGGATTAAATAAATTGGTTGTATAAGGTGTTCCTGCTGTAGTGCCAATACGGTAGCGATCAAAATATTGATTCCACTGCAATGCAAGTTGATGTGATACTCTACCCGTCATGAATTCACTTTTAACCCCAGTACCAACTGAATAACGTTGAGTTTTAGTTTGGAAATTCATGATATAGGTTGAAATATCGCCTTGATTGTTAAGGATTGTATAGATTTGCTCATTAACTCGATCTATACGAGTAAGTGCTCCTCCTATATCCATAAATAGCGATGTATTGCTTAATATGTCATATTCCATATGTAGTAATGCGGAATCATCATTAGATTTCCACCATGTCCAAGGGCTGGCTAAATTGATTTTCCCACTCGGGGCCGAAGGGACAACACCATCAGGACCTAAATAAAATGGTCTGTTTGTAGCATTCATATTTTGGTTTTGAGTTATTAAATCTAAAGATGAGCGAAAGCGTTCATTAGAGTAATCTAACGCAATTGCACCAACACTTTGCTTGCGTGTTTGATGATCGACGGCTGTATCACCATTGGTGTAGCTACCGTTAACACGAATACCAAAGTATTGGTTATTATCTAGATCATATAGGCGACCCATATCTAGTCTGCCACCTAATAGTGAGTCGCTAAGGTACTGAGCGGTTAATTGTGTAATCGGCTGGGCACTTGCACGTTTAGTTACGACATTAATAACTCCACCAACTCCACCTTCAGGAGACATACCATATAGCAGTGAAGCGGGTCCTTTTAAAATATCAACACGCTCGGCATAATCCGTTAAAAGTTGAAAATTAGGGGATACACCATAAATTCCATTTAATGCAAACTCACTGATATTACCTTCAGTAATAGGAAATCCTCGAATATATAAGGAATCAAGAAGACCTCCTTTCGAGCTACTAATTTGTATTGAGGTATCGTGAGATAAAATATCTGAAATTTGCTGTGCTTGTTGCGACTGCATATAAGCCGAATTATAATTTGAGATATTAAATGGAATATCCATAATATCCTTATCACCTATTAATCCTGCTTGCATTATTCTAGATGAAAAGTTATTAGGTTGCTGATTATTATTACTTGTTGTGGTAACTAGAATACTATCTTTATTTTTTTGCTCATTAGTTTGAGCATGTGCTGTTATTGTGCAAGATATCCCAATAACAATATATAACCATGTAGAGAATATGTTTATATTCTTATCTGTGTGTTTAGTTTTATTTTCTATTAAATTATTTTTCATATTTAAATTATCATTCAATTGATTTTTAATAAAATGAAGGGAATAGTATTACACTCGCCTTCTTGGTTAATGGATTTCTATTTGTTATTTTTGAAATAATAGAAAAGGATTTGTTAACCCATGTTGTATTCGATAATTAGTATATTGCTGAATATGCATACTAAGTAGCGAACGAGTTTGCCAAGGTTCATTCATAAACATTTGGTATTCATGTCGCCATAAATTATCATCAACTCGTGGTTGGAGCTGTTTAAAAACATCATGAACAACTGTTTTTAGTTCTAACCAAAGCTGGTGATCAGTCAATCGATAAAATCGAGTTAGGTGTACGGCAAGTTCGTGTAAATGGCAGACTAAACAGGCACTGATTAGAAATGTTCTAACGGGTTCTATATCTTCTTCAAAAACAGTAGGTAAGATGCCAGGCCAACGATAAGCTTGCAGCTGATAACCCCGCTGATTCAATAAAGGTAAAAATATTCGACCATCACCATAATCACGTATTAAAAATTTCTCAGGAATACCTTGAACAGTGAAGAGCACTTGAGTGTTTTGTTGATGGGCTTCCAGAGCAACTCCATAAAGTAAAAACATCGAAATACAAGGTGTTAGAATTACAGTCGCATATTGGTTAAACCATTGTTGAGGTGTTAAACCTGATTTTTCAATCAATTCAGTAAATATTGGTCGTGGTTGATATGGTAAATCAGTAAATAGAGTTGCCACAGTTATTGGCAGTAAGTGATCGTTTTTTTCATAAGCGTTGGTGCAACGAAATACGACAGAAATAAAGCGTCCTGCTGAATCATCTTGTTCTACTGCATGGCGGTAATGGATACCTACATCTTCACGCAGAGACTCCATTTTTCCATTAAAATAATGTTCGTGGTTTAAAATGTCATCTATTAGCTGACTTATTCTAGGTCCCATATGGATAGACTTAGCTTGTAAGCTACGCATTTCACTGGTCATCCAAACGGCGATAGGTAACTTTATAAATGCGGTGTTAATTGCATCTGTTGGTAACATTGTCCTGAATGACATTGTGGGTTTTGTTTCTAATTGAGGGCCATCAGTGAGTAAAATTTCTTCGTCAATCAGTGATGTTGCTTGTTGTTTTACCCAATGATTTAAATGCCAGTCATGAACGGGAAGAGGCAGCCATTGGTATGGATTTTTCCCTTGTTGTTTAAGCCATTTGACCCATTGCCGGCCAACGATAGGGAATCGTTGAAGGAACCAATCATGAATGCTTTCCACATGAGGTAGTGACTCAACATAGGCCATATCTTGGCGTAGCGCCATAACTGTCAAATTTACCGTTGCATTAAACTCAGGAGATAAAGCTGCAACATCTTCTAAGCTCATGTTTGGCCTACTTTTCCATGTAGGATAATAGGGATGGCCTTCCAATGAGCCCCATTGATCAAGAAATAAAGCCGCATCACGTATACTATATTGTCCGGTAACCCAATCAGTCAGATAGTTGGTATTGTATTTTGCCATTTGAGTATTAATCAGTACTGACCATTCGGTACGATAATTGCGAGCGTTAATATCATTATTAATACTGTTTTCAATATCTGATTTTAATTTATTAATATTGTTATTATTAAAGGTTATATTTAACTCTTCCTCTAATTTTTCTAGAAGATAATATATTGTTTGAATAATTTCTTTTTTATTGTTGTTGTTAATTAAATAAATACCACCATAATTAAAGAATGTATCTACCGGATATATTTCCATGTTCTTAAAAAGAATCTTATAAGGGGTTTTCTTAAATTTATAAATATACCCACAATGGTCTATATCCCAATAAACTTGCTTTTTATCAATAAGATTCTCAGCAAATAAACAATGAATTAAACGTCTAAGTGCATTATTATTAGAGTGTTTTTCATTAATGTTAAAAGCTACTTTCTTTATAGGGTTACTTATCATGATCAGCCTCTTAAGCTACGAAAATGAATCAATTAACGGCATCTGTAATCTATATTCACTAAAGGGAGGATATAGATAAGAATATTTGAAAGATGATTTTAATAACGTTAGCATCACATAAAAGAATAGTAAATGATAATTATTCTTTTTTTTATTCTCAATTGTAAGTGAGAGAAATAAATATGTTATTCAAATAATTAACAAGAAAGGTGAAATCTAGAAGATGTAACATGTCACGGAATGTTTCTTGCCATTTGTTATCATCAATATCTATTGACTTAAAGTAGCGGAGCATCCTTGTATACTGTAGTAGCCTTGGGCTTATTTATAGGTTTGTTTGCTTTTTTCAACTTGGTCAACAACCTGAAATTTAAAGGCAAGGGAATAATCGTGTTGACTGTGTTTTAGTGAGCAGTTTCTAACATTCTCCAATTGTGGATTGGGAAAGTGTTAACCTTATTTAGAATTGGTCAATTGATTAATAAAATGTTCATTATTTAATCATAATAAGCCTTTTTATTTTTTTTGTCATAATATAATTTCTATTTTTTGTTTTTTTTAATATAACATAATAAAAAAATAAGGAAATAAACATATGGAAAATATATTTATCGATGTTATTGATAAGGAATATGAATTTTTATGTCAATTATATTGGCAGGTTGAGGGAAATGGTCGATTTTCATATTCAATGATTAAGATAGAAGAAAAAACACAATTAAAATCTAAGGAAATAAAAACTATTGTTGCTAAAAGCTGTAAAGCCTATAGTTTAAAACTAAAATGTGTTTCATGTGGTGAAATAGAATGTCTACGAGATAGAAGCCACTTTTCACATTTAAACGGTCTTGAACATGTTTGTATTGATTGTATTCGTATAGAGAATGAAAAAGAAAGGCAGGAAAAAATTGAATACATTAATGACTTATTATTTTGTAAAAAAGAAAATGCATTAAGTATTAATGATCTTTCTTTTGAAAATAGTGTTTTTTTACTTTCACTTATACGGTATTGTGCGGATGAAAACCTAATTTATTTAGATAGTCTTAACAATCTGAAACATGAGAAATTAACACCTAGTTATAATTTTGATTTATTAATTATAGAACAGCTTTATGCTTCTGGTGTGATAGCAATAAGTACAGTTACTAATTTAAAATATTTAAGTGTTAGTGGTGATTATGTTTATTTTAATGATGAGTTTATGTGCTGGGAAGTTATTGTTAAAGAAACAGATAACTTATCATCGATTATTGATTTACTGGAGAGGAAATTATCTGATTTATATTACTTACAAGAAAATAAAAAATCACTAATTGAACTATGTAAAAAAAATAATCTATTTGAGTGTTTTTTTTATTTAAACCATGAAATGAATGAATATAATTTCACATCTTTTCAAATTGGTGAAAAAACCACGAAAAACATCACCTGTTTATTAGAAAACTTATCTGTAGGGCAAGTTTTCTATATTATATCTAAAACAGTTACCGATGCTTTTATATATCACCAAAAAAAATCGACTAAAATCAACAAAGGGCAAGCTGCGAACTCTGTTGTTGATGCAATGAAGCGAATGCATGAAAGGTATATCGCTAATGGATGGTCAGTCTATTCAAAATATCGGCCTCGTCATTGCCCTCAATCAGTACTTTGTCAGGTTTTATTTGTATTTATCTTGCAAACAGATGATGGTGGTATTCATAAATCGTTAAAGCAAATTATAACTGACGATGATAAGGGGATTTTCTTGAATCATTAACACATAATTTTATGTCTTAATGATTCAATCACCTAATCTTGCTGCATAGGAACGTAAAACACATTTTTCATACTAGATAATTTTAAAATAATATCAGCACCAGCACCAAGAATGATAAAATTAAGTATTATTATTTGTTCATAAATTCACCTTAATTATTATATTTAGTGTTTGTTATTTAAATTCAATATATAAATATATTGGGAAAATAAATTCGTAATATACTGATGATAAGAATAACCCGACAATCTGTTTTTGCCGGGTTATTCTTTATTAAAATGAAAATTTACTTTTTTCATTGTATCTTTCTATTAATATGTCTTTCCCATTTTTTAACGTGATTTTGTGAGTAAATCGATTATCATTTGTTGTTAGTTCTTTGTTTTTATTAGCTATTTTGATTGTGTGATTATTTATTTTATATATGGAACCATCAGGTTCATTTTTTAATAAACTAAACATATTGATAAAAATTGCATTGTCATTATTTATTTTGTTTTTATTATGATTGTGTATTAGCTCTATTTTTTTTGAGTCTGGTGAACTGTAAATAAAGTAAAGATTTTTTTTCGTTAAATCATTTCCAAATGCGTAATTATCGTATTCTGATAATTCTTTTTTTATGTAACTTTGTGGTTTATTCGTTTGTGTTTTTTTAAAACTGTCTGTTTTTCTATCTAACTCTTCAAATTTCTTCTTTAATGAAGCTACACCGTCAGTGTTAATGGGCTTTTCTTTTATATTATAGACAAATGGTTTCTTATTATTAATAAAATTATTGTTTTTATTTGTCTCTATAAGTAATTTTAATTCATTTACTTTCATTTTAAATTATCTCCATTTTATTTCTTATTTTTAGTTTATTGGAGTGGAGTTATTATCGATATCAAAAAAAGAGACTAAGTCTACCCTTTTAATAAATTTTCTAAATCACTAAATATAGATTGCCATTCATTATCATCAATTTCCATGAATCCCATATAGCGCAGCATAAAAGCGCCTTCAGTGGCTAGAAAAACAATTCTGGCCTGTTTACCTTTTTCTGTTGAGGTGTCTAACTTAGCAAGCCGTTCACGGTACCAAATACGCGTACTTTCCAGATATTCAGGGTTTGTAATAAGGATGCCATTAAGGAAGCGCCTTTTGCCATCGAGACTTTGTCGTGCTGGTGGGTCGCTTGCATATGCGCAAAAATTTTCCCTTCAGGGGAGTTATCTTGTTCAATTGTTTGATTGAAAATTTCATCATAGGACTGGCCCCAACGCTCAAACATTGCATCGATTAAGGCATCTTTATTGCCAAAACAATATTGAACCCCACCTTTAGATATCCCCATCGCTTTGGCGACTGCGTCGATAGTGAGCGCTGTAGCGCCTTGCTGTAGAACAATGTCTTCAGCAGTATCAAGTAATTTTTCTCTATCGATTGTTCGTTGACGTCCCATTTAGAAAAACCTCTTTTCAATACGTACGTATGGATTTATATTGTAGCACGATCAGCACAGAAATCATGATCAAATAAACTCATTGAGAGAATTTTATGTTAACCGATTATAAGCGCTGGATAGTGCTTCTATTAGTTTCAAGTGTACTGTTTCTTATCGTTATTGATGTCACTGTACTGTATACCGCATTACCTAAATTAACCCATGATTTAGGCGCTACGTCATCTGAAAAACTGTGGATAATGAATGCGTACCCACTGGTTGTCGCTGGGTTATTACCTGCAGCGGGGATGCTAAGTGATAAAGTCGGTCACAAACAAATGTTTTTGTTGGGGCTGCCGTTATTTGGTTTAGCCTCGTTGTGTGCTGCATTTTCACCAACAGCAACAAGTTTGATTTTGTCTCGTGGCTTTTTGGCTGTAGGTGCCGCAGTAAGTATGCCTGCCACCCTTGCGATTGTAAGGCATGTTTTTTTAGACCCGAAAGAAAGGGCGTTAGCAATTGGAATATGGTCGGCAGTTGCTTCAGGTGGGGCGGCAATAGGCCCTTTGATCGGCGGTATCTTACTTAACCACTTTTGGTGGGGCTCTGTTTTTTTAATTAATGTACCCGTCGTTTTATTGGTTATTCCGTTCGCTTGTTATTTAATCCCCAAATGTGGTGGTAACAGCGATAAAAAAATCGATATTTTAGGTTCCATTCTAGTGTTAATTGGTTTAATTGGGGTTATTTATGCGTTGAAAGAGCTCGGTAAACCTTATACCGACTGGCCGGCGGTATTGGTTTCAGGTGTTATTGGGGTTTTCTTTTTGGTGGCATTTAGAAATCGACAAGTGAAATCAACATCACCAATGATTGATTTTACGCTATTAAAGCACCCTAAATTCAATGCAGGGTTGATGATGGCGATTTTATCCATTGTGGTTATTGTTGGTGTCGAATTATTACTAAGCCAACGTTTACAACTGGTATTGGGCTATACCCCATTTCAAGCTGCGTTGTACATCATCCCGATACCCTTAGCGTCAGTATTTGCAGCACCTTTAGCTGGTATGTTCTTACATAAGTTGGGTGAGATTAAACTTACCATTTTAGGGTTTAGTTGTACGCTAATTGGTGTTGTGGGATTGGCTGTCGTTTATCAAACATCTACGGGTATCTTACTGCTTTCATTTCTTTTTCTTATTGGTTTTGGTCTTGGTGCGATATTCACGACAGCATCAACGACAGTGATGTTAAACGCCCCTGATGAAAAAGCGGGTATGGCAGCATCAATTGAAGAAATTGCTTATGAAATTGGCAGTGTCTTAGGTGTCACCTTTATGGGGGGGTTAATGAGTGCTATCTATACGTTAAAACTCTCATTACCTGAAGACATGACTGTCAGCGATAAAGTTTATGACAGTATTGATGAGGCTTTATTAGTTTCTGAATCACTGCCAGTAAATACTGCATCAGCATTGATAAATCAGGCAAATATTGCCTTTGACCATGCTTTCTTAGGGGTGATGGTAGCAACTATTTTTGTTCTGCTGATCAGTATTATTGTTCTGCCTTATTTGTTACGTTCCAAAAAGGCATTAGTAAATTAATTAGGTTGATTTTCCCGCAAAAAGGGAGCTTTTACTCCCTTTTGCTCTTTATTTTATTTTGCGGATTAATACCGTTGCTAGTAATGGGCTAATTGCAAATAGGGCGAATAACCAGATTGAAGCTTGCTGTGCCCCCGCGATCCCCCCAGGGTTAATTAGCCCGCTATTATTGACGACGACTCCTACTAAGGCCGCAGATAGCGCAGTTGCATACAATTGAATGGTAATAATAGAAGATGACGCAAGGTTTTCCTCTCCCTCTGGCGCATTCTTAAAAACACGTAATACCAGATGTGGCCAACACACACCAATTCCTAGACCAACCCCTGCCATGGCGATGAGATAAATAACGAATAATGGCCATGATTCGATAAGTTGTTGATTATGAGTTAGAACAGCAAGCGCAATTAAAGAAATAAATATGATGACCGGGCCTGTTCGAATAATTCGGATAACAATAGCACCTGTTTTATTGGCACTAAAGAGTGCCCCAAGAGTCCAACCCGCAGCCATTATTGCGGTTAAATAACCTGCTGTGAGCGGAGAAAACAGATGGATGGTTTGTAAGAAATAAGGGACATAAATTTCTGTTGTCATGCCTCCAACTAACAAACACATGGTTAAAAATATGACGCCAAGTGGACTTTTGAGTGAATAGGCTCCCGTCGGTAATAAACGTTTTTCATTTTTGCCATCGAGTAAGGCAATCGTCAGCAGTATGGCTAGGCCAATTAATAAACCAATAAGGTTCATGAATAAGCTGTCAGACAAACTTCCAATTGAAATAGCAAGAACGGATATCACTAACAAAGAAATCGCTAAGAATGGGATTTTGTTAGTTTTTGGTGCCTGGGATTGTTTTTTGGGGAGTTGATTGATGACAATGAGCGCTAGAAAAATAGCGACAGGTAGTAAAGCCCAAAATGCCCAACGCCAATGGCCACTTTCAGCAAAAATACCTCCAATTGCAGGGCCACAGAGTGTTGCTATTCCCCACATACCCGAAACGACACCCATGGCTCGGGACCATAAGTTTTCAGTAAAAACAATGCGAATTAATGCGTAGCTCAGAGCAAATAAAATACCGCCACCCAGTCCTTGTAATGCCCTGCCTCCCAGCAACACTAGCATTGATGGGGAAGCTGCACACCAAATAGACCCTAAAGAAAAGAGAATGAGTGCGAATAAATAAGAAAATTTAGGCCCAAAGCTGTCTAATACTTTACTGGAAAGGGCTGAACCGACAATTGATGTTGCCACAAATAAAGTGGTATTCCATGCATAATATTCAAGACCGCCAATATCATTAACAACACTAGGCAATATGGTTGTTACGATATAAATATTGATAGCGTGTAGCGCAACACCACCAGTTAAGGCGATAGTGAGTAATGCATTGGTGCCACTAAGTAAATCAGCCCACTTGGCTTGAGATACGGTTGATGTTTCATTGCTCATAGAGAGACCCGCTAGACGGAATAGTAGAAAAAGATGTATTATACAAGTAATCGCTTGGATAATAGAGTCGCATAATGATTAATGCAAGTAATTACTTTGATAATTTAAATCTAACGCAGGCTGTGGATAAGGTTCTATTTTGTATCAAAACTAAAGGACCAATTTCTACCGCAGTGATCGCAAATGACTTAAATATGACTGGGGAAGCTGCAAGGCAACACATTCAAAAACTCACTTCGTTGGGGCTAGTTGAAGGTGCGCAGTGCTTATCACAAATAGGGGCAGGGCGCCCTCGGCAAAATTGGGTGTTAACGGAATTAGGGCATCAACGTTTTCCTGATACTCATGCGCAACTTGCTCTTCAATTAATTAATTCTGTTCAAACTATTTTTGGTGATGAAGGGCTAGAAAAGCTGATTAGCCAAAGGGAAATGGAAAGCCGAGAAAAATATTTTGCCCGTTGTAAAAATTTACCATTAGCTGAGCGGCTTGAAGAGCTGGCTGAAGTGCGTAGCGAAGAAGGGTATATGGCGAAGGTTGAACAAGATGATGACAGTTGGTTGTTTATCGAAAACCATTGTCCAATTTGTGCAGCAGCCACCGCTTGCCAAAACTTTTGTCGTTCGGAATTGGCGTTGTTCAGTGAGATTGTGGGTGATGATGGTAGCATTGAGCGCGAACAGTACTTATTAAATGGTGCTGGGCGCTGTGTATATCGTGTAAAGGTTAAAAGCTAAATACCGAGACACCTTGGTATTTAGCTTAATAATAGTATTATCTCTCAATTATTAGTGTTTCAGTTGACTCAACATGTGGTGCCAGCTCTTCGCTATCAAGCCATAGCGGCTTTTTACCAAACTGTTGGTATAATGAGAGTTGGTCTTGGTAGTGAGGTGACGGTTTTCCTTGCGGGGAAATAAAGCCACTTTGCCCTGGAGCAACAACATCCCATGCATTCACTCCTTTTTCGGTAAATACGATTAGGTCGTTTTCCGTTCCCCGGTTGTGATATTCATTTTGATGAAAATTTTCTTGAGGTAAGGCTTGTGGTACACCAAAAAAATTATTTTCACGGAAGGTTAATGCCGTGGCTGGTGTTTGCCAATTAGCTGGGTTATCACCGTATTTTACTCTCATTTTTTGGTAGGTCGCATTCAGTGCTTTTTTAATTACATCATTCCGCGATTGTCCTAAAAATAAATCGATAGGCTGAGGTATTGGTGATTTATCTTCTAAGAGAGATTCATACAGTAATTTTGCGCCTGTACTGATATTTAACGACCCAGTAGGGCCTTCTTGTGTCGTTTCATAACCACTTGCTAGATACCATTTATCAAATGGTGCGGGGACGGTTTGGCCTAGGGTGGCTTTAAGCATTTCTTTTAGCCAGATATCGAGAATAGCAGACCCAGGGTGAATATAGTGTTTCCCATCACTTGATAACTGGTTTATACCATCCCATTGCTGGAGAATAGACACTAATTTGACCGCATTGTCAGTTGACGGCAAACCTTGTGTCGCTTGAGCTAAAAAAGGGGTAAACAAGCGATGATTGAGGTCGACACGGCTAGTTTGCTGCAAAATCGTCCACATATCATCAGCTGTTAACTTATCATAGGCCTCAATGCGGCTATCGATTTCTGTCACCCTGTCTGCACTTCCCCATAAGAAGGCAAACAAGTCGCTAGCGGGATAATTTTTAGCTGGGGAGTTATTCCAGTTGGCGATGTAGCCGGATTTGGGATTATAGACTTTAGGATTATTTGCAAAGGGCTGTATCCCTTTCCAGTCCCATTCTCCCGTGCCTGATACGGGTAAACGAGGGTCATGGTTTATTTGGCGCTCGGGGTAGTGCCCGGTATGGACATAGCCAATGTTTCCGTCTTTATCCGCATAATACCAATTGATTGTCAGTGCTTGGTTTTGTGCTTGGTCTAGCCATTGCTGCCAGTTTTGCGCTTGCCCTTGCTTCACCCAAGCCATTAAGGATGTAAGCTCTTTGCCATCCCATGCGCGAGCTTTGCTGTATGCGGTGTGAGTTGTATTATCTCGCTTGACCACATTACCATGAACAGTACGGTACACATCAAAAGTAATGGGTTTTTCACCTTTTACATTCAATGTCTCTTGGCGCGATAGCATTTGTTTCCACTGCCCTTGGTGGAGGTAGCTATTTGGGTCTTCAGGTGAAATCTGTTCTGCAAAAATATCAACGCCGTCACCAAAACCAGCCGTAGAGCCCCAAGAAATTTGCCCGTTATGACCGAATAAAATAGCGGGATAAGCAAACGGTGTATTTCCAACAAGATTAAACCCTGCTCCATGTAAACCTATACCGTATGTATATGCTGGGTTAAACCAACCAAATTGTGGACCATTAAGTAAAATGGCTTTTGCGTCAGAAGCTTTTGTTTTTCCAACAAGCCAAACATTGCTGGTGGTTGGGTACCCAGCTAGCCCATTAGCACCACCTTGCTCATATTGCTGAGCGATTAGCGCATTATTTTCCTGAGAAGAAAGCGCAATTAATTTTCCCGTTGCATCTTTTGCCGTGCGTTCAAACATTGGAGCAGTAAGTCGGTAATCACTAATTTGATTCAACTGCGTTATATTTTTTGTTTTTTGTGAGTCTGAATAGGTAAATTCTTCTGATGATATTGTTGTGGGTGCATTGGGATTATTAAGCCAATTAATTTGGTTAAAGAACGCTACTCCCATTTGTTCACCATACTTATCTTTAAGCGCAGTGAGTAATGCCAGATTATCAATTTCACTATTCATATCAGAAAAGCGGTTTGCCATTGTACCGACCATAATCATCGCAACATCAAAACTTGTCCATTGGGATGGTAAAAAATCATAATCAATAAACTGTTTAGGCATTAAGTCATCAGGTTTAGCATTGATTTGTTTAATCCATGCATTCATGCCATCTGCATAACCTCTTAAAATATCTTGTTCTTTAGAGGGTAGCTGCGTGATTTGTTTGTGGATGGAATCAGGCCAATAGTTATTTCTGATTTCTTTATCAAAAGAAATGTAATCTTTACCTAATACTTCGGAAACCGTACCTTGAGTACTGCGTTTAGCCATTTCCATTTGGAATAATCGGTCTTGTGCCACTGCATAGCCGTATCCATAGAAAAGGCTATAAGTATCACTGGCATAGATGTGAGGAACGCCGTAGTTATCTCGTTCAATTTTAATTTGAGTTGACTGAGAAAATGATGAGAGCGATAGCGAGCTTAAACTAAAAGCAATAGCGATTGAAATGAGATGTTTTTTCATTTATTGAGTCCCATGTTGTTATTATTTTTTGAGACTAGCATTATTATATTGTTAATAAACGGTTAATTTGTGGTTAATTGTTAATATATGAATCATGATCACAAAAAAGGATACATAAATTTAGATAAATTACAAAAAATGAGTCACAACTGTGTTGGGATACTATTTAAGGTGAGAGATTATGGGTTTTTTGATGGAAACGATGACTTAGCCATGCATAGATGACCCCAGCAATAGCCCCTGCTATATGGGATTCAGTTGAGATGTACAAGTGAGTCGGTAATAAGCCGCTAGCCATTGTGCCAAAATAGAATAGCACTAATAACGCGATAGCTATATCAACCCAGCTTCGGCGGAAAAAACCTTGGGCGATGAGTAAGCCCCATAAACCAAAAACCCAACCACTGGCACCGATATGAATAGCATTACGACCTAATAACCAAACAGCAAAACCCCCAACAACAATAATAAATAGTGATGCAAGCAAATATGCCTTAATAGTACGGTGCAGTAATAGGGCACTTAGTATGATAAATGGCGGTAAATTACTGAATAAATGCTCCCAATTACTATGGATAAATGGGGCAAAGAATATACCGATAAGCCCAGTCGCTGTGCGTGGTATAATTCCGAATGAAGTTAACCCCCCAGCCATTAAGCTATTAATAAGCTGTACCGCAATAAAAATTGCGACAATGCAGACTAATAGCTTAATGCGAGGATGCCCTTGTAAATATTTCATTAGTGGTTACCCAGCGCTTGTACACTTTCAACAAGCGACGCTAACTGACCAACAACCCGATCACCAATATCTGTATTATCACCACCTAAAGATTTATTACGCATAAAGTCTTTCTTAATTTGTTGCCAACGTGCTGCATCTTTTTCGGTAAGTGTTCCTCGTAACTCAGCGAGTTTGAGTAAGTTTTCTTCTGCGCCGGTTGTGAGCAGCTGTGCCTCACCCAAGTAGTGGTCATCTAGTAATCTTTCAAGTTCATCATTATTCATAACGGAAGAGACTTTTTCGCTGAGCTTATTCATATTACGGTAACTACCTTGCAAGCGAAATGCGGGTTCTGTCCGGTACTTATCGGATTGTGCTGCACTGGCGATATAGTGTTGATTCACTTTCAATACAACATCTCGTAACTTGATTAATTTACTGATTACCGATGTGATTTCATTAATTTCTGCATCAGAGTACGGGTAACTTAAAGTGTTGGTAGAGACAGATTTACCCATCGCTTTATCAACAAATAAGTACAGGTCGTTCAGGTCTCGTAATGCAAGAGGGGCTAATACTGGGTTTGATGTCAGGCTGTTTTCTATATAGCTCAGGGAAAATGCTTCATCCATACCACCTAATACCTCACCAAGGTTATAAATATCAGCGCGGTTTGCAAGCATATCAGGGATTCGGAAAACTTCCCCTGACTCGGTATAGGGGTTACCTGCCATAACGACACAGAATTTTTTACCCCGCATATCATAAGTTTTGGTTTTGCCTTTCCAAACGCCTTCAATACGTCTTGTTCCATCACATAAGGAAATAAATTTTTGCAAAAACTCAGGGTGAGTGTGCTGAATATCATCAACGTATAACATCACATTATTACCCATTTCTAAAGCTAAATTGAGTTTTTCTAGCTCTTGTCTTGCCGTTGCATTAGGCGCTTGTTCAGGGTCTAGAGAAAGCACATCATGACCAAGAGCAGGGCCGTTGACCTTCATAAAAATTAGCCCTAAACGGTCTGCGGCATATTCCATTAAGGTAGTTTTACCGTACCCTGGTGGTGAGATCATTAAGAGTAGCCCCATGAGGTCAGTGCGTTTACCTTCCCCTAAAGCCCCAATTTGTTTTGCCATGTTATCGCCTATGATAGGCAAATAGACATCGTTTATCAGTTTATTACGTACAAAAGAACTTAGTGGTTTTGCTTTATATTCATGCAGTTTTAAACGGCTACGCTCTTCAGTAACAATCTGTTGGCGCAGTGCTTGATACTGACGAAATTCGGGGATAAAACGTTTCCGTTGCCCTCGCATACGGCTGAAGTAGTTATCTAAACTCAGTGATAGAGTTTGGTTTTCAATGGTCGCATGTTCGCCAAGTAACCCGTTAACTTTAAAGTAAAGGTCAGCTTCACTAAAGCGAGCGGAAGCCGCTTTATCTAAGATAATAATGGCAATAGCACCGGGTATGTATGGAACAAGGTGAGAAAATTCAGGGGTTGAGCACAGCCCTTGTAACCAGTTTTGAACTAATGACCAGCGCTGGGCATAGCGAGCCCCTAAATTTTGTTGTGAGCGATTAAAATCTCCCCACATATGGGCTTCTTCTAAGCGGCTCTGGAGTGCTAAAACTAATTCTCTTGCATATTTGCTATAGACGAGTTCTATCGGGGTTCTTGCAAGTGCAAAGCTAAGATATTCGGCGGCTTGAGTCTGCTCATAAGCTTGGCATTGAATGGGGTTATCTTGTAAAAACAAGCTAATTCCCGCTTCGATTTCGGCTTGTAGGTCAAGTAATGCATTGTCATTATGGAATAATTGGTGAATATTCATGGCTGTTCTTGCACGTTCAGGCCATAGTGCAGGAAAATCGTCATTTTGAACTTGTTGCCAATAAATAGCTGCGATAGCACGGGCTGTTGGGCTATACCGTAATAGATCAGCACTTTCACCGATTGGCAGTAGTTTTTTCAGTAAAGCAACAGCATCGTGGTCATGAATACCTTTTTCATAACCTTCTTTATAACGTGGGCTCGCAAAATCACGGACAATTTTTTCAAGTTTTTCCGTTGATGTTAATGCGTTTTTTAGGATATCAAAATTTAGCCCTTCTTGGCGTTTTGTTGCTGCATAGATAATTGAATAAGCAAGATATTCCGCGCGGTAAACCGTATCAGATTCAGACTCTAATGAGGCGCTCCAATAAGGTTTTAGCTGTGATAGTTGTTCATTTTCTATTGGTTCTTGGAAATCTGTCCCGGTGAGATAAACCCATAGTTGTTCATTTTTCGGTAAAATGGTGAGGTCGAGCTCTTGGGTATTTACACTGAACCGGTGACGCCCGAGCTTAATGACATTTCCACCATTTTCAAAAATATCTATTTTATCACGTAAAACTCGAATGGCTTGGTCCCGAGAAGATTTCAGGCGTGCGTCAATATCATCAGCTTTAACGTTATCGTTAATTTCCCTTAATTTTTCAATAATTTCACGGGTTTTAAGCGCCAGAGGGTCTGAGGCAAAGAAAGCATTGAGTTCATCTTGAGACTGTAAACGAGTTGTTCGTCGTTGCAGGCTGTCTAGTAGACGGTCTGCAGCAGTGACTAAATTTTGTGCGCGGCGCTGGCGGTCATCAATAAGAACTTGTTTATGAGATTCAAAGGTTTCGAGTAATTCTTCACGCTTTGCCAATATATCATCAAGAAATTCATCATGGCTGCTAAATTGGCTTTCGAGCTCTTCTAATTGAACAAGTAATCTTGATAGCTGATCATCACAACGTTCAGGGTCGGTGGCAAGAGATAGTGCATTGGTAATGCCTTGGCTGAATAGGCGAAATTGTGCACCAAACTGTGCGACAGTTTCTACATTGTTTTGTGATTTTCGTTTTTGTTGTAAGCGAGCTCGGGATTGGTTTAACTGAGCATAGATTTGAGAAATAGCATCAATAATGTGGGTTTGTTGTGTAACATCGTTGAAGCTTAGTGATGCCATTAGGTTTGAAAGCATATCTAAGTCAGCAGACATTTTTTCCATATCTTTCATGGGAATGTCTAACTGGGCACTGTTTTGGGCTTTTTCTATTTGTTCTTCGAAAACAGTTAATTGTGTTTTAAAGGGCTGTAACGCTTTATCACTAGCAAGAAAAACAGCGGTTTCTTGTGATACATATTGTTGATTTTTCTCTATTTCGCTTTCCATTTCGCTAAGTTTTTCTAAATCCATATAGCGAAATTCACGCAGTGAAATCAAGTGCCCACGTTGAGCACTTAGGGCATTTAAGCCATCAACAAATTGTTGAATATCAGCCCAACTTTCAGGCAATGTTAATGAAAGCAGTGATTTTTGGCGGCTGATGGCTTCATTCATTGATTTGGCAGATTGCTGCCGTATGCTTTCGACCTTTTCATATTCATCAAGGACGAGCTCACTTGTTTGAGTGATTTCTTTAAGCAATTTGCCAATATCAAGGCATTGCTCATCACCAAACCAGTAATAAATATCCAGTAAATTTTTTGCTCGTTGGCTGAGTTGTTCGTAGCGAGCAATAGAAATTTGGCTGCCTTCTATTTCTTTGGATACATGCAATATTTCAGAAATACCACGAACTAAGTCTGCATTACCTATACGGCCTAAAAAACCGCTACGAGTAGGCTGTTTGTCGGCAAACTCTTCTGAGTAAAATGGGGTCTGCCAAACTTGCATTGGGTGAACGCGAGTCGCTTCTTCCCCTTCGCCTTCAAATAACACCATTTTTCCATCTTCCAGCATGGCATAACCATGCCCAATGAGTGGAATTGAAAGTGTTCGTTCAATTAAATTGTAATTGAATAGGGCAATACGACCTTGATTTGGTGAATAGAAAACATATAGAACATCCTCTCCATTTGGGGAACGACGTAAACGGCGAAAACGCATTCCATCCATAGGCTGTTCAAACGTTTTATAATCACCATTTTGTAAGTAGTAACCGCCAGGGAAAATAATACCGTGGTCTTCTGGTAACTGGACGCACGCTTGCCCAATAGCATCAATACGTTGTACGGATTGGGATAACGTGTTGTAAACTAAATAACGCCAAGTTTCTTCCCGATAAGGTAAAACTTTTAAGATAATTAAACTGCCAGTTTGTGCGTATTCAATTTGGGCGTCGTCTAGTGATTGGTTTTTATCAAGAACCGCTTCTCGGTAAATCCCCAAACCATCTTCAGTGTTATTTTCACACTTGATGGTTAAATCACCGCCGATAGTTTCAATGAATACGGTGTCAAGAATATTGATGTGAGGGTATCGGCCGTTAACGGTGTCTTCTCGCGTGGTTTTTTGCCATTCAAAGTCATAGGCTGGTGGGAGGGCGATATCGCGTTCACCCCGGTTATCAATATACTCAATTTTGCGTTTGTCGCTGGAGATTGACCAGCGAAAAACTCGCACGTCCGTGATGCGATCGCCAATTTGAAAACTAGCAAGAAGTTTGCCGTCCCGTTCAACAAGTTGCAGTAACTGTGTGTTCTTATAATAGGTATAGAGTTCAGTAAAATCTTGAACAAAGCGATTATCACTCAAGAAGGTATCTTCATAAGGGACTGCTTCAACATCAAACTCATTGTCGTTTTCAATTAACCGATATAGTGAAAATACATCTTCGAGGTGCGTTTCTTTTTTTAGGCCGAGGAATACGTTATAGCCAAATAAAAGCCACTCGCCAACGCGGACAATGTCCCTTGCTTGGCAATTATTTTCAGTACGAATGCGAATGCGGCCAATGATATCCATTTGGCTCTGGCCGAATTCATCCAACCGCATTTCATTGAGTTGAGCGGCTTTTTGATGAAGTTGTTGCCCTTGGTCGGTCAGGCGTTTGCGTAATATTTCATAAGCACCACCTTCTGCAACAGCACTATCGAGTATTTCTTGTTCGCGATCCGTATCCTGAATATCTGACATTACGCAGCGAATTCCCTTAACTAAGACAATAAAAATGAAAAACAATAGGGGTAGGTTCACTACCCCAATGTGCTAAAGGTTTACAGTTGGTCATCCGTTGGTGGAATCGGTTTTGATATAACCGTTTTTGCTGGCTGATTAGCCCCTTTAGCTGCCATAAAACCGTTTATAAGATCTTGAACTTCGGGGTTTTTCAATAATGCGGCAATATCAACTTTTTTGTCTTCTTTGCTACGATTAATGAGTTTTTCAACATTTTCTTTTGCGAAACTGCTTTTATCCATAAAACCATCAACGGCTTTTCCGAGGCTTAGTGCTTTAGAGAAGGTGTTGAAGAAGCTGCCATCACCGCCCACAATTTCAATATTGGTTTTGCTAAGCGCTGCAGCCAATACATCAGCTTGCTCCCGGGCAATTTCTTTATTGGCGTCGATAGATGCCATGGCTTGTTCAAATTCTTTCTCAAGGCGCATACGAAACTCTTCATGAGAGCGAGCGGTATCGCTGAGATGATCCATAGATTTAAATTTGTCAGTTAAACCATCGGCTTCAGCTTTCAAGCGTTGGCGGATAACTTCTGCTTGTGCTGAACCTAATTGGCCTTCTCCTCGAGCTTGTGCTGCCAGTTTTTCTTCCAGTACTTTCGCATCAGCCAAGCCTAGTTTTTCTTTGGCATTGGCTTGTTGTTCTTCACCACGAGCTTGAGCGGCTAATTTCTCTTCAAGGATTTTCGCTTCAGCAAATCCTTGTTGTTGTTCTGCTTTGGCTTTGGCTTCCATTACCTGAGCTTCCGTTAAGCCTTTTTCTTTCAGCCCACGTGCTTCCGCTAACAATTTCTCAGCTGTAATGTTGGCAAGAACAAGACCTTCTTTTTCTTCCGCCTCTGCGGTTGCTTGGCGAACTCGAGCTTCTGCTAAACCTAATGCCGCATGTTCAGCTTCAACCCCTTCAGCTAAGCGTTTTTTGGCTTCAGCTTGTTTTGCTGATGCTTCTAATTCTGCTTGTGCCATGGTGCTTATTTCTTCTGCACGGTGCTTAGCACTGGCTTCATCGGCTTCGGCTTTTTTCACTTGGCGAACTAACGATTCTTCCGCTTCTGCTTGTGCATTAATCACTGTGACTTGGCGCATACGTTCAGCTTCAGAGACTTCACGAACTTCTTTGATTCGTTCCTCTTCCTGTGCCACGGTTTTTTCAACTGCTACACGTTCACGTATAACATTGGAGATATTTTTGCGTTCTTCTTCGAGTGCTTTTTCTTTTTCTATGCGCTGTAATTCAACTTCTCTTTCACGGGCAACAATTTCAAGCTCACGTGCTCGGCTCACTCGCTCTTCTTCGATAGCTACAGCACGAGTACGGTTTTGTTGAGCGACTTCAACTTCACGCATGCGGTTTTCTTCACGGATTTCAATTTCTTGCTGGGTTTGAATACGCGCTTGCTCTGCTTTAAGGCGTTCTTCTTCTTGAACACGTAAAGTTTCAGCTTGTTCACGGGCACGAATATTATCAATTTCACGTTTTTGGCGAGCTTCGGCATCGGCTTGTTGGCGCTCTAAAGCTAAACTTGCTTCGCGGGTTTCAACGTTTTTCTTTTGAATTGCGAGCTCTTGGTCACGCTCTTTTTGGTTGGTCTCAATATTGTGAATTGCGGTGATTTCAGTAATTTTACGAATACCTTCGGAGTCAAAGATATTATTTGGGTCTAAGGCTGATTTAGGTGTTTGTTCTAGGTAATCAATAGCTACATCTTCAAGGGCGTAGCCGTTAAGGTCCTTTCCTATCACATCAACAATGCGGTCACGGAAGTCTTGTCGGTTTTCAAATAAAGTGGCTAAATCCAGTTGCTTACCTACTGTTTTTAAGGCTTCAGAGAATTTTGCACTGAATAACGTGCTGACCGCTTGATGGTCTGATGCACGGTCAACACCGATAGCTTTTGCAACTTTCAGCACGTCTTCCGTCGTTTCATTCACTCGCAAATAGAAAGCAACGGTGATATCAGCACGTAAGTTATCATGACAAATCAAGCCATCTTTACCGCGGCGATCAACTTCAAGTGTTAGCAAAGAAATACGCATGAATTCTTTTTTGTAGATGACAGGGTAAACTAATGCCCCTGTAAAATGCACTTTAGGCTGTGATGACATGTCATTGACAATCAAAGCAGTACCTTGTGGGACTTTGATATAGAAGGCTTTGAATAACCCAAAGAACCCTAAAATAACTAGGATGATCCCCCCGATAATTGTTAAAAAGGGCATTAGTGCAGCCAAGTCCATATTGATTCTCCATTGGTTCTGACGATGACGTCATTTCGATTATGCAAGCAAGATATTTATTTTTAAAAAGAGAAGTTATCCGTGGCGAAATTCATTTTCACTGACAACTTGATAACTGTGCGATGCTGCGTCATAGCTAATGATGACTACACGATCACCGCGTTTTAACTGTTCTGAGGATGGGGCGCGTATTTGTAGAATTAACCCAGCTCCACCATCTTCTAATAGTGCCTCGCCATTTTGTTCAGTTACCGCTCCTGACCGTACAGTGGCGTATTTACCGATAAGTTGTTGTACTGTTTTTGGTTTATTGAGGCTCACTAGTTTTTTACGCACAGGTTTTAAGCACAAAGCGGTTAAATGAAGAGAGATAAATAGGGTGATCGCAAAAACGGCGAAGCTGACGAGATAGCGTAATAAGTCAGTATCAATGAAGCGAATAAAGATATGTACGCTGAAATAACTGATTATCCAGCCAAAAAGAGTAAATAACGTGACAATAATGGTGACAGGGATCCCTGCTAAGCCAAGCTTAGTTAACCAGCCAGCAAAACCGGTTGCATCAATACCGGCATCAAATTCGGTATCAATATTAAATACGTCGATATCCAATAAACCAAAAGCGGCACATAACCAATAAAATAAAACAATGATTAGCAAACCACTAAAGATAATTGTTGGGAACATCAAACTGTTATGGAAAAACAAACTCATAGGGTTTTCTCTTTATTATTAATACATTATTGAGTTTACGTGAAAAGTAACGTTTGTTTAATTTATCACCATAAAATAATTTAACTTAATAATATATTTTTTAATTAATAGCAGTATCAGACTAGTCTATAAGCACTTTTATTTTTTGGGAGTTTCTTATAACACTGGTTGTTTATCCAGTTTTATTTGGTGAAGTTATTCCTAAAGTCTTATTGATAATAACAGGGCATTGATAGGAGAGAATTTTACCATTAATCGTTAAGTTGATGATAATCATTCTCAAACAAAGAATGGGGGTTTAAAGTACAAAATGGGGAGAATAGAGTTGATTAAGGTGATAAATTTGCGCTTCACTGTTTAAAGCATCTATGAAGCGCAAAAAAGTAAGATTAGTCTATCAAGTTCAGGAATGCCGCACCTCGTGCACCTCCAGAGTCACCATAACGTGCTTTTTCAATTGCAGGTAGTGTTGCGATGCCATAAAGGTATTGTGGAAGCACTTCTGGTAGTTGTTTATAGATTTCTTCAAACTGTGACAAACCTCCGCCAATAACCACTAAATCGGGGTCAAAAACAGTGACAATTTGCCCCATAAACATCGCAAGTAATGACATATAGCGGTTAACATGTTCTTTTGCTTGAATATCACCTTGTTTATATTGTTCGATAATTTCGATAGCGGAACGTTTTTCATTGGTGAATGAGGAATAAATACGCTCAAAGCCTGGGCCTGATAGGTAGGTTTCAAAACAAGCAGTTTGGCCACAGCCGCAAGTTATTTCAGGAACTTTTTCCCCTAACAGCTTGGCTCCACGAACGCTGAGGTTCATATGGCCAATTTCTCCAGCGATTCCATTTTTACCGGATAAAACTTTGCCATTTATAATAAACCCACCGCCCACACCAGTCCCTAAAATTAAACCAAGGACGGTAGGATAGCGTTTGAAGTCAGGGTCCCAAGCTTCTGATAATGCAAAGCAATTTGCATCATTTTCTACTTTTACTGGGCGTTGTAATATATTAGCAAGATCATGAATTAAAGGTTTGTATTGTGCAGTAGGGACATTGGTTGTAAATACGGTTCCTTCAGCATGGTTTACGATACCGGGGACGCCAACACCAACTTTTCCTTGGCAATTAAATTTTTCATCTGCTTCGAGTGTGAGTTCGAGAAACGTATTTAAGAGCGTTTGGTAGTCATCTTTGGGTGTAGGAACACGCTTTTGCCAGACCTGATTTAATTCGTTGTCAAAGACGGCAAGCTCAATTTTTGTCCCGCCCATGTCAAAGCCGTAATACATTTTCATCTTCCCCTAATGGTTTATTTATTAAAAAGATAACGTATCTATTTGATAAATAATAAATGATGGAATCTACTGATCTAATTATACAAAAGTTCATCAGAGGATAAATTACTGTTTTGGTTTTTATTTTGTATATGGCACCTTTTCTTAACTTTTAGCCTTTTTGAACCTTTTTGAATAAAAAATAATTGCACCACTATTTTAAATGCGTTATTGTTATATTATAACATTACATTTAGGTGGTTATTATGAAACAGGGAATCCATCCACAATACCGCACCGTGGTTTTCCATGACACAAGTGCAGACGCCTATTTTAAAGTAGGTTCAACAATAAAAACTGAAAAAACAATCGAGTATGAGGGTGAAATATTTCCATATGTCACGCTTGATGTCTCTTCTCAGTCACATCCGTTTTATACCGGTAAACAGAAAATGATTTCTCAGGAAGGTAAAACGGCACAGTTCCAGAAACGCTTTGGTCGTTTTTTACAGTCAGAGGGTAAATAAAGATGAAAGTACTGAGTTCATTAAAAACGGCAAAAACCCGTCATCCAGATTGCCAAATTGTTCGCCGTCGTGGGCGGGTGTATGTCATTTGTAAAACAAACCCGCGCTTTAAAGCGGTTCAAGGTTGTAAGAAAAAACGTTAACTATTGAATTTAAATATAATTATAAAATTTCCTGTATCGCTTTATATTTTATCCGCTTAGCCATTGCAGATTATTGCTCTCTGCCGTGGCTTTTTTTATTTGTTTTTTTGCCCTCTGATTCCCTCGATTATTAGCATAATTACTAATCTTCTTATTATTAGTGATGAAATTCACTTGCACATAGATGCATATTTTGTCAGGTTTAATACATCCGAAAAATTTCTAGCTTCAATTTTTGTGAATACTTAATGAATGATAACAATGACGGTATTTACTTTGTGGAGTCGAAACTAGAAATTTCTTGGTAAAAATTTAAACGAACAGGGTGAGTAAAAATGAAAAATGTAGGGTTTGTTGGCTGGCGGGGAATGGTCGGCTCAGTATTGATGCAGAGAATGGTAGAAGAACGTGATTTTGATGCGATTCATCCTGTTTTCTTTACCACATCACAACATGGTGCCGAAGCACCTGTTTATGGTGGTCACCGTGGTGTTTTACAGGATGCCTTTGATATTGATGCATTAAAAGCGCTGGATATTATTATTAGCTGCCAAGGTGGTGATTACACTAATGAAGTTTATCCTAAACTTCGTGAGTCTGGTTGGAATGGTTACTGGATTGATGCGGCATCTTCATTACGTATGAAAGATGATGCGATTATTATTCTTGACCCAGTGAATAACCAACATATCCAAGATGGGTTAAATAAAGGCATTAAGACCTTTGTTGGTGGTAACTGTACGGTAAGCCTGATGTTGATGTCTTTAGGTGGGCTGTTCACTAATAATTTAGTGGAATGGGCATCTGTTGCAACTTATCAAGCAGCATCAGGGGCAGGGGCTCGTAATATGCGTGAGCTTCTGGCACAAATGGGGTCTTTACATACTCAGGTCGCTAAAGAACTCCAAGACCCAGCTTCTGCTATTTTAGATATTGAGAAAAAAGTCACAGATTTCACTCGTAGTGGCACAATGCCAACGGATGCGTTCGGTGTACCATTAGCGGGCAGCCTGATCCCGTGGATTGATAAAGCATTAGAAAACGGTCAAAGCCGTGAAGAATGGAAAGGCCAAGCGGAAACGAACAAAATTCTTGCAACAGGCAATAACATTATTCCAGTTGATGGTTTATGTGTACGTATTGGTGCGCTGCGCTGTCATAGCCAAGCTTTCACATTGAAGCTGAAAAAAGATGTTCCGTTGAATGAAGTTGAGCAATTGCTTGCCTCACATAATGATTGGGTGAAAGTGGTTCCTAATGACCGCGAAATTACTATGCGTGAGTTAACTCCAGCGGCAGTTACTGGTACGCTTAGCACTCCTGTTGGTCGCTTGCGTAAACTGAATATGGGCCCTGAATACTTATCTGCCTTTACGGTTGGTGACCAATTATTGTGGGGAGCCGCCGAGCCTCTTCGCCGTATGCTAAGAATTTTATTATAAGAGCGGCACAGCGATAAGTCGTATTCGATAAACCTGCATAATTCAATATGCAGGTTTTTTTGTACCTAAATTACTGACGATCAGGTTCATTCTGCGGTGGCTGGTGTTCTAACTCTTTTGCCAAGAAGTAGTTCAAGAATGTTCGGATCACGGCAATAATACCTAATTTGATAAGGCTATCTAAATCAGGGTCGACGGTCGTTGCTAAAATATCCGCAGCGAGTTGGAACTCCAATGCAGTCGCTAACCAATCACCAAAACAATAGCGAGCGGTACGTGCTTTTTGGGTTTTCATCCACACGATTAGGGTCTTGATTAACCCAATCACCACGCAGATGACTGAAATTGCTTCTAAAAGTAACTGGAGTACGTGAACACTAGACACCAGTAATTCACGTAAAAAAACTAAATCGAACATTAAAACCTCGATAGGTAAGCAGGATTCATATTTGTTAACTATGGGCAAATATTCGCAAAATATCGAGTTTTATTGTGGATCTATCGTCTCAGAAGGTAATTGGCTAATGGATAAAATATTTCGATTGCCATCGATTACCTGAATATTTTTATTGGGTTGATAACATTCACGTAAAGGTGATAAGCAAGCTTGCTGTGAACCTTGTTGTATATTAAGCCAATCACTGATTAGCCAATAATTATTCGCAGTAGAATAGGGAGACTGTAAATTTTCTGGGCTGATACTTGGTTTACTGGCGCTTTGACTGTACCAAATCAGCAAGGGGATTTCATAGGCTTCTTTTCTTGGGTTGTTAACGCCATGGTGGTAGTGAATATTGTTATCGCTGTCTAGGCGTTGTAATGCGTGGTCTGAATAGTACATCAACGTCGCAGGTTTCCCTTCGAGTTGTTGCATTAGGCTTTCGATAAATTTATCGGTATAAGCAATTGAACTGTCGTAGCAATCGTCATCGTCTTGGCCACTAAATGTTTTTAGCTCATCTTCAGGAAAACGGTTACAGGCAGGTTCATGGCTGCCATAAGTATGTAACACAATGAGTTTTTTCTTATCAGTAGGGTCATTGATCGCGTTATTGAAGTCATCTTGCAGCTCTTCATCGTAGCCGACAAATTCGTTCCACGTTTTCTTTTGTGACATAGAAGCAATAGCAGAAATGATACTGGTACGTTTATTGGTTTTTCCCTGGTTGCTGACCCAATAGGTTTTAAAGCCCGCATGATTGGCTAATGAAATGATATTGTCCGAATAGTGTGATTTATCCTGCATTTGCTCAAAGCGAATATTAGACAGTGAAATAGGGACTGACAAGATAGTCACAGGTGCAGGGGAATAAGCTTGTTGAAACGCCAATATTTGTGATTTGCGCTTATTTAAGTTAGGCGTTGTATTATACTGATAGCCGTAAAAACCCATATGATCACGGCGCAATGACTCACCAATGACAAGAACATAGATTTCAGTTTCAGATGCTTTTTTCTGGTAGTTAAATGCGACCTTTTGTGATGATATTTTTTTTATGCCTCTGTTTTCATATAAATTTTTGACTAAAGCCGCCGCATTGTAGAAAGGGGTATTTAAGAAGTATTTTTCTGTGATCAATAATGCGCTATCAGGCTTGCTTAGTAATGAGGCGTAATAGGTTGGAATAGCTAATAGATAGCCACAAAGTAGAGCCATACTTGTCGTTGTTATACGACGATTCATGTATTTTGCACATTGATGAATACATGCTAAATAAGCAGAAAAAACAAATAAATAAAAAATAACATAACCAATGTTATAGGAAAGCATTCCTACGGTTTCACTGCTATTGGTATTGATAAAAGTTTCTGCAATCGAAGAAGAAAAGCGGATATCGTGTTTTTGATAAAAGAAGAATGAAACAGATAAATTGAGAGCCCACAGGAGTGAAACAAACACAGTGAAAATTTTGCCAAGCAAAAAGCGATAAATACCAGCACATAACAGTATTATCAGCGCCCCTGAAATGACGATGGCAATGTCAGCCATAATGCTGGCATCTCCACTGAAAAATACAGGGGTGATAGATATCAATAATGCATAAATTGAAATAATAAGTTGGCGTATCATAGTGTTATTTTACGTATTTTTGACCTTACCTGAGGTTATAGAGACAATTAAAAAATAGTTAATTAACATCTAATTAACTTAGGGCGTTGTTTGTTTATAACATAAAAAAAGATAAGATAATCAAAATAGTGGCGTAAAAAACTGTAAAATCTCGTGATGTTTAGTCATGACCTGCCCCCCACAAGTTGCGAGGGGAGGTAAAGTATTGAGTTAGAAAGTTACCGCAATTTTGGCATCAATATTGTTATCGTGATAATTTTTTGATAAAAATTTATTATAATTAATTGATAGCTTAGTATTTTCTTTTATATTGATATCGGTACCGACTTTTAATGCGACACCATGGCGTGATGCAGGAACACTATGCGTTGTAAATGAGCTCGTGGTATCGGTAAAATTCAATTTTAGTCCTCTATTTAAATTTCCGTATTGATATTGCCAGTTAAGCTCACCGTGTAAACCGATATTTGATGTTTTACTCAATTTCCATTGGTTATCAAGGCGTAGCCCAAGGGTTGATAACACCGTATTGATGCGCTGTTTACGTGCCTGTAGTGATGTGCTGTTGATGTTCTCATTAATAGCATGATTCATTGCGCTGATATAAGTGAGATTGGTAAATGGCTCAATATTTATCCCTTTTGAGTTAATTGGATAGGCCAGCTCCATAAATGCTTGATGTGTATTGGTATAATAGCTCGATGAGTGACTTGTACCATCACTGATTGAGCGTTCGGTATGAATGAGATGTGAAGTGTGACCGAGCCCTGCACGAACCGCGATAGGTTGCCATAAAGCGCTACCATAAATGGCGGCATGGTAGTTATTACTGTTAGCGTGGTCAAAGTGGTTAGATAAGTCACTTTGGCTAAAACCTGCGACGATACCTAATGTCATTTTTTCGTTAATAAAACGTCGATTTGCCCCAAGCAATAAACCATAATTTGATGATTTATACCCAGTGGCATTGTTATCGTCGGTCGTTTTATCCCAATCATAGAGCATTTTGACCCACACATTGCCTTTGTTTTCGCTACCCCATGATTCAGATAAGCGAGCTTGCTCAAGTAGTGTTTCTTTAATCTGACGGCTATTATTTATTTGATTGGATAATACGTCAGCGTATATTTGGCCTGTGACATTGCTAAATATCGTTTGAGCTTGTTGTTTTGTTTGGCTTTTCAACGTTTGTTCATAAAGCGCATGGTGCGTAGGAAGTGTTTCAATGGCTTCAGCCACTGCGATTTGGTTTTGTGTTGCTGCCGTGCTGGAAAATGCCGTGTTATTACGCCCTATTTTAAGTGTGACTTCTTTGGGGGAGTAATTTAGCGTCGTTCCAATAAACTGGTAATTAGGTACAACGGCATCAAATTGGCCATCAATCCCTTTTTGAGCAGTTAATATCGTATATTGTGTATCAAATAGTTGGTTGATATCTTGCTTAGAAAGCGGGCTATTTTGATTTTCAAGAGTGACACTGACGGTCCCGCCCTTTAATGAAGCTGAGCCTTGGCTGATGATCTTATCGTTTTTACCTGCTGGATTGATTTCAACCAAATAATGGCTATCTGGTGCAAAACTCACGGAATCAACAATATTAATTGTGCCAACTGAATGGCCAGGTGCAACAACAGCGCCTTGGTTGGCGGTTAATTGATAAATGCTTCCATTGCCCGTTAGTAAACCGTGGTGGTTAATATTGACGGAAGCTCCGATTTTGCCGTTATCTAGGACCAGCGCGCCTTTATTAATATCTAATGAAGAGTTTAAGGTTTTTTTCAGGGTGACGATTCCGCCATTAATATAGGATTTTTGCGAGTATTTATTTTCACCCGTTAAGACTAAATGGCCTTGGTTTACTGTAAAGCCTCCGAAGGTATTGTTACCAGATAATACTAATGTTCCTTGGCCCTGTTTCGTTAACTTTCCTGTGCCTTGTATATTGTTTGTCCATTCATCTAACTTTCCAAAATTAGCAATATCAAAGTCATTAGTGTTTTGGTTGACGATAAAGTTTTCATATAAATAAGCGGGGCCATGATAAGCCGTAGGTAGGTTAATTAATCCCCAATAAGAGTTCGGATCATTTTCTTTGATATTCCAACCCGCAATTGACTGGCTTGGATATGCCGTGCTGGCTAAAATATTATTCCATTGTGCATTATTCAAGTAAGGGAAACGTAATCGAAGTAAATAACCCGCCGTTTTAGGGATATTTTTAGGGTCGATCATTGGTGTATCTTGTATTTCTTTTTTTCCATAATAACCAATGTGGTCATTGGTAATAGGGGAAGAAACGGTTAGGCAATTTTGTATGTTATTTGAACATGATGATGAAATGTCATTACGAATATTTTTTGCCGATTCAACAATGAATTTGGTGTTTTTTTCATCGGATAGTAGCTGTGATAATAAATAATAATTACCTACACGGGAAGCGATGGTATCGGTGGCGAAGTGTGCGCCAATAATCACGCGGCTTTCACCGTATTCAATCGCTCGGTTGAACGTTTCACTGCCTTTTTCAGGGAAAATCATCGCTAATACGGCAGCTTGTTTAAAACCATTCCACGTATGGCCACTAGGGTAAGATGAGCCCTGTATTTGTGAGTAGCCCGCAATATAATGGCCTTCATCATTCAACACTTGATAAGGGCGACCGCGTTTAAAATGGTCTTTAAGAATAAAATCGACTGACCGAGTACGCTGCTTTTTTTCATCATAAGCACGAGTACTTGTGTCATGTAATAAATTGATTTCTTTGTATTGGCTATGGTTTCTTAGGTTAAGATCATGTTCGCCAAACAGGATGGTTTGATAACTATTAAATAAATAACCTGAGTTTTGGGATTTATCCGCGAGTGCTAAATTTTTCCTTTCACCTGTAATATTGATGTATTCGTTACTAATCAGCCTATCTTGCTCAGCAACTTCGCTACCTTCTTTAGGTGTATTATTAATAATATTTTGTTTTATATCTTCAAGCCATGCACTTCTTGTATTGATAATATTTTTCTCTAATTCTAAAAGATTCGTTTTTGCTGTTAGAGTATTGGTGAATATGAATGGCAATAAGGTCATTGATGCTGAAATAAAAATTTTTCTCATTATAACTCCGCCGATGCTATTGGTAAAAATTTCATTTGGCGGAGTTTATTTATAATATATTTATCTTTTATGACAGTTTTAAAAATAAAAAACCGTTATTAATTAAAGTGATAAGTTTTATTTTTAATTGTTTTGTTTTTTACGAAGAGGCTTTTTATTGATTGGTTTTGTTTTTTTATTATTTTATTATTGGTTTGATTAAATAGTAAAAATAAAATAATAGCTATAAAAAAAATCATAAAAAATAACCCCAAACTTTCGTATGGGGTTATTGAATAACGTTTAATTAGCAGAATAGTTAAATATCAATATTTGCTGCTTTTAATGCATTCTCTTCGATAAATGCACGGCGCGGCTCAACAGCATCACCCATTAATGTGGTGAATAGTAAGTCGGTTGCAATTGCATCTTTAACCGTTACACGCATCATACGGCGCGTCTCAGGGTTCATGGTGGTTTCCCAAAGTTGCTCAGGGTTCATTTCACCAAGACCTTTATAACGCTGTACGTATAGGCCGCGACGTGACTCACGTGTTAACCAAGCCAAAGCTTCTTCGAAGTTACTGATATCTTGACGGCGTTCACCACGCTTGATGTAAGCACCTTCTTCAATTAAGCCACTGATTAAGTCACCTAAATGAGTGATACGGCGGTATTCACTGCCATGAACAAAATCAAAATCGAGATTATAGTCGGTATCAACACCATGGGTGCGAATACGGATAGTTGGTTCGAATAATTGACGTTCACGGTTTTCGTTAATGGTATAACTATATGTGCTACCGAATTGCTCGTTATCTTCTAAGCGCTTAACCAAAGTTTTAGCCCATTCTTCCACTTTTTCGCTGACTTTTAAATCATCTTCAGTCAAGGTTGACTGATAAACCAAGCTGTTAAGTAGGGCTTGAGGGTAAAGGCGCTCAAGACGACGAATAATACGGTGTGCGGCATTATATTCGACAACCAGTTTTTCCAGTTCTTCGCCTTTCATTGCTGGAGCTTCGGCACTTAAATGCAGTTCAGCACCATCAAGGGCGATAGAAATCAGGTAATCGTCCATCGCATCGTCATCTTTAATGTATTGCTCTTGTTTACCACGTTTCACTTTATACAGTGGTGGTTGAGCGATAAAGATATGACCACGTTCAACAATTTCAGGCATTTGGCGGTAGAAGAAGGTCAACAGTAACGTACGAATGTGCGAACCATCGACGTCCGCATCCGTCATGATAATGATGCTGTGATAACGCAGTTTGTCTGGGTTATATTCATCACGACCAATACCACAGCCTAATGCCGTAATCAGGGTCGCAACTTCTTGTGTAGAAAGCATTTTATCGAAACGCGCTTTCTCTACGTTTAGAATTTTACCTTTCAGTGGCAAAATGGCTTGGTTCTTACGGTTACGGCCTTGTTTTGCAGATCCGCCCGCGGAGTCCCCTTCCACAAGGTACAGTTCAGATAGCGCAGGGTCACGTTCTTGGCAGTCAGCCAGTTTACCTGGCAAGCCAGCTAAGTCTAACGCGCCTTTACGGCGAGTCATTTCGCGGGCTTTACGTGCTGCTTCACGTGCGCGTGCTGCATCGATGATTTTACCCACAACGATTTTCGCGTCGTTTGGGTTTTCCAGTAAATACTCAACTAATTTCTCATTCATCATCGTTTCAACCGCCGTTTTCACTTCGGAAGAGACCAATTTTTCTTTGGTCTGTGATGAGAATTTAGGGTCTGGAACTTTTACTGAAATAACTGCAATCAGGCCTTCACGTGCATCGTCACCAGTTGCGTTGACTTTGCTTTTCTTCTGGTAGCCTTCTTTTTCCATGTAGTTATTCAATGTACGCGTCATTGCTGCACGGAAACCAGCGAGGTGAGTTCCCCCATCACGCTGAGGAATGTTATTGGTGAAGCAGTATACGTTTTCTTGGAAACCATCATTCCACTGCATTGAAACTTCGACGCCAATACCGTCTTTTTCAGTTGAAAAATAAAAGACAGAAGGGTGGATAGGGGTTTTGTTACGGCTTAAATACTCAACAAAGGCTTTAATACCGCCTTCATAATGGAAATGGTCTTCTTTGCCATCGCGTTTATCGACGAGCTTAATAGAAACACCTGAGTTTAGGAACGATAACTCACGTAAGCGTTTTGCTAAGACGTCGTATTCAAATTCAGTCACTCCTTTGAAGGTGTCCATGCTTGGCCAAAAACGAACGCGTGTTCCTGTTTGGTCGGTTTCGCCGACTACAGTCAGAGGCCCTTGAGGCTCACCGTGTTTGTAGATTTGCTCATGAACTTTGCCATCACGGCGGATAACTAATTCTAATTTTTCAGATAAGGCGTTAACAACGGAAACCCCAACACCGTGCAAACCGCCGGAGACTTTATAGGAGTTGTCATCAAATTTTCCGCCAGCGTGCAGAACGGTCATGATAACCTCTGCGGCGGAGACGCCTTCTTCTTCGTGGATACCTGTAGGGATACCACGTCCATCATCCTGTACGGAGATAGAGTTATCGGCATGGATAGTGATCACGATATCATCACAAAAGCCTGCGAGGGCTTCGTCGATAGCGTTGTCGACAACCTCGAAAACCATGTGATGAAGACCTGTTCCATCGTCTGTATCACCGATATACATGCCCGGGCGCTTACGCACCGCATCCAGTCCTTTTAATACCTTGATACTTGAGGAGTCATATGTATTCGACATCAACGTTTCCTGCTCTTTCTATTCCTGAGGTTGAACTTCTATTTTGCCATGTTCTACACTAAACATCTTGCTATTTGCATCTATCATATCATTAACTTGCTCAGGTGTAATGGCACTGACAAACACTTGCGCTTGTGTAGCTTTGAGGCGGGCTGCCAGCAATTGGCGACGGCCTGCATCAAGTTCAGAAGCAAAATCATCCAGTAGATACAGGCATCGTTGCCCGCTCTGATGGGTGAAAAATTCACCCTGCGCTAACCTTAATGCACACATAAGTAGCTTCAATTGCCCCCGCGAAAGCATATCTTCAACAGGGGTTCCATTTGCTCGTATACGCAAATCCGCTTTATGTGGCCCTGAAGCGGTATAGGTTAGTGCTCTATCACGCTCAAATTGGCGCTCTAATTGTTCTGAATAATCAATTTCTTTATCCCAACCACGTTGGAAGGATACCGAGAGTGAAAATTCGGGTAAAAACTGTTGGCAAGTTTGCTCAATATTTTCGGCAATACCTGCAATATAGTCATGACGCCATTGGCTTATTTGCTCAGAAAGCGGTGCCAGTTGTTTATCCCAATGACGAATTTGCTCATAACGGGTAACTTGTCGTAAAGCGGCATTACGTTGCTTTAATAACCGTTTTAAATCTGACCATACTGAAAAAAACAGTGGGTCATTGTGAAAACAACCCCAATCAATAAAAGCCCGTCGATATTTAGGGCCACCGTTTAGCAAGGTAAACCCTTCTGGGGTAATCAATTGCATTGGCAATAATTTTGCTAGTTCTGCAATTTTATGGCCATCAGTACCGTCTATTCGAACTTTACTGTCACCATCACGGTTTTTGCTTAAACCTAATGAAAGGTCTTTTCGCTGTTCATCTAAATGGCTAAGTTTACCATGAAGAATGAATTGTTCTTGCTCATGACGAATAACTCTGTTCGCTTGAATGCTGCGAAATGCACGACCATGACCGAGTGTATATATGGCTTCCAATATGCTAGTTTTTCCGCTCCCATTGGGGCCAATTAAAAAATTGAACCCATTAGCAAGGGAGAGATCCGCATTTTCAATATTTCGAAAATCACGGATCAATAAACGCGAAAGGATCATAAATACCGATTACAAGCGCATTGGCATGACAACATACACGGCTGCTTTACTATCAGCGTCTTCAATCTGCACACTGGAAACGGCGTCGGTTAACAGAAGTTGCACATTTTCACTTTTTAGCGCATTTAAGACATCTAAGATGTAGCTGACGTTAAAGCCAATTTCCATTTCAGTACCTTGGTAGCTTACATCAACAATTTCTTCAGCTTCTTCTTGCTCTGGGTTATTGGCAGTGATGCGTAATTGGTTTTCACTGAAATACAGACGGACACCACGGAATTTTTCATTCGATAAAATAGCCGCACGCGAAAATGCTTGTTTAAGTAAATCACAGCGTGCTTCTAAGGTTTTATCTGGGTTTTTCGGTAGTACTCGGCGGTAATCAGGAAAACGGCCATCAACCAATTTAGAGGTAAAGATAAAGTCCCCCACGTGAGCGCGAATATTATTACTGCCGATTTGCAGCTGTAGAGGAGTATCACCGCCATCTAACAAACGCATTAACTCAATTACCCCTTTACGAGGCACTATCACTGAATGAGAGGGTAGCGATTGACCAATATCCATCGCACACACGGCAAGCCTGTGCCCATCGGTTGAAACGGTTCTGAGCATTTGATCTTCGGTTTCAAATAGCATGCCGTTGAGGTAATAACGGACATCTTGGTGCGCCATTGAAAACTGAGTTGCTTCAATTAAACGTTTCAGTATTGATTGCGGAAGAGAAAATTCCACTTCGCTTTGCCAGTCATCCAAGTTTGGAAAGTCAGCGGCTGGCAACGTAGATAATGAAAAGCGGCTACGCCCAGAACGGACGAGCAGTCTGTCATCATTCAGCTCTACATGAATTTCAGAACCTTCAGGTAACCCACGCCAGATATCAAAAAACTTGCGTGCGGGCACGGTCGTTGCGCCAATTTCATGTTCCCCAGTTAGGGCAACATTGGCCATCATCTCCATTTCAAGGTCGGTTCCAGTGAGTTGGAGGGTGCCTTCTTTTACCTGTAATAAAAGGTTACCTAAAATAGGCAGAGTTGGACGCCCACCTAAAGGACCACTAACCTGTTGTAACGGTTTTAATAACTGCTCGCGTTCTATTGTAAATTTCATAGCAATTAAGATGATAATGTTCTGATTAAATTAGAAAAATCTTCTTTGATGTCATGGCTTTCTTCCCGTAATTGTTCAATTTTACGACAAGCATGTAACACCGTGGTATGGTCACGGCCGCCAAAGGCATCCCCGATTTCAGGTAAACTATGGTTAGTCAGCTCTTTCGCCAGTGCCATTGCCATTTGACGCGGACGTGCGACAGAACGGGAACGGCGTTTAGACAGTAAATCTGCTACCTTAATTTTATAATATTCAGCAACTGTTTTTTGAATATTATCAATAGTTACCAGTTTTTCTTGTAGTGCTAATAGGTCACGCAGTGCTTCTCTGACAAAATCGATAGTAATCGCGCGGCCAGTAAAGTTTGCGTTGGCAATGACACGATTTAACGCCCCTTCTAACTCACGAACGTTCGAACGAAGGCGCTTGGCGATGAAAAAGGCCACTTCACCCGGAAGTTGAATCTCATTTTCATCTGCTTTTTTCATTAAAATCGCCACGCGAGTCTCTAACTCAGGAGGCTCGATTGCCACGGTTAAACCCCAGCCAAAACGCGATTTTAAGCGATCTTCCACACCGTTAATTTCTTTTGGGTAACGGTCGGAGGTCAAAATAATTTGTTGATTACCTTCAAGTAGCGCATTAAAAGTATGGAAAAACTCTTCTTGCGAGCGCTCTTTGTTAGCAAAAAACTGGATATCGTCAATAAGCAATGCATCTACAGAACGGTAATAACGTTTAAATTCTTCAATTGCGTTGTTCTGTAGAGCTTTGACCATATCTTGAACAAAACGTTCTGAATGCATATAAACCACGCGAGCGTTGGCTTTATGCTGCATAATACTATTGCCGACAGCATGTAATAAGTGGGTTTTACCTAAACCAGTCCCACCATAAAGAAATAATGGGTTGTAGGCCCCACCTGGATTTTCTGCCACTTGCCTCGCTGCGGCGCGAGCCAATTGATTCGATTTACCTTCAACAAAGTTATCAAAAGTGTGCTTAGGGTTTACATTTGAACGATAAGCAACTTCTGGTTGTACTTTGGCTGAGTTGTCCCAACTCGGTTTAATTGGGGCTGACGGAACGGCAAACGCAGGTACTTGTTGAGCAGTACGAGCTTGTGTTGCTGCCGGTGCGACTGTAATCGGTTTGTTGCCTACCTCAAAGTGTAGTGCAGGCGCGTCAGTTCCACAAAAGTCATTCAATAATTCATTGATATTATTGATGTACTTGTCTCTAACCCAGTCGAGAACGAAACGATTTGGGGCATAAAGTGCCAGTGTATTGTCGTTTAATTCAGCTTGAAGGGGGCGTATCCACATACTGAATTCTGTGGCAGGTAGTTCATCCTGCAATCGGGCAAGACATTGCTGCCAAAGCGAAAGTGACACGTTGGACTCCCCTAAACAAGGTCAATGGAACAAGAAGTACGGATGTAAACAAAGAAATTTCTCGGGCTTACTTTTAATCGCATGTAGTTTAATAGCATGTAGTAGCATGACCCAAAAATGTTTTAGATTAACTCTTACTTACTGCATATTGCCGATCGTTAGATCAGAAATAGACCTGCGATCATACCGCAAAATTAGTCAGAGATCTCCATTCTTTTACACAGTTTTTATGCTTTTTATCCACAGGTAAATGTGATAAGGCACCCGTTATAAAGAAGAAATAGACCGGGTTATCTTAATTTGCTGTCATTTTTCCACATGCTGGGGATAACTTTAGACGATTTACGGTAAATATTCTGTATGATCAAAAAATATTTTTAGATCTCTTGAAGATCCTTGCGCTTTGGGGCGGAGTCCGTATAATCTTCCTCCCTGTGTACAGTACTGATGTGATTTTTACACGAAACTGAGGTAAACTTGTTGGGCTATATCGCTCTATTTTAACGTTAATGTTAGGCAGGGCGGGGGCAAAAGCAGGTTTTCAGCCAGTATGCGGATGTAATCATTCGTCGGCTGTCACAACATATGTCGGCAAACCGGTCAGCCAGGCTATAAATAAAAGTGGTTTGATTGCGTCATTTCATTGACGTGACCCCCTATGTTTTATTACAATCCTGCCTCTTTCTATATTGTTGCGATAGAGGCACAGGTGTAAATCAGTTTCCACTGGTTGCCAACGCGTTTACTGAATCAGTAATAAATTTAAAAGTTAGGTAGAAATCGTTATGAAACGCACTTTTCAACCGTCCGTACTGAAGCGCAACCGTTCACACGGTTTCCGTGCTCGTATGGCCACTAAAAATGGTCGTCAGGTTCTGGCTCGCCGTCGTGCTAAAGGCCGCGCTCGTCTGACCGTTTCATCTAAGTAATAAAGCTAGCCCTCTATTCAAGTGGTTACGCTCGCTTTTACCCGGGAGTTACGTTTGTTAACTCCCAGGCATTTCGATAATGTCTTTAAGCAGCCGCAGAGGGCGAGTTCCCCAGAGATAACAATCCTTGGTCGCCTAAACGAGCTGGGGCATCCCCGCATCGGTCTTACCATCGCCAAAAAAAATGTTAAACGAGCTCATGAGCGAAATCGTATTAAACGGTTAGCGCGTGAATATTTTCGTCTGCATCAACATGAGTTGCCTTCAATGGACTTTGTGGTATTGGTAAGGAAAGGGGTCGCTAATCTGGACAATCAACAGATCACGGAAGCATTGGATAAGTTATGGCGTCGTCACCGTCGCTTGGCTCAAAAATCCTGATCATGCTGATCAGAGGCTACCAACTGGCAATTAGCCCGTTGTTAGGGCCTCGTTGTCGCTTCAATCCTACTTGTTCAAATTACGGAATTGAGGCATTGCGCAGGTTTGGTATGCTAAAAGGGAGTTGGTTAACGGCGAAACGCGTATTAAAATGCCACCCTTTACACGCTGGTGGAGATGATCCTGTCCCACCTAGAAAAACTGATGATAATAGAGAATTATAACGATGGATTCGCAACGCAATCTTCTACTCATCGCTTTGTTGTTCGTGTCGTTCTTAGTTTGGCAGGCCTGGGAGAGCGATAAAGTTGCTCAGGACGTTAAAACTGTTCAAACTTCGCAACAAGCGGATATGCCAAGCAGTGATGCTCAAGCCGTAACTGGCAGTGGGCAAGGTAAGCTCATCACAGTCAAGACTGATGTACTGGATATTCGCATCAATACTCGTGGTGGTGATATCGATGAGGCTGACCTGTTAGCCTATCCTGCGACCCTTCATTCGGAAAGCCCTTTCCGTTTACTGGAAACTAACCCAGGTTTTGTCTACCAGGCACAAAGTGGTTTGATTGGTCTTCATGGCCCAGACAACCCAGCAAATAATAATGGCGAACGTCCGCTGTATAGCGCAGATTCTACAACTTTCACATTAGAGAAAGGCCAAGACGTCTTGCGCGTACCAATGACATTTACTGATAACAACGGTGTTGTGTATCAGAAAACGTACATTGTAAAACGTGGCCAATATACTGTTGAAGTTGAATACAGTATTCAAAACCCAACAGCTCAACCACTGAGCCTCGCTTTCTTCGGTCAGTTAAAACAAACTATCGAGTTACCAAAAGAGCGTGATACCGGTAGCAGTAACTTTGCTCTGCATACTTATCGTGGTGCGGCGTATTCTTCTGATGAAAACAACTATAAAAAATATAGCTTTGGTGACATCGAAGATAAAAACCTCGACTTGACCACTAAAGGTGGCTGGGTGGCAATGTTGCAACAATATTTTGCAACGGCGTGGATCCCTGCAAGTGCAGAAAAGAGCACTTTCTATACCATCGACCTAGATAAAAAGTCTGCCATCATTGGTTATAAGAGTGAACCAATGACTATCGCAGCTAATGGTGCAGGTACTTATTCATCAACATTATGGGTTGGTCCTGAAATTCAGTCTGAAATGGCCGCAGTTGCACCACATTTAGACTTAACCGTTGATTATGGTTGGTTATGGTTTATCTCTCAGCCACTGTTTAAACTGCTGAAATTTATTCACGGTTTTGTGGGTAACTGGGGTATTGCCATCATCGTTATTACCTTTATCGTTCGTGGTATTATGTACCCGCTGACTAAAGCACAGTACACCTCGATGGCGAAAATGCGTTTACTGCAACCAAAACTGGCTGCAATGCGTGAGCGTATTGGTGATGACAAACAACGTATGAGCCAAGAAATGATGGCGATGTATAAAGCAGAAAAAGTAAACCCACTGGGTGGCTGTTTACCTCTGCTGATTCAAATGCCTATCTTCCTTGCACTTTACTATATGTTGATGGGTTCTGTTGAACTGCGCCACGCACCGTTCTTTGGTTGGATTCAAGACTTGTCTGCACAAGACCCGTACTACATCCTGCCTGTATTGATGGGTGTGACAATGTTTGTGATTCAGAAAATGTCACCGACCGCTGTGACTGACCCTATGCAGCAGAAGATTATGACGTACATGCCAGTTGTGTTCACTGTCTTCTTCCTGTGGTTCCCATCAGGCCTGGTTCTGTATTATATCGTGAGTAACTTAGTAACCATCATCCAGCAACAAGTGATTTACCGTGGTCTGGAAAAACGTGGTCTGCATAGTCGCGATAAGAAAGAAAAGAAATAAATTGAATTTTAGGTGAGCCTTCTGCTCAGCTATCGATATAATATTAAGGCGGCCATTTAATGACCGCCTTAATTTTTTTATAGGAATGACAGAGAAACATCATGCAAATCAACGATACTATCGTCGCACAGGCAACACCTCCCGGTCGTGGTGGTGTCGGTATTTTACGTGTATCTGGCCCGAAAGCGGCACAAGTTGCTGAAATCGTGCTAGGAAAACTCCCTAAACCACGTTATGCGGATTATCTGCCATTTCGTGATGAGGAAGGCTCTGTTCTTGACCAAGGTATTGCGCTTTACTTCCCTGGACCAAATTCATTTACGGGAGAAGATGTCCTTGAGTTACAAGGACACGGTGGCCCTGTTATTCTTGATTTATTGTTAAGAAGAATATTAACGATTGATGGCATTCGTATCGCGAATCCAGGTGAGTTTTCTGAACGTGCATTTTTAAATGATAAGCTCGATTTAGCGCAAGCTGAGGCGATTGCTGACTTGATTGATGCGAGTTCAGAGCAAGCGGCACGTTCAGCGATGAATTCGTTACAAGGGGCTTTTTCTTCCCATATTCACCAATTGGTGGAAGCACTCACTCACTTGCGCATCTATGTGGAAGCCGCCATCGATTTCCCAGATGAAGAAATCGATTTTCTGTCTGATGGCAAAATCGAAGCTAAACTCAACGAAGTCGTGGCAGATTTAGAACAAGTTCGCTCCCAAGCACGCCAAGGCAGTTTATTGCGTGAAGGCATGAAGGTGGTTATTGCTGGGCGCCCAAATGCAGGAAAATCGAGCTTGCTAAATGCATTGGCGGGCCGTGAAGCTGCGATTGTGACGGATATTGCGGGAACGACGCGTGATGTGTTACGTGAACATATTCATATTGATGGCATGCCATTGCATATCATTGATACCGCAGGCTTACGTGAAGCCAGTGATGAAGTGGAACGAATTGGTATTGAGCGTGCTTGGAAAGAAATCGAACAAGCGGACCATGTGCTGTTTATGGTAGATAGCACCACAACCAATGCTACAGAGCCGCAAGAGATTTGGCCTGAATTTATGGCGCGTTTACCTGATGAACTTCCGGTCACCGTCATTCGTAACAAAGCAGATATGACAGGCGAACCGGTTGAGTTTATTGATAATACCCGTTATCCGTTAATTCGCTTGTCTGCGCGCGAAGAAAAAGGCATTGATTTGTTGCGCGATCACCTAAAAGAAGCCATTGGCTTTAACAGTAATACAGAAGGTGGTTTCCTTGCTCGTAGTCGTCATTTACAAGCACTGAATGCAGCAGCCGTTCACCTTGAACAGGGCTATGACCAGTTAGTGAATGCTCGCTCCGGTGAGTTACTGGCGGAGGAATTACGTTTAGCTCAGCAGGAACTTAGCGAAATCACGGGTGAATTTACTTCTGATGATTTATTAGGCCGTATTTTCTCAAGTTTTTGTATTGGGAAGTGATACGGTATCACCTATCGTCTATAACCTACACGGTATTACGTGTAGGTTTGCTTTATCGGTAGTCCCCTTCATTTTTCCTGCCTTAATTCTCTATTAAGTTCTAGCAAACAAGTAATATATAAGCTTTACCTTGCTAAGGTATGGCACCGACTGTTTTGTGGGCCATACTTATTAATATATTTTTCACACGCTATAGCGTGTAATTTATATCTTACCGGCTATAGCGTGTAATCTTGATGTTACCGGCTATAGCGTGTAATATAATATTTACTGGTTGTAGCGTGTAAATATTGTTAGGGTGAAAAATAAGGTAGGTTTTAAAATGAAAGTGACGAATACCCGACAACTTAGTGCTTATATGAAGGATGTCAGAGAGACGAAAAAGTTATCTCAAAGCAAAGTCGCTAGCAAAGTAGGTATTCGGCAAGATACTGTTTCTAGCTTTGAACTCTCTCCTGACTCTACCAAATTAGAAACCTTTTTTAAGATTTTATCTGCCCTCAATTTAGAACTCGATATTAAACCGCGAAATGAAAGTGGCTCATCAAATTCAGACTCCGGATGGAAGGAGGAGTGGTGATGGCGACTTTGCATGTATACATGAATGGTTACTTGGTTGGGGATTTCATTCGTTCAAGTACTGGTGCTCACCAATTTACATATAATAGTCACTGGTTGGAAACATCAGGTGCTCGACCTATTTCTTTATCAATGCCACTTAGGCACCAAGAATATCGAGGAGACGAAGTTTATAATTTTTTTGATAATCTCCTACCGGACAATATTGAGATACGGAATCGAATTGTTAGTCGTTATCAAGCGGATTCAAATCAACCTTTCGATTTATTATCTAAGATTGGTCAGGATAGTGTGGGGGCTTTACAACTCATTCTAGATGGGCAAAGAGTCAGTAATATCAGAAAAATTGAATATAAACCCTTATCTAATAAGCAACTAGAAAAAATATTAACAGGGTATAAAGCGAATGCTCCTTTAGGCATGATTGAAGATGAAGATGACTTTAGGATCTCACTTGCGGGCGCTCAAGAGAAAACCGCATTACTCTATTTAGATGGGCATTGGTGCTTACCTCAGAATGCGACTCCAACTACCCATATTATTAAACTTCCCATTGGTAAAATAGAAAGCCATTCTTATTCGATAGATATGTCGGATAGTGTAGAAAATGAATATTTATGTTTATTGATAGCAAAAGAGTTTGGCCTAGATGTGCCCTATAGCTTTATTTTAAATGTAGGTGAAATAAAGGCGTTAGCGGTTGAACGTTTTGACCGTAAATATTCTTCTGATTCCTCGTGGATTATGCGTTTACCACAAGAAGATTTTTGTCAAACATTGAATATTTCACCGGCAAGAAAATATCAAAATCATGGTGGACCGGGTATTTCTGAAATTATGAATTACTTATTAGGTTCAATAAATGCGGAGAAAGATAGATATCAGTTTATGAAGAGCCAGGTTTTGTTTTGGTTACTTGCAGCGACGGATGGCCATGCTAAAAATTTTTCATTATTTATTGAACCTGAAGGCCGTTATCAGTTAACACCTTTTTACGATATTTTGTCCATGTATCCTAGTTATGGGGGGAGGGGAATTAACCCTAGAGATGCCAAATTGGCTATGGGGCTGAAGGGAACAAAGGGGATGAAATACAATATAGAGCAAATTTTCCCAAGACATTTTTTTTCAACGGCCAAAGCCGTTGGATTTGATCGTGCTGAGATGGAAAAAATCTTAATTGAATTTGGTGAGCAAATGGAAAGTGTTCTTAAGAAAGTGAGAGAACAATTACCCACAGATTTCCCTGAGCATATCGCAGACTCAATTCTATCCGGATTACATCACAAAGCAGCGAGATTAAATAAAGGCTGGGACTAATTATGCCACTTTAATCTTTAATTCGGCTCCCGTGCGTAAACACCGTGGCTTTTCCCTGACGACAAAAACCGACTAACGTCAAGTTGGCTTTTTCGGCGACTTCGATAGCAAGCGCGGTGGCAGCAGAAACGGCAAATAAAATTTCAGCGCCACAACTGGCTGCCTTTTGCACCATTTCATAGCTGGCACGGCTAGAAACCAGTACTGCACCTTGTTGCCATTGGTTGCGATGTTTCATACCCAAAAGTTTATCGAGTGCAACATGGCGGCCGACATCTTCGCATCCACCGACTAATTGCCCTTCTGGTGAAATCCATGCGGCCGCATGGGTACAACCTGTCAGCGCACCAATCTCTTGCACTTTTTTCAATTCATGTAATGCATTATCAAGGTGCGAGAGAGAAAAGGTTTGGGTGAAAGGTAGCGGGGCGATCGGTTTGAAAATTTCTTCAAGTTGTTCTGTTCCACAAATACCACAGCCTGTACGCCCCGCTAGATTACGACGGCGTTCTTTTAACTCCATAAACCGGCGGCTAGATAATTCAACTTGTACTTCAATTCCGCGGTTGCAGCCTTCAACGATATCAATTCCACGAATTTCATCACCTGACTGTATTATTCCTTCCGAAAGGGCGAACCCGATAGCAAAATCCGCCAAATCTTTTGGCGTCGCCATCATCACTACGTGAGATATGCCATTGAAGACTAAAGCAACAGGATATTCCTCCGCAACATAATCATTAACGGGTAAATTAAGGTTGCCTTTTTGTTGCACGGTTGTTTGGTTTAAGCCAATCATTTTGATTAATTTGGAGTCATTTGTAGTATTTGTTTCATACATTAGATGAATTCCTAGCATTAATGATACATAATATTAATTATGGGTAAAAAGAATTTACACCATTTGCCAGGCAATGAACCTGGATACGTAAGGAAGACGTTGAATAAGAACAGTTTACCTGATTATCGCGATTGACGTTAGGTAAACATGAGCAATGTAAATGAGGAGATCCCCATGCAAGTCAGCAGAAGGCAGTTCTTTAAGATCTGCGCTGGCGGTATGGCAGGTACGACTGCAGCGGCTTTGGGTTTTGCACCCGCTACCGCGTTAGCGTCAACGCGCCAGTATAAATTACTGCGTGCGAAGGAAACCAGAAATACCTGTACCTACTGTTCTGTCGGCTGTGGGCTGTTAATGTACAGCCTCGGTGATGGCGCGAAAAATGCAAAAGAGAGCATTTTCCATATTGAAGGGGACCCGGATCATCCGGTAAACCGTGGTGCACTTTGTCCGAAAGGTGCTGGACTTATCGATTTCATCCACAGTGAAAGCCGCTTGAAATACCCAGAAGTGCGTGAGCCGGGTACCAATGAGTGGAAACGTATCACGTGGAACGACGCGTTTGACCGTATCGCTAAGTTAATGAAAGAAGACCGTGATGCGAACTTTATTGAGAAAAATAAAGAGGGTGTCACCGTTAACCGTTGGCTGACCACTGGTATGCTGTGTGCATCGGCTGGTAGTAACGAAAGTGGATTTGTAACACAAAAATTTACCCGCGCTCTCGGCATGCTTGCCGTCGATAACCAAGCGCGTGTCTGACACGGACCAACGGTAGCAAGTCTTGCTCCAACATTTGGTCGCGGTGCGATGACCAACCACTGGGTTGACATTAAAAATGCAAACCTAGTTGTCGTTATGGGTGGTAATGCGGCAGAAGCGCATCCAGTCGGTTTCCGCTGGGCGATGGAAGCTAAAATCCATAATAAAGCCAAATTAATTGTGATTGACCCACGCTTTACCCGTACTGCGGCAGTGGCGGATTTTTACACGCCTATCCGTTCTGGTACAGATATCGCGTTCTTATCAGGTGTTATCAAATACTTACTGGATAATGAAAAAATTCAGCGTGAATACGTGGAAGCGTATACCAACGCCAGTTTAGTTATTCGTGAAGATTATGGTTTTGATGACGGCTTGTTCACAGGTTATGACGAAGAAAAACGTCAATACGACAAAACCACGTGGAACTATGAGATGGATGAAAACGGCCTTGCGCTGCGCGATCCGACTCTGAAACATCCACGCTGTGTGTTAAACCTATTAAAAGAGCACGTCAGCCGTTATACACCTGAAGTGGTGAATAATATCTGTGGTACGCCGATCAAAGACTTCCTACAAGTTTGTGAGTATTTGGCTGAAACCAGTGCTAAAGATAAAACAGCCTCGTTCTTATACGCATTAGGTTGGACTCAACATACCGTGGGTGCGCAAAATATCCGTACCATGGCAATGATCCAATTACTGCTGGGTAATATGGGGATGTTAGGTGGTGGTGTAAATGCCCTGCGTGGACACTCCAATATCCAAGGTTTGACTGACTTAGGCTTATTGTCACAAAGCTTGCCGGGTTATTTGACCTTACCATCAGAAAAACAAACGACATTAGAAAGTTACTTAGCTGCAAACACGCCAAAAGCGACGGTTGAAGGCCAGGTAAACTATTGGGGTAACTACCCGAAATTCTTTGTTAGTTTGATGAAGACGTTCTATGGCGATAAAGCGCAGAAAGAAAATAATTGGGGCTTTGATTTATTACCGAAATGGGATCAAGGCTACGATGTACTGCGTTATTTCGAAATGATGGATAAAGGGGAAGTGAATGGCTATATCTGCCAAGGCTTTAACCCAGTAGCTTCATTCCCGAATAAAAACAAAGTTATTAAATCGCTTTCTAAGCTGAAGTATTTAATCACCGTTGACCCGCTGAACACCGAAACGTCGAATTTCTGGCAAAACCACGGCGAAATGAATGATGTGAACCCGGCAGAAATTCAAACTACCGTATTCCGTCTGCCATCTTGCTGTTTTGCTGAAGAAAATGGTTCGATTGTGAACTCGGCACGTTGGTTACAGTGGCACTGGAAAGGTGCGGATGCCCCAGGTGAAGCTATCAGTGATGGTGAAATCCTGTCTGGTATTTTCCACCGTTTACGCCAACTGTATGCCTCTGAAGGCGGTGCGGTACCTGAACAAGTTCTAAGTATGACTTGGAATTACTTTGACCGTGATAACCCAACGCCAGAAGAAGTTGCTCAAGAAAACAATGGCTATGCTTTAGTTGACTTGAAAGATGCTGATGGCAACGTTATTGCGAAAAAAGGTGAGTTGCTGAGCTCGTTTGCACAGTTACGTGATGACGGTACCACCGCGAGTGGCTGCTGGATATTTACAGGTAGCTGGACGCCAAAAGGCAACCAAATGGCTAACCGTGATAACTCTGACCCAACAGGTCTGGGGAATACATTAGGTTGGGCATGGGCGTGGCCTCTGAACCGCCGTGTGATTTATAACCGTGCATCAGCAGACCCAATGGGTAAACCATGGGATCCAAAACGCCAAATCCTCGAGTGGAATGGCAGCAAATGGATAGGAATGGATATTCCTGACTATAGCAATGCCGCGCCGGGAAGTGGTGTTGGTCCGTTTATCATGCAACCGGAAGGGATGGGACGTCTATTCGCACTGGATAAAATGGCCGAAGGCCCATTCCCAGAGCACTATGAACCAATTGAAACACCATTGGATACCAATCCACTGCACCCGAAAGTTGTGTCAAACCCTGCGGCTCGTGTGTTTAAAGACGACTGGGCCCAAATGGGTAAAGCGACAGAATTCCCTTATGTGGGAACCACTTATCGCTTGACTGAACATTTCCACTATTGGACAAAACATGCCTTGCTAAATGCCATCATTCAGCCACAGCAGTTCATTGAAATTGGTGAGCGTCTGGCGAATGAAAAAGGTATTAAACAAGGCGATACGGTGAAAGTCAGCTCTAAACGGGGTTATATCAAAGCGAAAGCCGTGGTCACCAAACGTATTCATACGCTGAAAGTGGCAGGTAAAGATATCGATACAATCGGTATTCCTATTCACTGGGGCTTTGAAGGTTTGGCTGTGAAAGGCTTTATCGCGAACACGTTAACGCCGTTTGTCGGTGATGCGAATACTCAGACACCGGAATTTAAATCGTTCCTTGTCAATGTGGAAAAGGTGTAAGGAGATAAATTATGTCAATGCAATCTCAGGACATTATTCGTCGCTCTGCCACCAATTCCCTGACTCCCGCACCTCAGGTGCGGGATTATAAGGAAGAAGTTGCAAAGCTTATCGATGTGACGACCTGTATCGGCTGTAAAGCTTGTCAGGTCGCCTGTTCCGAATGGAACGATATCCGTGACAAGATCGGGACTAACGTTGGTGTATATGATAACCCAACAGATTTAACCGCTAAGTCATGGACGGTAATGCGCTTCTCTGAAGTGGAAGAGAACGATAAATTTGAATGGCTGATCCGTAAAGATGGTTGTATGCACTGTGCTGACCCGGGTTGTCTGAAGGCGTGCCCTTCGGAAGGCGCGATAGTACAGTACAAAAACGGTATCGTTGACTTCCAATCGGAACACTGTATTGGTTGTGGTTATTGTATTGCGGGTTGCCCGTTTGATGTACCACGTATTAACCCAGAAGATAACCGTGCATACAAATGTACGCTGTGCGTTGACCGTGTTGAAGTCGGTCAAGAACCTGCATGTGTGAAAACATGTCCAACGGGTGCTATCCACTTCGGTAGCAAAGAAGACATGATTAACATGGCTGGTGAGCGTGTTGAAGAGCTGAAAACCCGTGGTTATGCGAATGCAGGTTTATATGACCCAGAGGGCGTTGGTGGTACGCATGTGATGTACGTTCTGCACCATGCAGATAAACCTCAGTTGTATCACGGATTACCAGAAAACCCGACAATCAGCCCAACAGTGACTTTCTGGAAAGGTATCTGGAAACCGTTAGCAGCGGTTGGTTTTGCTGCAACATTTGCGGCGGCCATCTTCCACTATGTGGGTATTGGTCCAAACCGCGTCTCCAAAAAAGATGAAGAAGAGGCTTTAGAAGATTTGCATAATGCAATGTCATCTGACACTTCGAAATCAAAAGAAGGGGAGGATCAGAAATGATGCCAGATGATAACGACAAAATTATTCGCCATAAACCGATTGAAAGGATCAATCACTGGGCGGTTGTGATTTGCTTTTTGTTCACGGCAATCAGTGGATTAGGGTTCTTTTTCCCTTCACTAAACTGGTTTATGAACATTTTAGGTACGCCACAACTGTCGCGAATTTTGCATCCATTTGTGGGTACGGCGATGTTCTTGCTGTTCGTATTTATGTTCTTCCGCTATTTCCATCATAACTTCATTAATAAAGAAGATATCAAGTGGGCAAAAAATATCGGCAAAGTACTGAAAAACGAAGAGGCGGGCGATGTCGGCCAATATAACCTCGGTCAGAAAGGGGTGTATTGGGTTGTCACTATCTGCTTATTAGCGCTGGTGGTCACGGGAGTGATTATGTGGCGCCCTTATTTTGCAGATTACTTCCCAATCCCTGTTTATCGTGCAGCGATTCTTATTCACTCGCTCTCTGCGATTGCGTTGATCATCATGATTGTGGTTCACGCTTATGCAGCGATTTGGGTGAAAGGTTCAGTACGTGCGATGGTTGAAGGTTGGGTGACTCGTGGTTGGGCTAGAAAACACCATCCATTGTGGTACCGCCAGCTTTTGGAAAAAGAAAAACAGCAAAAACAGCAACAAGAGAAAAACTAAGTTTTATTATTGTTGTTATCAAACCCACAAATGACTAATGTTATTTGTGGGTTTTTTATATCTAAAAAATATAAACATTCAATTTATTTGAAAGAAATAAAATTAGATATATTTATTTGATGACCTGTTTGCGATTTATTATCATTATAGTTAATCAAAATAAGATTAATAAAAAAATACACATCAAATAAAGATGCTCTTATTTCGCGTATGATTTACAATTTTTTTAAACCAATAATAAACAAATAAACATTTATTCGTTTTTATATTATGTAAAAAAAAGACATCAACCCTTTAATTTATTGATAATAAACTATTTTTGTGATTGTTGTTTTTTTGTGAATAGCTATTGAATATTGATATTAGATCAATAAAGGTCTATCTTAAATGGTCACTGCTGATTAATTCGAGACTTTGTTTTTTATTTTAATTTAAAAGTAAACTAATGTTCTGATATTTGTTTTTTTTAAGAATGTTATAATGCATATATATTAAAAGAATTAATTGCTGGACATTGGTGATATTATTTAATAAAAATAGTAATGTAATTATTAATAAATATAAAAATAGTCATATATTCAAATATCTTTTTAACACAGCTAAATAATAGAACCCTAATTCATTCCATTTACGATAGCTAAATAAAGAGGTACCACATGGATCTTCCTTTACAAGGTATTAAAGTACTGGATTTCACCGGTGTACAATCAGGACCATCTTGTACTCAAATGTTAGCGTGGTTCGGCGCAGATGTTATTAAGATTGAGCGCCCTGGAGTTGGAGATGTCACGCGTAACCAATTAAGGGATATACCTGATGTGGATGCGCTGTATTTCACGATGCTTAATAGTAATAAGCGATCAGTGGAATTAAATACAAAAACTCCAGAAGGTAAAGAGGTTATGGAGCGGCTGATTAAGCAAGCCGACGTCCTCGTTGAGAACTTCCATCCAGGTGCAATTGACCATATGGGTTTCACTTGGGAGCACATTCAAGAATTAAATCCTCGTTTGATTTTCGGTTCCATCAAAGGTTTTGATGAAGACTCTCCTTATGCAGATGTTAAAGCTTATGAAAACGTTGCCCAAGCCGCAGGTGGTGCCGCATCAACCACAGGGTTTTGGGACGGCCCGCCATTAGTGAGCGCCGCAGCATTAGGTGATAGTAATACAGGTATGCACTTGCTCATTGGCTTACTCGCAGCGTTATTACATCGCGAGAAAACAGGAAAAGGCCAGCGAGTGACTATGTCGATGCAAGATGCCGTACTCAACTTGTGCCGTGTCAAACTTCGTGACCAGCAACGTTTAGAGAAAATTGGCTACCTTGAAGAATATCCACAATACCCAAATGGCACATTTGGTGATGCAGTTCCTCGTGGCGGTAATGCTGGTGGTGGTGGCCAGCCTGGCTGGATCTTAAAATGTAAAGGCTGGGAAACTGACCCAAATGCTTATATTTATTTTACTATCCAAGAGCAGGACTGGGAGCAAACCTGTATCGCTATTGGTAAGCCTGAATGGGCAACTGACCCCGCTTACAATACACCAAAGGCTCGTCAACCTCATATCTTTGATATTTTTGCTGAAATTGAAAAATTCTTAGCGGATAAAGACAAACATGAAGCGGTCGAGTATTTAAGTAAATACGGTGTACCTTGTGCTCCTGTACTCAGTATGCGTGAAATAGCACGAGACCAATCTCTGCGTAAGAGCGGAAGTATTGTTGAAGTTGAGCAGCCAAAACGCGGAACTTACTTGACGGTGGGTTGCCCGATGAAATTCTCCTCCTTTACACCGGATATCAAAAGCGCACCATTGTTGGGTGAGCATACAGAGCAAGTCCTAACTGAGTTAGGTTATAGCGCAGATGAAATTGCGACTATGCGTGCGAACAAAGCGATCTAATTTTAAATATTGGGGTGAGAAATCACTCCATTTAATCTTTTAATCAGTTACTTATGAGGTAGACATGTCTGCTGATCAAACCCAAAACCTGACTGATGGTATGCATATTATTGTCGATGCACTTAAAAAAAATGGCATTGATACAATCTACGGTGTTGTTGGAATTCCAGTGACTGACATGGCAAGGCATGCGCAAGCTGAAGGTATTCGCTATATTGGTTTCCGCCATGAGCAATCTGCGGGTAACGCAGCTGCAATCAGTGGTTTTATTACCCAAAAACCGGGTATCTGTTTAACGGTTTCGGCGCCGGGTTTCTTGAATGGTATGGTTGCTCTTGCTAATGCAACGACCAATGGTTTTCCAATGATTCAAATCAGTGGCTCAAGCGACAGAGCGATAATTGATTTGCAGCAGGGTGATTACGAAGAGTTAGACCAAATGAACACGGCAAAACCCTTTGTAAAAGCGTCTTATCGTGTGAATAAACCTGAGGATCTTGGTATCGCACTAGCCCGGGCAATCCGAGCTTCGGTATCAGGTCGTCCTGGTGGGGTTTATCTTGATTTAACAACGGAAGTGTTGTCTGCCGTGATGGACAAGGATGCAGCGGATAAAACCATTTTTACAGTTGAAGACCCTGCACCAAGACAAATTCCATCACCAGATTCAGTGAATAAAGCCCTTAAGTTGCTCGCCTCGGCTAAGCGACCATTAATTATTTTGGGTAAAGGTGCAGCTTATGCCCAAGCGGATGACAATATTCGTCAATTTATTGAAACAACCGGTATCCCTTATTTACCGATGTCAATGGCTAAGGGGCTGCTGCCAGATACACATCCTCTATCAGCCGCATCAGCTCGCTCATATGCCTTATCCAGTGCAGATGTTGTGGTATTAATGGGAGCACGTCTTAACTGGTTACTTGACCATGGTAAAGGTAAGCATTGGTCACCAGAAACGCAATTTATTCAGTTAGATATTGAACCTTCCGAAATTGATAGTAACCGCCCAATAGCGGCCCCAGTTGTTGGTGATATTTACTCCAGTATTGAGTCATTATTGGCAGGACTTAAATCAACCCCTGTTAAATCACCAACAGAATGGATTGTCAGTATTGATGAGCACAAGAAAATCAATGTCGAGAAAATGGCAGTTAAGTTAAACACTGACACTTCCCCGATGAATTACTTCAACGCATTACGTGCAATCCGTGATGTGTTGGTCGATCACCAAGATGTTTATGTCGTCAATGAAGGCGCTAACACGCTTGATAATGGGCGAAATATTATTGATATGTACCAACCACGTAAACGCTTAGATTGTGGAACATGGGGCGTTATGGGGGTCGGAATGGGTTATGCAGTGGGAGCTGCTGTAACTAGTGGTAAGCCTGTTGTAGCGATTGAAGGCGATAGCGCATTTGGCTTTAGTGGTATGGAAATTGAAACGATTTGTCGCTACAAATTGCCTGTCACTATTTTGATTTTCAATAATGGTGGGATTTACCGTGGTGATGGCGTAAACCTCCATGGTGATCAAGACCCTTCTCCTACCGTTTTAATGGGCGGAGCGCGTTATGACAAAATGATTGAGGCTTTTGGTGGCATCGGCTACCAAGCAACAACACCTGCAGAGGTACAGGAAGCCTTGAGGGCCGGTTTAGCATCGGGTCATCCAACTTTGATAAATGTTGTTATTGACCCTGCAGTTGGAACGGAAAGTGGCCATATTGGTAATTTAAATCCGAAGTCTGTCGTAAAAAATTAACGCAGCATAACGTTAACTAACAAAGATAACCCTACGCGGCTCATTTTTAATGAGTGGCGTACGGGGTCTTATTGCCAAAAATAGGTGGGTCTTATGGCTGATTTTATGTATAAGATTTTTATGAGCGACCTATTACCTATCATTATTATTATGGTATTAGGTTATGTGAGTGGTAAACGAAATGTGTTTACCAGTGACCAAGCGAAAGCATTTAATAAGTTGGTATTAAATTACGCATTACCTGCTGCATTATTTGTTTCTATCGCACGCGCTAATCGAGAAATGATATTTGCAGACGCTAAATTGACTATTATTTCATTTGTGGTCTTGCTCGTTTGTTTCTTTTTCTCTTTCTTTAGCTGTAAATATATTTTTAAACATAGTCGTGGCGAAGCTGCGGTATGTGCATTAATTGCAGGTTCTCCGACAATTGGTTTCTTAGGGTTTGCGGTTCTAGACCCTATTTATGGTGAAACTGTTTCAACTGGGTTAGTTGTCGCTATTATTTCCATCATCGTTAATGCCATTACAATCCCTATTGGCCTATTCCTACTGAACCCATCTGATGCGGAAGGGAAAAAGGGTGGTGGCGGTATGGATGCATTAATATCCGCCTTTAAAGAACCCGTCGTATGGGCTCCGGTACTTGCGACCGCACTGGTATTGGTTGGTGTGAAAATTCCTACCGTTTGGGACCCAACATTTGATTTAATTGCGAAAGCAAACTCTGGTGTTGCGGTATTTGCCGCCGGTCTGACATTAGCCGCTAATAAGTTCGAGTTCGATGGTGAGATTGTTTATAACACGTTATTAAAGCTAGTTTTAATGCCAGGGTTAATGTTACTGGCGGGTATGATGTTTAATATGGGAACAGAGCAACTGCAAATGATGGTATTAGCTGGGGCATTGCCACCTGCTTTCTCTGGAATAATTATTGCAAGTCGCTTTAATCTGTATACCCGGACAGGAACTGCGTCGCTGGCGGTGAGTGTACTTGGTTTTATCATCGCAGCTCCAGCGTGGATCTACATCTCTCGACTCGTTTCATAGAAAGAGTCAATGGGGCAAAATGAGTTGCCATGGCGTGAGAAATGACGCCATGGCAGTTTTGTAAAAAGGTGAATTATGACTTCTTCAAAACCGCTTGATGGGATACGCGTTCTTGATTTTACTGGGGTTCAGTCAGGCCCGTCATGTACACAAATGCTTGCTTGGTTCGGTGCTGATGTGATCAAAATTGAACGCCCAGGCGTTGGGGATGTGACACGTAATCAATTGCGAGATATCCCTGATGTGGATGCGCTGTATTTTACGATGTTAAACAGTAACAAACGCTCTTTAGAGCTCAACACCAAAACGCCAGAGGGAAAAGCCGTGATGGAGAAACTAATACGTCAATCTGATGTATTAGTTGAAAATTTTCATCCGGGGGCTATCGACCATATGGGGTTTACGTGGGAGCACATCCAAGAACTCAATCCTCGATTAATTTTTGGGTCGATTAAAGGGTTTAATGAGAATTCACCCTATGCGAATGTGAAAGCCTATGAAAATGTTGCTCAATCTGCTGGTGGTTCAGCATCAACGACGGGTTTTCCTGATGGCCCTCCGACCGTAAGTGCTGCGGCATTGGGGGATAGTAATACGGGTATGCATTTATTGATAGGCATACTGACGGCGTTATTACACCGTGAAAAAACAGGTAAAGGGCAACGCGTTACTATGTCAATGCAAGATGCGGTGCTTAATTTATGTCGTGTGAAATTACGTGACCAACAACGTTTAGAAAAACTCGGTTTCTTAGAGGAATACCCTCAATACCCAAATGGCACGTTTGGTGATGCGGTTCCTCGTGGGGGGAATGCGAGTGGTGGCGGTCAGCCGGGAACAATGCTCAAATGTAAAGGTAGCGATGTTGACCCAAATGCCTATATTTATTTTATTAATCAAGACCATAATTGGGAAAATACCTGTGATGCTATTGGGCGCCCAGAATGGAAAACCGATCCTGCTTTTGCCACTACACAGGCACGTGCAAGTCATATCCAAGATGTATGGGATGCAATTGAAGAAATCGCTAAAGACAAAGATAAACATGCACTAACTGATTATTTTGATCAGTTTGATGTGCCATGTTCTGCAGTATTAAGTATGAAAGAAATTATGGATGACCCTTCTTTGCGTCGTAGTGGTTCGATTGTCGAAGTTCAACAACCAAAACGAGGCTCATATTTAACGGTGGGTTGCCCAATGAAATTTTCAGCGTTTATCCCTGAAATTAAAAGTGCTCCATTGCTTGGGGAACATAATAGCGAAGTATTAAAAGAGCTTGGTTATAGTGATGAACAAATTATGGAAATGAAAAAAAATAATGTTATTTAATTAATAATATTAAACTAGCTCTTAATATGATTTTCTAAAAAAGCTAATTAATATTAGCGGCTATATTCAGATATTAGATATATTCAAATATAGCCGCTAAATTCAGGCGATTACTACCTCAATCAATTGGAATTATAGAAATATTTTTCCCTATTTAGTTTTTATTTTTTTATTAATAAATTCTTTGAATAAGGATTATTGTATGAGTATTGCTGAAATAAAAAAAAGCAGTAAAGTCGCAGCCGTTGATTTTATTCCTGCATGGGGAGACTTAAATGGGAATATTCAACGTTTAGTCGAAGCGACAGAAAAAGTGGCTGCTCAAGGGGTAAATTATGCCGTATTTCCAGAAACGGCAGTGAGTGGTTATTTATTTTCGGACTCTACGGAATTAGCACCTTATTTAGATACTATCCCTGGCAAAACGACTGCTGCAATACTGCCTGTATTGGCTCGAACAGGAATGTATATGAGTGTCGGTATCGCGGAGCGAGATAGCGAAACAGGGCTCGCCTATAATTCAGCCGTTTTGATGGGGCCGGAAGGTATTATTGGTAAATATCGTAAAATAGGCCTGAATTCTCAAGATCAAAAAGTATTTGCACCGGGCAATACTGGTGTCAAAACTTTTGAAACACCGATTGGCCGTATCGCATTATTGATTTGTTATGATGATACCTACTGGCAATACGTTCGATTAGCTGCATTAGAAGGGGCGCAAATCATTGGTTGGCATTCAGTATCCGACCGAATGATGCCAAATGCCACCCCTGCTGAAATGTTGGGCGACCACTCAACGGTTGCGCATGTACAACATATGAGCGCATTCAATGGGTTGTGGGTTATTTGTGCTACCCGAAGTGGAATTGAAACTAACCCAATTACTAAAGGGCAGCTTTACTATAATGGGGGCTCAAGTGTGTGGTCGCCATCAGGGCATAAAGTGGCTCAATCTCCCGTGCTTAGCCCGCTAGAGCTAGAACCCGGGCTAAATGGCATATACTGTGCGACGATTGATTTAGACGAAGCAGATAAGCAACGTGATGCATTACTCGCGAAGCGCCGCCCTGAATTATATTTCCCAACACTGGCTTTTCACCGCAGCCCAACAGATATCAATGCGACAGAAACAGTAATACAAACGACGCTTATTGCTGCTCAGTGGGAAAAATCTATTTCTAAGTTAGATGCAATTCAAGTGGGAGAAAATGAATTGCTGGTTTTACCCGAGCTCTCTGCGCTTCCTTATACGAATGACCCGAACCTTATTTTGTCCCATGCTGAAAAGCAAGGGGGAGCATTTGAACAAACACTGTGTCAGGCTGCTCATCAAGGAAAAGGCTATATTGTTGGAAGTTATCCTGAAATTGAGATTGATAAAGTGTTCCACACCGTCATTCTTGCGGGCCCATCAGGGGAAATATTAGCCCGCTATCGTGTTACACATCTTAATGAACGGGATAGTGGCTGGGCAACAGCGGGTAGCGCTGTGAGTGTGACAGCAACGCCAATTGGGCGTATTGCACTGGCGGCGGCACATGAATTAGACGTTCCTGAATTAGGGGGGTTATACAGTATGTTACGTGCTGATATTCTTGCTGCACCAGCGGGCATCCCATGTGATTTAAAAGTGGAAATTGATAGCCATCTTTTTTCGGTTGAAGAGCCGCCAACAGGGCGTGTCGATTTTATCCCTTATGCAATTGCTACATTAAACCAGTTATGGGTGGTTTGTGGCGGGCGAAACGAGCGTGATTCTACGTCAGCGGCTATTTATGGGCCAGAGCCTGTTGTCCTTACTCCCACATTGACAGCACAAAGAGGGGCTGAAGATGTGCGTTTGCAAGCTCAGGTACCCGCACCTTTTACTTGGATTAACCAAGAACGGTTGGTGAGTGGTCAGCAAGCTATTTGGTTTCCGCCGCTAACACAGTAGATTATAGTTCAAGCGAAGTTTGAGTGAAAAAGGCGGGGGAAACCCGCCTACTAATATGTTATTACAGGGTGTGCTGGTGGTTGAGTGCTTCAATGGTTTTCTTGGCACCGTTATCACGCAGTGAAAGGTAAAATGCAGTCACCTTTTCAGTAAATAGTGAATTATTAACCAGTTCTTCGGTAAACAAACTGTTGAGGGACAGCAATGCGCGAACACGGCTTTCATCATCAGTGCTGTTTGCAACCAGCTCAGCCAATTTTACAGCCTGTGGGTCGCTGACTTGAATTTCTGCGCCATGATCATCTTTTCCGCTGACATAACGCATCCATCCCGCAACGGCTAAGGCTAAATAATCAAATGATTGGCCATTTTTCAGGTGAATTTGGATAGAATCGAGTAAACGTTGGGATAATTTCAACGTTCCATCCATCGCGATTTGCCAAGTACGATGTTTCAACCCCGTATTTTTAAAACGCTCAATCAGGGCATTAGCATAGGCTGGTAAATCCACATTTTTGATGGATAACGTTGGTGCTTGCTCATTGACCATCAAGTGATAAGCGGCTTTTTCATAAGCGCTATCCTGCATGCACTCATTAATATATTGGTAACCAGCCAAATAACCTAAATAAGCAAGGAAAGAGTGGCTACCATTTAACATGCGCAGCTTCATTTCTTCAAATGGAACGACATCCGTGACTAACTGAGCGCCCGCTTTTTCCCATTCAGGGCGACCTGCGACGAAATTGTCTTCAATCACCCATTGGCGAAATGGCTCACAGGCAATGGCGACTTTGTCAACGACAGGGCCTAGCTGGGATTGAATTTTCTCCGCTGTGTCTGGTGTCATGGCAGGCACAATTCTATCCACCATGGTAGATGGAAAGGTGACATTGGCTTCAATCCAATTGGCCAATTCAATATCCTGTTTTGCAGCCATCGCTAAAATGACATTTTTCGTGATATGGCCATTTTCAGGCATATTGTCACAGGACATGACCGTAAATGGTGTAATACCCAGTACCTTACGGCGTTTTAAGGCTTCAACAATCAGACCCGGTAGTGATTTCGGGGTATTTGGTGAGGCTAAATCATGCGCAATAGCGGGGTTCGCAAAATCAATCGAACCTGTCGCGGGCACATAGCAATAACCTTTTTCAGTAACCGTCATGGAAACGATGGCAATATTAGGGTCTAACATGCGATTGATAACGGCATCAATTCCGTGAATGGTTGGGTGTAATGCTTCTTTTACCACACCGACAGTACGGGTTTGCCAATTATCGCCTTGCATTTCAACTACGTTATAAAGGCAGTCTTGAGCGAGTAAATCTTCAATTTGTTGCTCGCCACCGACTAAATTGACCTCACAAAAACCCCAATCACTCTGCTGTTCCGTAGCTAAAATATCCGCAAAGATGGCTTGGTGGGCGCGGTGGAACGCGCCGAAACCTAAGTGAAGCATTTTTACCTTTACCTGCTCCCTATCATAGCTTGGTACTTTGATTGTGGCGGGTAATTGGTTTAGGTTATTGGTTGACAGTTGCATATTTCACTTTACCTTTTTGTTGTTCAGCCTCTTCAACCGCATCCAACGTGCTGGTTAAATCACGATCTTTCACTTCAGGCATGATAATGGCACTGATTAATGAAATGGCAGAGTAAATGATGATCATGATTGCAATTGGCCACCAGCTTCCGGTGATGCTACAGAAAATACCCGCTAGAACTGGGCCTAAACCAGAGGCAATTAAGCCACCAATTTCTTTGGCCACAGCCATACCAGTAAAACGGTTACGTGAGTTGAACATTTCAGCCATCGTAATATTTTCTAAGGCAAATAATCCGAGTACTGAACAGTTATGAACGATAATAATACAGATGGTAATTAAGCTAACGCTGTTCGCACCATCGACGATGACAGATAACATCGGATAGGCGAGCAACATGGCAGATAAGCTAAGAATAATATAAGGAATACGGCGCCCGAATTTATCAGATAGCAGACCAATCACAGGAATGGTCAGGAAACCGACAACGGAGCTGATCATGATCGCATCAGTTGGAATACTTTTATCAAATAATAAGCTTTGAACTAAATATCCCGCTAAGAAAGTTTGAATTAACCCAGAGTTACCCGCTTGACCGAAACGAATACCAGTTGCTAACCAAAATGCTTTAGATTTAAACATGGCAAAGAAACTTTCTTTCGGTGGCGTTTGTACCGCAACTTTGGCTTCTTGCTCTTCCGTATTTTGTACTTTCTCAAATACTGGGCTTTCTTTCAGATTCAGTCGTAACCACACGGCAAACAACATCACAACGAAGCTTGCCAAGAAAGGTACACGCCAGCCCCACGCCAGCAAGTCTGATTTGTCTAACCAGAAGAACATAACCGCCCAAATCGCAGTGGCACTTAATGTGCCGCAGTTTGTCCCCAGACCCACGAGTGAAGCCACAATACCGCGACGGCCTTTTGGTGCATATTCTGCCAGCATGGTACCTGCGCCTGAAATTTCAGCGCCTGCCCCTAGGCCTTGAATAATTCGCAAAAGAACTAATAATAGCGGTGCGAGGATACCTACCTGTGCGTAGGTTGGTAATACCCCGATTAATGTAGTACACACCCCCATCATGGTGATGGTGATAAAGAGTACTTTTTTACGACCGATTCGGTCGCCCATTTGACCAAAGAAAATCGCACCAACAATACGTGCGACATATCCGGCACCGTAAGTTCCCATAGCAAGAATTAATGCCATTGAAGCGGATTGTTCAGGGAAAAATATTTCATGGAAAACAAGTGCTGCGCCTAACGAGTAAAGCTGGAAATCCATAAACTCCAGAGCGGTTCCTAGCCAGCCTGAAACTGCAGCTTTGGTCAGATCGCCAGAGCTGCGTTCCACTTTCCCTGATGGGTCAATTGACTGAGTATTCATATTATTATCCTATTAATCACGTAGAGTAGTATCCAAAATCGGATTTAGTTTTTTTAATTAAATTAAAAGGTTAAAAGAATTTTACAGCAGGTCTTCTGGTCTTTTTCAAAGGTTAATATTGCCTCTTGCGCTTCAGTGAATGGGAACTGATGGGTTAAGATTTTTGTTGGGTCAATTTTTTTAGATTCTATCCAGCTAATCACTTCTGGGAATTTTTTGGCATTCAGGCGCGAAGAAAACAATGAAATCTCTTTGCTGGTGATACTTTGCTGTGTAACGGCACTTGCTTCACTTGAAAAACCCATAATAGAAACTCTTGCTGCGGGAGAAGCAATCAAGACGGCTTCTTGTAAGATAGCGGGATGGCAAGCTGCATCAAGTACTAACGTTGGGCGAAGACCCAGTGTTTTGAGTTGCTCTGGTAGTGGGGTTTGTGAGTTATCAATGACAATATCAGCACCACAATCTTTTGCTCTAGCTAAACGCTCAGCCACGCGGTCAACTACAATCAAGGTTTTGACTTGATAAACCCCTTTGAGAACCTGTGCGCAGGTTAACCCAATCGTACCCGCACCATAGACTAATGCGATGTCATCTTGAGTTGGGTGAACATGCGAAGTCACGTTGGCGGCAATAGAGTATGGTTCAACGGTAACGGCACATTCATCGCTGATTGAATCAGGAATGGTATAAGCGTTTGCTGCAGGGACATTAACATATTCAGTGAATCCGCCATCAGTATGAACGCCTAATACTTCTAGTGTCTCGCAAACATTTGGTTTACCAATTGAACATGGGTAGCAATGACCACAACTGAGAACAGGGTCGATAGAGACACGTTCACCAATGCGTTTACTGTCTACGCTGGAACCGACTTTTTCAATGACACCGAAAAATTCATGACCAATCACTCGTGGATATTTTGCAAATGGGTTATGGCCACGGTAGATATGGCTGTCAGAACCACAAATACCGGCTAATCGGACTTTTATTTGTACTTGATTTTCAGTTGGTTCAGGAACTGAACGCTCTTCAATCAATAATGTATTAGGTTCTTTAATTACTACCGATTTTACAGCTTTCATATTTAACTCCGAATAAAATAAAAATTACCAGTTCCACAACGTGCCGTCTTCGAGACGAGCAACTGGAAGATAAGCTGGGTTGTACGGGTATTTCGCTGCCAGTTTTTCATCAAAATCGATACCTAAACCGGGCTTATCACTTGGGTGCATATAACCATCGTTGAACGTCCAGTTGGTCGTAAATACGGACAACATTTCTTCGGAGTAGCCCATAAACTCTTGAACGCCGAAATTTGGTACCCATAGATCAAAGTGTAAGGCGGCAGCATGGCAAATAGGGGATAGGTCAGATGGACCATGAGAACCGGTTCTGACTTGGTAAAGTGAAGCGAAATCAGCAATCCGGCGCATACCCGTGATCCCTCCAGCATGCGTGATTGTGGTGCGGATAAAATCGATGAGTTGCTCTTCAATCAATTGTTTACAATCCCAAATGCTATTAAAAACTTCACCTACAGCGATTGGGGTGACGGTATGTTGACGAATTAATCTAAAACAAGCTTGGTTTTCCGCTGGTGTTGGGTCTTCCATCCAAAATAATCGATAATCTTCAATACTTTTACCGAAGCGAGCTGCTTCAATAGGGGTCAAGCGATGGTGCATATCGTGTAGAAGGTGCTCATTGAAGCCATATTTGTCCCGAACGGCTTCAAACAGTTTGGGCATAAAATCGAGGTATTTTTCGGTTGACCAAAATTGCTCTTCAGGGTGATGGCCTTTTGTGGCAGGTTCATAAGCAAGGTTTTTTCCTTTACTCTGCCCATAGGTGGTTGCCATTCCTGGTATGCCGCACTGCACACGGATCGCTTTAAAACCTTTTTCTTTATATTTCGCGTAGTTATCTAGTGTTTCGGCAATATCGGTACCCGTGGTATGGCAATAAACCATCACTCCTTCACGAGAAGCGCCACCGAGTAATTGATAGACTGGAAGGTTGGCAATTTTGCCTTTAATATCCCACAGTGCCATATCAATCGCAGAAATGGCGGACATCGTAACTGGGCCTCTACGCCAGTAAGCTCCCTTATAGAAGAACTGATAAATATCTTCAATTTTATGTGGGTCACGGCCTATCAACTGAGGACAGAGGTGATCTTGAAGATAGGATGCCACTGAGAGTTCTCTCCCGTTAAGGGTGGCATCACCTAGTCCATATATGCCTTCATCGGTGGTAATTTTTAATGTAACAAAATTACGACCGGGGCTACATACAAAGACTTCTGCTTTTATGATTTTCATTTTGGCCTAAATCCCTATTACTTGTTAACCAACTGATCAACCAAATCACCCCGCATTACTCAAACTGGTTTATTCATTGGTTAACCAAATTTTCTTTTTTTCACTCTATCAATCGGTAAATTAAAAAACAATGACTAAAAAGACGACAATAAGTGAATCTGATCACAAATTGGTTAACTAATTTTGTGGAAATAGTGGATAAATTGGTTGACCATTGTTGTGAGGGACGATAATCTACAATGGAAGAACTAAATTTAATTCGACAACGCGTTGTACATATATATGAAAACTCAATACCGCTCGTACCAATACCTAGGTCAGCAGTTAAAAGAGCTCATTGCATCTGGTGAATATCCGATAGGAAGTCGTTTAATGCCAGAGCGTGAGATCGCTAAAAAATATGATGTTAGTCGCTCATTGGTACGTGAAGCACTCATCATGTTAGAAATTGAAAAATTGGTTTCTATCAAGAAAGGTTCTGGTGTTTATGTCATCAATCACCCAGATCTATTAATTGATGAAGTCAAAAGCTTAGACCATGGCCCTTTTGAAATACTGCAAGCTCGCCAAGTGATTGAAAGTGCGATAGCTGCATGTGCGGCCTTGTCAGCAACAAAAGCCGATATCCAAGAGATCCGCGCATTACTAGAGGATGAGCGAATCAAAGTTGCGAATAATGAAAGTGACGATGCGAATGATCATAAGTTTCATGTGTTAATTGCTCGCGCAAGCAAGAACGACATGATGGCGAAGATTATTGATGATATCTGGGCTGTGCGGTTACAAAGCCCTATGTGGGATAAGCTACATGAGCATATCGACAATACGACTTACCGGAAGAAGTGGTTGATTGATCATGAAAATATTTTAAATGCACTACAAAAACGTGATCCTGAATTGGCTAAAAAAGAGATGTGGCAGCATTTAGAGAATGTCAAAAATACGCTAATGCAGCTTTCTGATTTTGATGACCCCAATTTTGATGGTTACTTATTTGAAACAATTCCTTATCAGACTATTTTTGAATAATCGCAGGAGAAGTACTTATGGAGCATACGTGGCGTTGGTACGGTCCTAATGACCCTGTTTCTTTAAGTGATGCTAGGCAAGCAGAGGCGACGGGAATCGTCTCTGCGCTCCACCATATTCCTAACGGTGAAGTTTGGAGTGTTGAGGAGATTTTAAAGCGTAAAGCTATCATTGAAGATGCTGGGTTAGTTTGGTCTGTCGTGGAAAGTATTCCTGTTCACGAAGATATTAAAACTCAACAAGGTAATTTTGATCTCTATATTCAAAATTACCAACAAAGTATTCGTAATTTAGCATCCTGTGGTATTAAGACCATTTGCTATAATTTTATGCCAATTCTAGATTGGACGCGTACTGACCTTGCTTATACGCTACCAGATGGCTCCAAAGCGTTACGGTTCGACAATATTGCCTTTGCCGCGTTTGAAATTCATATTTTAAAACGTGAAAATGCGGCGGCGAGTTATTCAGAACAAGAAGTCAAAGAAGCGGCTGAGTATTATGCCAATATGTCATCTGATGATATCGAAAACCTGATTAAAACCATCATTGCAGGGTTACCGGGCGCAGAAGAAGGTTATACATTAGACCAATTCCGTGAGCGCTTGGCGCTGTATAATAATATTGATGAAAATCAGTTACGTGAGAACTTACGTTATTTCTTGCAGAAAATCGTTCCTGTATGTGAAGAAGAAAATGTGGTTTTAGCTATTCACCCCGATGACCCTCCGCGCCCAATTTTAGGCCTGCCACGTATTGTTTCTACCATTGAAGATATGCAGTTTATTAAGCAAAGCTGCGATAGCATTCATAATGGGTTTACTATGTGCACAGGCTCTTATGGCGTGCGAGCCGATAACGACCTAGTAAAAATGATTAATGAATTTGGTGATCGTATTCATTTCACACATTTACGTTCAACGGTGAGAGAAAACAACCCAAATACTTTCCATGAAGGAAATCATATTGCAGGTGATGTCGATATGTTTGAAGTGGTCAAAGCCATTTTAGCGGTTGAACAAAAACGCCATGCTGCGGGGCTTGCACCAATTCCAATGAGACCAGATCATGGTCACCAAATTTTGGATGATTTGAAGAAAGTGACTAACCCTGGTTATTCCGCTATTGGCCGCTTAAAAGGCTTAGCAGAGGTGAGAGGGTTAGAATTAGCGCTGAAACGGATGTATTATCCAGAATTATTAAAAGTATAATTTTCTTTTCAATATTGGCTTTTATTATTTGGTATTTATGTGATATCAAAGGGTTGAGTATGCATAAAAATACGCGACTAAATTATAATTAGTCGCGTATTGAACTAGTTGTTAAGTTATTTTAATTTTTTTATCAATACTCCAATCCTGTTTTGCAGAAATAGTCAATAAGTCACCTGACTTAATAATATACGTATAGTAGCCACCAACTATTGAACTATTACGATCCGCTGTTGATTTAACTTTAATCTTTTTATTACTGAGGGGCAGTTTGGGAATAGAAATTTTATTTAGCCATTTGTCATTTTTAATTTCAATATATATACTATCGTTGGTTTTAAAAATATCCTTTATCATTTTTTGTGTAATAGAATCTTCATTCTTAAACGTAAGCTGATAAGCTGATTTTTGCTCCAACGAATCTACGTCATTTTTCATTTCAAACTGCCAATAAGACTTACAGGAAACCGTACATTTTTCACCTGTTGAAATCCTATGCTTCTCTTTATTCACGATCAGTGTACTACAATAGGCCGCAGTAGGATCAATGGTAATGGATTGATTATTTTTTAGTGGCGGTATTGTAATTTGGTCAGCCCAGTGACCATTTTTTGATTCAATAAGAATATGGTTGTGCTGATTTAGTGCTGCATTCAATACCTCAATGGTGATATTATCGTCATTATTAAATTTTAATTTATGGTAATTAATTTCATTAGATTTAGGTTTAGATTTGTATTTAATAATTTTATTTCTTAGGGTATTAATTTCTTTCCATGTTTTCTCGTCATAGATTTTTATGTATTCATCTTTGTATTCTTTATTCATTAATAGATTTGATTCTGAAATTAATGAATCAGTTTCTTCGTCAGCATAATCTGGTAGCTCAGCGGCTAAACTTGATAAAGTAGGTAATAATATTATCGTATCATATTCAGATAAATGAATATTTTGATAAAAATTCCAAGCTTCAAAGGTTAGTTTATCATCTTCTATTTTTAATAAATAGCCAGTGCCTTTATCTGTAACCCCGTTTTCACCTAATGTTAAACTTGGAATATCAATTAATGTTCCAAATGGACGTTGAATAGCTTCAATAATCCCAAAGCCATTATGAATGTGACCACTTAACATAATTATTTGGGGATAACGAGAAAATAGACTTTTTAGTCTTTCATCTTGCGGTCCAAATCCGCCATATAAGTATGACCGCCAATGTGAACAATTGAATGCTTGATGTGTCATCACAAAAATCGGTTTATTCGCATCAGCGCCTTCAGCCAGTTTTTTTTCTAACCAGAGAAGTGATGCTTCATTTAATTCCATTTGATTTTTTAAAGGAACATCTGTGTTCAAACAAATAAAATGATAACCATCAATCCATGCATCAATGCACATTGTATCTTCTTGCCGGTCAATATTGCATTTTTCTAAGTAAGAGTCATATAATCCGACTAAATCGGGGTCTAATGGCTCATGGGGTTCGGCCCCAGTTCGGACATCATGGTTGCCTAACATCAATAATAAATTTTGATGATATTTTTTTGGAAATTGTTCTAGGAAAATATCAAAAGAATCTTTTCTATGTTGATGATAATCACCAATATCCCCAGCCATTAATAACCCTTCGGCTCCACAGTGATTAATATTTTTAATAGACGTTGCCAATACTTCTTTATCATGATCTGAGCCTATATGAATATCACTAATTACACCAATTATCATACGAAATTTCCTTTTAAAATGAGTTGAAAATTATAGTCCATTGTTTTTTGTCTGATTGGGGTTTTTTATTTCAATTGTACTGTCTTGAATTTCATTAATAAAACTGTTTTGGCAAGAAGATAAAAATAAAGAAAACATAAAAAAAGAAATGATTTTCATTGTTAGTCTCGAATTATTTAAATTGATTTTTATTTAAAGTAAAATTATTCATTAATAAATTTCAATATTACTTTCTTTTAGTAGATAAGCTCTCCTATTAAGAAAAAAATTAAAGGGTTCTTTTTTAAACACCAAGTCAGGATTCGATTTTTTATTAAAGTATTCCTCAGTCATGAATGAATAGCCAGTTTTATTTTCTAATGAATGTAATAAATCCAGTTCGTTTATTGTAAGTGTTTTAAAGTTTATACCGATTTTTTTTATTTCTTTTAAAAATTCTATCATGGTACAATGTTCGAATGATGATTTTGTTTGAATAAGAATTTCATTACTCATCATTTTCTCAACGCTCATACTTTTTTTCATTAATTCTTTATGAAAAACTAAACCTAATATTTCAGTTTTTAAATTTATTTTTTGTATACTTTTATGGTCAACGTCGATATCTACAGGTGATATTATGATGTCATAGTGGTGGTTTTTTATTTCATACAAAATATCATTTGAGATCTTGCATTCAACTTCAATGCTAATACTCTTATTTTTCAATAGGTTGTTTATTATCGAATGTATCCCATAGAATGGAAATCCATCAATAAGAATTTTAATTTTTTTTTCATTGTTTGGCACAGTTAAGTTGTTTAATATTTTATTTATACTTTCATAGTGAGGGTTTATTTTATTAAATAGCTCCATGCCATAATCGGAAATGAGTATTTTATTTTTTTTTTAACTAAAATATTCTTTCCTAGCTTTTTTTCGAGAAGAATCAAACCTTGTGATATCGCTGAAGACGTGACATTGGTAGACTCTGCCGCTTGATTTAGCGAACCATTTTTAGCCAAAGCAATAAACTGGTTTAATTGTTTCGAGAAAAACATAACTGTCCTTAGTCGGTTGGAAAACTCTAAATTAGGATCTCAATCCATTAATAATCTATTACGGTAGTTTAATCTAAAAGTTGTTTTTATAAGTTAAATTAATATAAAATACAGCTATTAGAATTCTAATTAAACATTTATCTATAATTCGCTAATAAATAAAATTGAATAAATAGGAAGTATAATTATTAGTGTGATTAATAACTCTCTCATTTCTACGGTCTCCGCTATAATTTAGTTTTAAAACTATATCAAAGAAAATTAATGCAGTAATTTAAATATCCTTGCTAATGTTTCAATAAAAACTTTATTTAGCTGTATCTATTAGCTTATTAATTATTCTTATATCGTTAAAGTTTGATTAACCCCACATATTTTAACAAGAATAGATGATTTTAAGGCCACCACAATCGGTCATTTATGATCTTGAAATAGATTGATTTACACCTTTGAAAATGCCTTTATCATCGGTGATTTTGTATCATAATTGTTCTTTGCTTAAGGTAAATTTGTCTGCATTTTTTCCTTTGTTGCCTACAAAACCCTTATCAGATCAAATACCCGTCTTGATACAAGGGCATCAAGGTAGCGACCTAACCGTTTTTGTTTTATCCTGAGCAGTAAGTGGCAGCAATTTCCGCCGATGGCATAAAATAGGAATGATTAATTTGAGTATAGGTTTACCCTATGCTCAAAAAATTGTTCAGAAAATAGAAAAGTGAGAACGCAATGGGTATTCGTATTGTTCCTAAAGAAGAGTTAGGACAAGAAAGATTGAAAGAAAAGGGAATTGGTTTTATTCCACCAGTTCTGTTTCCTAACTTAAAAAGTTTATATCAACGCCGTGCTGAGCGACTCAAAGAACTTGGTGCAGGAGAACATCCTTTTGCAGATTATCTGAATTTTGCTGCTGAAGTGGCAACCGCACAACATAATGCACAGCATGATAATCCATTAGAAATGGATATGGCATCTATCCTTGAGCGCTCAACAAATACCAATAATTCGCCATTGGATGCAAAAACATTTCCACGGACAATGCATTGGCACAAATTATTAACGGCTATTATTGCCGAATTAATGCCAGTCGTGCCTGAGTCTGTACGCCCGGCGTTAGAAAACCTGAATAAAGCGTCTGAAACAGAACTCGAAGCCATGGCAACTGCGTTGCTAAATGAAGAGTTTGAAAAAGTTCCTGCGGACAAATCGATGTTCATTTGGGCTGCATTATCGGTGTATTGGGCACAAATGGCAGCAAATATCCCAGGTAAAGCGCGTGCAGAACATGGAGACCATCGCCATTTCTGTCCTGTATGTAATAGCATGCCAGTGTCGAGTATTGTGCAAATTGGTACATCACAAGGTTTACGTTATTTACACTGTAATTTATGTGAAACTGAATGGCATATGGTGCGCGTTAAATGCAGTAACTGTGAGCAAACAGGTAAATTGAATTATTGGTCATTAGATGATGAAAATGCGGCAGTTAAAGCAGAAAGCTGCGGTGATTGCGGTAGCTACTTGAAAATCCTTTATCAAGAAAAAGAAGCTAAAGTTGAAGCTGTCGCGGATGATTTAGCCTCAATTATTTTAGATGCACGCATGGAAGAAGAAGGCTTTGCGCGTAGTAGTATTAATCCGTTCTTGTTCCCTGGTGAAAAATAAGCGGTAAAAGAGAATCGTGACTATGGCTGAATCAGACTTGGCTTTATATCGCCAACTTCCTGCTATTGATAAATTATTGCAGCTCGATGAAGTGCAAATATTGGTTGAACAATCAGGGGCTCACTGGGTCACTGCATGTTTACGTGAGATGCAAGAGCAAGCTCGAGCCAGTATTGCTCAGGCAGGGAAATTACCTGCTTGGCAGGAAGATTGGGTAAAAGAGTTAGCACAACGCCATCAAGCTTTAGGGCAAAGCGCCCTAAAAAACGTGTTTAACTTGACGGGTACGGTGCTACATACCAATTTAGGCCGTGCGGTCATGTCAACCACGGCGGTGAATGCAGTTAGCCAAGTGATGAGTTCGCCTGTCACATTAGAATATTCTCTAGATGGTGCGATGCGTGGGCATCGTGACCGTGCGATTGCTGACTTGCTGTGTGAGCTCACTGGCGCCGAAGATGCCTGTATTGTTAATAATAATGCTGCCGCAGTTTTATTATTGCTAGCAACGGTTGCAAATGGCCAGCAAGTTATTGTTTCTCGTGGTGAATTGGTTGAGATTGGTGGGGCTTTCCGTGTGCCAGATGTGATGGCGCAGGCAGGCTGCCAATTAGTTGAAGTGGGTACAACGAATCGGACTCACTTACGTGACTATGAGAATGCGATTAATGATCAAACTGCACTATTAATGAAAGTGCATACCAGCAATTACAGTATTGAAGGATTTACTGCAGAAGTTGAAGGTGAAGAGCTTGCAGAGCTAGGTAGAAAGTACCAATTACCAACGGCAATTGATTTAGGCAGTGGTTCGATGATTGATATGACGGCTTATGGGCTACCCGCAGAGCCTATGCCACAAAGTTACCTTTCTCAAGGTATTGATTTAGTTTCGATTTCTGGAGATAAACTTCTTGGTGGTCCACAAGCAGGGATTATCTTAGGGAAGAAAAAATGGATTGATGCAATTCAAAAACATCCATTAAAACGTGCTTTACGGGTTGATAAAATGGTTCTAGCTGCACTTGAAGCAACGCTAAAACTGTATTTAACTCCCGAAAAACTCACAACAGAGTTACCCACATTGCGTTGGCTAACACGAGATCCTGAAACTATTCGTGATAGCGCAGAAAGCATAGTTGTTGCTCTACAAGCCTTTTATGGGGACAAATTTATTGTTGAAGTTGAGCCTTGTCTCTCACAAATAGGGAGCGGTTCACTTCCTGTCGACCGTCTTCCTAGCTTTGCGGTAACATTCACACCGCTAAATGGAAAAGGTAGTACATTAGAGCAACTCGCTACGCAGTGGCGCCAGCTACCTCAACCAGTGATTGGGCGCATGAAAGACGGTAAATTGTGGCTTGACCTTCGCTGTCTTGATGATGAACACGCGTTATTACAGGTTTTACTTTCATGATTTTTGCGACAGCAGGCCATGTTGACCATGGTAAAACTTCTTTAATTCAAGCCATTACTGGCGTAAATACCGCACACCTCCCTGAGGAGAAAAAACGCGGAATGACCATTGACCTAGGGTATGCCTACTGGCCACAGCCAGATGGGAGCTCTATTGGTTTTATCGACGTTCCAGGACATGAAAAATTCTTAGCCAATATGTTGGCTGGGATTGGTGGTATAAACCATGCGCTTTTGGTAGTAGCTTGTGATGATGGAGTGATGGCGCAAACCCTTGAACACCTTTCGATTTTAAGGCTAGCGGGTTGTGAAAATATCAGTGTTATACTGACGAAGGCTGACCGAGTCGATCATTCGCGAATTGAACAGGTTACGGAGCAAGTCACCTCCGAGCTGGCTAAACAAGGTTGGCCAGATGCAAAACTATTCATTACGTCTATTGAAGATGGGCGCGGTATTGATGCGCTGCGTTTATATCTGCAACAACTTCATCAGCAAAGTGGTTCACATCCCAATATCCAACGTCGTTTTCGTTTAGCCATTGACCGCGTTTTTTTGGTTAAAGGTGCAGGGGTAGTGGTGACTGGCACTGCATTAGCGGGAAAAATTCAAGTTGGTGAGTCACTATGGGTGACAGGAGCGGATAAGCAAGTTCGCGTCAGAGGTATTCATCGGCAAAACCAAATATCTGAATTCGCTGTTGCAGGTGATCGCGTGGCCTTAAACTTGGTGGGCGATATTGATAAAGAAAATATTACCCGAGGGGATTGGTTACTTGCAGAGCAACCTGCGTTTATTGCAACACGGGTTATTGTTGAATTGGAATGCGATGCATTAATTAAGCACTGGCAACCTGTGCATCTTTACCATGGTGCAAGCCACATCACTGGGCGAGTGTCATTATTAGTGGAGCAAGGGGAAACCCCCGTGCTTGCTGAGTTAATTTTAGATACCCCATTATGGTTAGTCGAGAATGACCGGTTAATTATCCGTGATATTAGCGCTCGCCAAACGTTAGGTGGGGCTCGAGTGATACGTTTGGTTTCCCCACGGCGAGGTAAAAGGCTTCCGGAGTTTTTGGATTGGTTATCTAAGCTTTGCCGAGAACAAGATGAACTGGCTCACTTTAAGCTACAGCTTCCTCAAGGTGAACTTAATTTACGGGATTACAGTTGGGCGCGGCAACTCACCCATGATGTGTTAGATAATTTATTGGCTCAAATGGATGTGGAGCGTGTTGGCAACCATGTTTTATCCACATTTAAAGCGCAAATAGCGAAAGAACGTATCGTTCAAACCCTTGAAGAATTCAATGAAATACACAGTGACCAAATCGGTGTAGGCAAAGCACGTTTAAAACGTATGGCTCTGCCTTCAATGAGCGAGGCATTAGCATTTAAATTCATTGATGATCTCATTGGTGAAAATGTTATTAAGCAAACTCGCGGTTGGTTGCATATGCCCCAACATGGGCTGGTGTTTGATGCCCAACAGCAATTGATTTGGCAGCAAATACACCCATTATTTTCACGTAATGAAGCGTGGTGGGTACGTGATTTAGCATTAGAAAGTGGCTATGAAGAAGATACGATGCGTCGCGTTCTAAAAAAGGCGGCGCAAATGGGATTAATTACGGCGATAGTTCGTGACCGCTATTATAGCCATGAGCAAATTAATTATTTTGCGTCACTTATTCACCGTTATTGCATGGAAAATGAAGTCATTTTTGCGGCTGATTTCCGTAACGAATTAGGGATTGGTCGGAAACTTGCGATTCAAATTCTTGAGTTTTTTGATAAAAGCGGTTTTACTCGTCGTAAAGGCGATGGTCACCATTTACGAGATAAAGGCATTTTCGTTGAATAAATTGAGTGTTTTAATCCGTTATAGTAGTGCCTCATAGCAACCTCCAATATTAAACTTGTGGTAAAACTGATGAAGAAAAAGTTATTTGCAGGCTTTTATCTGGCATTGATCTTTATTGGCTCCCTTTTCTTAGTCTTTGAAAAAGGTAGCGTAATTTATCCTGCTCTCATATCGGTCAGTGTATATGCCGTTTTATTCGGTATTTTAATGGTGCTAACAGCTCGCTGGTTATTTTCCGCTATTATTACCAGCACATTATTTATCATCATAAAATTCCTGAATCAGTTAAAAGTTCATTATTACAAAGAACAACTCTTCTTTAGTGATATCAATATTATGACAGACACATCCAATATGGGGACCTTGGGTCATTATTGGTTAGCAGGTGTCGCACTGGTTGGGTTGCTTATATTATTAGTCATTAATGGGGTTATTAGCTGGCGATTGCTCAAGCCGAGTAAATCAAAAATGACTCGTGTTATTGGTGTTGTTCTTATTGTTGCGGGTTACTTTGGTATTAACTTCACAAGCTCACATTATTATGACAGATGGTCTCAGACGTTGCCAAAAGGCCGAGGGACAGTGACCAATATTATTATGTCGGCACAAAATGCGAGTTATCAATCCCCTGAATTTGCAGGCTCAGCTGATTATTTTATGGAAAAAGCAGCAGCAATATCCCTAGAAAATAATGCAGTCTCAGAAAAACCAGACATCGTTTTATTACTGCAAGAGTCTACTGTTGACCCACATATTTATGACTTACCTGAAGGAACTAAGCTTCCTGATTTATTTATGTTCCAGCAAGATAGTGGCGTAAGTGCGCATAGTCAGATGCGGGTACAAACTTTTGGGGGAGGAACTTGGTTATCTGAATTCTCAGCGCTAACTGGCTTAAATAGTGATGATTTTGGTGCGCAAAAAAGCGGTGTCTTTTATTTTATCGTTGACCACCTTAAAAATAGCTTATTCAAAGAAATGAAGGCCAACGGTTATTATACTGTGGTACTTACCCCCTTTAATAAAGGTGCATACCATTCAGGGCATGCATATGAAACGCTTGGGGTTGATAGAATTATTCAACCACAAGAACTTGGCTATCCAGGAAAACTGCAAGATAACTTATGGACAATCAGCACCGATGATATGCTGAAATATGTAAAAGAAATCTTAGCGAAAGAAACAGATAAACCCGTATTTATTTTCTCTCTTACAATGTATGAGCATGGTCCTTACAAAGAGAGCCATAGTGATGACTACGGTATAAAAGACAAAATTAAAAACTCAGATGCTGCAGGTGAATTTAGCCATTATATGGACAAAATCGTAACCTCAGATGCATCAATACGTGATTTCGCAGAATTCATTGAAAAACGTAAGCGTCCGTTGATGTTTTTATATTTTGGTGACCATCAACCAGGAATTAGCTTAAATCAGTATAATTCTTCATTTTCATCACCCGCTTACCTAACACAATTTACTTTGCGGGATAACTTGAAATCAGGAACTGCAATAACAACGGGCCAGTTAACAGATATTTCCTTCTTAGGCGGAATCTTATTAGAAAGGGCAAATTTAAACATTTCCCCATTTTATGAAGCCAACATCAAAATGCGTCACTTATGTGATGGCAAACTCAATGATTGTGAAGACCAAAAGTTACTTGATAGCTATCGCAACTATGTTTATGGAACTTTAGAAGCAGCTAATGCCAATAAAGGTGATATGTAAGAGTATGTTATTATCAGCCGTAGATATTTACGGCTGATACCCTCTTTTTTGTTATTTCCTGCCTAAAATATTAATATTTTCTTAAAATTTATTATTTTTTTACGCTTTTTTGTTTTAATAACAAAACCATTCGTTATTTTTTTTGTCTTAATTTTAGTTAATTTTTCTGTGAAATTAGGTGCTCATTTCGAGCTTTAGAATGGTTTAACGCTAGAAGACAATGAATATGAAATATTTGGTCACGGGAAGTGCGGGTTTTATTGGTTTCACGCTTTGCCAACGTTTATTAGAGAGTGGGCATGAAGTTGTCGGGATTGATAACTTAAATGCGTATTACGATCAAGGGCTTAAACAATCCCGTTTACATTTATTGGAGCAGTTTCCGTTATTTCGTTTTATTCATCTTGATATCACAGACCGTGAGACTGTCCGTGTATTGTGTACACAAGAACAATTTGACCGAGTCATTCACTTAGCGGCACAAGCGGGTGTTCGTTACTCGTTGGAAAACCCATTTGCTTACGCAGATAGTAATTTAACTGGCCACCTCGCCATTTTAGAAGGTTGTCGCCAAGCAAAAGTGAAGCATTTAGTCTATGCCTCTTCAAGTTCGGTGTACGGCGTAACCGATAAGACGCCATTTACTACTGACATGGCAACCGATCACCCGATTTCACTCTATGCGGCAACAAAGAAAGCCAATGAATTAATGGCGCACTCCTATTCACATTTATACCAGCTACCGACCACAGGGCTGCGGTTCTTTACGGTTTATGGCCCTTGGGGGCGCCCAGATATGGCTTTATTTAAGTTTACGAAAGCTATTTTGGCGGGCGAGCCTATCGATGTCTATAATAACGGCAATCTCAGTCGTGATTTCACTTTTGTTGATGATATTGTCGAAGGTGTGATCCGTATTTCAGATATAATTCCACAAGCGAACCCGAATAATCATTCGGCATCACCTGCAGAAAGCAGCGCGCCATATCGAATCTATAATATTGGTAATGGGCAGCCTGTTAAGTTGATTGAATTTATTTCTGCACTGGAAAAGGCACTGGGTAAAGAAGCGATTAAAAACTTTTTACCTATGCAAGCGGGTGATGTGTACACCACTTGGGCGGATACGGAAGACTTGTTTAATGTGACAGGTTATCGCCCACAAGTTTCTATTGAGCAGGGTGTTCAGGCATTTGTGGATTGGTACCGTTCTTATTACCACCAATAATATCAATAAGCTGTAACATCTTTAGCAGGATTTGAGAGGCAAGTTTGAAAATAGCAATCGCAGGAACCGGCTACGTCGGCCTATCTAACGCCATGTTGCTGTCACAAAACCACGAAGTGGTTGCGGTGGACATCATCCCTGAAAAAGTGGCGATGTTAAACAACCATCAATCACCGATTGTTGATGCAGAAATTGAACAGTTTTTAACGGAAAAGACCCTCAATTTCCGTGCCACAGAAGATAAAACTGAAGCTTACACTGGTGCACAATACGTCATTGTAGCAACGCCAACCGACTATGACCCAAAAACCAATTACTTCAATACAAGATCGGTTGAGTCTGTTATTCATGATGTGAATGAAATTAACCCAGAAGCGACGATTATCGTGAAATCCACTATTCCTGTAGGCTTTACCGCGCGCTTACGTGAAGAGTTTGGTTATACCAACGTGATTTTCTCTCCTGAATTTTTACGTGAAGGCCGTGCCTTGTGGGATAACTTACATCCTTCCCGTATTGTGGTGGGAGAGCGTTCAGAGCGTGCGAAAATTTTTGCTGATTTGTTGCTGGAAGGCGCAATTAAGAAAGATGTGCCCGTGTTATTTACCGATGGAACCGAAGCCGAAGCCATTAAACTGTTTGCCAACACTTATTTAGCGATGCGTGTGGCGTACTTTAATGAGCTCGATACCTACGCAGAAAGTCGCGGTTTAAATGCACGCCAAATTATTGAGGGAGTCTCTTTAGACCCACGTATTGGTAGCCATTATAACAACCCATCATTCGGTTACGGCGGTTATTGTTTACCGAAAGATACCAAGCAGTTGTTAGCTAACTACGATGATGTGCCAAATAACCTGATTAACGCCATTGTGGAATCAAACCGCACCCGCAAAGACTTTATTTCCGATGCGATTATCGCTAAAGCACCATGCAAAGTCGGTGTTTATCGCTTAGTCATGAAAGCGGGCTCTGATAATTTCCGTGCCTCTGCGGTACAAGGTGTGATGAAGCGCATCAAGGCCAAGGGCATCGAAGTGGTGGTGTATGAGCCGGTTTTAAAAGAAGAAGAGTTTTTCCGTTCGAAGGTTATCCGTGATCTCGACACTTTCAAAGCAGAAAGCGACATTATTCTAGCCAACCGTATGGTGCCTGAGCTGGAAGATGTGGCAGAGAAAGTCTATACCCGAGATTTATTTGGTAACGATTAAAACGCGTTTATGGGGTAGGTTGGTATCGTGCTAACCTATCTCTGTATATTAAGACCTAATAACCCTATCTATTTTGTGCCATAGTGCACAAGTTACCTATTTTTAAACGCTACTCTGCAACAATCGCTAAGAAATGTTGTTTGCCATTTGCTAGCATCCGTCAATTGATTAAAAATTGGCTATTTTGTTATGCAGAAAATAATAAAAAAACAAAGAGACGGTTTTATCACCTTTCAAAAAGAAGGTGAGATAGATTTTTGGCAAATTGTTAATGATTATATTGATGGCAAGATCGCGGGTAAGAATTTAAGTAGCGGAAATATTGAGAGAAGTGTTGCTCGTATTCATGTAAATGGACAAAGTTATATTATTAAATGCGAAAAAGAACGCGATAAGCGTATTGAAAAACGGCTGATGCGTATTATTTCTGGCCCTTTTTATTCACGTTTATTGAAACGTTTAGTGACTGCACAAAATAACGGTTGTACCGTAACGAATGATATTTACTTTGTCGCAGAAAAAATGGTGGGTCGTGAGTCAGTAGAAACATGGATTATTGCGGAGTATGTGGAAGGAACTGTTTTATCTGAAGTTGATGATATCAAGCCTTATTATGCAGAGATGAAAGCCATTATCAACCAATTGCATTGGTATGGTTTATCTTCTAATGATATCCATGCAGGGAACTTTGTTATAACCAAGGAAGGACTTAAGGTTATTGATTTATCAGATTATGGTAATTTTGCTATTTGCAAAGCAAATGATTTAATTGCATTACAGCGTTTTTACGGTATCGAACCCGATAGCAAAAATTTTGTTTATCGCTTTATTCGTTTTAGAGATAACTTTCGTCATTGGTCAAGAAAGATAAGAGGGAAGAAAACTCGGCTCTAGTTCGCTATGCCAAGTTTTCATTACCACAAAACTACCGAAAAAAACAAAGTTATCGATCACAACAAAACTATTGATAAAGCGCATCTAAAAATTCAGGGATAAAACTGCCCGTCCCATGGCAACGCTGGGTTGCGGTTTCTCCAGCTTGTTTCATGATAGCGCAAGCAGCGGCAACATTTTGTAGCCTATCACCAGGTAGAGCGCAACATGCAGCAACCACCGCGGAAAGAGCGCATCCCGTACCGACCACACGAGTCATTAAAATATGGCCGCCAGTAACCGCAAAGGTGCGTATTCCATCGGTGATGTAATCCACTTCCCCGCTTATCGCAACAATTGTCTTAGCTTGTCTCGCTAATAATTGTGCTGCGGGAAGAGCGTCATCAGTGGTGTTAAGGGAATCAACGCCTCTGCCGCCAGCACTGTTTCCTACCAATGCCATAATTTCAGAGGCATTACCGCGAATAGCGGCAGGCTTGAGAGTCAGCAATTCATGGCAAAAATGGGTGCGAAAGCTAAGCGCACCTGCGGCAACAGGGTCAAGTACCCAAGGTTTTTTCGCTTGATTCGCACTGTTAACCGCACATTTCATTGCATGTCGGCGCTCAGTGGTTAATGTGCCTACATTAATCAGCAAGCCATGTGCGATAGCGGCAAACTGCTCCGCTTCTTCGGGTTCAATGACCATGGCGGGAGAGCAGCCGAGCGCTAACAGGACATTGGCAGTGAAGGTCTGAACAACATCGTTTGTCATGCAATGAATAAGTGGGGATTGAGAAGTAAGCTGTTGTAGTACCAATGATTTTGTCGTGTTGCTGATGTGTTCAAATTCTAACATGATCCCCTCATTAATAGTGATAGAGCATAGGTTCGTTGATTTATTCTACACTCTATCTGTTTTAATGAAAGAACCACTTAATCAGCAAGGTATTTCTCCATGACCATTCCACCAGCGCCTTGAGCAACAATTTCGTATGAATCATTGGCGGGGTAAATACGTGTCTTAATATGAGGAAAAATAGAGAGTTTTTCTTCAATAGACTTTTTGGTCATCTCAAAAAAGTGATTTTTAGGTGTTAGGGTTCCGCCGCACACCACCACATCTGCTTGAGTCGTTAAAATCGCATTAGCGATAGCAATACCATAATAATAGGCTGCCTCGCCAAGTGCTTCGAGACACAGGGCATCGTCCAATGTGAGAGCTTGGAAAATAGTATGGTAGCTAATTTCAGACTCATTATTAACTAATTCATTGATTATTGAGCTTTTACCCAACCTGAGTTGCTGGATCACCCGTGACTTAATCGCAGACAGTGAACTATATTGCTTTAAACAGCCAAATGACCCGCATTCGCAGCGTTGACCATTAATATCAATTGTCGTATGACCAAAGGCTTGAGCGGTGCTAATGGGTGCTGGAGCGTATTGATTGTTGATGATGGTACAGCTGCGAATATCGGTATCACAGGTTGTAAATAAAAACCTTTGGCTATCAGAGGTATAGCGTAAACGATACTCTGCAAAAGCCGCAAAACTAATCCCACTTCCGAGTAATACGAAGCAAGGGACTTTACTGGATATATAGTCGTGAAGTTCTTTTATTCGTGAGTTATATTGATGATATGGCAGTTTATCGCGTTCTAATATATGGTCGATGGCGATGCCTATACCCAACAAACTTTTTACGTTAATTCCATGTTCAGCTAATAAAATATCTAATTTATTGAGCAGATGATCCACCATATTTTCTGCGGTTTCTAGGTGCTCATATTTGACCTTTACCATCCCTAAAATATCCAACTTTAGGTTCTGTAAAACTATCGTCGAATATATATCACTCATTTCAATGCCAACTAGGTAGCCATCAGCAGCATTGATATTATAGAGGATAGGTTTGCGGCCACCGGTCGACTCTCCGAGCTCAGAAGTCGAAATTAAGTGATTTCTCCCCAGTTCGTCGAGTAACCGAGCACAAGTTGCTGGTTTCATGCTAGCCAGTGATGTCAACGTCTCTGCCCTAATGGGACCATGGTTTAAAATTAACCGGTAAAGCGTTTTGAGTTTTTGTGTTTTTGAATTTTTTGAGGTGCGAAATTCATTTAATAGTGTATGTAACAAGCGCCTCACTCCTTTTCATTCCGACTCTTGCGCTAAAGATTAGCAAATATACGCATAAGATTCTGCTTCATGTGACACATCATATCTAAATTCTTTTTCTTAAAATGAGATTAAGATCGCTGTTCTGTTTCTAAATTGCTTTATGATCGATTTTAACAATTTTTAGTCGATGTCAATTTGGAGACAACTATGCATCATACAAAAGATATTCTAGAAAGCTTAAGCTTTATTCAGTCTCGCACAGATATTAAACCAACAGTGGGCATTATTCTGGGTTCAGGATTAGGCCCGTTTGCGGACACATTAGAAAATGCAGTACATATTCCTTATAGCGAAATTCCACATTTTGCCAAATCTGAAGCCGTAGGGCATGCCAATGAATTGGTGATTGGCACCATCGCAGGTAAAAATGTGGTTGCGATGAAAGGCCGTTTCCACTACTACGAAGGCTTTACCCTCGACCAAGTCACTTTCCCTGTGCGTTTGATGAAAGCATTGGGAGTCGAAAAATTGATTATTACCAACGCCTGCGGTGCAGTAAATACCGATTTCAACCCAGGTGACCTGATGATTATTACCGATCATATTAATTTAACTGCAAATAACCCATTGATGGGGCCAAATAACCCTGAATTAGGGGTGCGTTTCTTGGATGTTAGTGAGGTGTATAACAAAGAATTACGCCAAACAATCAAGGATGTAGCGGCCGAACAAGGTGTTTCTGTTCGTGAAGGTGTTTATGCATGGTGGACTGGTCCAACTTATGAAACACCTGCCGAAATTCGCATGATCAGAACCTTAGGCGCTGATGCTGTTGGTATGTCTACTGTACCAGAAGCTCTGGTCGCTCATCATTCACAAATTAAGACAGTGGGCATCTCCTGTTTAACTAATATGGCTTGCGGTATTTTAGAACAACCTCTTAGCCATGACGAAGTTATTGAAACTGCAGAGAAAGTTAAAGCCACCTTCTTGAAATTGGTGACGGGTGTGATCGCTCGCTTCTAGTTTTTAGGTTCTTTTTCTCAAAACAATATAAAGATGTTCATAACGCTAAATAAGGTGAATATTGAAATGAAATTTAAAGGTCTAATTTTAGTTTCTTTAGGCGCTTGCAGTTATGGCATTCTTTCAACACTCGTCGTGTTGGCCTACCGCGCAGGATATTCCTTGAATGATGTCATCGGTAGCCAAACGGTATTAGGTGCGATTTTACTGTGGTTTTTTGTTGCCGCAGGCGCATTAATTAAAAAAGCACGTCTAGTATGGCCAACACGACAACAAGGCCTATTAATGTTACTCACTGGGACGACAACAGGGCTAACCGGACTCTTATATTATGCATCATTGCAATATTTGTCTCCGGCGCTTGGTGTCGTCTTATTTTTGCAATTTACATGGATGGGGGTTGCCATTAATGCGGTTGTCAGCCGTCAAGCTCCTCCCATAATGACCATGGTGTCGGTTGTGGTGATATTAATTGGGACAGTATTAGCGACAGGTTTGTTAAATAGTTCAGGGATCGTATTTCACTGGCTTGGTGTGCTATTAGGACTATGTGCGGCATTATCGAATGCTATTCGTGTTTATGTCAGTGGTGCATTAGCGGTTAAAACAGATCCTATGATGCGTTCTGCAATTATGGTAACAGGGGGCGCAATTTTGACATCGATTATCGTTCCGCCAACATTCTTATTGAGCGCATCAACGTTTCATTCTCTATTTTTCTCTTATGGTTTACCCCTAGCTTTCTTTGGTTCTTTCTTTGGTATGTGGATGTTTGCCAAAGGTACTCCACTGATAGGTACCAGTTTAGCGACCATTGTTAGCTCAATGCAGTTGCCCGTCACGATTTTATTATCTGTGACTGTATTGCAGTTACCTCTTGAGTTCATTCAGTTTATTGGCGTTGCTGTCATCCTTATGGGTGTCGCCATTGCTGAGTTGAAAATAAAAACAAATAAATATAACTCCAAACGGAGCCTTGTATGAATATTAAATCCCGCTTGAAAATCATGCTTTTCCTGCAATATTTTGTTTGGGGAAGTTGGTTAGTTACACTCGGCTCCTACATGATGAAAACATTGAGTTTTTCAGGTGCAGAAGTCGGTATGGTGTATAGCTCAAAGGGTATTGCTGCCATTCTAATGCCCGGGCTTATCGGAATCATTGCAGATAAATATATTCCAGCAAATCGTTTATATATGATTTGTCATTTGATTGGGGCTGCCGCATTGTTTTATGCCGCAACAGTCACGAGTTCAACAGTGATGTTCTGGGTGATGTTAATTAATGCAATGGCCTTTATGCCAACGATAGCTCTTTCAAATAGCATCAGTTATTCATCATTAAGCCAATATCAGCTCGATTCAGTGAGTAACTTCCCACCTATTCGTGTATTTGGTACGGTAGGTTTTATTGTTGCTATGTGGAGTATTAGCTTATTGAAATTTGAGCTAAGTAGTATGCAGCTTTATATTGCAGGTGGCTGTTCATTACTTTTAGCGCTTTATTCATTAACCTTGCCAAAAATTGATGTTAATAAAAAAGCGATTTCAAGTAGCTGGATCAGTAAGCTAGGTTTAGATGCTCTGGTGTTATTTAAAAAACCTATTATGGCGGTATTTTTCTTATTCGCTATGTTACTTGGTGCGGTTTTACAAATTACCAATACGTTTGGTAATCCATTCTTGCATGACTTCGGTCTGAATCCGTTATACCAAGATAGTTTGGTGGTTCAGTATCCATCGATATTATTATCGATCTCTCAGATGGCAGAAGTGTGCTTTATCTTAGCAATTCCATTTTTCTTGAAACGCTATGGCATTAAAACTGTCATGCTATTAAGCATGTTTGCGTGGACATTACGCTTTGGATTCTTTGCCTTTGGTGACCCATCAGCAATTGGCTTGATGTTCTTAATAATGTCGATGATCGTATATGGCTGTGCATTCGACTTCTTCAATATTTCAGGCTCTATTTTTATTGAAAGAGAAGTGGATACGCGTATGCGCGCGAGTGCTCAGGGCTTATTTATGACGATGGTTAATGGTGTTGGTGCCTATTTTGGTGCGATATTAAGTGGATTGGTTGTCGACTATTACACGGTGGATGGTATTAAAGATTGGCAAATGATCTGGTTAGTTTTTGCTTCTTATACTGTTGTATTAGCAATAATCTTCCAATTTACCTTCCATTATCATCACGATAAAGACGCCGCACTGAAAGAGGCTAAGTCTAGCTAAGATAAGTTGTTAGAAATAACATTTAATCTAAGGGAAAACCATCAATTTGGTTTTCTCTTTTTTTGTTGGTTTTAACACTAAACATAATTACGCTTGCCGCGCAATATATGCTCAGTTAGCGTTTCTTCCGCAAGGGTAAATTCTTTTGCTTTGAGTTGTTCAACTAATTGCTGATGTTGGCGTGTAGACTCATGATAATATTCATTGCGATAAATAGGGTCAGGTTGGAAATAGACTCGCTGGCGAATATTATCCGCTAAATCTAAGAAAACCGAGTTATCCAGTAATTCCAAGAAGAAACGGTGGAAGCGTTCATCTTCTTTTATCCAACCTTGATAGTCATTTTTCTTCAATAATTCATCTTGCCGCTCAATAATCGTCTTTAAGATAGAAAAATGTTCATCAGTTAAATATTCACGAACTAATTTAATTGCATGGGACTCAATTGCTAAGCGTAAATCATAATTATCTCTGGTTTCTTTTAACGATAGTTTCTGAATAAAAACACCTTTACGAGGGATAATTTTGACTAAGCCTTCATTTTGTAATTGATATAAGGCTTCGCGAATTGGAGTACGACTCATACCGAGTTCCTCAACTAAGCTATTTTCAGAGGTGTAGCTTTCCTCTCCAAATTGCTTACTGAGAATTTTATGCTTAATTGCAGTATAGGCCTGTTGGCTTAGTGGTTTATCTTTCATCAGGATCTTGTGTTAACAATAGAAATTTTAGTGAGTATAGAAAGGAATAGATTGGTATACAAGTAATACACTAGTTTTATATTATTTAGGATGCTGTTAAATTTTGGTGGGTAATTGAACTTAACTTGTTGAATAAACCGGCATCCTTGCCAGTTCTAGACTAATACAGCTCAGGGCGTCGGTTTTGCATACAAGGTAATTTTTCTCGTGTCTCTGCGGTATGCTGTGTTGATATTTCAGCAAAAAATAGTGTTTCATCGTAGCCAGCAGATGCGATAGTTACTCCAAGTGCATCACAAACAAGGCTGCGACCAATAAAAATATTACCCGTTTGGTCGCATGCGCAGACAGGGATTGTGTTCTCTAAAGAGCGTGCTTTAACTAATGTTTGGTAATGCTCTTCTTTTAGTGGCCCGCTTACCCATGCTGTGGGAACGAGTATAAGGTCAGCGCCAGCTAAGGTTAGTTTTCGAGCAACTTCTGGGAAACGCAGTTCATAACAGACTAAAACGCCAATTTTGCCAAATTCAGTTTCCACAGGTTTTAATTCATTATTACTTTGAATGATATTAAGGGATTCCTGATATGAAAAGGCATCGTACAGGTGTGTTTTTTGGTAGTGATAGATAAGCTCACCTTGGCGGTTCAACATAATTGTCGTGTTGAATGCTCTTTTCGGCTCATTCGGGGCACTTTCATAAATGCCACAGGTTACATAAATACCGTATTGTTGAGCGGCTTTTGCCAACTGAGAGACAAAAGGGCCATCAACAGCCTCTGCGACATCGGCATAGCTAATACCACTATCCGCTGGAACAAAAGCCATAAACATTTCCGGTAATAGGACGAGGTCGGCACCACCTTGAGCGGCTTTTTGTATAGCTTCGCATGCTTTTTTTAAATTTAGAGCTTTATCTGAGCTACTGGCTAGCTGAGCAATTGCAATCTTCATAGAGCCTCCTTATTCAAAAAATTTCGCAGCACCTGAAATTGCCGCTAATGTTTCACCGGCATCAATACGCTTTTTAACATCAATTTCAGCATGTTGGGCATTAAGGGCTCGTTGGCGATACTCTTGCAGAGTAACTTCATCTGCGACTAAAATGCCATCGCCATCTGCGATGATTAAGTTACCAGGATGGATCGTTACGCCATCTATGCTAATCGGCACATTAATTGCGCCTTCAATACCTAAAATTCGAGTTGTTAACGGACTCACTTTACGTGCATAAATAGGAACGCCAATCTCACGTAATGCTTTGATATCCGTGACACAACCATCAATGACAGCACCAGCAATTTTCTTTGCCCGTGCCATATAAGAAACCATTTCCCCCCAACAAGCACGATCATAATCCCCTGACATATCGATACAGACAACATCGCCTTCTTGCACAATGTCGAAAACCTTGTGTACGGCAGATGAGTCCATATGTGGAATACGAACAGTTACAGCATTACCAATAAATTGGCATTGTTCAATTTGTGGGCGTAATGTTTTGAGAAAACCGAAGTCAGTCATGTGTCCAATAGTTGACGGGCAAACATCACGGCAACTTTCGATAATTTCCGAGCTAAAACAAGCAACACGAGGATTTAATGTAAACATAGGGACACCTTTATTTATTGTATTGAACATAATGTATATGGGTGAAAATTAATCAGGATTAACTGCAGCAGCTAATGGTTTATCTGGCTGAATGAAAAACCAGCAAACAATCGCTAAACTGATAGGTATCACATTGAAAAGTAAAGCGACGGTCCAGCCGAAATGCTGTGCAAGCCAGCCACATAGAATGGGGGAAATAACACCACCGAGATTGCCCCATAAATTCATCCATCCACTGACAGAGCCTGCATATTGGCGGCCCTTATCTGCTGCAATTGCCCAAGAGGTCACAACTGGTAATCCTAGAGAACCGAGTGCAAGAGTTAGCCATGCAACACTCGCAATGGCACTTTCAGTTTGAGCAGCGCCGCAAATACCCACAATAAAGAGAATAAAACCGGTAATGGCGATATATCCCCTAGCGACTAACTGTGAGTACCCTTTGTTGAGTAACCAATCAGAAATTGAACCTGCAGTGAGTACCGCGATACAAATTGCTAGCCAAGGAAAACTGGCGGCAACGCCCATTTGGGTTAATGAGAAACCACGAGCCTCTTGTAAATAGGTGGGGAGCCAAATCATAAACAAGGTGGTCATATAGGCGACAAAAAAATATTGGAAACCAACAGCCCAGAACGGACGTTCTTTCATAAATTTGCGCCAAGGGGCTTTAACATCAGCACCTCCTTGCTCACTAATTGTTCGGCCTCCTTGGATAAATGCAATTTCACTTTGAGAAATTTTTGGATGTTGTTCAGGCTTATTTCTGGCAAAGAAATACCAAATCATACCGATAAGAATACCAATCACACCGAAGATATAGAAAACGGCATGCCACCCGAACGAAATCATAATAAATACGGTAAGGGTGGGGGCAATCACAGGCCCAAAATAGGAACCGGCAAGTAAGAAGCTAGCGGCTCGTGCCTTTTCATTTTGGCGAAACCACCATGTATTAAAGACGGCATTCGCAGGGTAGAGCGGCGCTTCTCCAACACCAAATAGGAAGCGTACGATACATAGCCAAATATAGGTAGGGGCAACGACCGTTAATATTGTGAATGCGGACCAAACGTAAAGGCTAATGGTTGCGATAAGCCTGCTACCAAACCGTTCTGCAAGTATTCCGCTTGGAATTTGGGCAAGTGCATAGCCAAGCGAAAATAACGCACCCAAAAAGCCAAATTGAACTTTGCTCATTCCTAAATCGGTCATCATATGTTCGGCAACAATGGAAATATTGGCGCGATCCATATATGCAATCAAACCGATAATAAAAAATATTGCTGCTAATCCCCAACGTAAACGCCCTGGTGAGTCTTTTGTTGCTGGTGTTACAACAGAATCATTATGTGACATAGAGTTACCTTTTTATTGGTTTGTCGAGGTAATCAACCTTATTGTATTTATATTGAATTCAACTTGTATACAAGATGGATGTTAATAAGCCGTTATTGTGGTGTCAAAGATCTGTTTTGTTATCTGTGATTGAACTCAAAACATTTGATTGATTTATGAGCGAGATCTTATTTTTTGAAAAAACAGGAAGAAAATAATATTTATGATTAAAAATCAAATGATTATGTATTTCTATGGAAATTGATTTAATCGTTTCTATTCATTATTTGGAAAGAAATAATGAATATCGTGGTAATAGTCTATTTTTCCCGAATACTTCTTGGGTAAAAATTTTTTAATATCTTCGAAGGGTTGTTGTGGAATATAGGTTCAAAACACCTATTTTGAGTTAATTTGAGAATCTTTTCAAAGAAAAAAGCCAAACGATAAATAAGGTCACTTCATCGGTTGGCTTTTTTATAGATTAAAATCGTAACAGAGTGATTATTCGATGTTCTGAATCTGCTCATTGAGTAGCGGCCTAGACCCTAACAAACTCAATGAGTTATCGAAAAGAAACCGTTCAAAAATGCCTGTTTGCCCACCAAACTGCCCACCACTTGCCTCTGGCTTTTACTAAATCTTAGTGGTTAGCAATGGAAAAACAGGGCCGTTTTTATGCTGCTGTTAGGGTCTAAAAATAGCAGTTTTGAAAGGCTTTATCGAGTAATTTTTTCAACACTCTACGCACTGATGGATATTATAGTATCCAAGTTCTGTTTTATTTCGCTATAATGGATATAACTGTAACCACTTGGTCTTTGCGGATGAATTTTACCTTACTTGATGATACCGATGTAAGCCAAGCTTATGCGGCTTATTTACGTGAGTTACGCAAGCAGGCAAAGCTGTCACGAGCGGCGCTTGCTGAGCGAAGCTGTGTACCTGCGGCCACCATTAAGAAATTTGAGCTGACCGGGCAAATTTCATTTCGCCAATTGCTGTTGCTATGGCAGACCCTCGACTCGCTTGGGCGTTTGTACGAGCTCACGCAACCTAGCAAAGAACGCGCTGCTATACCCACGAGTATTGATGAGGTGTTAAAAGATGAGTTTTAAACCCATTCAAAAACTCGCCGTAACTCGTACGTTAAGCTCAGGTGAGCAGGTTGCTGTAGGGGTCTTGGCGCAGAATCGGCAAGGCGTTTTTTTTCAGTATGCAGACAGCTATTTGCAGCAGTTTGGCAACTTATCTCCTTTTACTCTGCATGCGAACGCGCAAGTTCAAGTCGCACCTAAGCAGCCACACCAAGGTGTACATGGCGTATTTGGAGATTGTTTGCCCGATGGCTGGGGCATGCTGTTACAAGATCGTATTTTCCGGCAACAGGGCATCCTGCCTAATCAATTAACGGCGATGGATAGACTGGCCTTTGTCGGTGATAAAGGCATGGGAGCATTGTTTTTTTCACCGGTGTCTGAGTTTTCAGCCACCACGCACGTGGATATTGATTTAGCGACGTTAGGCTTAGAAGCACAAACGTTGTTCGATTCTTCGATGTCAGAATATATGGTTGATAATCACGATGAGTTAGATGGGCATACACAACAGGTATTGGCCGCATTAGTCGCCGGAGGTAGTTCGGGTGGGGCAAGACCTAAGGCACAAATTTATATGCCTGCTGGGGAAACTCAGCATTGTCGAACCTTCGCTCAGCCTGGAGATGAGGCTTGGCTGGTGAAGTTTACCTCTAAAAATCTCGCACTTGGCCATGAAGAAGGTTTGTGTGAGGCGGTTTATTTACAAATGGCAGAACTTGCTAAGTGTCAACCACCGCTATGGCAACTCATTGAAGCACCACCTACCAGCGGTGCGCCTGCCTGGTTAGCGCTTAAGCGTTTTGATTATGTCACTGAACAGGCCGACTTAGGCAGAAAGCGCAGTGCAGGTCGATTGCATATGCACAGCGCTTGCGGGCTACTGGATGCAGACTTTCGAACGCCAAGTTTAGATTACATTGATTTAATTAAAGCCAGCCGTCAGTTGTGTAAATCCCCCGCTGCTGGGCAGCTGCAATTTCGCCGCGCCATTTTTAATCTGCTGTCGTCTAATCAAGACGACCACAGTAAAAACTGGGCGTTTATGCAAGCGGATGACGGTCAATGGAATCCTGCACCTTTTTACGATGTGACTTACAGCCCACATCCATTCAACGAACACGCCACTGCGTTCGGAGGTTATGGTAAAGCGCCACCGCTTAAGGTGATGCAAAAACTAGCGACCAGCGCTGGCTATGGGAGTTGGCATGATGCAAGGCAAGTCATTGAAGAAGTCGCAGAAGCTATCAGCCAATTTACTCATCTTGCACGGCAGCAAGGTATCAGTAAAACAACAGTGTCTGCGATTGCTAAAACATTGGATCAGCGCAAACAGGAAAATGCAGCGCTTTTTCTACAACAATAAGAAGGGACAACAATGAAGCTCGGCCGAAACGATCCTTGCCATTGTGGCAGTGGTAAAAAATTTAAACGTTGTTGTATGAGCAGCGTTTCCAAGCAACATGCCCAAGTCTTCGATGATGTTGAAACCATGCTGGCAATGAACCCAAATTTGAGCCTTGATGAACTCAATGCCGCATTGCAACACAAAGTGCAAGATCGCAATAATCAGCCTCATCCCGATTTTTGTGGCGTGACGCCAACGCAAATGGCCAATTGGCTTTATGCGCCTTTTGATCAATTACAGTGGGTGACAATCAGCACTCCCGACTCTCTTTCTGCCAGCCCTGTGATGCGTTATCTAGCGCTCATTCTTGATGATGCCATGGCGCAAGAAGGCTCCTTCAAAGCCACAACTAAAGGCAACTTACCGACTAAATTAGTCAAACAGGCCAGTGAGTTATTGCCCGAATTTGCCGTTGCTCAATTCGAACGTAACATTAGTATCAGCGAGTTTGCGGGCAGCAACGAAGACAAGTTTAATGCTTTGCACTACACCCGAGTGCTTGCCGAAATTAGCGGTATTATTTATCGACGTAGCGGCCGCTACCATGTGAAAAAATCAGCGCAAAAGCAGTATCAGGTGTTAGGTATACAAGCATTTTTTAAACCTATGTTAGAAGCCGCCATCAGCAAATATAACTGGGGCTATTTGGACGGTTTTGAGTTTGATGCCGACTTGCGAACCTTTTGGCTGTTTATGCTGTGGCGTATTCAAAGCCACAGTAGTGTAGATCTGCTGGTTGAAGAGGTGAAAGTGGCTTTCCCAGATTTACTACAGGGTTTCCCAGCAGATGATTACTTCTCGCCGGAAAGAAACTTAAGCATACTCATCGAATCACGGTTTATTGAGCGATTTTTACAGTTTTGGGGATTTGTGACCCTTGATCCAAGAAGTTTTTTAAACACGGAATCTGTTGGTAGGACGGTACAGGTACTGCCTTTATTGAAACAAACTTTTCAATTCACCATAAATAAATAGCAAGGTCATCGTGAGCGAATATCAATACTATAAATTTGAGCGTCTGGATGGGTATTTAGATGCTAAAGCACGTCAAGCACTCAGGGCCATTTCAAGCCGTGCCGAGATCAGCGCTACGTCCTTTCAGGTGTATTACACCTACAGTGACTTAAAGGCAGAGCCTTTTGAGCTGATGTTAAAATACTTTGATATCGGTTTTTACTATGCCGATTGGGGCTCAATCGATGCCTACATCAAGCTACCAGCAGGAACGCTTCCAGATGCGTTACTTGGCTTTTCAAGTGATGGACTTCATGTTCACGAAAACGATGAGTGGCAGTTGCTGATTTTTTCCCTTGAGGAGTATGATGAGTATTTTGACGATGAGCATGCTGACGACTTTTTCCAGCATTTAGCCGCTTTACGCGGCGGGTTAATGCAAGGGGATTGGCGCCTTGTGTACTTTATGTGGCTCAAAGCGTTTGATTTTAATGATGACGTTGAGCGAGTGCCGTTAATTCAATTCGATTTTGAGCACCTCAGTGAAGAGGAGCAGGCGTTTGCAGCGCTGTATGATATTCCCTTAGCATTGGTTAAGGCACTCGCCATGGTGCTGAGCGAACAACCCAGTCACCAAGCCAAACAAACTCAGCTTACGCTTGATGCGTGGATCCATAATCTCTCGCAAGCAGAGAAAGACACGCTATTACGCACGTTGTTTGAGCAAGGCCAGCTAACCCGTCACCAAGCCTTAGCGCTGACGCGAAAAGAACCTGTCAACACAGACGAGATCTATCAATACTGGTTAACCTCCGCCGTCATTTCTCCTTTCATTGAGCAAGCGCAAAGTCAATTACAGCAAGAGCAAGCCGCAGTACTCGCAAAAAAATTAGCCATCGAAAAAGCGGAAAAAGAAAAAGCGTTGACGGATATCTACAATCAACGTGAGCACTTCTGGCAGCAATCACAAGAGCAAGCGGATCGAACTTGCGCCAGTGGTTACGATGCGGCATCACGCTATCTGCATCAGCTGTTTGAGGCCTATCAGTTCAAAGCTGATGAAGCGGCGTTTGAACAACGCTTTAAGCGCTTTGTTGTGGCGAATAATAGCCGTAAAGCACTGTTAAATCGCTTGAGTGATTTGCTTTAAACGATGAGGCGATAGGCTGGCCAAATGACGTTAGCAAAAAACCGATTGAGGGTTGGTTGAAAGGTTGTAAGCCCACCAAAGGTCTACAAATTGTTACCTATGAAGTCACTTTGTGTAGACCTCGGGGTCTAAGCAACGCGCTTTTACCATCTCTGTGGTAAATACTGCGTGAAATACAAAGGCATCACGATATTGGTTTGCTCTAATGCGGATGAGCCTTGTGTACCCGTTAACTTAAAGGTTTTACTTGGAGTACATTTTTCAACGTAGGATGCCAACGATTTTGCTCTTGTACGTTTACCACTTTTGACCTCTACAGGGACGATATCGCCTTCATCGGTCGCCAAAATAAATTCGATTTCGGCGCGGGCGTCATTCCATGAATAGCTTGGGTTAACGCCAATGGCAGTGAGCTCTTGTTGCACAAAGTTTTCAGCCACATAACCTTTGTATTCATAGTTTTGTTGCTTAATTTCTTTATAACTGCTGCCGAGCATATGATTAAGCAGGCCCACATCAAACAGAAACAGTTTCACCATATTTTCTTTTTTATAGGCCGCTAACGGAGATTTCGGCAATCCTTCAATAGGGTAGTTTGGCAAAGTTAAGCGGCAGCAGTTAAGCCAATGGATCGCGGTTTCAAAATCGCTATAACGAGATTTACGCTCATGCACATGCTTAAATTTAAAGCGTTTAACCGACTCATCGCTGACAAGTGATAGCTGGGCTGGAATGCTATTAAATACCGATTCAATCAGTGTGGCGTCAACCTTGCCCGCGTACTTACCAAAATCGCGGCGATAACCTTCCACTAAATCGGCATGAATTTTTGTGACTTTTTCAACACGCTCTAGAATGCTTGAATCCTTATACTGATACCAAGCAGAAACGGCTTCCGGCATACCACCAGTAAAAAAGTAGTCAGTGAGTTTGTCCATCAATTTGGTGTGTACTGCCGGTGTGCTTGCTTGACTATCAAACGCTTTGATCAGCGCTTGCTCGTTGGATGCGTAAATAAATTCTTGGAAGGTCAGTGGTCGTAAATTGTATTGTTCTACCTTGCCCACAGGGAAGGTGTTGAGCAAACCAATATTCGAGCCGCTGGCAGCGACAAAATAGGACGGTGCTTTTTCAGCAAAGTACTTTAGTGAGGTAACGGCACGTTCACATTCGCCAATTTCATCTAATATCAGCAGATCGGTTTCTGGGTTGAACGCTTGGTTGGTTAACAATTCAATGTTCATTACTAGCTCGTCAGGTGACAGAGAGCCATCGAACGCTTCTTTGTAGGCAGGGTTTTCAAGGAAGTCGATACGAAGGATGTTGGCAAAGGTGTTCCCAAATATCTCTTGTAGCAGATAGGTTTTACCTGTTTGTCTTGCACCATCGATCAATAATGGCTTGCGCACCGGTTGATTTTTCCATGCTATTAGGGTGTTTAGTAAGTTGCGCTGCATTGTCATTTCCCGCCAATTAAGACTGTTAACTGCCTGTAGTATAACTCAGTCTACACTTTAACGCGCAGAAAAGTGTGGAATTATACATTTTTATGCGCATAAAAGTGTAATTTGGTTCTTATTGAGTATAAAACAGCCCTTTAATAGCTATCTTTCTTCTCTGAAGCTGACCTTGCTGGCCAAGTTTTAGTCATGTGGATATGGGCTACTGCTGCACTTATTTTTTATTCAGCAATTGGATGTCTTGCAGCTTTCTTCCCAGCTCGTCATCACGGGCAACCTTGGTTAGGTCGTCTAACAAGCCTAGGACTGCCAAAACCTTAACGTAGTGACCAAGTGAAACGGAAGGATCACCTTTTGATATTTTACGTAGTGTTGGCTTAGAAATCCCTGTCCTACTATGCATCATTTCTTGAGTAATGCCGCGTCTCTTCATCGCCAATGTTAAGTTTTCGCCCAAGATGTTTAACATCTTCCTTTGTCTAGGGAATATGACCGCAGTGCGTTTTGATTTTGGCTCGACAGTATCCATAGTGAAACTATATTTTCTTAAATATTAATTTAGTGAAATTATAGTTTCACTTTTATCTTCAAGTTGTAAAGCAATAAATTGCCATCTCTCGAAGTAATGTGAGCCAAGATCTGAGCTGGTCATGTCGATTTTTTACTGTTTTTTCGACATGTCTTTCTTGTGTGTCGATACACTCGACATATAAACACTCCATCCATACGACTCACCAAAACCGAGTTTTGAGTAGGAAACTTCAAAGCAGTACGCTGTTCTTTGGGCTTTTGGGGCGGTTTGGGCAAAGCCTTAATGCACACTATTTAGCCGCACACTAACCCTGCCCACAGGGTATTTATGACTTGGGGCATAATGTCAATTCTGGGGCAAGTAGCTACTTGTACCCTCAGAAAGCTGCACGATCTGGGCATTTATCTGCCTACTGCGTCCGATTAGTACTGGCAAACTCCTAACTGAACTTAACAGATCAGTGAGGAAGCAAACGATGAACCCAACTACACAATCATCCACCACATCAACACACCCAGCGCGTCAGCAGCGGATTTTGCGCTTGCCCGAGGTAAAGGCCAAAACGGGCTTTGGCCGCAGTACCATTTATGCCCTGATGGCCAATGGTGAATTTCCGCGATCTATTCGTATTGGTGCGCGTGCCGTGGGCTGGTTAGAAAGCGATATCGACCAGTGGATTGAAACCCGCCGTATCGGTGCTGCTTATGGCCGTGGATAAACCATCAGCATCAGCCGCGTTACCTGCCAATGAGTTGAATAACAACATGCCAACATTACCGGCTGGTTTTGCCTATAACGCGCAAAACTGGCTGGTGATGCAACCGGCTGGGCAAGATAGCCCAGTTAAAATCTGTTCTTGGTTGCAAGTGGCCGCCCGCACCCGCGATCCGCAAGGGGACAATTACGGCTATTTATTGCACTGGTTAGACGATGACAATCGCCATCGCTATTGGGCCATGCCAGCAGAACTATTGGCTGGAGACGGCAGCGAGTACCGTCGGATATTACTCAGCCGAGGCATGCGGCTGAGTAACAGTGTCAAAGCGCGGCAGTTGCTCTCGCTGTTTATTCAACAAATGGGCGAACTGGCCACGCAAAAAGCTATTAGCGTGAACTGCATTGGCTGGCATCACCATGCTTATGTGCATCCGCGCCTCACTTTTTACCCAAGTGAACACAGCAACAATCCGCGCATGGTGCTGCAAACCATGCACCCGATAGAAGGCTTTATTCAACAAGGCAGTAGCGACAGTTGGCGGCAGCACGTTGGCCGTTATTGTCTGGATAACCCGCTATTAATCGTTGGAGTTTGTGCTGCACTGGCTGCCCCTTTGTTGCACTTGTGTGGCGTAGATGGTTTTGGTTTACACCTCTACGGAGCCAGCAGTACTGGTAAAACCGCGGCGCTGTATCCGGCATTATCAGTTTGGGGCGAACCCAATCAACTACGCCACAGTTGGCGTGCCACGGCCAACGGTTTAGAAGGCACAGCATTAGCGCATAACGATGCCTTACTGGCGCTCGATGAAATGGGCGAAGTTGATCCAAAAGAGGCGGGAGATGTCGCTTATATGCTTGCCAATGGCCAAGGTAAAACCCGTGCAGGCAAATACGGTGAAATGCGCTTACCCGCCCGTTGGCGCTTGGTGTTTTTATCCACCGGTGAAGTGACGCTCGAAAGCCATCTTGCCAGTATCGGCAAGCGCGTAAAAGCCGGCCAGCAAGTGCGCGTGATTGATCTCAGTGCTGATGCCGGAGCGCAAATGGGCGTGTTTAACCATAGCCATGGCATGAACGCCGCCGATTTGGCCGATCACCTAAAACAACAAAGTCGCCAACATTACGGCAGCTTGGCTTTGGACTGGTTACGGTATTTAACGCAGCACAGCGCGCAGGTGCGACCCGTTTTCCAAAACGTACGCCAACGCTTTTTAGCCAGCTTACCAGCCGAGGCTGACGGCCAAGTGCGCCGAGTCGCCGAAAAATTTGCCTTACTGGCCAGCGCTGGGTTGTTAGCCATTCAAGCCAAAGTACTCGATTGGCCAACCCAAAGTGTCGAAGCTGCCTGTTTAAGCCAGCTTAACCAATGGATACTTGCCCGCGGTGGTGTGGCCGCCAATGAAGACCAACAAGCGATTCGCCAAGTGCGTAGCTTTATTGAACAGCATGGTGAAAGCCGTTTTACACCTAAACAAATTGGTTACAGCAGCCAAGTACGCCAACGCGCAGGGTGGATAGACACCAGCGGCCCACAAACCCTCTACCTGTTTTACCCAACAGGCTGGCGTGAAGCCACCGAAGGCCTAAGCCCAGATCGCGCAGCCAAGGCACTGATGGCCGCAGGCTACCTAATCCCCGATGGCAACCGACCACAGCGCAAAGTCAGCCTACCCGACAACACCCGCCCGCGAATGTACTGCGTGAAAGGCAGCATCTTGGATGACTAAAGAGGCGATGAATCCTGTGTAGGCTTGTCGCCTTGCAGTGCATCGCCAGTCAACATAAATAGCTAGCGATGCTTGAAGTCCAACACAGACAATACCGCTAGAGGCATTCCCGTGAACCGTTAGCGTACCAACAACCAGCACCGAACGAATAACAAATTCGCTCAATTATTTGGTTTTAACTCAAATAAGTTGAGAATAATCATAATCGTGGTAGGGTAAGCAACAGTGAAAAATCCCCAAGTTTATGGTTAAGAAAACACCGTGGAGAGAGCATGATCCGCTGCCACCTAGCCCGATTAATGGGTGAGAGAAAAATGCGCATTAGCGACGTGATGCGAGAAACCGGCCTCAGCCGTACCACCGTCACGCTACTGTACAAAGAAACTGCGCTTAAGGTGGACTTAGAAGCATTAGATAAGCTGTGCGATTTGTTTAACTGCGATATACACGAACTACTCGAAAAATCGCCTGCGGCCTCCGCTGTGAATGAGAATACAAAATGACCCTAATTAACATCAAAGACCTCGAAGCACACCTATGGCATGCAGCCCACATTATTACCGGGCCTATCGATGCGTCGGACTACAAGACTTACATTTTCCCGATCCTCTTTTTTAAGCGCATTTGCGATGTGTACGACGAGGAATTTATCGATGCCATGGAACAAGTGGGCGATGAAGAGCTTGCCAAAGGCAACATGTTTCACCGCATTCAAATTCCACAAGAGTGCCACTGGAAAGATGTTTTTGCCGAAACCAAAGACATAGGCCAAGCCTTAAAAGATGCGTTTCGCGGTATAGAACTGGCTAACCCAAAGCTACACGGCATATTCGGCGATGCCAGCTGGACCAATAAAGAACGCCTGTCGGATGAACTCTTAGCTACCTTGCTTAACCATTTCAACAAAGTGAACCTGGGTGTAGCGTCTGTACGTGACGACGATATGGGCCGGGCATATGAATATCTGATCAAACGCTTTGCTGATAAGGCTAATAAAAAGGCCGGTGAGTTCTATACCCCGCGCACCATTGTTCGCCTAATGGTTAACATCCTAGACCCGCAAGCGGGTGAAAGCGTGTACGACCCGGCTTGTGGTACTGGCGGCATGCTACTGGAAACCATCCACCACGTTAAAGAAAACGGTGGTGATCCGCGTTTGCTAAAAATCAAAGGCCAGGAGAAGAACCTCACCACCGAGGCCATTGCTCGCATGAACCTGTTTTTACATGGTCAGGAAGATTTTGACATCGTTCGCGGCGACACCCTGCGTGAGCCGAAGTTTTTGGTGAATGATCGCTTAGAAACCTTTGATTGCGTAATCGCTAACCCGCCATTCAGCCTCAAAGAGTGGGGCTATGATCTCTGGTCTGCCGACCCATATGGCCGTAAGCAATATGGCTTAGCGCCTAAAACCAACGGTGACTTTGCCTGGGTGCAACATATGTTTGCCTCGTTAAACGAGCAAGGGCGCATGGCAGTGGTATTACCGCATGGCGTGCTATTCCGTGGCGGGGCCGAAGGCGCAATCCGCACCAAGCTGCTGCAAGAAAACCGCATCGAAGCCATCATCGGCGTAGCGTCAAACCTGTTCTATGGCACAGGTATTCCGGCCTGTATTTTAGTGCTGCGCAAATCACGCCCAGCCGACCATCAAGATCACGTGCTGATTATTAATGCGGAAGAAATCTTCACCAAAGGCCGTGCGCAAAATACCTTGTCTAATGATCAAGCCGACGACATTTTTAACATCTATCGTCAGCAAGAAACCTTAGGTCCTAAAGCTGAAGAAATCGAAGGCGTTGCGCGCTGGGTGGCGTTAACTGAGATTGAAGAAAATGACTTCAACCTCAATATCGCGCGTTATGTACAAAAACCACTGGAAGAAGAAACCATTACAGTGGAAGAAGCGCTAAAAGATTTCCAACAAAAACTGGCCGCCCTAGAGCAAGCCGAAAATGAACTGGAAGCACTGTTGGTCAAGGAAGGGTTTGAACTATGAGCAAAAAGCTCACGGTGATGGTGTCATCTACCGTTTATGGTGTAGAAGAGCTGCTCGACCGCGTATATTCACTGCTAACCGCCTTTGGTTATGAAGTTTGGATGTCGCATAAAGGCACAGTGCCGGTATCGTCTAATGAAACCGCTTTTGAAAGCTGCCTAAAAGCAGTAGAAAAATGCGACCTATTTTTAGGCATCATTACGCCGCAATACGGTAGTGGCGTTGATGCAACGGGCCTATCCATAACCCATAAAGAGATGAAAAAAGCCATCGAGCTCAATAAACCTCGCTGGTTTTTAGCGCACGATCAAGTCGTCTTTGCCCGCCGCTTATTAATGGACTTGGGTTACAAAACCCAAGAACAGCGCTCAGAATTGACACTGCGCAAAGGCGCAGCGTCCATTTCCAATATTAAGGTGATCGACTTATACGAAGACGCCACCATGGAACAACTGCCACTGGATGATCGCCAAGGCAACTGGGTGCAAAAGTTCGATCGTGACGACGACGCCAACCTTTTTGTAGTCGCACAATTCTCTCGCTATCAAGACGTAGAGCAGCGCCTGACCGAACATTTTCAAAATGTCAGTCAAGTGAGCGCCTCAGTAGGAGCAAGCCATGAGTAAAACGGCCGCACAACTCAAGCAACTACTGTCACTAGGTGAAAACCAAACCCTTGAATACCTTACAAGCTGCGACTTAAAACATTGCGGTCCGCAAGTGTGCGCCTTTTTAAATACCCAAGGTGGTTACCTGCTATGTGGAGTCGATGACAATGGCCAAATCAAGGGTGTAGAGCATGCCGAACAGGTGGCTGAACAGCTCGAAAGCCAGCTTAAATCGGCGATTCAACCGCCAGTACTGTTTTCGGTAGAAGTACAGCAAGTTGAAAACACACAGTTATTAGTGGTTGAAGTGCCGGCCGGCAAAGACATTCCTTACGCCTTTAACAGTGACATCTACATACGTGCCGGCGAACAAACCCAAAAGGCCGATGTCGATACCATCCGCGACATGGTCATGCGCAAGCAAGTAGAGCCTACCCGCTGGGAGCGTTTGTTCTCGTCTGAACTCGACGAACAAGGTTTATCCTCCAGCGCTTGTAAAAAACTGCTATCCGCCAAACGCATTCCCAAAGAGGTCGCGCAAGCCGAACAAGGCCTACGGCACCAGTTGCAATTGTTATCGCTGGCTAAATACGGCCGCTTAACCAATGCTGCCGATGTATTACTGGCCAGTGCGCCGGGTAAACGCCATCCGCAAGCCCGCGTGCGTGCGGTATGTTATCGCCATAAGGCCGACGACGAATATCAGGATTTACAGCACCTCGATGGCCCAATGGCCGAGGTGATCGAGCAGCTGATTACCTTTGTCATGCGCAATACGCCATCGCGCGCACGCTTTAGCAGCGCTAATAATCAGCGCGAAGACATCCCCATGTACCCAGAACAAGCGGTACGCGAAGCCATTGTCAACGCCTTTGCCCACCGTGATTACAGCAACTTTGCCGGGGGCATTAAGGTAGAAGTTAGTCCTGCGCACCTAAAAATATGGAACGCCGGTGCGTTTCCGCAAGGCATCGACGAGTACAAAATTCAGCAAGGCCATATCTCGGTACTGCGTAACCCAGACATCGCCCACGGCTTATACCTGCAAGGCTATATGGAAAAGCTTGGTCGCGGCAGTGTGGTCATTCAACAAGCTTGCAAAGCAGCGGGCCTACCCGCACCAAAATGGCACTCTGACAGCAGCTCCGGCGTGACTTTGACCCTGTTCGCCACGGAAGTCACCACGGAAGTCACCACGGAAGTCACCACGGAAGTCACCACGGAAGTTACACGGATGATCAGCCTCATGAGCCAAGAGCAAAGCCGCGACGAATTAATGGCATTAATGGCACTGAAAAACGCCGAGCATTTCCGTAAACACTACTTAAAACCGGCACTGGAGATCACCCCAGCCTTGGTAGAAATGACCATTCCAGACAAGCCAACCAGCCGTAACCAAAAATACCGTTTAACCGCGCTTGGCCAGCAGCTAAAGCAACAAGTACAGCAGCAACTAAGCGATAAGAAGACATCATGAGCGCATTAAATAAGAAAAAATTAGAAGATTTACTCTGGGGCGCCGCCGAGTTTTTGCGCGGCCAAATTGACGCCTCAGACTACAAGCAGTACATCTTCCCGCTGCTATTTTATAAGCGCCTGTCGGATGTGTATTTAGAAGAATACACCGAAGCATTGGAGATCCATGAAGGCGATGCCGAATACGCCGCCATGCCCATGTTCCACCGTTTTGATATCCCTCAGGAAGCCCGCTGGGAAAAGGTGCGCCACACCAGCAAAAACATTGGTGAAGCCATTCAAAACGCGCTGCGTTTAATTGAAGCCAATAACCCGCGCTTACATGGCGTGTTTGGTGATGCCCAGTGGACCAATAAAGAGCGCCTGCCCGATCACCTGCTATCTGATCTGATTGAGCATTTTAGTAAAATTCCACTGGGGATTAAGTCAGTCGCTCAGGATGATCTAGGTGAGGCTTACGAGTACCTAATCAAAAAATTCGCTGACGATTCTGGCCACACCGCCGCTGAGTTTTATACCAACCGCACCGTGGTGCACCTGATGACGCGTATTATGGGCTTAAAGCCCGGTGAAACGGCTTATGACCCAACCTGCGGCACAGGCGGTATGTTGCTGAATGCGGTAATGGATTTGCGCGAACGCGGTGAAGAGTGGAGATCTGTTCATTTGTACGGCCAAGAAGTGAACCTGCTCACGTCGGCGATAGCTCGAATGAATATGTTCCTGCACGACATTGAAGAGTTCGATGTGCTGCGCGGCGATACTCTGGCGGAACCCAAGTTTATTGAAAACGACCAGCTCAAGCAGTTTGATGTGATATTCGCTAACCCGCCTTACTCCATCAAAAAGTGGAACCGCGACAAGTTTGCTGCCGACCCATACGGCCGCAACCTCTACGGCGTACCACCGCAAGGCTGCGCCGACTATGCGTTTTACACCCATATCATCAAAAGCCTAAAGCCTGACACTGGCCGCGCCGCTATGCTCTGGCCACACGGCGTTCTGTTCCGTGATTCCGAGCTAAGTATTCGTAAACAAGTGATTGAGTCGGACATCATCGAAGCGGTAATTGGCCTTGGGCCAAACCTGTTTTACAACTCAACTATGGAGTCTTGTGTTGTAGTTTTAAATAAGAAAAAACCCCAACATAAAATAGGAAAAATACAGATAATTAATGCTGTCGAATTGGTAACTAAAGAAAGGGCTTTTAGTAAGTTAAGTGAGGCCGATCTTGAGCAAATTTTAGGTCTATTTACTTGTCAGCATGAAAATGAAAATATGTGCTTTATAGATATCGCAGAGGCTGCTCAAAATAATTTTAGTTTATCTATTCCCTTATATTTGAAGGTAAAGCATTCGAGTTATGAATCTGATTTCACTAATGCTTTAGAGGACTGGAGTGTCAATAAAAGAAAATTGAAAACCGGTTTCAATAAAATGGCTAGTTTGTTGGGAGCAAATTAATGTTGGCTAAAAATTCTAACTCAGTAGTATTCTGCGAGGAAACTCTAGCTAATCTTTGTATCGAAAGAAAGGAATCAAGTAAAGACCCAGTAAGCGACGGGTTAATTCGTTATATCGGTTTAGAACACCTTCAAACTGATTCTGTGACAATTACCCAATGGGGTAACTATTTAGAGGATACTCCCAGTTTTAATAGGGTTTTTAGAGAGGGTGATGTCCTTCTTTGTAAAAGACGCCCATATCTGAGAAAAGCCTCTCAAGTAAATTTCGACGGAGTTTGCTCAGGAGATATTATTGTTCTTAGGGCAAACGAAAGTAAGATAGTTCCCGAACTACTTCCTCATGTTGTCCACACTCCTGAATTTTGGAACTTTGCTGTAAAAACCTCATCAGGCTCACTTTCTCCTCGCACTAAGTTCGCCTTGTTGAAAGATTTTTCTGTAAAAATTCCTCCAAAGAACAAACAAAAAAAGCTATTGGTGGCGATAAATAAATCGATGAAAGTCGATAGTCTAATTGAAACTGCACTTGAGAGTGTAAACCAATTGATTCGGGTTTATAAAAGCGTAGAAATGCCGTTGATAGGTGGTGAACGGTTATGTGAGATTGGTGAATTCCTAACAGAAAGTAGAATTGAAGGGACTAATGGTAAGTTGGCTAAGAAATTAACTGTGAAGTTGTATGGTAATGGAATTACAAGTAAAGAAGGCAATTCTGGTAGTGAGAATACAAAATACTTTAAACGAAAAGCAGGTCAGTTTATTTATTCAAAGCTTGATTTTTTAAATGGAGCATTTTCGGTAGTACCTGCGAATTTAGATGGCTATGAATCGACTTTAGATTTACCTGCGTTTGACGTTTCAGATGAACTACACGTTGGCTGGTTATTCCATTATGTAAATAGGCCAGAGTTTTATGAGGGGTTCACTCATAGTGCAAAAGGTGGTCGCAAAGCAAAGCGAATATCGCCTAAGGATTTTTTGAGCACAAAAATACCTTATTTCTCCAAGCAAAAACAAAAAATACAGCTAGATACTATTGAAGCAATGGAGATTCAAAGGCACTTATTGACTGAAAAACTAGCTTGTATGAGAAAAATTAGACAAAAGATTATATTTGGGAAATAGAGATGTTTAATGAACAAACCGTCACAGAAAATGGAATAATTGACCGCTTAAAGGGTTTAAGCGGCGTAAAGTGGACTTACTGCTACGGGGAGAACCTGCCGAAACAAGCACAGGATATCTTCGTCGATGAATGGCTAAAAGACGCGTTGTGTTCGTTAAACCCTGATATCGCCAAACAACCAGATTACGCCGATGAAGTGATTTACAAACTGCGTGGTGTAGTGCTGGAAGCGCGGCATACCGGCCTAGTAAAAGCCAATGAAAACTTTCACGAATGGTTAATGGCCGAAAAAACCTTACCCTTTGGTGAGAATGGCGACCATATCACCATTAACCTGATTGATTTCGACAATATCGACAACAATCACTTTGTGGTATCACAACAGGTGCACTATATCGCAGCGACCGAAGTTTATTTTGATATTGTGCTTTATGTGAACGGTATTCCCTTGGTGGTGGGCGAAGTGAAAACCGCTACCCGCCCGAGTGTTACCTGGCAAGACGGCGCCGCCGATTTTATGGGCGGTAAAAAGCACTACTGGAAGAACGTTGAACCCTACTTTGTACCCAACCTGCTCTGTTTTGCCAGCGAAGGAAAAACCTTTGCCTACGGTGCCATCAACGCTCGGGTAAAAGATTGGGGCCCTTGGCACAATACCGACCTGCGTGATGACATTTTGCCCGGCTTGGCATCGGTACTGGATAGCTGTGAGGGCTTGTTAAACCCGCAAACCTTATTGCAGTTACTCGAATCTTTCGCGCTGTTTTCAACCGTCAAAACAGGTAAGAACACACCTCCCAAGCGCATTAAAATTCTGCCGCGTTACCCACAGTTTGAAGCGGCCAAGCAGATTGTTGAACGTGTGCGCAAAGGCTACCCAAAAAAAGGCCTGATCTGGCATTTCCAAGGTTCCGGTAAATCCTTATTGATGCTCTACGCCGCCAAGATGCTGCGCAGTGACAATGCCCTGAAAAACCCCACCGTATTGATCGTGGTGGACCGCCGCGACCTGGATAGCCAAATCAACGAAACCTTTGGCGGTGCCGACGTTAAAAACCTCATCAAGGTACAAAGCTGCAAAAAGCTCGGTGAGCACATCGAGCAAGACAGCCGTGGCATATTAATTACCACCATCTTTAAGTTTAAAGATGTCGAGATTGATGACAGCAACCCCAACGGCCTCAATAACCGCGATAACATTATTGTGTTAGTGGACGAAGCTCATCGCACGCAGGAAGGTGGCTTGGGCGAGAAAATGCGCTGGGCACTTCCCAATGCGCACTTCTATGGTTTAACCGGTACGCCGATTTCCGGTATCGACCGCAATACCTTCAAACTGTTCGGTGCCGAAGAAGACCCCGGCCGCTACATGAATCGCTACAGCTACAAGCAGTCGATCCGCGATGGCGCTACCAACCCTGTGAAGTTTGAACCACGCTTGGCCGAGCTACGGGTAGATCGCGATGCCATCAACCAAGAATTTGAGCAGCTTGCCAAAGACAATAATCTCGACGACGAAGAAAAGGCTGCACTATCAAAACGCGCGGGCAAATTAGCGGTGATGCTCAAAGCACCCAAACGCATGGCCGCTGTCAGCAATGATATTGCCGAACACTTTACCAGCCATGTAAAACCGAAAAAGATGAAAGGCATGGTGGTGGTGTACGACCGCGAAGCCTGCGTGCAGATGTACTACTTGCTGGGTGAAAAGCTCGGCTTTGATGCCGTTGAAGTGGTGATGAACGTCGATCAGGCACCTGTAAAAGCCGAAGAAGGGGGTAAAAAAGAAAAGCTCAATAAAGACTGGCGTAAGTGGCACGACGATTTAGAGCTGTCGATTAAACAAGCAGATTTTGAGCGCTGGCAGCAGATTGATGCCGAAGACCAAACCCAGAAAGACTTAATCGAAAGCTTTAAAGACCCTAAACATCCGTTGCAGCTGATCATCGTTACCGCCAAGTTACTTACCGGCTTTGACGCGCCTATCTGCTATTGCATGTACTTGGATAAACCGCTGCGTGACCACACGCTGCTACAGGCCATGTGCCGCACCAACCGTTTGTACGAAACAGACGATGTGCGCAAAGACATGGGCCTGATCATCGACTACCTAGGCGTATTTGAAAACCTGCGCACCGCGCTGGCCTACAACCCAGAAGAGATTGATGGCGTGGTAGAAGGCATCGAAGCCTTTAAAGAATTATTACCCGCCCAGTTAGATAAATGTTTGTCCTTCTTCCCGGGTGTTGACCGGACCTTGGAAGGTTTCGAGGGCATTATGGCGGCGCAAGAATGCCTGCCAACCAATGAAAAGCGCGATGAATTTGCCGCCAGCTTTGGCGTGTTAGCCAAGCTATGGTCAGCTATTAACCCAGACACCTTCTTAGCCCCGTATCGCAAAGACTATAAATGGCTGGCACAAATTTACGAATCAGTGCGCCCAGTCGGCCAAACCGGCGCTTTGGTGTGGGCTGCCCTCGGCCCAGAAACCATCAAGATGATCCACGAACACACCGACATCAATCGCATCCGCGACGATATCGACGAGCTGATCATGGATGAGCACGCCATTTTTACGCTGACCGACAAAGAACAAGAGCAGCGCGCGAAACGCCTCGAAATTGACCTGATGGGCCGCCTGCGTGGCAGCAACGACCCTAAGTTTGTCGAGTTAGGTGAACGCTTAGAAAAACTGCGCCAAGACTACGAAGCCGGTGTCATCAAAGCCATCGATTGGTTAAAAGGCCTATTAGATGCCGCTAAAGACACAGTGCAAGCCGAGCGCGAAACTGGCGAGCATGTGGTGACCGAAGAAGACAATAAGCAGGCCTTAACCAAACTCTTCCTGGAAACCCGCCCCGAAACCACGCCGAAACTAATCGGCGATGTGGTTGAGCAAATCGACAAAATCGTTAAAGCCACCCGTTTTGAAGGTTGGCAAAACTCCAACAGCGGCCCGCGCGAAATCCAAAAGGCGCTGCTGGTAACACTGGCTCAGTTTGGTTTGGGTAAAGATAAAGAGCTGTTCCAAAAGGCGTATGGGTATATTGAAGAGCATTATTGATGCAATACGTAGGTAGTGAACTTGAAAGGTTAGCGCTAAGCGACGCAGACCCTAACAACGCTGATTTGTTGGGGCGAAGTGCGTTCAACCGTTACTACTATGCCGCTTTCCTTATCACAAGAGAAACGCTTGGATATATGCAACCTAATTGGAAAGGTACACAACATGCGAATATCCCAGAGCTATTAACCACTAGTTTAAAGAAGCCGGCCAAACATGCTTTGACTAAGCAACGCCGGAATGGGTTGATAACTCCAGGGAAAGAAAGTCGATTACTTACAGAGTTGAGCACAACGGCAAGTGAATTAGCACAGTTATTAACACAAGCTTATGATGCACGGATTTTGGCTGACTACGAGCCTGAGATAAAAACTATCAAGGACAAAAATGTTATATGTTTGCAGTCTCATAAGTTAACAACTGCACGCCAATGGCCCGAACAAGCAGACCGACATTGTGCTCGACTAAAACGTATCTGGAAGGAGATAGGCCTTGCTTAAACAACCCGCGATCTCAAACTTTGACGGAATACGAGCTGAATACTGTATTTCAGATTTCATTGTACGTGCGTCTGATGGGATTTTAGTGCTGTATGTACCGAAAAATAAGGTCAGTGATAAAGCGCAAAAGGGATTTGTATCTCTAAAACAGCTGGATAACCTACAGAGCAAGTTAAAGAGAGAGTTCGACACCAGTACTGAGATTGTATTATTGGATGCGGATAGTCTGATAAAAGTCGGTGAAGGCTTCGTCGCTTTACTGAAAAGCACTTTTCCAGACATCATCACTGACGCTCGTATTTCTTTTTTAAATGCACATCGTGTGAGTGCGACAATTGTACTTTCAGAGTTTGTAGATGATTCAAAAAAGGAAGCTGTTGAAGCCTTTTTAACGGCGGTTCTAACACCTGCTCATATAGAGTTACAGGCACTTCAATGGGACGAAGTTGAATTGCCATCATTAATCGAGATATTAACAACAACCAAAAAGTTTCAACCAGTAAAACTGGACAATCTATATGACTTTTTGTCTAAAGATTATCCGGCATTACGAATAGACGGGTTAAATAAACAACTCGATAAGTTGATTAAGAAAAAGTTTCTTATTCGAGAACGTGATACAGAAACTTATGTAATGACAGCTCTGGGCCTGAATTTGCTGCCCAAAATAGCCAGTCGCAACAGTTCTGACATAGTGAGAGCGCTTGATTTAGGAAGACGAAAATGGTGAAATGCAAAAACGGAGCGGCGAAGAATTGTCGCGAGGGTGTGCATCATGCCCGTTTGCGAAGGCTAGACACAGAAACACCGATGGACAAACGTCCATCCGTGCTTCGCCCGGCTGGACGTTTGTCCATCGTTGTAAATTTTTTAAAAAGTACAGTGTCATGAATGCCGCGCCGCTCCTAGTTTCCTTTAACTCCCTAAGTAAATTCCTAGATGCTCTGCCAGAGAAGCATCGTGAGAACAATAGCGACCAAATCAAGAGCTTAGTTGATAAGTCCCTCCCTCCCGTTGTATCAGAAACGTGTTTAGCGGTGTTGTTTGGTTATTCTCTTGATTTTGTCTATGCCTTATCTAAAAAGCAGCACAAGTTTTATCGAAGCTTTAAGATCCAACAAGGTAAGAAAGTTCGAACGATCCACTCGCCTAGAGTAGCCTTAAAAGTAGTGCAAAAGTGGTTTGGTGCACACTTAAGTAACGCTGTGTCATTTGAATCTCATGTATGTGGTTTTGTGAAAGGAAAGTCATTTGCGGATGCAGCTAAAATTCATCAAGGTGCTAAGTGGGTCTACTCTGTAGACATTGAAGATTTTTTTCCGTCTATTTCAATCTTTCAAATATCTAATGCTTTGGAAAGCCTAGGGTATTCAAAAGATGCCGCTCAACTACTAGCTGACATTAGCTCACTTAACTTTAAATTAGCGCAAGGTTCGCCTGCTAGCCCCGTTCTATCAAATATTGTTATGAAGGACATCGACAAGCAATTGAAAGAACTTGCGAACCAATATGATTTGCAGGTTACTCGTTATGCTGATGATATTGTTTTCTCTGGAAAGGAGGTATTTCAGGAGGCGCTTCCCACTGAACTAGAAGCTATCTTCGAAGGGACGACATTTTCACTCAATAAGAATAAAACCTACTTTGCAGACTCTGAAAAAGGTCAGCGATTGAAAGTTCATGGTTTGTTAGTTAAAGAAGATAAAATCACTCTAACTAAAGGTTACAGAAATAAGATCCGAGCATTTCGCCACATGGTCGAGCAAGGTAAAGTATCTGAAGATGATCTACCTAGGTTGAAAGGGCACCTGCGATTTGCGGAGTTTATTGCAAGCAAAAATGATCATTAATTCAGCGTATTTTTGCTAGGTGACGCCCGGAAATTCCGGATAGTTCAAACAGTAGCCTGAGTAAAAGCCTAACAAACAACGGCCTAGCCAAAAATATCGAGCTATTTGGCGCTTTTGATATTAAAATCGCATCAACAACACCCCTCCCGCTACCCGTTAGATCAGCGCCCCGCGAGGGGTTACTCGTTTTTAAGGGGTAGTGTCGTTTTTCAGGCTTATGATTTTGGAGCGGCAATTTGACACTCGTTGGTACCCTCATCATTGAGGGTACCAAAACTCGCTTTTATCCACACATCATTCTCTGGCCCACAAAGGTGGTGCAGCAGCGCTAGGTTAATCTGGTGGCTGATCACGTTGCCGTTTGGTTTTTGGCTTTCTTTTCGTAAACCGCTCACTAATAACCCTGTGCATGATTTTCCTATTTGCTCCGGCGAACTGGGCAGGCAAAAGGCGCGGTTTTGCAGTTTGGGGTGCAAGGTAGCTCGCTTTCCTATTTTAGACAAAGGCGCAGTGCACCAAAAGATACAGGCGTTGGCGGGCGTGTTTGCTTGCAATGTTCTGGTTTGTATTGTGCCGTTCATATATACCGATAAAAAATGTGCCGGTAACAAAACCAACCCGCCTTGCGCGTTGCCATCAACCTCAGGTAAAGGCAGCCAATACAGGTTTGGCCATTGCTCTGGGCTCTGCCATTTTTCTACGATCACTTGTGCGCCAATGCTGTTCAGCCATTGGTGAATCGGGCAGCCAGAGTGCGCTTGTTTAATGCGAGGTAACTGATAGGTCAGCCAGCGGGTTAAACGTTCGGCCGCATTATCGCACTCGCTCAATGCTGGGTAGAGGGTAAGCGCGCCATGCCCAACCAGTAAAGCGACCACCTGCTGTATCCATTCTCTATCCCAATCGTTGTCACTTGCCCATAACACGTCACTTATTACCTTGTTGGTTTTTCATGCCGTCTATTTTCAGTCGTCGGGTGCAGACGCGGTGGTGAATTAGATGAAAGAAATGGCCATCAAACTAACCAGTCAAATCGGTTTTTTATGATGACCTGTGCGCAGCTAACTGTTTGAAATATATCGTCCAATGCGGCTCTGTTTGGCGGCATTCAACTAGTACAAAAAAATCGAGACGCCAAACGATCGTTTGCATTCTGGGTTTAAAAAATCAAACGGTTTGTACTTTGATGCCGAGGTTGGTTTAGGGCGTAAAAAGTGCCAAACCTTGCTTTGAGCCAGTAATGGCAAGGCCTACCAGCGTTGGATTTCAATCGAGACGCCAAACAGTAAATGGGCTAATTTCCCTGTTTGGCGTTTCGATCCAAAAGCCAAACGGATAGTGGTTTTGGCGTATGGGTATAAAAGCATAGGGAAGTGTGTTTGCGAACACGCGAATGATTGCTCTGTAAAACCAATCGACAAAAACGCCAACTTGGTTTATATTTTTAAAATTATTTTAGTTTTTGTAAACCAGAGGTCTGTATGATTGGAGAGCGCATAAAACGAGCCCGTGCAGCCGCTGGCCTGTCGATGCAGGCCTTGGGTGAGCAAGTTGGTATTAGTGCCAACATGGTTAAGAAATACGAGCACGACCAGAGCATGCCTTCGTCGGGAGTTTTACTTAAATTGGCGACGGCTTTGTCGGTTCGTACTGAATACTTCTTTCGCCCAGCACAGGTGACTTTGGGGGAGGTGGAGTATCGTAAAAAAGCCTCAGCTTCAGCTAAGTTGCTAAAGAAGATTGAGTCCGATGTGGTTGAGCAAGCTGAGCGCTGGTTATCACTTAAAAATGTATGGCCAAACTTCCCGATAGCGAGTTTTAACTACCAGCCCGACGTTCATGCTGTAAGCACTTTAGACGCAGTAGAGCAGGTTGCCACCAAAGTCCGTACTGATTGGCAGTTAGGTATGAATCCACTACCAGACTTAATCGACTTGCTTGAGTCTAAAGGTATTCTGGTGATTGTCAGTAACGTACCCCAAGCCGATAAATTTGATGGGTTACAAGCCAAAATATCAGGGCAGCCAATTGTTGTTGTGTCTTCTCATTGGCCTGGTTGCCGCCAGCGGTTCACATTGGCGCATGAACTTGGCCACCTTGTTTTAGATGGCTTACTCGATGAATTCATTGACGAAGAGATGGCCTGCAACCGCTTTGCTTCTGCGTTTTTACTGCCTGAAGTAGGCCTTTTTCAGCATCTAGGAGAGCGACGTTCGAACGTAGACCCCAAAGAGCTGTATTTCCTGAAACATGAATATGGCCTAAGCATGGCGGCTTGTTTGTATCGCAGTGCCGACCTTGGTGTGATCACCGAAGAGAAAAAACGCCAAATATTTATACAGTTCTCAAAAAACGGTTGGCGTAAGCAGGAGCCAGGGAATCCTTATCCACAAGAACAGACATTATTGTTTGAGCAGTTGGTTTATCGTGCATTGGCAGAGGGAATTGTTAGTGAATCGAAAGCCGCTGAGCTGTTACAGATGTCAGTGATGGCATTGCATAAGCAACGCCAAATGTTGGCTGAGGCTGTTTAAATGTATTTGTTGATCAGTGATGCCAATATCCTCATTGATCTCGAAGAAGGCCAATTATTAGAAGTCTTTTTCAATTTGCCTTACCAGTTCAAAGTTCCAGATGTGTTATTCCACGAGGAGCTAAGCGATCAACATGGCTATTTACTCGAGTTAGGGTTGTTGTTGGGTTAGTTAAGTGCTGAGTCTATGATGTACTCATTTGAACTGAGGCAAAAGTATGCAGGCCCTAGCATGAACGATTGCTTTGCACTTGCAAAACAGCGTTAACCCAATTATAAACTTTGCTAAGCCCCAATTGCCCCATTCCTTGGGGCGGTTCACATCCCTCTTATTCACCCTCTAAAGCTCGGCATATCAAGTGTTGCCCCATTGTCCCAACTGCCCACGGTAAGTGAGCAAATGGGGGATTGTTAGTTTCGCCTGATGGGCCTTTTCGGCATGCGGCTGCGTTTGCCATCGAAGAAGGCTAATACTCTGAACCAATAGAGTGATTCTTCATAACCTAGGCTGTACGTTGGGCGTGCAGGCGGGATGAGCCCCAGTTTGCGTCCTAGGCTGACAATCACGTAGAACATGAGTTTTAGCGTCAGCCAAGGAGCGAGTACCACGAATACTATCAGGCAATGACGGGTAAGTGCGTGGCCTACGCCATGAGATTGTTCGAGTAAGGCAATGCCAATACACCAGCCAAGGCCTGCCAGCATGGCTATTGGAAAGGTAATGGGGGCAAGTCGCATCATAAATTGCATGTTAATGCCCTCCTGTGTTGTGCTGTGAAGGGTGCTCAAAATTCACCAGCGGTTCGATCACATCAGCCACGGTTTGATGGGCAATACGGCGCTCTTCAAAGTAATCGTGGCGGTCGTAGATACCCTCAACGCCTTTTAGCTTATGGTTAAGACAGCGTTCGGCCACGTTGCCTGCAATGCCTAAAGAGGCGGCAAGGCTGCGAAAGGTACGGCGTAAATCGTGTACGGTGAAGTGTTCAAGTTTACCCATTTTATTGGGTGGCTGTTTTTTGCGCCCAGGCTCGCGACCAAAGAGCTTAGAAATGGCACGGTTTAGCGTATCTGGCCCCATATGTGGACGATGGCTTGCTCGTCTGGCTGGAAAAACATAAGGCGAGCCACAAGCGCGGACTTGCAGTTCGTTAAACCAAGCAATGGCTTGGCGCGGTAAAGGGATGCTAATGGGCACGCCAGTTTTACTGCGTTCTTTGGGTAGGTCCCATACGCCTGTGGTTAAATCCATTTCACGCCACATGGCTTCGCACAATTCGCTTTTGCGCACGCCCAACACCAAAAACAGACAGCAAGCGAGGTAGTTGTCGCGGCCAAAGCTATTGATATGGGTATGAAACACGCTAAAGGCGTAGTGAATTTCCTCTTTGCTAAGCATCCTGTCTTTACTGGACTCCACGCCACCGGCATCGTCCACGGTAAAGGCTGCGGCGGGGTTGTTCAGCGTTAAGTCGAGCTTTATCGCATGCCGAAACAGCTGCTTCATGTACATCAAGGTATCGTTGGCAATGGTAGGGCGGTTACTTTCTCGAATGCGCTCTAATACTTCGCGCACATGTGTGGGGCGCACAGCTTGGATAGGAAGTTGACCAATCACTGGTGCAATCTCTTTGGTAAAAACACGTTTGGGTATATTGGGGTGCTTTAACCGGCGACTTAAGTCTTTGGCATACCAGTCTTGAAACAGCTGGCTGACATTTTGGATCTCTGGGATGGTTTCAATAGCGCGAATTGCTAATGGATCTTCACCTTGCTGAAGTTGTAGCTGCATTTTAGACGATTCAAGTCGAGCCTCTGCTAAGGTCATACTTGGATATTGACCGAGCGTGGCTTCTCGTCGTCCGTTTAGGCTGGTATACCTTAGCATCCAATACGGCATGCCAGATTTTCTTACGCAAAAATATAGGCCATTACCATCACTGTATTTTTTGTTTGCTGCTGCGGTGCGAGCATAAGATTGCACCTGAGTTGCGGTTAGTTTTGCCATCGTTTGTTACTCTATATTCCTAAGAAATCGTTAAAATTTGCTCACCATTGCCCACCACTGTTTGTTTATCGATTGGTTCGATAGTTGAGTGATTGAACAATCTGCAAGCAGCACGATAAGTGGGGATGGCATAAGGCGGTGGTGAGATAGATGCAAAAATCTGCTCACCAGATACCTTGACTTTTTGCTTATTGAGTCAAAAAAACAGGTCTTGCCCACCATTTTGCCCACCACTTAAACAGCAACTGGTAACGGACATCTGCAAACCGATTTGGACGGGAAAAATAAAAAAGCCCTGTATTTACAAGCAAATAACAGGGCTTCTAAGACATTCTTGGACGGGTGAAAAAACTATTCGATGTTTTGAATCTGTTCTCTCATTTGTTCGATTAATACTTTGAGCTCAACTGCTGAAGTTGTGACTTCGCTATTAATTGATTTTGACGCTAACGTATTCGCTTCACGGTTAAATTCTTGCATCATAAAGTCAAGACGGCGGCCAGTTGCCTCTTTTTTCTTCAAGATATTACGTGTTTCTTTAACGTGTGCTTCTAATCTATCCAATTCTTCTGCAACATCAACACGTTGAGCCAATAGAATAAGTTCCTGTTCCAAGCGGTTGTTATCCACTTGAATGTCAGCTTCTTCTAACTTGTTTTGTAAGCGTTCACGTTGCCATTGTAGAATTTCTGGCATGTGTTGACGTACTTTGGCGACCTCTGCTAGCACACCGTCAAGTCGCTGCTCAATAAGTGTATGTAAGGATGCCCCTTCAGCTTCACGGCTTTGGATAAAGGCATCAATCGCTTCATCTAACCCTGCCATTAGTTGTTCGCTAATTATGTCTAAATCTTGCTCGCCAGCTGACATTACTCCAGGCCAACGCAAAATTTCTAATGGGTTGATTTCACCTTCATGGCTGTAATTTTTAACCCAATTCGCAGCACTGATTAATTGGCGGGCTAATTGCTCATTTAGGATTAACTCGCCACGATTTGCGCCATCTAACTCAAAGCGTAGACTACATTCCACCTTTCCACGTGTTAAGCGAGAACGCAGGCGCTCGCGAATGACAGGCTCAAGGCTTCTGAATTGCTCAGGTAAGCGAATATACGTTTCTAAATAACGTTGGTTCACGGAACGCAGCTCCCAGGCCGCATTCCCCCATTCACCCTTGATGTCCCGACGGGCAAAAGCGGTCATACTACGGATCATAATTCGTTCCCATTATCGTAAAGATTTAGGAGATTATAACGCTATGCAGGATGACAGGATAGGCATTATCGCTTGAACAACGTATAATGCGTCCCAATTTGAGTTGATAATGGAGATAACACCATGCGCCCAGCAGATAGACAAGCAGACCAAATGCGCCCGATTACCATCACGCGCAACTATACTAAGCATGCAGAAGGCTCTGTTCTTATTGAGTTTGGCGACACGAAGGTGTTATGTAATGCAACTGTTGAAGAAGGTGTTCCTCGTTTTTTAAAAGGGCAGGGGCAAGGTTGGGTTACAGCGGAGTATGGTATGTTACCGCGCGCAACAAATTCACGTAATCAACGTGAAGCTGCACGAGGAAAACAAACGGGTCGTACGATGGAAATCCAACGGTTAATCGCACGTTCTTTACGTGCTGCTGTTGACCTTAAAAAATTAGGTGAATACACCATTACTTTAGACTGTGATGTTATCCAAGCGGATGGCGGTACACGTACAGCAGCGATTTCTGGTGCCTGTGTAGCTCTAGTTGATGCACTGAACAATATGGTTGAGCAAGGTAAAATTGCAAAAAGTCCACTAAAATCAATGGTTGCAGCCGTTTCTGTCGGAATTGTAAATCAAGAAGCCCTATGTGACCTTGAATATGTTGAAGATTCTGCAGCTGAAACAGATATGAATGTTGTCATGATGGATGATGGCCGAATGATTGAAGTGCAGGGCACCGCAGAAGGCGAACCATTTAGTCATGAAGAGCTACTTGCTCTATTGGCATTAGCTAAAACAGGTTTAAATACCATTTTTGAAGCTCAGCGAGAAGCGCTGAAGTAAGTTAATCATTAATTAGGCGGCTAAATAGTCGCCTTTTTTATGTCTGCTGGTTCATCAACCAATTAGCAGCTTTGAATATAGATAAATAATCATCAACGAGGAGAATGACCAATGAAAGCCTATCAGCGCGATTTTATTGAACTTGCCATGAAAAAACAGGTACTTAAATTTGGTGAGTTTACGCTGAAATCAGGTCGTAAAAGCCCTTATTTTTTCAATGCGGGGTTATTTAATACAGGGCGTGATCTGGCACTTGTCGGTCGTTTTTATGCACAAGCATTACAAGATAGTGCAATTGAGTGTGATGTCATCTTTGGTCCTGCGTATAAAGGGATCCCTATCGCAACGACGACGGCGGTAGCACTTTCTGAACACCATGACATCGATATGCCATATTGCTTCAATCGCAAAGAAGCTAAAGACCATGGGGAAGGTGGCGTGTTAGTTGGGAGTCCTTTGAAAGGGCGTGTTGTGGTAGTTGATGATGTCATTACTGCAGGAACGGCAATTCGTGAGTCAATGGAAATTATTAAACAACAACAAGCGACGTTGAATGGTGTTTTGCTATGCCTTGATCGCCAAGAAAAAGGTAAAGGTGACATTTCAGCAGTGCAAGAGGTTGAGCGTGATTATGGCTGTAAAGTTTACTCAATTATTACCATGAGCGATTTAATCACTTACCTCTCTGAACAGGAAGGTATGCAGGAACATTTAGCGGCTATGAAGGCTTACCGCGAACAATACGGAATCGAGTAAAAAAAGCCCTCGCCCAATGATGGGCGGGGTGAGTAGTATAAACAATCGGTTATTGTAACTGAGCTAGAATTAAAGGCCAGCGCGATTCAAACTCGACGGTTGGCCGATAACGAAACTCAGAACGTACAAAACGTGAGAGCATTCCTTCACAAAAGGCTAATAGCTGAGAAGCAAGCAGTGACTCATCATGAATAAACCCATGACCATCACGTATTTTTTTCTCTTTCAACACCTGCCGCAATTGCGATTCTATACGTTCAAATAATTGATTAATACGATCTTGAAGCCTATCTTGCTCAAACATCAGAGCGTGGCCTGTCATTATACGCGTTAGCCCAGGGTTTTTCTCTGAAAAACCAAGTATTAGCGCTAGTATTAGTTTAATTCTAATTATCGTATCTTTTTCATCACTTAAAATCAGATTAATGCGCGAAACCAATGAGTCTTCAATAAACCCAATGAGGCTATCGAACATTTTCATTTTACTCGGAAAATGACGATACAGCGCAGCCTCTGATACACCAACCGTAGCAGCAAGTTTTGCTGTTGTAATGCGTTGGCTACCATCACTACTTTCTAACATTAACGCAAGAGCCTGTAAAATCTCATCACGTCTGTTACGTTTTTGTGTTGTCGCTTTTTCTGCCATGTCTAATAAGACCCCTGCTAAAACAGCAAAACAAACTATCCAAAATTTTGCTCTTAGTAAAGAGACTTACAAAGCAAAATGGATTTAAAAAATGTTTAAAATATAAGTAATGTTGAGCAAGCTTCCTGAAAGAAAATATGCGGCTGATTGTTTTTATTCATAAAGATAGAACCTAATTCAGGTTCTATCTAGCATATTTGTTATCAGGATATTCTATTTATTGACGGCCGGAATGGCCGAAACCGCCAGCCCCACGCTCTGTTGCGTCAAAATCATCAACAATATTAAATTCCGCCTGAACAACCGGGACAAATACCATTTGAGCCATACGTTCACCGGGTTCAATAGTAAAATTTTTATCACTACGGTTCCAGACAGACACCATAAGTTGCCCTTGATAATCAGAGTCAATGAGCCCAACTAGGTTACCAAGTACGACGCCATGTTTATGTCCTAAACCTGAACGAGGTAAGATCACAGCAGCAAGGCTTTCATCAGCAATGTGAATGGCTAAACCCGTTGGAATAAGTTCTGTTTGACCTGGCGCCAGATCGATAGGTGCATCAAGGCATGCACGTAAATCTAAACCAGCAGAACCTGTAGTGGCGTAGGCTGGTAGAGGAAATTCATTACCGATACGGCTATCAAGGATTTTTAGGTCAATTTTTTTCATAACGTTGAAGTATCTCGTCAAGTAAATAGTGGCTTAATTCGTTTTTATTGCAGTGAGGCAAACGTGTATCACCGTTAGCATCAAAAATATGTAACGCGTTGTTATCGCTATTAAATCCATTGTCTGCTAGTGAGACGTCATTGGCACAAATGAGATCGAGTTGTTTTTGCTGTCGTTTTTGGCGTGCGTATTCTTCCACATTTTGGGTCTCAGCTGCAAACCCAACAACATATGGCCTATTGTGTTTTAGGTTGCCGACACTAGCCACGATATCTGGATTTTTGATAAGTGTAATCGAAACTTCATCACCTTGTTTTTTTATTTTGTTTTCAGCAATGTTTTTTGCTCGGTAATCTGCAACTGCGGCGCAACCAATAAAAATATTTTGCTCTGTAATGGTTTGATGAACTTGCTCATACATTTCTAGGCCGCTCGTGACATCAATCCGCTTAACCCCTTCTGGTGTTTCAATATTTACAGGGCCCGCAATCAAAGTGACGTCAGCACCACGTTGACTGGCTGCCTTAGCAATGGCAAAACCCATTTTCCCCGAACTATGGTTGCTGATGAAACGAACGGGGTCGAGTGCTTCCCGTGTTGGGCCAGCAGTGATCATTAATTTGATACCTTGTAAGTCGAGTTTAGGGGTAAAAAACTCACTGGTTAGACGAACAATTTCTAGTGGGTCAATCATGCGACCAGGACCAATATCACCGCAAGCTTGGCTACCTGCGTCCGGCCCCCAAATCATACATTGGCGTTGTTGCAGTTTGATTAAATTTTCTTGCGTTGCTTTTGCTTTGTACATTTGTTGGTTCATTGCTGGCACAAGTGCAATCGGTGCAGCGGAAGCAAGACAAACTGTTGTGAGTAAATCATTTGCCATTCCTGCACTGAGGCGAGCAATTAAATCCGCAGTAGCAGGCGCTAGAATAATGATATCTGCCCACTTAGCGAGTTCAATATGTCCCATGGCAGCCTCAGCGGCTGGGTCGAGTAAGTCATCGGAAACAGGATGCCCTGAAACGGCTTGTAAGGTTAAAGGTGTAATAAAGGCTTTTGCACCTTGAGTCATCACAACACGCACAATCGCACCTTTATCGCGCAAACGGCGGGTAAGTTCAGGGATTTTATAAGCGGCAATGCCCCCACTAATACCAATAACTATCTGCTTACCTAATAGTGATAGTTGATTCATTATTTTTATCCAATTCGGTCAACATGGGAGGCATATTACCACAGAGAAGCTAGAGGTGGCGCGCTCGATTTTTCGTCACAGTACTATTTTTGCGAAGCGCTACGCAAACCCATATGTGAGGGGTTGTGAATGTTTTTTAGGCTAGATAAAAAGGATGCAAGGGATTTAGGGACAAAGAATATGATGAGTGAACATCTAGATTTACCACCAAGAGAAAAGCTACTCGCATACGGGGCGGCTGCGTTATCTGATGCTGAGCTACTCGCTATTTTTTTGCGTACAGGGAGCCAAGGTGAACCTGTTTTGCAGCTTGCGAAGCGTTTAATACAGGAGTTTGGTTCAGTGTATTTGCTTCTACAAGCAGACTACGAAAAACTAAAACACTGTAAAGGAATGGGGAGTTGTAAATTTACCCAACTACAGGCCGTCAGTGAACTAGCTCGACGCTTTTTCTCTGAACAATTTTTATATGAAGATGTGATGACTGGGCCTGAACAGTTGAAAGCAAAGTTGTTGGATTTATTCGCAGGGCAAGAGCGTGAAGTTTTTGTCGTGATATTTTTAAATAATAAAAATCAAATTATTTGCCATGAAGAGTTGTTTAAAGGTACTTTGAACAAAGTTGAAGTCCACCCCAGAGAAATTATTCGCTTTGCCATAAAAATGAATGCGAACGGCATTATATTAGCCCATAATCATCCATCGGGTAACCCAGAACCCAGCACTGCGGATAGGCAAGTGACAGAGCGAATCCAACGTGCTTGCGCCATTATGGGGATTAAACTACTTGACCATTTTGTCGTCGGGCATAAGCAATGTGTGTCATTTGTAGAGCGAGGGTGGTTATAAAATTATTTTTTTGCCTAAAAAATGACAACTTTCTTTGTGTTGGGCTTGAGTGAAAACGATTGAAAGCGTATACTACGCCACCTTTAAGGATCTTGGGTTTGGCGAGAAGGGCCTATCTCAGTAAATTTTTACGTCTTAGTAAAGTAAATCTTTATTCAGGTATCAACGGTTTTTTCAGTCAATGAAAGTTTGCTGAGATGGGCTCCTAAGCCTGACGAGGCGGCCATACCCAGAACAAAAAAGCTCGAGCTGATTAGATTTTTGGAGAATAGACATGTCACGAGTCTGCCAAGTTACTGGCAAGCGTCCAATGAGCGGTAACAACCGTTCACACGCATTAAACGCGACCAAACGTCGTTTTTTGCCAAACCTGCACTCTCACCGTTTCTGGGTTGAGTCTGAGAAACGTTTCGTAACACTGCGTGTATCTGCTAAAGGTATGCGTGTTATCGATAAAAAGGGTATTGATGCTGTTCTTGCTGAACTGCGTACCCGTGGTGAGAAGTACTAAGGAGCTAAAAAATGGCTAAAGGTATTCGCGAGAAAATCAAGCTAGTCTCTTCTGAAGGTACAGGTCATTTCTATACCACTACGAAGAACAAGCGCACAATGCCAGAAAAACTGGAACTGAAAAAATTCGATCCAGTTGTTCGTAAGCATGTGATCTACAAAGAAGCAAAAATTAAATAATTTTGCTTTCTGCGTTAAAAACTCAGCTTCGGCTGAGTTTTTTTTTACCTAAAATTTGGGTTATCGATGATATGCGCATTCGAAGCTATGACCATTATAATGAAAGTAGTAACATAGAGAGTATTCATTGAATTAATAATGATATTTGTTGTCGAATGACTATTGTCTTTTACATATAGACTTGATTAAGAGTGCCTGGTGAAAAAACAGTTTAAAAAAATTCTTGTGATCAAGATGAGGTTTCATGGGGACATGCTGCTGACAACACCGGTTATCAGCTCATTAAAACACCAATATCCTGATGCTGAAATTGATGTTTTGCTTTATCAGGATACTATCCCTATCCTCTCTGAAAATGCTGAAATTAACGCTTTGTACGGCATGGCAGGGAAAAAAAGTGGTGGGCTGAGTAAAGCATGTAATGTTATTAAATTACTGCTAAAGCTGCGTAAAAATAAATATGATTTAGTTGTTAATCTAGCAGACCAATGGATGGTGAGTGTATTGGTTCGAGCAATTCCTGCTAGTACAAAAATTTCCCATCAGTTTGCCCACCGAGACTCTAAATATTGGTGTAATAGTTTTACGCATTTGACAGAACCTGAAGGCGAACATGTTGTTCTAAATAACCTATCAGTGCTCAAGCCGTTAGAAATAAAAGAACTAAAAACACATCTAACGATGTCTTATTCAGAGCAGGATTGGAAAAATATTGATGAAAGGTTATTAAGCCTTGGTGTCCATAGCAGCTATGTCGTCATCCAACCAACAGCGCGCCAAGCTTTTAAGTGTTGGGATAATGAAAAATTCTCAGCCGTCATTGATGCATTGCAGTCTCGGGGTTATCAAGTGGTTTTAACTTCGGGGCCGAGTAAAGAAGATTTGGAATGTATCAGTGATATTGCAAATGGCTGCCACACAAAGCCCGTTACTGAACTAGCAGGGAAAACTTCATTTCCTGAGCTAGGCGCATTAATTGCTCATGCCGCTTTATTTATTGGTGTTGATTCGGCACCAATGCACATTGCTGCTGCAGTTAAAACGCCAATAGTGTGCCTTTTCGGTGCGACAAATCATATTTTTTGGCGGCCTTGGAGCGATAATGTCGTTCAGTTTTGGGCGGGTGATTATGAAACTATGCCACCGAGAGAAGAGCTAGATCGTGATAAAAAGTATTTATCCATTATTCCAGCTTCTGATGTAATTAAAGCAACAGAGAAAATGTTGCCGATGAATATTCGCTCTATGATGACAAGGTATTAACATGAATCTGGCATTTTGCTTATATAAATACTTTCCGTTTGGTGGGTTACAGCGGGATTTCCTACGTATTGCAACTGAATGCCAGTCACGTGGTCATCACGTCCGTGTTTATACCCAATCATGGGAAGGTGATAAGCCTAGTGGTTTTGAAATTATTATCGTACCGATAACTTCAAAGACGAATCATGGGCGAAATGCACAATATTGTGACTGGGTGTTAGCTCATTTAAAGCAGCATCCTGCTGAGCGGATAATTGGTTTCAATAAAATGCCAGGGTTGGATGTTTATTATGCAGCTGATGTCTGTTATGCACAAAAAGTCGCTGAAGAAAAAGGGTTTTTGTATAAGCTGACACCTCGCTATAAACACTATGCCGCATTTGAAAAAGCGGTTTTTGCAGTGGGGAAACCGACACAGCTATTAATGTTAACGCCACATCAAATTAGTCATTTTAAAAAGCATTATGGAACTGAAAATGAGCGTTTTCATATGCTACCTCCCGGTATTGCCCAAGATAGAAAATATGATAAACAAATTGCTGACGCCAAAAGAGTTTATCGTGAAAAAAATCAAATACCTGAATCTGCATTTTTAGTATTGCAGGTGGGCTCTGACTTCAAACGTAAAGGTGTTGACCGGACCATAAAAGCCATTGCGGCATTGCCCGAAGACATTAAGAAAAACACGTTATTGATGGTAGTTGGCCAAGATAAACCGGTGAAATACCAGCAGTTAGCGAAAACGCTAGGAATCGGCTCACAAGTCTCTTTCTTTAGTGGACGTAATGATATTGCAGAATTAATGGCAGCAGCCGATATATTAATGCATCCAGCTTATCAAGAAGCCGCAGGTATCGTGTTATTAGAAGCGATTACTGCAGGTTTACCGATTATTGTCACAGAAGTGTGTGGATATGCTTCATTTATTAGCCAAGCTCAATGCGGTATTGTGGTAAATGAACCTTTTGAACAAACCGTTTTAAACTTGGCTTTAGAAAATAGTTTAAAAAATCCGGCTCAATTAGCACAATGGGCAAGTAATGCGCGTTATTTTGCGGATACAGAAGATTTGTATAGTTTACCAGAAAAAGCCGCAGATATTATTTTAGGGGGAAGCAAATGATTGAGTTAAAAACCCCTTTTAGCGAGTTGTGGAAAAATAAAGATCCCTTTATCGAAGCTGATAAGTTACAAGGTGAAGTTTTTCGTGCGTTAGAGACACGTAAAACGCTGCGCTTTGAACTTGAAGGGCGTAGCTATTTTATAAAAATTCATTATGGGACTACACTGAAAGAAGTCCTTAAAAACTTATTATCTTTTCGGTTACCGGTATTAGGGGCTGATAGAGAGTGGAATGCTATTCATCAACTTACCCAAGTGGGAGTGGATACTATGAATGGACGAGCGTTCGGGCAAAAAGGGGGTAATCCTCTTCGTCGCCACTCCTTTATTATTACTGAAGATTTGACCCCGACGGTGAGTTTGGAAGATTATTGTGCAAATTGGTTAGATAACCCGCCAACTTTCAGTACCAAGCAAATGATTATTCGTCGGGTTGCGAAAATGGTGAGTAAAATGCACGCAACGGGTATTAACCATCGTGATTGTTATATTTGCCATTTTTTACTGCATTTGCCATTTACGGGAAATGAAGAACAGCTAAAAATATCGGTTATTGATTTGCACAGAGCACAACTCAGAAATTCTGTTCCAATTCGTTGGCGAAATAAAGACTTAATTGGTTTATATTATTCATCATTAAATATTGGGCTCACTCAGCGTGATGTTCTTCGTTTTATGAAAGTCTACTTTGGCTTATCGCTACGAGATATTTTGCAACAGGAAGCGTCATTGATCGCTAAAGCGGAAAGCAAAGCTGCACAAATTAAAGAACGTACAATTAGAAAGTCATTGTAAGTCAAAGAAAGAAGAGAGATATAAATGTTCTTCAATAAAGAAAATGCGGTTACACAACAAATTGATTTATCGTCATCTGATGCGATTGTTAATAATGACAGCTTACATATTTCCTATGGGATTGACCGTAATTTTCTATATGGATGTGGGATCTCGATTGCTTCTCTATTAAAAACCAATCCTGATATCTCTTTTTCATTTCATGTATTTACTGACTATTTTGATGATGAGCAAAATAAATTATTTAAACAGCTCGCTAAGCAATATAAGACGAGTATTAAAGTTTATTTAGTTGACTGTGAACAGCTTAAATCGCTTCCAAGTACCAAAAATTGGTCATATGCAACTTATTTTAGGTTTATTATTGCGGACTACTTTTCAAACCAGTTAAATAGAATGATCTATATGGATGCAGATATTATGTGCCAAGGAACGCTGCAGCCATTGCTAAATATTCAATTTAAAGATGATGAAATCGCTGCTGTTGTGCCTGAAAGGGATCGCAATTGGTGGCAAAAAAGAGCTGATGCTTTAGGAGTCCCAAGTATTGCTTCGGGGTATTTTAATGCAGGGTTTTTAGTTTTAAATTTAGTGAATTGGTCAAAATTTGATATCTCAACTAAAGCAATGGATTTACTTTCCCAAGATGCTGTGAAAGCAAAATTATCCTATTTAGACCAAGACATTTTAAATATGCTATTAACAGGGAAAGTCATTTACCTTGATGGCAAATATAACACTCAATACAGCATCAATTATGAGCTGCAAAAAGGCAAAAAAGAAAATCCAATCACGCCTGAAACGGTATTGATTCATTATATTGGCCCAACTAAGCCTTGGCATGAGTGGGCGAATTATCCAACAGCTCAACCCTTTATTAGTGCAAAGGACGCATCGCCTTGGAAAGATATTCCCTTACTGAAGGCTAAAAGCAGTAATCATTTGCGTTATTGTGCGAAGCATATGTTTAACCAAGGAAAGGTTTTCTCTGGGATAAAAAATAATCTTCAGTATTTCTGGGTTAAACTAAATTAAATAATAATTGGGTAAGTTATGTCTTTTTTAGAAAGAAATGAAAGTATTCTCTCAAAGTATAACAAGACTTTGGTACTAATTTTTGTTGTTCTTTTTTTTGTGGAAAATGTAACGAGATATAAGCATATTCTGTTCTATTTGATGATAGCGACATCTTTGGTTTATCTATCTTTAGATACAAAAAAAGTGTTGGAAAAATTAAATAATAAGCTATTATATTTGGTTGGTGCTTTTTCTATCTTTCTTTATATATCAGTAACTTATTCGGATATACCAAGTGTATCGATTAAGACCCTCAACAATAATTTATTAAATTATGGAATACTAAGTTTATCTCTTTTATTGCCGATTATTTTATATAGAGAAAGCCTAAAAGATATTTCAAAACTATTATTAACGAGTTTTACTGCATCGTTATCCTTAGTTTTACTTGTTGAGTTATACCGCTACTATATAGCTTATCAGCAGGGTATCTTGCCGTTTACTACCTATGATTTTAGGCATGTTTCGGATGCGTTAGTTTTTTTCTTTCCAATACTTCCTATTCTTTGGTATTTATTGCCTAAATCTAAACTTATTTATTTCTATATTTTAAGTATTGTATTTCTGTTTGTTTTATTTGGAACGCTAGCTCGGGGGGCATGGGTTGCAGTTGCAGTCGCTGGGTTATTATTTTTGTGTTTTAAACGTCCTTGGAAGCTAATTGGGGTTGTATTATGCCTTTCATTAGTTTCACTTATTTCTATTAAGCTAATTTACCCTGATACAAGTAAACAATTATTTTATAAGCTGGAGCAGACAGACAGTTCTTACCGTTATGCTAATGGAACCCAAGGAACCGCTTTTGAGCTCATATTGGAAAATCCAGTTATCGGATATGGTTTTGGCGATAAAATTTACCATGAAAAGTATAACAGTGTTGTAAAAAATCATCCGAAATGGACATTTAAGAAGTCTATCGGGCCCCATAATATTTGGCTTTATATTTGGTTTGGTGCAGGTATTGCAGGGTTAGCGATATTTAGTGCGGTATTTTTGTCAATGTGCTATTCCTCAATGCAAGGGATTAAAAATAGGTCTGAAGAACCGGAAATTTACTTTGCCTTCATTGCATTGTTGTTAAGTCTTATTGGCTTTTATCTGGTACGTGGGATGTTTGAACAAGTGGACCTTAAACCCTTAGGTATTCTTTTGGGGTTTTTAATCGCCATGATGGGGCATAGTTCAACCAAGCAGAAGAGAGTGTGCCATGAATAACCTGATAACAAATAAATATCTGCTAAATGAGGGGGCTAATGCTAGTAATACCTCTTTACCATGTCTTGATGTTATTTATGGTTCGGATGAAAACTATCAGTTTGGTGCGGGTGTTTCAGCGGTCTCTTTACTTATTAATAACCCAAATACGTTCTTCAGATTTCATTATTTTTTAGATAAAGTCAGCCCTAGCTTTTTAGAGAAATTGAAGGTTATTTCTCATCAGTTTTCAGCTGAATTTCATGTTTATGAATTGGATAATCAATTATTAAAAACATTGCCGGCTTCTGATGTTTGGTCCTCAGCGATGTACTTTCGGTTAGTTGCTTTAGATTATCTCTCGAAAGATTATGATGTTGCCTTATATTTAGATGCGGATGTTATCTGTGATGGTCAATTAGATTTGGCAGCCAATTTAATTGAAGACAAAGTTTGTGGTGTTATTGCTGATGACATCGGTGTAAGAACAAAAAGTGAAACGCGATTACACACACCACAGTTATCTGAGACCTATTTTAACTCGGGTGTTATGTTTGTGAATTTAAAGAAGTGGCACGAAAAACGAGTTACTCAGCAATGTTTTGAGTTGTTGTCTGCAGAAAATGCGAAACAACGGTTTAAATACCCTGATCAAGATGTATTAAACCTTATTTTAAGAAATGACCTGATACTGCTTAATAAAAAATTTAATACAGTTTACACCCTAAAAAATGAGCTGTATGACCGAACACATCAAAAATACCAAACCATTATTACACCCGAAACGGTTTTAATTCATTACACTGGTGTGAGTAAACCTTGGCATACATGGGCGAATTATCCTTCTTCTCAGTCTTTTTATAAAGCATTAGCACAATCACCTTGGACAAAGGATGATTTAAAACATGCCACTAAATTTGTTGAAAGGAAAAAGGAATATAAACACCTATTAAAGCGGGGTGCGTATTTATCAGGTATTTTGTCGGGCATTTGCTATTTGTTTGAAAAATACGCAAAAAAAAGAAAATAATATGATGATTAATAAAATTATCTTAACAGTTTCTCCTATATTTTCTATACCGCCTAAAAGTGCGGCAGCAATTGAATCGTGGATGTACAATGTCGCCAAACGATTAGACATTGAAAACCGAATCGTTTGTATACGAAATGATGGGTATAGTGCTCATTCTGTTGTTAATAAGTATTGTGAAATTGAGCGTATTAAGTTTGGAAAAGTGTATACAAGGCTATTCAAGAAATGGACAAGATTAGATCCATATTCTTATGCAGATAGAATTGTCAAAATTAAACATCAATTTTCGCCAAATCCGAATGAAAGCGTTATTTTTGTTCACAATCATATTAAATCCTTCAAAAAAATAATTAAGAAAGAAGGGCATAATAACGTTGTGTTACACATGCATAATTTGTATGAGCCTAAAGATGTCCCTGAAGACATAAAAATCATAGTGCCAAGTCATTTTATGAAAAACTGGTACAGAGAACGTTTACCAAATGCGCTTATTGAAGTGGTCCGTAATGGGTTTGATGGTGAAATTTATGCTCAGCCTCCTGAGGTCAAACGTGAGGATTTTGGGCTAACAGCAGAAGATAAAATAGTTTTATTCGCTGGCCGAATCGCTAGGGATAAAGGATTACTTGAATTAATGCAGGCGTGCGAGACTTTTTTTAAAAAAGGCCCTCGTTATAAGCTCGTCATTGTGGGTGACCCAAATGCCGCGTTAAAAGGTGAATTAGCGCAATATCAAGATGAAGTAAAAGATTATGCAAAAAATTTGGATGAACAATGTATTTTCTTAGGTGGTGTTCATCCTGAAAAGATCCGACACTATTATTCTCTTGCGGATGTGGTTGCTGTACCTTCCATCGCCCCAGAGCCATTTTGTATGGTCGCATTAGAGGCGATGGCTTCCGGGCGCCCTGTGATAGCGAGCCAGCGAGGAGCAATGGTGGAATTTATTTCACATAATGAAACTGGGTTTATTTTCAGGGAGCCACTTTAGCCTTTAAGTATGGCAGAAGATATTACTAGTGCGTTAGAGCACCCAAATAGCCAAGACATAGCCTATCATGCCAAAAAACATGCTTATGATAATTTCACTTGGGAAATTGTTAAAGATGAGCTCATGAGGGTGATTGCAAAATGGTATCCCTAAGCAAGAAATGTGAGTTTATATATGCCAGAACTACCAGAAGTTGAAACCAGCCGCCGTGGAATAGAGCCACATTTAGTCGGAAATACAATCTCTTATGCAGTTGTACGCAACAGTCGATTACGTTGGCCGGTCAGTGAACAAATTAAAAGCTTATCAGATGAAGCGGTTCTGAGTGTCCAACGTCGGGCCAAATATCTACTGATTGAATTGCAAACAGGTTGGATTATTGTTCATTTGGGAATGTCTGGTAGTGTGCGTATTTTGACAGAGGAATTACATGAAGAAAAACATGACCATGTAGATTTAGTCATGCGAGATGGCAAAGTGCTGCGCTATACGGACCCTCGTCGTTTTGGCGCATGGCTCTGGTGTGATGATTTAGAAAACAGTTCGGTACTTGCACACTTAGGACCTGAGCCATTATCAGATGCTTTTAATCCCCAATATCTTTATGAATTAGCGCAAAAGAAAAAAGTGGCCGTTAAGCCGTGGTTAATGGATAACAAAGTGGTTGTTGGTGTGGGTAATATTTATGCCAATGAAGCATTATTTGCGACGAAAATATCACCTGAAAAAATCACTAATACATTAACATTGGCTGAAATTACTGAACTCGTGCAACAGATCAAAAAGGTGTTACAACGCTCCATTGAGCAAGGCGGCACGACACTAAAAGATTTTTTACAGTCGGATGGTAAGCCGGGTTACTTTGCCCAAGAATTGTTTGTCTATGGGAAAAAGGGGGAACCCTGCTCAATGTGTGGTACGCCAATAGAAAGCATTAAACAGGGGCAACGCAGTACTTTCTTTTGTCCGCAGTGTCAAAAATAGTGCGCTTTTGCTATTTTTTATTGAGTTTCTTTAGCATTGCCTCAGCAACCACTGGGGGTAGGAAAGACGAAATATCACCATCGTGGAGGGCAACATCTTTGATTAAAGAAGAAGAAACAAAGGACAAACTTTGCGATGGTAATAAAAATACGGTTTCCAAGTCAGGAACAAAATGGCGGTTCATATTCGCTAATTGCCACTCATATTCGAAATCAGCCACAGAACGAACGCCACGAATAAGAATATTAGCGCCATTTTTTTGTGCAAAATTAGCCATCAATTCAGAAAACCCAACAACTTCAACATTATCAAGGTGAGAAGTCACCTCTTTAGCAAGGGCAACGCGCTCATCAAGGGAAAACATCGGGTTTTTTCGTTGGCTATTTGCAATAGCCAACAAGACATGGTCAAACATTGCTGCTGCTCGGGTAACAATATCAACATGTCCTGATGTCACAGGGTCAAACGTACCAGGGTAAATAGCCTTATGTTTCATGGCGATAGTATCTCGTTGTTTGTATTTTCTATTCGAAAAAATAGCATGAATAAGCGCTAACATTATCGGCTATCTAGCATGGTTGCAACTGTAGATAAGATTTTACTGCTATTTTTAGGTGCATATTCTGCACACTTTTATCTGAGCTTTATGGTAAGATAGCGCCAATTTTGGTAAGTGAATCAGATCGAATGTTATTGCTGCGTTTATATCAGGTACTTCTTTATCTTATCCAGCCATTTATATGGGTTCGCCTATTGCTGCGCAGCCGTAAAGCGCCTGCGTATCGTAAACGTTGGGGCGAACGTTACGGCTTTTGTGCAGGAAAAGTAAAACCTCAAGGCATTTTATTACATTCAGTTTCTGTCGGGGAAACTCTTGCAGCCGTTCCACTAGTCCGCGCACTTCGCCATCACTATCCGTCTCTGCCAATTACAGTAACAACAATGACGCCAACTGGCTCAGAGCGCGTTCTTTCTGCATTTGGCGACGATGTTGACCACGTCTATTTACCTTATGACCTCCCTGGTTCTATGCGACGTTTCCTAAAACAAGTCGACCCAAAGCTTGTGATCATTATGGAAACTGAATTATGGCCAAACATGATTAACCAATTGCATAAACGTAAAATTCCATTGGTTATTGCAAATGCGAGACTTTCTGAGCGCTCTGCTGCTGGGTATCAAAAGCTCGGTAGCTTTGTGAAACGTATGCTACGTAATGTCACTATGGTCGCAGCACAACATCAGGAAGATGGTGAACGTTTCGTTCAATTAGGGTTGCGGCGGATGCAATTGAGTGTAACAGGGAGCCTGAAGTTTGATATCTCTGTAACGCCTGAATTAGCTGTCAGGGCAATAACTTTACGCCGCCAATGGGCAGCACATCGCCCAGTTTGGATAGCGACCAGCACTCATGAGGGTGAAGAAGCCATTGTTTTAGAAACACATCAACAGTTATTAAAACGATTTCCTGATTTATTATTAATTTTAGTACCACGTCACCCTGAACGCTTTGCAAAAGCGGAAGAACTAACTCAAAAAGCTGGTTTAACGTTTATTCGTCGTAGTGCCAACACGATCCCTACTGCAGATGTTCAAGTGGTGATTGGCGATACTATGGGCGAATTGATGTTGCTATATGGAATTGCGGATATTGCCTTTGTTGGGGGAAGCTTGGTAGAGACTGGGGGGCATAACCCGCTCGAAGCGGCAGCCCATGCGCTACCCGTATTAATGGGGCCTCACACATTTAATTTTAAAGATATTTGCGGAAAACTGACTCAAGCAGATGGCTTAATTACGGTGACAGATAGTGAATCGATGGCTCAAGCCGTGACGAGTTTGCTTTCTGATGAAGATTACCGGTTATATTATGGACGTCATGCCGCCGAAGTTCTTCATGAGAACCAAGGTGCCCTTCAAAGATTATTAAAACTATTGCAACCCTATTTGCCTCCGCGAGAGCAATAATGCCAAGTAATGTCTTTTTTTGAATATTAACTTGAACATTACAACAATAGATTGTGAATATTTTCTGGCACATCCTAGTATTGCATTTAAACTATAGTACACTGCCTCGTTTATTATAGAGTCATTCGATTTGGTTTATTACTATTAGAGTAGTATCCAAATGGAATGTTGGAACTTTTGCTTATCTTTCTAAGACTATATGCCAGCCATTAATCAATCAATTTCAAATAAATATGTTTATGTATGGGTCATAAGCTATGCCATCGTTTGGATCTTAGCGAGTTTTTATTTCGACCCTACCGTACCTTATGACACAGTAGAAGCAGTGAATTGGGGGATGAATGGGGAGTGGGGATCACCTAAAAACCCATGGTTTGTTGGCGTAATGATGTGGCCTGCAATTTACCTCGATATCCCCTATAGCTTTTATTGGTATTTTAGCCATTTTGTCGGTATTGCATTTGGTTTACTTGGGGTATGGAAACTAGCCTTCCGTTTAACTGGGCGTCGCGATTTTGCTTGGTTTGCAATGCTAATGCTGAATTTATCAGGTGTCATTAATTTCGATATCATTCCTTATAATGATAACTATATTCTAGTGACATTATGGCCTTGGGTTATTTATTTCTTTTTACGTGCGGTTGATGATAATCCTGCATGGTGGTTACCGTTTGCCTTATTTGCAGGCCTTGCAACAATGGGGAAATATTCAACGTTGGCGCTAGTTGGGTCTGTTTTCTTGTTAACTATATTTGTGAAACAGGTTCGCCAAAGTTACCGTCATCCTGTTTTTTACCTTGCGATTGCATTGTGGTTTGCTTTGGTATTGCCAAATTTCTTTTGGTTGATGGCAACGGACTTTTCGGCTTTCAAATGGGTGGATTCACAAATCGACCCTGGGTTTAATCTTCACACCACACAAGCGGCACTAAGCGTGTTTTACCCATTAGTGATTGCGGCGATTGTCGTTTATAGCTGTGGTGGAAAGCTAGGGTGGCCTAAAGCTTTGCCTAACCGCATGGCTAACTTCATTATTTTATTTCCATTAGTGGTGATATATGGCTGGTTCTCTTTCCACGATGGTGGTCGAATAACTGAATGGCTGCAGCCATTTATGGCTATCAGCGCACCGTTATTTGTTGGCTCAATAATAGAAATGCCAAGAAAACCGTTTAAGAAGTCATTAGTGGGTTTTGCAATTTTTGGTGTTTTAGTGGTAGCTGGCTATATTACCGTTCAGGCTGCGAATATTCGTGGAGCGGGGCAAAAATTTATTGGTGTTAAAACCTTAATTGCAGATGGGGAACAGCGTTGGTATGAACGTTATAACACACCTGTAAAATATGTCGGCGGCGAAGATAATCAGTACCAATGGTTTATTATTTATGGCAAGGACAGGCCACATGTCATTCAGCCTTGGTCTATGGAAAAGCATATGCCACCGAATGTGTATAACCGTGAGATTACGGAAGCTGAAATTCGTCAACATGGTGCTTTATTACTGGGTAAAAAATACGATGATTGTGCCCATGAAAACTTCGCTAAGGTTCGTAAGTTCTGGCCACAGTTTACGATAGAAAAAGAAGATGTGATTTATCGTTCTGAGCCAGATGCAGAACCTGAAACCATGTGCTTTGGGTTTATTGCGCCAGAGAATATGAAATAGGGCATGGTAAGCTGATATAAATAAACGGTTACTTTATATTCAAACGCTAACCGTTTATTTTATCGTGTCAATTAGTTGCCGATAAACTTCGTCAGCACTAATATTTGCCATTGAATTATCAACTGACTTAATTTCATGCTGCCCTTGCCCATATCCTCCAATCAAGCCGGGGTCAGTGGGGCCAAACAGGGTAAAATTGGGTTTATCAAGCGCGGCTGTTAAATGGCTAAGCCCAGTATCGACAGAAACCACGGCTTTAGCATTAGCAATTTGCTGTGCAACTTCGGCTAAAGTAAGTTTAGGTAAAACCTCTACAAAATCAAAGTCTTTTGCTAATCGCTCTGCGCGCTGTTGCTCATGAGGTGTTCCCCACGGTAATTTGATTTTGATACCACTCCCAGCCATTAGCCCGATGAGCTCTCGCCAATTTTCTTCAGGCCAGTGCTTATCATCACGAGTAGTTGAGTGCAGGAAAATGACATAAGGGCTTTGATGCTCTTCTGTTGACTGCAAAAAGTGGCGAGCAATTGCGTAATCCCCTTGCTGTGTTGGGCAGGCGTAATCAAGACTCTTGGCAAATAACTGGCGAATACGTTCAACGGCATGTTGTTGCTTACTAATTGCGTAACGATGGTCATAAAAGAAGCTGGCTAATGGTTCGCGAATACTATGGCGATCATAGCCATGTTTATCGCCATGAGCTAAGCGGGTGACAAGAAAGGCGCTCTTCAATAACCCTTGCGCATCAATGATTGCGTCATAATGAGTTGCTTGTAATTTCTTGCGAAATTCTGCACGTTCGGCTCTGATCGGTGCAGAAAACCAATTTTTACGCCAGCGACGAATGGCCACAGGGATCACTTGGTTAACGGCACTATGCCATGTTGGAATTTGTGCAAAGCCTTCTTCAACGACCCAATCGAACTGGATATCGGGTATGGCTTGTTGTGCATCGGTCAGCGCAGGTAATGAGTGTAAAACATCTCCCATTGAAGATGTTTTGACTAATAATACTCTCATCATTCAATACCTATATTTAACCGAGCTAACGCATCGATAACTAATTGGGGTTGGATATCAATCAAACTTTGGTGATAACCACTTTCACCGTCACCTTTACGCACTTTGTGGTACCCCGTAATTAGGCGGATCACTTCTGCTTTATCTGATAATGGCGGTGTAAAGTCAGGGCTACTTGGGCCATATAAGGCGACAAGAGGTTTACCTAGCGCTGCCGCGACATGCATCAAACCAGAGTCATTACTGACAACTGCAGTACAGGCATCGATTAGATTAACAGCTTGTTCTAAAGATGTTTTCCCTGAAAAATTATGGCAATGCAATTTAGCATCATCGGTCAGCTCTAAACGAATGGCTTCACCCGCTTCGTGGTCTTTTTGTGAACCAAATAGCAACACTTGATAGCCTTTTTGGCTAATGAGTGTTTGAGCAAGAGAAGCGTAGTGGTAGTGGGGCCAACGTTTGGCGGGCCCAAATTCTGCGCCTGGGCAAAAACCAATAACAGGGCGAGAACCTTCAACCCCAAAGGTTTGCAGAGTTTCAGTGACTTCTTGCGGTATAGTCACCAGTTTAGGCGGTAAAATAGGTGTCGGAATATCAGCAGCTGATCGAATAGTTTGCTTATCATAAGCAAGCGCAACATACCGCTGCACCATTAAAGGAAAAGCGTCTTTATTGAGTGGGCGAATATCATTGAGTAGACCATAGCGCATTTCACCACGCCATCCCGTTCTTTTGGGGATTTTTGCGAAGAAAGGCACAAGTGCAGACTTTAAGGAATTGGGTAACACAATCGCTTGGTCATAGCCATTTGCCTGCAAACTTTGGCCTAATCGACGACGTTCACCAATTTCCAGTGCACCATGCCCAAGCGGCATAGGAATGGCTTCGCTAACTTCAGGCATTTTGGCGAGTAAAGGACGGCACCATTGTGGCGCCATCACGTCAATCTGTGCATGGGGATGTAAAGCCTTGATCGTGCGATAAAGGCTTTGTGACATCATCATATCCCCTACCCATGAAGGGCCGATCACCAATATTTTCATAAATGATTTTTCAGAAATAAGCGTTACGCGTCTTTATTGAGCAAGTGCATATATTCGGTGACACCTTCTGCAACCGTTTTAAATGGTGCAGTATAGCCAGCGGCACGTAGCTTAGTGAGGTCAGCTTGTGTGAAGCTTTGGTAACGACCTTTTAATTTTTCAGGGAACTCAATGTATTCGATGGCCACATTTTTATCTTTGTGGAATTCAGTAACAGCATCAGCAACAGCTTGGAAAGATTCCGCACGTCCTGTACCACAGTTAAAAATACCTGAAACATTATTTTCCCAGAACCATAAATTGACCGCAGCCACATCACCCACATAAATAAAGTCACGGCGGAAAGTATCGCTACCTTCGAACAGTTTTGGGTTTTGCCCTTCATTAATTTGTTTATTTAAGTGATAAGCAACGCTTGCCATGCCGCCTTTATGGTCTTCATTTGGCCCATAGACATTGAAATAGCGGAAACCACAGACTTGTGAGTCCGCTTCTGGCAGAATTTCACGTACATATTGGTCAAATTGGAATTTTGAGTAACCATAGACATTCAATGGTTTTTCGAATTGGCGTTCTTCAATAAAGTTATCACTGCGGCCGCCATAAGTTGCTGCGGAAGAAGCGTATAAGAACGGGATTTCACGGTCTAGACAATAGTGCAGTAACTCTTTGGAATACTGGTAGTTATTGTCCATCATATATTTTCCATCCCATTCAGTGGTTGACGAGCAAGCGCCTTCATGGAATACCGCATCGACATCACCGAAATCATCACCCGCAATGATGCTGCCAATAAAATCTTCTTTATCTGCATAATCCGCAATATCAAGGTCAACAAGGTTAGCGAATTTAGTGCCGTCTTTCAGATTATCAACGACTAGGATATCTGTACGGCCGATTGCATTTAGGGCTTTAATAATATTGCTGCCAATAAAACCAGCTCCACCAGTGACTATGATCATTGGGTATACCTCAAATGGGTTAAGAAAATAGAATCGTAATTGGTGACTATAATAACATCTCTTGGCGCAGACGGTAGCATTGATAGAAGAGAATTGAGCTGACACTTAAATGAGAACAAGGTAAATATCGTGATCTTGGCTACAAACTTGACTTATTTATGCTGTGAATATCGCCACACATAGAGACTATTATTAAACTCTATTAATAGTCTTTATACAGGAAAAAATCATGTCAGAAAGATTTTATCAGCAGATTCAAGAACAATTGGTACAAATTGAAGCCGATGGGTTATTTAAAAATGAACGCATTATTACGACTTCACAAGATGCTGACATTGAAATTGTAGGTGGCCAGCGGGTTATTAATTTCTGTGCAAATAATTACCTTGGTCTTGCTAACCATCCCGCGCTCATCGAAGCAGCTAAACAGGGAATGGATAGCCATGGTTTTGGTATGGCGTCTGTACGCTTTATTTGTGGAACGCAAGACAGCCACAAAGTTTTAGAGCGCAAATTGGCAGATTTTCTGGGCATGGAAGATGCGATTCTCTATTCATCCTGTTTTGATGCAAATGGTGGGCTATTTGAAACCTTGTTAGGGCCGGAAGATGCGATTATTTCAGATGCATTAAATCATGCATCCATTATTGATGGGGTTAGGCTAAGCAAGGCAAAACGCTACCGCTACAGCAATAATAATATGGTGGAATTGAAAGCACGTTTAGAGGAAGCCAAAACAGCAGGGGCTCGCCATATTTTAATTGCCACAGATGGCGTGTTCTCAATGGATGGCGTTATCGCTGATTTAAAATCCATTTGTGACCTTGCGGATGAATACCAAGCGTTGGTGATGGTGGATGACTCTCATGCTGTTGGCTTTGTTGGGGAAAATGGTCGTGGTAGCCATGAGTACTGCGATGTGATGGGGCGTATCGATATTATCACGGGGACATTAGGTAAAGCCCTTGGCGGCGCATCCGGCGGTTATACGGCAGCGAAAAAAGAGGTCGTTGAATGGCTGCGTCAGCGTTCTCGCCCTTATTTGTTTTCGAATTCCCTCGCTCCTGCGATTGTTGCCGCATCTATCAAAGTGATTGATATGATGAAAGAAGGCCATTCATTACGTGAAAAATTATGGCGTAATGCCTTGTTATTTAGAGAAAAAATGACCACAGCGGGTTTTACCCTTGCTGGCGCTGACCACGCCATCATCCCTGTTATGTTAGGTGATGCCAAACTCGCCCAAATTTTTGCGAAAGAGCTACTCGATGAAGGTATTTATGTCACGGGCTTTTTCTACCCTGTTGTACCACAAGGCCAGGCACGTATTCGTACTCAGATGTCTGCAGCACATAGTGAGGAGGATATTTTACACGCTGTTGAAGCATTCACCCGCATTGGTAGAAAACTAAAAATAATCAAATAAAAGGTCTTTTATGAAAGCACTGTCCAAACTGAAAGCTGAACCAGGTATATGGATGACAGATGTTCCGAAACCGGAACTCGGGCACAATGATGTGATGATCAAAATTCGTAAAACTGCGATTTGCGGTACGGATGTACATATCTATAACTGGGATGAATGGTCGCAGAAAACCATTCCTGTCCCAATGGTTGTCGGTCATGAATATATAGGGGAAATTGTTGCGATTGGGCAGGAAGTCAAAGGCTTTAAAATTGGTGACCGAGTGTCAGGGGAAGGGCATATTACTTGCGGCCACTGCCGAAACTGCCGTGGTGGCCGTACTCATCTTTGCCGCAATACGATTGGGGTGGGGGTTAACCGAGAAGGGTGTTTTGCTGAATATCTGGTGATCCCTGCATTTAATGCTTTTAAAATTCCCGATAATATCCCCGATGAAATAGCGGCTATTTTTGACCCATTTGGCAACGCAGTTCATACGGCTCTTTCCTTTGATTTAGTGGGGGAAGATGTGCTGGTTTCGGGTGCTGGCCCTATAGGTATCATGGCGGCTGCAGTGTGCCGACATGTGGGGGCTCGCCATGTTGTTATCACGGATGTGAATGACTATCGACTTGAATTGGCGAAAAAAATGGGTGTTTCCCGTGCAGTGAACGTCAGTCGTGAAAATTTAAAAGACGTGATGAATGAGTTGGGGATGAAAGAAGGTTTTGATGTTGCACTGGAAGTTTCTGGTTCACCAGCAGCTTTTCAGACCATGTTAGACACCATGAACCACGGTGGCAGAATTGCACTATTAGGGATTCCCCCTGCTTCGATGGCAACAGATTGGAGCCAAGTAATATTCAAAGGACTGTTTATTAAGGGAATTTATGGCCGTGAGATGTTTGAAACATGGTATAAAATGGCGACACTCATTCAATCTGGTTTGGATTTATCACCGATAATTACCCATCAATTCTCGATTGATGAGTTCCAAAAAGGCTTTGATATCATGCGTTCAGGCCAATCTGGTAAAGTGATTTTAAACTGGGATTAAATTAATTATCTCGATTCCCCTTTTTGGCTTTTTTGAACCAAGAAGGGGAATCGAAAATGATCTACTGCTGTTGCTTGAAAAGCGGGCGCTTTTGGGCTCTATCGCCCTGTACCAACAAAGGTTGTAAAGCCTTATCGTTATAAATACTCTCAACCACAAACATAATAAAATCAATCCCCTGTGGCTTAGCAGGCGGTAATGTAAACTCACATATACCGAGTTCTTGCGGAATAATCACATTTTCTGGTTGGCTAGCCGCTTCGGGTTGCCCAACAGTAGCATCTTTGGTTGGTGGTGTTTTTATTTCATCTTGTACTGCTTGCTTGGTTTGAGGTTGTGTCGGTGTTTTTTTCGCTTCTTCAGATAACATTCTTAATGATGTTGGCTGTTTAGTTGAAGATTGAGGGCTAAGCAGAGCGCTAACGGCCACTAACTCGACATCAGCAGGGAGTTGGGCAAGGTATTTTTGTAAGGCGCGTACGGTAGATGGGTGTGGATGGCCAATTGCTACCGCACTACCGTGTTTGCGCGCATAGGCAACGGCTTTATTCAATTGAGTGCGCGTTTCTTCTTCCGATTGGTGGTTATCAATAAAAATATGGCGACGTAACGAGGGAACTCCGTATTCTTTGGCGGCATTACCTGCTTGGGTATTCCCAATCGTTACGCTATCAAGAAAAAAAAGATTTGATTGTGATAGGCTGCGCATCACGTTCTGCATACCGGGTAAGCTTGATGTCATCTCGCTCCCCATATGGTTATTCATGCCTTTTGCATAAGGAACTCGGGTTATCGCATTTTTAATAATACGGTCAATTTCCTCTGCATTCATTGATGGAGCTAATGTGTCTTTCTCTAGCGGTTGTTTGCTCAATGGCTTCATTGGCATATGGATGAGAATATCGCGCCCTTGCTGATGGGCTTTTTCTGCGACTTCACGGCCATGAGGAGAGCTCGGTAAAATTGCAATAGTTACCGCAGGGGATAACGCTAGAATTTGGTTGTCTTCTTTAACGCGATAACCAAAATCATCAATCACAATCGCCAATTTTGCCGCACTCACCGGTAGACACATCATTAATAATGACAAAACAATGAGTGGTCGAACGGGTAAGTGCTTCAGCATAACGTTATCCTAATTAATTGAATTTAAAATTTATCGCCCTAACTATATTTATCGGCCTAACCATGGACGTGGGTTTACGGTTTTACCTTGTCTGCGGATTTCAAAATAGAGTGCTGGCCGCTCTTGGCCGCCACTGCTACCCACTAAGGCGACCGGCTGCCCTGCTCTAACCTCTTGGCCGACATTCACTAAGGCGCTCTGGTTATAGCCATAGAGGCTCATATCGCCTTTACCGTGTTCAACGACGACAACTAGCCCATAGCCTTGTAACCAGTCAGCCAGTAGCACGCGCCCATCGGCGATAGCTTTGACTTGGGTTCCTTCATTAGCCGCGATAACCATGCCTTTCCAACGTAACTCGCTGGAAATGACATCCCCATAGTTATGGAGTAATGAGCCGCGAACAGGCCAAATAGCTTGCCCAGCAGGGCGCCCTAAACCACCTGTACGTGACATCAGTGAGCGTTCACTTTCAGATGGTTTATAGGTTGAGCCTTTCTGTTTGGCTTGCCGTTCTTTTTCAGCCACTTGCACGCGAATACGTGCCGCTTCTTTGGCTTCTCGCTCAGCTCGGGCTTTAGCTTCACGTTCAGCGCGGGCAATCTTATCGCGTAATCTCGCTTCGTTTTGTTTTAGAACAGCAAGATTTTTTTGGTCTTCTTTTAATGTACTTTCAAGGGCATTTAGGGTTTTTTGCCGCGAAGCGCGTGCGTTATCCAGCTTACGCTTTTCTTGTTGTTGGCGTGCCAGCGTTGTTTTTTGTTCGGCTTGTTTTTTTTGTTCGAGTTCTTTTTGTTCTTGTAATTCTTTAGTGGTTTCTTCTAAAGCAACAATATTTTTTTCACGCGCCTGATTTAAATAGCTGTAATAGGCCAAAATACGTTCTTCTCGTTGGCCTTCTTCACCTTTGAACATTAAGGTTAACCCTTGGTGTTTACCTAACCGAAAGGCCGCGTCTAGTTGGTCAGCTAATAATTTCTCTTGTTGTTGTTTTTTGGTTTGTAGTTGCTTGATATTGCTATTTAAGGAAACAATTTCTTTATCTAATTGTTTTAGCTGGTTTTGAGTCTCATGCAGGCTACGACCCGCCGCAGAAATACTTTGTTCTTGTTGTTTGAGTTGCTCAAGTAGTGCTGAGCGCTTGGCTTGTTGTTCTTTTACGCTTTTCTCTTTTTCAGCAATATTTTTGAGTAAATCATGTAGCTGGCCTTTATTTTCAGTGATCTGGTTGGCAAACACAGTTTGTGTTGGGGCGAGAACAAGCAGCCCTAACCCAAAGAGAGCGCTAATAGCCTGACGAATAAATGAAATTTTCATTCGATAATGTGTATTGGCCATCGTGATAAATCACCTCAATTAAATGCAATAGCTGATTATTTCATCTGCAAGTGATGGTTTCCAGCACTGTCTAACAAATAGTATTGAAAACATTTATAAATTCGGATTTTTGCCCTGAACTAGAACTATATTAAGTTAAATAATACAGTTTTATTATCACTGATTTATTTTGTATAGCCAGTATTCAATACTTTTTTCTTATTCACTGCCTATTTGAAGCACGACTTAGACCTGTTTCGCACGTTTATGTTAAAATATTTGCGTACCGCCTCGAAACAGAAACGCGGTTTTTCAGTGAACAGTGTTAATTTTGCGTGCCTTAGCGCAAAAAAAACAAGCGAGTTTGCGGGAATTGGCTGTAATTAGCTCAACACAAAGGTATACTCAGAACCCTTTGATATTTGTTTTTAACTAACGGGAGTGATTGCCCCCCATGATCCAAGAAATCATGCAATTTGTAAGCCGGAACATGTTATTGAGTCTGGTTTGGATAGCGCTATTAGTAGCTGTGGTTGTTATGACCTTTAAAGGCCTTTTCTCTAAAACGAAAGTGATTGCTCGTTCACAAGCGATTACACTGATTAATAAAGAAGAGGCGGTTGTTGTCGATTTACGTTCTCGTGACGATTTCCGTAAAGGGCACATTATTGATTCTATTAACTTAACACCGTCTGAAATTAAAGAGAATAATTTAGGTGAATTAGAAAAACACAAACAGAAACCAGTGATTATCGTTTCTGCAAGTGGTATGGAATCAGGTAAACCTGCTGAACAGCTGGCACAACACGGTTTTGAAAAAGTCTTTGTCCTGAAAGAAGGGATCTCTGGCTGGGCAGGTGAAAACCTTCCTTTAGCTCGTGGTAAGAAGTAAGTGAAGATATCCAAGGAGCATACATCAGTATGTGACTTGGGTAGCGTAATGCAGCGAACACCCCTGTAGCTCAGAATAACAGGGTTTCCCTTAAATTATTTGGGCTACAGGTAGGCAGCAAGTGAAGATATCCAAGGAGCATACATCAGTATGTGACTTGGGTAGCGCAATGCAGCGAACACCCCTGTAGCTCAGAATAACAGGGAAAATTCATATGGAAGTTAAAGGTACATACACTATGTCAGAACAAAACAACTCAGAAATGGTCTTTCAAATTCAACGCATTTATGCAAAAGACGTTTCATTTGAAGCACCTAACGCACCACACATCTTTCAACACGAGTGGCAACCAGAAATCAAATTAGATTTAGATACTTCTTCAACTCAGCTGTCTGAAGGTGTTTATGAGGTTGTTTTACGTGTCACGACTACGGCAACTTTAGGTGAAGAAACAGCTTTCTTGTGTGAAGTGCAGCAGGCGGGTGTTTTCTCTATCGAAGGCATTGAAGGTACTCAAATGGCACATTGCTTAGGTGCATACTGCCCGAACATCCTGTTCCCATATGCACGTGAAGCGATCACTAGCTTAGTGGGCCGTGGTACATTCCCACAATTGAACTTAGCGCCAGTTAACTTTGATGCACTGTTCATGAATTATTTACAGCAGCAACAAGGTGAACAAGCGCAGAACTCAGAAGCTCAACAGGACGCTTAATGAATACTGCTTCAATGACAGTGATCGGTGCCGGCTCGTACGGCACCGCTTTAGCCATTACGCTTGCACGTAATGCACATCAGGTTGTGCTATGGGGCCATGACCCAAAACACATTCATCAATTAGAACAAGACCGCAGTAATCAGGCGTTTTTGCCTGGCGTTTCTTTCCCTGATAGTTTATCTCTCGAAACGGACTTAAAACGCGCCGTTGAGGCGAGCCCCAATATCTTGATTGTCGTACCGAGCCATGTTTTTGGTGATGTACTAAAACAAATCCAGCCATACTTACGCGCAGACTCCCGTATTATTTGGGCGACTAAGGGCTTAGAAAGAGATACTGGCCGTTTGTTGCAAGAAGTGGCACGTGAGGTATTAGGCAATGAAATTCCGCTGGCAGTACTTTCTGGTCCGACATTTGCGAAAGAATTAGCCGCAGGTTTACCAACGGCAATTTCCGTGGCGGCAAGCGATAGCCAATTTGGTGATGATTTACAAAAATTATTCCATTGTGGCAAGAGTTTTCGCGTCTATAAGAACCCTGACATGGTTGGAGTGCAACTGGGTGGTGCTGTAAAAAATGTCATCGCAATTGGCGCAGGGATCTCCGATGGTATGGGGTTTGGTGCGAACGCACGTACCGCATTGATTACCCGTGGTTTAGCGGAAATGAGCCGTTTAGGTGCAGCTTTAGGAGCAGACCCTGCAACTTTTATGGGGATGGCAGGCTTAGGTGACCTTGTGTTAACCTGTACCGATAACCAATCCCGTAACCGCCGTTTTGGCATGATGCTAGGCGATGGCGTTAGTGTTGAAGATGCAGAAAAAGAGATTGGCCAAGTGGTTGAAGGCTATCGTAATACCAAAGAAGTCCGCGCACTGGCTGAGCGGGCAGGTGTTGAAATGCCAATTACTGAGCAAATTTATCAAATCCTCTATCGCCATAAAAATGTGTTAGAGGCAGCGCAAGCCCTATTAGGGCGTGCGACGAAAGATGAAATTGCCGATATGCCAAAGCTGCATGATTAATAAAAATAGATAGGTGAGTGATTATGTCGCGTGAAGAACTGGATAGAATTTGGGGTTTCATTAAAGATGAAGCGAAGTCTCTTGCGGACTGCGAACCACTTCTTGCCAGTTTTTTTAACGCGACATTATTAAAGCACGACAATTTAGGCAGTGCGCTCAGTTATATGCTAGCTAACAAACTGAGCTCACCGATTATGCCTGCTCTTGAAGTGCGCGAAATTGTGGAAGCCGCTTATCGCAATGACGAAAGTATGATTTTCTCTGCGGCAATGGACTTAGCGGCGGTTCGCTTACGTGACCCTGCCGTTGATAAATACTCCACGCCATTATTGTATTTAAAAGGTTTCCACGCCTTGCAAGCCTATCGCATCGGTAATTGGCTGTGGAAAGAAGGCCGCCAAGCGCTGGCGGTTTATTTGCAAAATCAAATCTCCGTTTCTTTTGGTGTCGATATCCACCCAGCGGCCCGTATTGGTTGTGGCATTATGCTTGACCACGCAACGGGTATTGTGATTGGGGAAACGGCCATTGTCGAAAATGATGTCTCAATTTTGCAATCCGTCACATTAGGCGGTACTGGGAAAACCTGTGGCGACCGCCATCCTAAAGTAAGAGAAGGGGTGATGATTGGTGCAGGGGCAAAAATCTTAGGCAATATTGAAATTGGCCGTGGCGCAAAAATTGGCGCAGGTTCTGTTGTACTTCACCCCGTTCCACCACACACCACAGTAGCCGGGGTTCCAGCACGCATTGTCGGTAAACCAACCAGCGATAAACCGTCCTTAGAAATGGATCAAAACTTTAATGGCATTATTTGGGGTTTTGAAGATGGGGATGGGATTTGAGTTGTGAGGGTTCTAGTTCGATCGTTTTCATTTTTGATTTCCCTCATCTGTATATAAATTGACCGAAAATTTGCTTTAACCTCAATGAAGTTATACAATGTTTATACATTTGGAAACTAATATACTCAAAAATAAGTATGGGGTAAGAGAAATGAGCGTTGCTATAAAAAAATGGGGAAATAGCCAAGGCATTGTTATCCCATCAGCTATCTTAAAACAATTAGGTATTGAGGTTGGTCAACGTCTTGATATTTCTGTTAATAACGGTAATTTGGTTCTTTCTCCCAAAAAGAAGATAAGGATGTTTTCTGAAGCTTATTTGCTTGACAATATGAATGAATATAATAGTCATTCAGATGAACTTGCTCAAATTAATGATATGGAAATTGGTGAATGAGTAAAAGTTACATACCAAGGCGAAATGATATTATTTGGTTAGATTTTGACCCAACGAAAGGAAAAGAAATAGGAAAATATCGGCCTGCACTCGTTTTATCCAGTGTGGAATATAATAAAAAATCAGGCTTGGTAATTTGTTGTCCTATTAGCACAAGCATTAGAGGGCACATAACAGAAGTAAGGATAAATAATCTTGATACTCCGTGTGTTGCTGCGGCAAACCTTATTCAAACACTATCTTGGAAAGATAGAAGTATGAAGTTTGGGGTAGTTGCTGATGAGGGGGTTCTTGATGGTGTGCTCGCAAGGTTGATCCCATTAATTGGTGGAGAGCATTTTTTTATTGATTAAAACTAAAGGAACTCAAACTGAGCTCCTTTTATAGTCTAGTCCTTTAGCAGCGCCCCTGCATACCCCAACTGCCTCCATGCCTCAAACACCACCACAGCCACTGAGTTGGATAAATTCATACTGCGGCTATCTGCCAACATCGGAATACGAATTTTTTGTTCCATTGGCATGTTATCTAGCACATAAGGCGGTAGCCCCCGAGTTTCAGGGCCAAACATCAAATAGTCATTTTCTTGATAACTAACATTACTATGGCTTGGCTTACCTTTAGTGGTTAAGGCAAACACGCGTGCACCGCTTTCAGATTGGTTATTATCCGGGTTTAGCCCTTCACTTTTTAAAAAAGCAAAATAATCATGATGGTGCTTGATATCGGCAAATTCGCTATAGTCCAACCCTGCGCGGCGTAGGCGTTTATCATCCCATGTAAAGCCAAGAGGGTGAATAAGATGCAAATCAAAGCCAGTATTGGCACAAAGGCGGATAATGTTGCCCGTATTTGGTGGTATTTCTGGTTCGAATAAAACAATGTGTGGCATAACGTTAAGCTGATATTTGTGATAATAAATGATGGGAAGAGTTTACGCGCAAATGGGTTTGTTTTCATGTGGAACTTTTATAGCAGCCGTAAAAATTATTTGTACCCTGAAAACAAAAAACGAGCCATAAAGGCTCGTCTCTGAAATAACTCGTTGAGGTTAGCTGTTATAACCATTAGGGTTCATGGACTGCCAACGCCAGCTATCATTCACCATATCTTGAATAGAATACTGCGCTTTCCAGCCTAGGTCTTTGAATGCTTTGTCTGGACTAGACCAACATTCCGCAATATCACCAGGGCGTCTTGCTACAATCTCATATTTAATTGGTTTACCTGACGCTTTTTCAAAAGCAGCAATAATTTCCAGCACACTTGTGCCAGTCCCTGTACCAAGATTGTAAACATGTAAGCCTGCTTGCTGGCTAACTTTATTCAGCGCGGCAATATGGCCATCAGCCAAATCCATCACGTGAATATAGTCACGCACACCAGTACCATCCGGTGTTGGGTAATCATTACCAAATACCATCACTTGTGGGCGGCGGCCTACAGCGACTTGGGAAACAAACGGTGCCAAGTTATTCGGAATCCCTTGCGGGTCTTCACCCATGGTTCCAGATGGGTGTGCGCCAACAGGGTTAAAATAACGCAGTAAGGTCAGTGACCAATCATCTTCCGCAATATATAAATCCGAAAGGATACGCTCAACCATATACTTACTGGTTCCGTATGGATTGGTGGTCCCACCGACTTTGGAATTCTCTGTTAATGGCACTTCTTCAGGGTCACCATAAACGGTAGCGGAGGAACTAAAAATCAGGCTCTTAACACCCGCTTTTTTCATACTTTCCACTAATACCAATGTGCCATTGACATTAACATCATAGTATTCAATTGGTTTTTGTACCGACTCACCAACAGCTTTCAACCCAGCAAAGTGGATGACTGAATGAATTTGATGATTAGCAAAAATGGACGCTAAAATTTGCCCATCACGCACATCACCTTGGTAAAAGGTTGGCTTAACACCTGTGATAGCTTCAATACGGTTAAGCACTTCAAGGTTGGCATTATGCAAGTTATCTAAAATAACCGGCTGCATCCCTTGCTGGATCATCTGTACACAGGTATGGCTACCAATGTAGCCAAGGCCACCCGTGACGAGAACTTGTTGATTATTCATAAGAAGCCTTTCTAGTTAATAGTAGCTACTGATCATTTCTATTTTAAAAGGAGTATATAATTTTTGATGAACTTATTTTTTCAGTATACCTACAATTTTTTCGTTATCACAAACGAGAAGAGATGTAATTTTTTTACTTTCCATAAGCTCATAGGCATTTTGAATACTTGCAGAGGCTAAAATTGTTATAGGATTTTTTGTAAGGATATTTTCTGCTTTAAGATCAAATACCTGTTTTCCATGCAAGTTCATGGCTTTACGAACATCGCCATCTGTAATAATAGAAATGTTAGGGAGAGTATTTACTAATGTAACTCCTAGTTTTCCATTAGAGATCGAGTGAACAACTGATGTAAAATCAGCATTAGGTTCTATTATAGGTAAGTCAGTACACATTTCGTCTCTAACACGTGATAGCAGTCGCCTTCCTAAACTTCCGCCAGGGTGAAACCTAGCGAAGTTTTCTGGTTTGAAGTTGCGGGAATTCATTAGGGCTACGGTTAAGGCATCTCCCATCACTAATGTAGCCGTTGTTGAGGCAGTCGGTGCTAATTGGTATGGGCAAGCTTCACTAGGAACAGCTATATCTAAATGGCAATGTGCATTCTTAGCTAAAGTTGAATTTGAATGGCCTGTAATAGCTATAATGTGATTACCGTTATCTCTTAAAAAAGGTAGTAATTTTAGTACTTCTTCAGTTTCCCCAGAATTAGAAATTGCAATAAATATATCTTCAGGTTTAACCATACCCAAGTCACCGTGAAAGGCTTCACCGGGATGCATAAAAAAACTCGGAGTCCCAGTACTAGCGAAAGATGCGGCAATTTTTTTCCCTATTATTCCTGATTTTCCCATACCACAAATAATAGTGCGGCCTTTAGTTGCTAGTATCGTATGGACTGCATTAGTGAACTCACTACCAAGATGCTCACACATATATTTTAGCCCATCAATTTCTGTATGAATTACATCTCGCGCTATTTTAATAATATCCATTACAGAGCCTCCATTCTATTTTTTACTTTTTGATAGTCGGATAAGGTATCTACCCCATGAGCAATTTCGCCATCGTAATACCAGGCACCAATACTTAAGCCATTAGATAATGCTCTTAGCTGTTCTAGTTTTTCATAGGCCTCTAAAGGTGCTTCATCAAAAGAACAAAATTTAGATAGAGACTGGACGGTATATGCATAAATTCCAATATGCTTAAAGGCTAAATCAATAGCAGTAGGGGTATCTCGTTTATATGGTGCCGCAGAACGAGTAAAATATAATGCTCGATTATGTAAACCAACTACAGCTTTTACCACATTTGGGTTTTCAAAATCACTGAGTGAATCAATAGAAACTACGGCAGTAGTAATATCAAATTCGGTTCTAGAAACTGAAAATTCAGCTAATTGACGAATTAATGTAGGTGAAATCATTGGCTCATCACCTTGAACATTAATAACTATATCTTGAGGCTCCCAACCTTTTATTCTAGATACTTCATAAATGCGATCTGTTCCACTTTCATGTTGGGAGGATGTCATTACTGTATTTAGGTTTAGTGATAGTGATTTTTGGTAAATACGGTCATCATCGGTAGCTAGATAAATATCATTTTTACTAAAACCCGCTTCTATACAACGCTGATGAACATGCCAAAATATTGGCTTATTAGAAATTTCCAGCATAGGCTTCCCTTCTAATCGGGAAGAACCATATCGGGCAGGAATTACTATTTTTATCTTTTTCATTTAATTGATTACGAATTTGTAGGGAGATAAATACAGAAGATAAGAGCATCTTCACTCTTATCTTTTAAATGGAGTACAATGAGTTAGAACTTAGTTTCAATTCTTGGCTGCTTATTTACTACCTGATCAATTTCGAGTAACGTTTCTAATAATTCTTCCATATGTTTGAGCGCTAACATATTGGGGCCATCACATAATGCATTATTAGGATCTGGATGTGTTTCCATAAACAAGCCATCAATGCCAACGGCAACAGCTGCGCGGGCTATTGCAGGAACATGATATCTATTTCCACCAGTTGAACCATTTAGAGTACCAGGCATTTGTACACTATGAGTTGCATCCATCACAACCTTACAGCCTGTAGTTTCCTTCATAATAGTTAGCCCTGGCATGTAATTAATTAGTTGGCCAAATCCAAAGCTAGTACCTCGATCACACAACCAAATATCTTCATTCCCTACGGCTCGGCATTTTTCGACTACTGGCGCCATATCTGCTGGATGCATCCATTGGCCTTTTTTAATATTAACGGGTTTACCAAATGAGGCAACTCGTTGAATAAAGCTCGTTTGGCGTACTAAAAAAGCTGGTGTTTGTAAGACATCAACTACAGATGCGACTTCGTTTAATGGGGTATCTTCATGTACATCTGTTAATACTTTTACACCTAATTGGTCTTTAGCCTTTTGGAGGATAGCTAGCCCCTCTTCAACACCTGGACCTGTGAATGCATTTACAGATGAGCGATTTGCTTTCGTGAATGATGACTTTGCAATATATTCTATGCCAAGTTTATCGGTTATTTCTTTAAGTTTTCCAAAAGTATCAAGGACTAAACTTTCAGATTCAATTACACACGGACCTGCGATTAAAAACACGGTGACCTCGCTTCAAATATTATGTCTCTATTATGAATTATTAGAGTTGATATAAATAATTCATTGTGGATGGTATAGCCTTTACTTGGTATAGAGGCTATGGGAATGTTTTAATATTCGTAATGGTAGTTATAGTCGTCAGACCTTGCATCAATACCATTCAAGATCACACCTGTAATTTCGATATCATTTTGCTTAAAGCGTTTCAGTGATAAATCGACATCTTTCACGGTATTCACACCGTAGAAAGCAATCAGTAATGAAGTACCGACATATTTACCAATAATCGCAGAGTCCGTTATTGCTAAGATTGGTGTGGTATCGATCACCACAATATCGTATTGGTTTTTGACTTTATCTAATAACTGCTTAAAGCGCTCGCCCATTAATAACTCAGAAGAGTGAGTAACATTTTTACCACGACAAATTACATCAAGGTTTTCAATCACGTTGGCATGAATAGTTGGCGATTCTAAGCTTTGCTGTGACAAATATTCAGATAAGCCCGCTTTATTGTTTAATCCAAAGGCTTTGTGCAAACGGCCTTTACGTAAGTCGGTATCGATTAATAATACTTTCTTACCCGCGTTAGCCAGTACCACCGCCATATTGGAGGTAACAAAGCTTTTCCCAACACCCGGTGACGCACTGGTGACCATAACTAGGTTGTTACCTTGGTTCATTACCGAAAAGTACACACTGGTACGTAATGAACGGATAGCTTCAACCGCAGTATCTGCTGGGTTTTCTATCGCTAATGGGCTCTTATTGCCCGCCTCAATCAGTTTTTTCTCATAGGCTGAGAAAGGAATGGTGGCATAGACGTTGACACCCAATGCATCGATATCTTCCGTGCTCTTAATTTTATTATTAAAGAACTCGCGAGCAATTACATATGCACAGCCGATAATAAAGCCAAGGATAGTGGCAAGAGCAACAATCAGTGATTTTTTCGGTGCCACAGGTTTTGGTTGGGACTCCGCAGAGTCAATAATACGTACATCTGCAGTAATACCGGAGTTCAATACACTGAGTTCTTGTTGTTTCGCGACTAATTGAGCGTAAATCGCTTGTTCTGCTTCAACATCACGGGTTAAACGGACGATTTCTTGTTGGGTATTCGGCAATTTTTGAATGTTTTTACTGATTTTTTCTTTTTCACGTAACAATTGTTGGCGTTTATCTAACAGGGACTGATAAGCAGGGTGGTTACGGGTATATAGCTGCTGAATCTCGACCTCTTTAAAGGTCAATTCATTGAGCTTCTCTTCGACCTGCAAAGCAGTATCTAAAGCGGCTTTAGCTTCTAAAGAGAGATCAATCGATTCATTCTTTTTACGAAATGCATTGAGCTGGTTTTCGTAGTTATCTAATTTCTTTTTAATGGTCGGTAAGTAGCCATCTAAAAACACGAGCGTATTGTTTGTGACTTCTTTTTTACGTTCGGTATTTTGGTCAACATAGTTTTGGATAACACTGTTGAGAATGTTAACATTCTCAACTTGATCCGCACCTTTAATCGCTAAGCTGATAATACCAGTACCTTTGCCGACTTCTGCGATGGTTAAAGTATTGCGTAAGTCTTCAATGGTGGTATAACGGGCATTTTTGATTAATGTAAACTCTTCGCCAGTTTCAGCCGCAAAACTGGAAATTAATAAGTTAATTTCCCCTTGTTTGAGCACTTCACCGACTTTACCTTGCAAGACTTGGCCATCCACATTTAGGGAATAATTATTATCCCCTAAATAAATCAGGGTAAATGGTTGGCCAATTAAGTTTTCAGGTAACTGGAACAGATCAACCTGAACAGGAGCTACTTCACCAAGTAATTTACTGGCAAAGTCTTCAGGGGCTGCTTGAGTGTCTAAGTTCAGGTCTGCAACGGTTTTACCTAACACCATGCGGGACTTGATGACTTCAATTTCAGAGTCTATTTGGTTGCTACTATTACTAAAAGGCATGACATCACTCATTTGGTCAAGTAATGAAACCTGGCCTAATTTGTCATACTGTAAGGTCGCATTGGCTTGGTAAATTGGCGTTGCCAAGAGGCTATATGCCACTGCAACAGCAGCAAAAAACACGGTAAAAAACCCAATTTTAATGGTGTTGGATTTCAAAACTTTAAACAGAGCGAGCAGATCGATTTCATCTGAGGCAGGAGAGCTATTTTTTGTTGTGTTCATAATAGGTTAAATGTTAAGTCATCCAATAAATAAAATTAAATTTTGCCTTGCCAAGCAATCGCGGCTTTTTCCATCAACTGGTAAACGTGCTCAAACATTTCATCGCTGCGTTTGTGCGGGTCAGGAATTTCGGTTTTATTAATCCATTGCCCAAATAACATCACTTTACCGCGGGTTTCAGGAAACTGTTGGTGGATTTTAGCAATATGATCGTTTTCCATCACTAGGATTAAGTCTGCTTTATGGCATATTTCGCTAGTTAACCGACGTGATTGATGGTTTTCAAGGGAAAGCTGATGTTGCTCGGCAATCCGGATGGCGCTGTCATAAGCGGGCATGTCATTTTTAGCAATAATGCCTGCTGAGTGAACAGTTTTTTTGGGAAAATAGTGCTGTAATAAACGCTCCCCCGTAGGAGAGCGGCAGATATTTCCCATACAAACAACAAGAATATTATTAAACATATCGATTACCAGTCGTGAATACGCTTGGTACCTTCAGTTAACTGATTATATGAAGCGATAGTTGGTAATAACTGAGTGATTAGACGGTTCCAACGTACCACAGGGGCTGCGGTAACATACACTAAGTCATAAGGCTGCAGTTTAAATTCAGTTCCCATCACGAGTGAGGTGGCATCCGATAAGTCTAGCTGATAAACCGCAGCCATTTTTTTCGGTAATAGCGCTTCGAGCTCTTTGTCTTCCGCTGGCTGGTTTTTAATTGGGCGAATAACAAATACGCCTGTTGCATTGGCAGTTGTTTGGTTAAGGCCGCTTGCTTTACTGAGTGCTTCAGTAATGCTCATACCTGCGCGGTCAATAGTTAAGGTCGTTGGTTGACCGACTTCACCCATCACAAACACTTTTTGGCTATCATTACGTGGCACATACAGCACATCACCCGGTAGCATCAGGTAGTTTTGGGTTAAATCCCCATACTGAACCAAATCTTGTAATGATACTTTGATTTCTTTGCCATTACGGGTAAGCACGACATTATCCCAATCGGCTTTTTCGGTTAAGCCGCCTGCATTATTAAAGGCTTCTAAGATAGTGAGTGGAACGTTAGTGATAGGCAGTGTACCCGGTTTGGCAACTTCACCAGATACATACATTTTTTGTGAGCGGAAGGCGGCAATACTGACATCCACTTGTGGGGATTCAATATAAGTGGCTAAGCGGTTACTGATTAGGGTACGGATTTCAGTGACGGTTTTACCGATCACTTTGACTTTACCAATATACGGGTAGTAAATAGTCCCATCGGAATGTACCCAGTTACCTGAGTCCTGCGCACTACGGTATGAACCCGCAGGGATAGTGAGCTCTGGGTGGTCCCAAACCGTAATGGTTAGTACGTCACCTGCACCCACGCGGTATTCATAGTGAGTCAGTTGCTTTTCTAACTGTGCGTTGGGTTTGGCAATGGTGGGTGCGGTGTACATATCATCCAACAATTTTGGCGAAATTGGGTAGATATCAACTAATTTAGTAATATCACGGTCACCGGTATCAACCACATTTTTGCCCGAGGTTGATACATAGGCGCCGGGGGTGACGGTGCAGCCTGTTAATGCGGTTAGCATAAGTACAGCAACAGAAAGACGCTTCATAAATACACTCTATCCCTATAGCAATATGGTTAAAGGCACTCGCCTATTTTATTTGAATTCGTATTGAACTGTATTAGCGATACCTTTTTCCAGTGTAACTGGTGGTGTAAATGAGGTATCAGCAATGTAGTTTGATTTAAATTGTGTTCTTGCACAGAATTTTTTCACTCTAATACTGCTGACAGGAAACTCTTTACCTGTCACTTTAGAAAGAATGTCGAAGCAGTAACCGCCTAATATTCCGATTGGATAAGGAACTCGGATATTGGATTTTGGTTTATCTAACGCACCACAAATTACAGTGGTTAGTTCATTCATAGTAAAGTCAGGCTTATCAATATAATTGAAAACATGTTTTCCAGTTGTAAACGTAGTCGCAAAATAAATAAATGCAGCGACATTTTCAACATAAGCCATCGATTTTTGGTTATTCCCTGCGCCGATCATTAAGAAACGGCCTGAAGCAATTTGACGGAATAAATTATAAACGTTACCACGGTTATTTTCACCAAAAACAACCGTTGGGCGTATGGTGACTAAAATATTATCCGCTGACTTGGCTTTCCATGCATCATAGACATATTCGGCTTCAAGTTTTGATTTGCCATAGTCATTAAACGGATGGTATTCACCGTCTTCGCCAGTTTCTTTTTCAACAAAGCCATAAACAGCGACAGAAGAGGTAAATACAATATGTTTAATGCCAAGCTGTTCTGCCACATCACAGACATTTTTAGCACCATCAACATTCACTTCATAGTACAGGCTAATTGGGTGCACATTATCTTTATGTTGAGCAGATAAATTAATAATAACATCACTGCCTTTTAATGGCTCAATAAGTGTTTCAGGTTTGGTCACATCACCAAATTCCCATTTTTCAGGATGAGCTTCGCTTTTTTGAATATCAACAATTTTAAAGTCAATATTTTGCGATTTTAATTGATTTGAGAGACGGGTGCCGATAAAACCGGAACCACCGATGATAGTTAGCCACGGCTTGCGCATGAGTTAAATAGTTGTTAAGTCCCAAATAACACGTGCTCTCGAAACTCTGTATTTAACGCACAT